>JAJCZZ010000089.1 GCA_029262115.1 Gemmatimonadota bacterium | reverse complement strand
GCTCCCTAAGTCCCACGCCACGGAGGCCTCCCCATCCTCACGCCGATCCGCCCGGATCCGCGGGTTCCAGCTATTCACCCGGATCTACAAGGGTGCCACCACTTGTGTGTCCGCTGTGGCGGCCAGATGCACGTTCTGGCATTCCTCACTGATCCGCCGGTCGTCCGGTCCGTCCTCGACACCTCGATCTCCCCACCGCTCCCCTCCCGTGGCACCGGCACGCGGGCCTCCCATCCGCGGGGCGACGTCCTCCTCGACGAATCCCGCGAGGTCGATCTCACGGAGGCCGAGCCCGCGCCGGCATTCGACTTCGACCATCCCTAACCGTTGAATCTGTCCACTCTCCGCCGCTGTTGACACAGCGGTGGCATAGCTCTAGTATCTTTAATACGTTCTGGTATGGTAGCGTACGTCTCCAAGAAGATCTGAGAGTAGATGCGGTCCGTTTCTCGCAAGAGCATTCCGCTGCTGGGGTTCCTGATACTTGCCGTCGCAGGTGGAGTCGCAGTCGTTGGAAATGCGCGCGGTTCGGTCGTCGCGACCCTTCATGGGGCGATTGAGGCGGATCTGGCCGGTTGCGCTCCACTAGCTTGGAGCGAGCCGAAAGAGTGGATCCCGCGAGGGTCAGTTGCGCCCATGATGATGGTGGGGTCTCACCGCCGGGAAGACGGCGCCGGACTCGTTCTCGGAGCGGACGTCGACTTTGGTGCCCCATTGCCCCGCGGAGCGGCGACAATCTTTTCGTCCGAAGGTGGCCGTCTCGGTACGCCGGGAGGGTGGCTGGCGTATCCGAGGGGCGATTTCGATAGCGACGGACGGTTTCACCTCGTATGGGGAGAGCCCGATGGCGCCTCCCCAGGACCGCCGCAGGGGGCGTTCTTGAAGAGCCAGCTCCTTCTCCACTCCACCTACACGGCCGTCGGGGGCTGGTCGAGTCCTGATACGGTACTGGCAACCCCCCACATCGGTTGGGGACCAGTGACTGGCACCGTCAGAGCCGATCCCCCGGCCGGTGTTTCGCTCGTCGTACCGGTGCCTCCCGATACCCTGCTCCAAATCAACTTGTCGTGGGGTGGGGCTCAGTCTACGACCGCATTTGCCGTAGACGGCGCCATCTACACGGACTGGGTAACCACCCGCGGGGGACGGCGGTTCTTGGGATACATTTCCCGCGGCAAAGGTCCCGATCCGCTGCCCGCTAGCGCCGGGAATAGCGTCTTCATTCGTCGTTTCTTGCATGGGCGCTGGGAACCGGCAGATCAGGTGCAGCTCTCGGTCGAAGGGCGCGCGACAGAAGTGCGACTCCTGGCCACCGACGAGGGGACGTTGGTGATGATGTGGGGTCAGGGCGAGGGAGAAAACGTCTTCTCCTCGAAGATTCGCCTTCTTTTATCCAGCGATGAGGGTGCGAGTTGGTCTCAACCCTACGATCTGACCACCGACCACCGGGCTGGGTACTCGGCCGCCGCAGACTCACACGGTAACGTGCACGCGGTTTGGTTCGTGGCCCACCCTGGAGATCATCCTCTGGCAAAGCGGTTGATGTACGCCTGTTGGGACGGCAACTGGTCATCTGCCTACGCTCTCTTCGATGACACCTTCGGCCGCGGCCTTGAGGCCAGTCTCGGACTCACGCCCGGCGGAACATTCGAATTATTGTGGTCGCACGTCTCGGATCCATCAGATCCTGGCCATACTGCCACCCTTTTGCGATCCGAGGCGCCAGGTCAATAGAGCCTATTTCCAGCCCCCCGCACCCCGCTTTACCAAAGGAGGTAGCCGTGAAACAGTACCGTCTCGGCGTGACCGCTCGGCACGCAATCATTGTCTTGGCGATAGCAGCATGCGACTCAGCGACCATGTCTCCGGAACCGGGTGAGACGACTTCCTCTACTGAACCGGTCAACGGTTGGATCGTGCTAAACAGTTCGGCTGGTAATTCAATCGGATCTCCGGTCAGCTACCAGGGGGCGGCGGCGGCGAGGGCCTACCGGCGTGCTCTTGACACTGCGTTCGAAGAGGCTGCTACGGACGACCGCCGTGCGGATCTCCGAGCGCGGGTTGCGATGATGAGCCCTGACCGGGGCTCTGGAGCCGCGGCAGCTCTTGAAGAGGGATGCGAAGGCTCGGAGGTGTGCGACGATCCCGACATCCTAATCACCGAAGCCAGGACAACGGTCTCGCTCAGCCAGGCCACGGCGTACGTAAAGGGGCAAGGATTTTTGCTTGGATCGAACGTTTGTAACGACATGACCGTACATTTGGTCGATAGTCACAACGTGAGTCAATGTGAAGACCAAAGCTATAACGTCGAGTTGACGACAGAGGTGCTTCTGAGTGTCAATGACTGTCCTGACAGTCAAGAAATTCGGGCGTCAACAACTCATAAGATTGGACTTGAAAGTGCCGTCTCAAACGACAGGGCGCCTTGTGAGGAGCGAACCTCACAGTCCAATGTCCCAGGGGGATCTCTGGGACAGGAAACGGAATGGTGTCTTGTGGAGCACACCTACATTAACAATGTGTATTCCCACACTAGGATTATCTTCTGCTGGGACTAACAGGTCAGTAGTTTGATCCCGGCTTATTCACGACGTACCTAGGAGCCTGTCCGAGAAACGGCACGGCGGAGCGGGCGGCCCTGGCTTGAGGGTTTGCGGGTTGTCATCGGACGATGTCCTGGTCGAGTATGCGTATCGACGAGAATGGATGGTCCTTCGCGCAGGGCGGCCCTCGGTGGGCCCTTCAGCCCACTGGGCAAGGGCTTAATCGGGCTCTGGTCGCACCGGACCCGCCCCGTGCGGCGGACTCGCGCCTCGCGGCGCGGAACAGCTTGAGAAGATTGTGGCCGGTGCACGCAAGGAGCCACTCCTTTTGCACCTTGTCGTGCCCTCGCAGCAGGAATTGTCGCATCCCCTGCACGGTCTTCAACTGACCGCACACGGGTTCGACGGTGATCTTGCGCTTATCATATTCACTACGGCCTTTCTTCGTCCGCAATCGCCGTCGCATCCGTTCCTTGCGTGTCCGTCCTTGCGGGATGCGTCCGCGTGGCGGCTGGGCTTCGTGCCACTCGCGGTGTCGGATCTTCTCGGGGGCCACCACCGCGTCGATCTCGTAGTACTCCAACGTCTCCATGTTCTCATCTGACCAGTAGCCTGCATCCGCGCTGAAGATCTTCGGTACTTCGCCCACTTGATCGATCGTTGTTTCGGCCATCGGAATCAACTCCCGCTTGTCATTCGTGGCCTGGACGACATCTGCCGCCACGATCACTTGATGCTCCGCGTCGACGGCCAGTTGTGCGTTGTACGCCTGAACGAACGCCTTGTCCGCATCCGGCATGATGCGGCTGTCGGGATCGGTGAAGTTGCGCTGTGCCTTCGGTTTCGGCGTGCCATCTCCCGTTCCGCTCTGCTCTGCGGCTTCGCGTGCGGCCTGATCGAGGGCCGCCTTGGCCTCCTGGATCACGCGCAGACGGCGGGATCGATCTGCGAGCTCCGGCGGCAGTTCGTCGCCCCGTCGGTCCGCTCCGTACAGGGCGTCTTCTTGCGCATCAATCGCATCAGATTCCGCGAACATCCGATCCACCTCGGCCCGCAGACGGGCCTCCTCCTTTTGCATGCGCGCGTAGCTCATCGCCTTATGTTTGGATGGGCGAGGGCGGACGGACGGGTGGCGTGGCGGGAGCCTCGGGTAGATGAGGAAGTCCGCCGTTCGGTCAGTCGTTTCGGTCAGTCGAACGGATCTGGCGGCGACTGGTCGAACTGAAACTCAGGACCCGACTGGT
>JAJCZZ010000088.1 GCA_029262115.1 Gemmatimonadota bacterium | reverse complement strand
TCGTCTCGAGCCGCGGACGGCATAACCCACGGGCCGTCAAGCGCAAGATGAGCAACTTCCCCACCAAGCACCGCAACCCCCAACGCGGCACCGTCTGGAGGGACATCCGAGTGGTTGTGCTATCTAAATAAACAGTATTGCGGTTAGTCGGCACCTGGCGCGCTCTCCACCCACGGGTATCCAGGACTCGTCTCCACGCCCGTACCGTACGCGTTGAGCCCCGGTCGGCTGTACGTGAGCGTAAACAACCTCCCCGATCACGACGTGCTGTGGCGCCCCTCCAACCGGACGCTCGGGTCCCAGATCAACGTTCAGGTCGGACTCGGGCTGTTCGACCGCGTGACGATCGGGGTTCGGGCCGTGGAGGGGCGCCCCGCCGAGGGCGGGTCACACTTCTTCCTCTCCTCAGGGGGCACGATTCGATCCTTCAACAGTCCACACCGCTGGAGGGATCTCTCCCCGTTCGTTCACATGGTGCTACTCCGAGAGGACGATGTTGGACTCGCGGTGGCGGTAGGCGCGAACGACTTCGTGGGCACGAAGCTACTCGAGAGCAGGTTCGTGACCATCGGGAGGTCCGTGGGTCGTTTTCTGAGAGTGTCCGGAGGATTCGGGTTCGGGCCGGTTCGCCTCGACGGTCTCTTCGGTGGTGCCGAGCTCGCCCCCACGGCTTCTTCTCCGGG
Source organism: Gemmatimonadota bacterium (assembly GCA_029262115.1). Lineage (GTDB taxonomy): Bacteria > Gemmatimonadota > Gemmatimonadetes > Longimicrobiales > Gaopeijiaceae > JAJCZZ01. Next base: position 4,728 of record JAJCZZ010000088.1, on the reverse strand, counting down.
TCCGGGGACTCCAACAAAATTCCAGAGAGGATCACCCCGGGATCACACGTGGCCATGTCCTGACATGTTATTTCGGAATTGCCGAACTAGATCAGCGATTCTGAAAAAAAGGTGTGACTTCCCGTGGTATCTTCTTACGAGTCCTGTTGGAGACCCCTCTCCGGTCGCCCACGGCGGGCGGTGTCAGGCCGCTGTCGCGGATATTGAAGAGTTGGGTTGGTTGAACCGCGTGATGTCGTGGCCCCAGAGGATCGTCAGTCTTGACGCACCAGGCTTCACACCCAATAATCAGCAGCCGCCCGTAGCGAGCCGATACTGGGCTCGTCCCCCATTATCTGCTTCTGCCGAGAGAGCCATGCGACGTTCTGTATTTAGAAGATTTGGTTACGCGACTCTTCTTGCCGGTCTTCCGCTGGCTTTTCTGGGAGCCTGCGATGACGGTACGCTCGAGCCCGACCCAGATCCCGATCCAGTAGTCGACTCGGTTGCAGGTGTGGTCGAAGTGCCTGAGTTGCCTGCGGTTACGATCCGTGGTCTGGTGATCGACGAGGCGGACGCTCCCGTAGCCGGGGCGACCGTTATCGCGAACACGGAGGAGGGTGATTCGATCGCAGCGGTGGCCACGAATGCGGCGGGCGAGTACGACTTCGGCAACGCGCTTACGACACTCCCTGTGGTTCTGTCCGCGACGGCTGAGGGCTTCTCGACGTCTGTGGGAGTCGCCGATGTGGATTCGGCCGGGTCCGCCGAGATTCCTGAGCTTCGGGTCCGTCGTCAAGAGGCGGAGCCGGTGACGGTGACTCCTGAGTCGGGGGGAACGGTAGCGACCACGGCGAAGGGCCAGGAAGCGGTGACCGTAACCCTATCCGTGCCGGCCGGTGCCGTGACGGGCACGACGACGTTGTCGGTGACCCCAGTGAACCCCGACGGGACGCCTCCGGCGATTGCTACGGATGGATTTGCTCTCCCGTTGGCGGCAGGTGTGTTCGGACCCAGTGGTACGCAGTTCGAAACTCCGATTTCCGTGACGTTGGAGACTGCTGACGTTCTCACGACCAACGGCTTCGCGGTCCGGGCCCGCGAGTATGATGAGAGCACGCGGAGGTGGAAGCCCGCGCTGCTTCGTGATGGCTCTCCCGTGCCGCTGACGCTGAACGGTGACGGAACCCTGACGATTCAGGTCGACCACTTCAGCATCTACAAGGCGGAGTTGTACTCGACTGGCGACGCGACCCTCGAGGTAAGCAGGACGCCGAGCCGCTCGGTCACCCTCCCCGACCTCCGCACCCCTGCCCAATTCATCCGCACCCGTCTTGCATCCGTCACCGGTGTGATCAACAGGGAGGGGAATTCTCAGAGTCTGGAGAACAACCTGGTCGAGACCGCGTTGGGAGATGCCCGATCCGAGTTTCCCAACCAGACCAGAAGGAGCTCGGCGGTGCCCGTACCCCAGGGCGTCTTCGGGCCTGTCGACAACGGAGGGATAACGTTCACGCGGATCCTCCAGCCCGGTCCTGTTCCGAACGTCGACACCTTGCGGCCTACGCCGGAGGCCTGCGGAAGGGTGGTCTTCGCCGGGGCGCAGATTCAGCTTTTCGACTACAGGTTCGTACTTCGTCCAGCCGGCAACTCAGGCGCCGCCGGTCAGCCGGGGGACATCGTGATCGACCTTGGCGACGTGCCCGGTCTGGGCTTCACGGGTGGCGCGTGGGCCTTCCGTCAGGTTCCGTGTGTCACGGGGACCACTGGTACCTGAGGACGCTCCGCCTGGAAGGATCTCGGATTCTCGGCTCCGGGGGTGTCGCCGCGCACGCGGCCGACACCCCCGGTTTCGTTGTAGGGGGTGGACGTCGATCCCTTTCTAGTGCCGGCTAACGATCGACGACTTGTCCGGCTATCCACGCGCGGTTCGGATCGGGGGCCAGCCCGCCCACACTCGCGCTCCCGCTGTCGAGAGGTGAGAATGTCCGTCAGGCGCCTTCAGCCTTCCCGCGTTGCCCTTGCCGCTGCGGCGGCCGCCGTCTCTGCGTTTGGGTCCACGGCGGCTCTGTCGGCTCAGCCGACGGCTGAGCTTCCGGTGGCGGTGTCTGCTCTGGGGCTCCCGGGTCTCTTTAAGATCCCCACCGCTACGGCCTTCCCGTCCGGCTGGCTGGATGTCAGCATGAACAACGTCCCTGCGTTCGAGGTGATCGGGAATCGGCGAGACGTGTTTGCCTGGCAGGCCAATCTGCAGTTCGCGATCGGGCTCTGGGATAGGGTCGTCATCGGAGGGCGGGGGGCGGAGGCCAGGGCCACGGAGTCGACCCCGATTCGCGTTTTCGCGCAGGGGGGAAGAAGCGGTACGTACTATCTCAACCATATCACCCGCGACCTGTCGGCCAACGTTCAACTGTTGCTCCTGAGGGAGCAGGGCTGGCTTCCCGCGCTTTCGATCGGGTGGCACGACTTCGGCGGGGCATCGCAGCAACTGAGCCGGCGATTCGTGACGACCTCCAAGTCCGTCGGGAAGTGGGGGCGTGCCAGCCTCGGCTTCGGCGACGGTCGCGGTCCTCTGAGCGAGTGGTTCGGTGGTCTCGAGGTCGCGCCGTTCGACGGTGCGGTGCTGTCCGCCGAATACGACGGCGAACGATTCAACGGTAGCCTGCGAGCGTACCCGCTCCCGGAGCGATGGTCTGACCGTGCGATACCTCGTCTGTGGGTGCAGGCCTTGTGGGCGGAGTCCGACGGCTTCTATGGCGGAGTGGGGGTCCAGGTGCCGCTGGACCGGGGCGCCGTCCAAGACGACGCACCTGGAGCGCAGCTCGAGGGACGGTCCGTCGCTGAGGAGCCGACGTCGCTGGGGGTCGAGTCGCTCGTCCGACGTGGGTTCGAGGACGTTCGGGTCGACGAATCCGCTGCGACCATTGAAGTCTCGTACGAGAATCGTGTGTTCAATCAGTCGTCGCTCGACGGCATCGCTGCGGGGCTGCGACTCGAAACGGGCGGAACAGGCACGGGTCGAGCCCTGGGTCTGACGTCGCGGCGATACGGGATCGACCTCGTGAGGGTCGTGATGCGCTCGCGTGCCACCACCGGGGAAGCCACTCCGCGCGTGGGCGCACTCCGACCGGTCGAGGCAGCGTGGGCCCCTGGGGCGGGATCTCACGAACAGGGGGCAAGCCCTGCCCGGTACCGGACCGATCTCGTCGTCACTCCGTCTGTCTCCACCATTGCATTTTCGGACATCGGGATCCTCGATGCCCGTCTCGGCGTGGAGCCCACCCTCCGGACGCGCTGGGGCTACGGGGTCGAGAGCGTGGTCGGTGCCCAGATCCCGCTCTTCCAGACGCAGAAGTTCGGATTCATGCAGGGTCCGCTTCCGGACCCAGATCTCTCCCTGGCCATGCTATCCCACGTCCATCAACTCGGGGCGTTCGCGGGGTCCCCTCTCCTGGGGCGCCTGAGTGTCGGGTATATCGGCGCAGATGCGGCGGGACTTCGCCAGGAACTCCTGTACCCGGTCGGTGGCGGGCGGCTCATCCTGGAAGCCGACCTCGCCGCGTATGATCGAGATCCCGGAGACTTCGGCCGAACGTACGCCGTCGGGGGAGTCCTCCTTGCGCTGCCCGAGGTAGATGCGGTCGTCCGGTTGCAGGCTGGCCGGTACTTCGACCAGGACGTGGGGTTCGAGGTCGAGGCCGAGCGTTTCGTTGGAGACACCGGCATCTCCTTGTCCGTGCGGCGATCCGGCGTAGCGACCTTGGCGGGCATCGGGATATCGCTGCCGTTGTCGCCCCGTCGCGACCGGAGGCCGAGCATGCTTCGCCCTCGCGGTCCGTCGGCGTGGTCCTATCGACAACAGACGGTCATCCTCCGCGAGCACAACGAGATCTTCCGCCAGGTGGCCCGATCGTTCCAAGGAGACGTGTCACTCCTCGACTTGGTGCTTGATCGGGGGCGTATGACGCCCATCTGGATCCGTTCCCACTTGTCGGATCCACGCCACTGGCGGCCCTAACCGGAAGTTGCTCTGACAGAAATGGGTGATACTCGTTGGGGCGTCTGGTGTCTTGGCAGGTGACGGGGTACGTCGTACTGGGTACAGGGTCTACAGGCGGTGAGAGACGTCGAGAAGCTCGAAGGCGCGGGCCTGCAGGGTGGTGGATAGGGTGTAGCGCTCGAAGGTGACGTCGCTGGTGCCCATGCGGACGGTATTCTTGGTCAGGGTCTTGAGGTCGGCCAGGAGCGAGCGGAAGCTATGGACGGGGAACCCGTCGTCGGTCGTCTTGCGGCGGATCTTGGCGAGCGCCGCCTTGGACCGGACGGCGGGCGCGACGACGGAGGCAGTGCGAGCTTGGGCGCCCTGGGGGTCGTGATCGGTGAAGAGGATGGGGGCGAGGGCCTGCTCCATGTGGATCCGGACGTAGAGCGCCAGCATACACAGGAAGACGTGGGCCCGTACTCGGTCCTCTCTGCGGTGGCGGATCAGCTCGACTTCGAGGGCGAAGTCCTTCAAGATCCGAAACGCGCGCTCGGCCGTCGAGAGCCGTAGTTGCTACGAGGCGAGTGGTGACGGCTACGTCCTGCACCGAGACATCACGGAGCGGGGCCACGCCTGCGAAGTCATCGCCCCGTCGCTGATCCCGGTGCGTCCGGGCGAGCGCAGGAAGCATGATCGTAGGGACGCCATGCAACTCGCTCGGCTGTATCGGGCCGGCGAGCTCACGCCGATCCGGATCCCGTCGGCCG
>JAJCZZ010000087.1 GCA_029262115.1 Gemmatimonadota bacterium | reverse complement strand
TCGTCTCGAGCCGCGGACGGCATAACCCACGGGCCGTCAAGCGCAAGATGAGCAACTTCCCCACCAAGCACCGCAACCCCCAACGCGGCACCGTCTGGAGGGACATCCGAGTGGTTGTGCTATCTAAATAAACAGTATTGCTTCTAACCCACTCCCGGCATCTCCCCCACCCTTCCCCCGTCCGACGGCTCGACCACGAACGCCCGATCCTCCGGCGCCAGGTGACGGGCGGTGGATAGAGGCCGATCTCGGAGCGCGCCGACCACGCTGTCGACCGTCCCAGCGTCCGCGAGCGCCACGATGCACCCCCCGAAGCCGGCGCCCGTGAGACGCGCGCCCCTCGCTCCACCTTCCAGCGCCTGCCCCACCAGGGCGTCCAGCTCAACCGAACTCACGAGGAAGTCGGCGCGCAGGCTCGCGTGCGAGGCGTTCATGAGGTCGCCGAACACGGTGGCGTCGGCCAACATGAGTGCGTCTCGCGCCTCCTCGACCCTGCACGCTTCGCTCACGACGTGTCGGAACCGCTTCAACTCCGATCCCTCGAGGTGCCGCTCCGCCAGAGATATCGCCTCCCGATGCCCCCCGACGTGGCGGATCAGCTCCGGGTACCCGCGCGGTGTGCGCCGCAACGAGCCGTTCCCGGCCAGCGCCCCAGCCAGGGCCCCGAGAGCGCCTTCACACTCGCGCCGGCGGAGGTTGTAGGTCGCCTGGGCGGCCCCGGACTTCTCAGCCACCACCCCGGTGTCGGCGACGACGAAGCGCCAGTCCTCGGGAATCATCCAGTGGTGGACGCGGAGCGGCCGGAAGTCGATCCGGGTAGCGTGCCCCGCCCGGCCGCACAGGGATATCGCCTGGTCCATGCCGCCCCCGCGGGTACCGGTGAAGCGTTCGGCCTCAGCCATGGCGTTCGCGAACTCCAGGGTCGGGACATCGACCTCCGCGATGTGTGCGAGCGCGAGGCCGACCGCATTCGTGAGCGCCGACGAGCTCGACAGACCCGACGCCACCGGGAGGTTTGACCCCACCACGCCCTCGAACCCTCGCGAGCCGCCGAGCCGCCGGGCCACCTCTCGAGCCGCGGCCCGAGGGTAGTCGCCCCAATGGCCGCCTCCGACCGGCTCGAGCACGGCACCCACCTCGAACTCGATCGGGTGGAACCGCGAATCGAGGTTCGCCAGGCGCACCGTCCCGTCCGTCCGTGGGCGAAACGCGAGCGAGATCCCCCGGGACAGGGCCACGGGCAGGACGGGAAGATCGTTGTAGTCGGTGTGCTCACCGAGCAGGTTGACCCGCCCGGGAGCGTAGCTCAGATGCGAGGCCGCGCCTCCGAACCGCTCCGTGAACGCGGCGCCGAGAACACGGGGCGAGACCGACAACTAGTATACGACACCGGACTTGAACACCAGCGCCTACCCCGACGGCGGGTCGGTGCGTTCGCCCCGGGCCACCAGCCGGTCTTCTCCCGTTCGGCCTTCGAACGTGGTCGGCATCTCTCCGTCCTCCGAGACGAACTCGAACAACAGGTCGGTGACCTCCCACAGAACGCCATCCCCACCCCACCCCCAACCGTACACGCCCTCCGCCATCGGAACGAAGAAGACGTCCGAACCGTCTCCGCCGCCGTCCATCTCGGCAATGAGCATTCCGGTTTCGGTGTCGTGCACGACATCGACCTCCCACGCGCGGCCATCGCTCCCGTCCGGGCGCAGCCAATGTGCGCTCCAATGGCCGGTCACGAGCGCGGCTTCTTCAGGCGTGACGGTGACGCGAGTGGTCGGCTCAACCTGTACATCGAACGAGGCGACCGTATGGCCCCACTGCATGCGGAGTTCACCCCCGTCCCGTCGGATCGACGCAAAGTACCACAGCAGTGCGTCCAGCGACGTCTCGGAGTGCCCTCGTTCGAACGGGACGAGAATGTGATCGTCCTTGTCGGCCGGGTGTTGCGTGTGGTACAGCGTGGTGTCCCGGTCGAGGACCAGCTGCCACGGGCCCTCTTCCAGCACATCCATCCACACGGAATAGGATCCGGCCGGAATCGGCACGCCGTCCAGGTGGAAATCCTCACTGGCCGAGAGTTTGGTCGCCACGTTGGCGCCCGGCGTCCACCGCTCGCCCCAGTGCACCACTCCGCCGAACAGTTCGCCGCGACCGCGCGTCGAGGGGCGCGAATACGTCATCTCGAAAACCGTGCCGTCGATCGTCTGGGACATCGACGCCTTCTCGCTGGCCTTCACCTGGGCCCTGGCGTCGGGCGCAACCGCCGCGACCGCCAGGGCGAACACCAGCGCCGAACCGATCGTCGAACCGACCGTCGAGACCGCGCCGCCCCTCATCGCCCGAACCTCGCGTCGATGGCGCGGCGAATCCGTTCGAGCGACTGGCCCTCTTTCGCCCGGCCGTAGGCGAGCTTGGCTTCGCCTTGACAGATCCGGCACCCCATAGCCATCCCCCCCTGGTGATAGCAGGTCAGGAGTGACCGATAGTTGGGCATGGCCGCGCACCCGCAGTAACACTCGATGCCGTCCGCGATCTCCGGGATCTCCCGGACCATGTCGTAGATGGTCACGACATCCTCGCCGAACGCCGAGACAGCCTCGGCCGGAAGAACGTCTGACCCGTCGATGCCCGGACGCGGGTCCGGATGCGCGCGGACCGCGAACACCCCCGCGCTCAGCGGTCGCCCAAGCGACAAAGCAGCCAATGCGCTTAACGGCAGAGCGCGCACGAAGGCACGCCGATCGATTCTCGACTTCATTTCCCCACTCCTTTCCCGTTCATCCACCCCACCCACGTCGACCCCGTGCCGACGTCGAAAAGATCGAACCATTGTCAGGCACCCACCAGCCCCAGCTTCGGCCAGCTCTTCCAACGACCCCGCGTGAAGTCCGGAATGTCGACCGGCTCGCTCCCGTTCGCCACGGAGTCCTCGGTGAGCGGGCAGATCGACGACAACGTCGCCGCGTCATACACATTCATGTCGGTCGGGAGCCCTTCGCGAAGGCATTTGATCAGACGGTAGTCCTCGATGAAGTCCATGCCTCCGTGGCCCGCACCGGCCGACTGCTCTCGGAGTTCCCGCCACAGCGGATGCTCGAACTCCTCGTAGTACTCGTCGGCCACTTCCCACCGGTGGTTCGGGCTGCGTCCCTCGATGTGGATGCGGTTGGGGTAGCCCTGGAAGAGGCCTCTGGTCCCCTGCACCATGTGGATCCGGCTGTACGGACGCGGCAGGTTCGTGTCGTGGCTTACGAATATGGTCCGACCGAGCTCCGTCTTGATGAGTGCCGTGTTCACGTCGCCGAGGACGTACTCTTCCCGACGCCTCGGATCACCCGGCGAGAGGTGCTCCCGCGCATAGTTCTGAAGGCCCCGTGACAGGCTACTCATGGAAACGAGGTACGACAGTCGATCGCCGCGGTTGACGTCCATGACGTTGGCTACCGGGCCGAGCCCATGCGTCGGATACAGATTTCCGTTCCGGAGCCGCGCGTGGTCGCGCCTCCAGAGCCCTTCGTTGTGATCTTCGAACTTGATGGCCCGGAGATCGTGCAGGTAGCCGCACTCGGCGTGCAGGATCTCGCCGAACATCCCCAGGCGGGCCATGTGGAAGACCATCATCTCCGGACGGTCGTAGTTGCAGTTCTCCATCATCACGCAATGCTTCCCGTGCCGCTCGGCTGCTTCCACGAGCGCCCAACATCCATCCATCGTGTAGGCTGCGGGCACCTCGGTCGCGGTGTGGCTCCCGGTTTCCATCGCGTACAAACAGACCGGGACGTGCCACGACCAGGGGGTGGCGTTGAAGACGAGGTCGAGCGACTGCTCATCGCACATGCGGCGGAAGTCCAGGTTGCCGCGGTCGCCGTAGATCACGGGCGCCGCCCGCCCATCCGCGACAATCCACTCCGCGACCTCTCGGGCCCGCGCCACATCGATGTCGCAGAGCGCAACGACCTCGACGCCCTCGATGCCCAGGAAATTGCGCACGTGGCTCCCTCCCTGGAGGCCGACGCCCACGAAGCCGATCCGCACCGTGTCGAGTGGTGGGGCAGCAAGAAGTTCGGCGGGCGCCGGACCGAGATCCGGTGGCGGGCGCCTCCCCGGGCCACGGGCCGCGACGGCATCGGGAAGGAAAGCCGCCCAGCTGCCGAGTCCGACCCCGGCGGCTCCGATCTTGAGTGCTTCGCGGCGAGTCGGCGGTCTGCGCATGTCGGTTCCCGGAAGGTGTGGGTGGTGCTCGTCCAACGTGACTCCGCCGCGGCCTGGCCTCAAGTGGGGCGAGCGCGCACACTCCTGCATCGCCCAACGCAAGAGGAACGAACATGGTGCCCGCCCGATTCCGATCCCGGGTCAGCGCCTCGCCCCGCGCCCGCTACGTCGCGACGGCTCTGCTCGGCGCACTGGTTCTGGCATCGTCCACGCTGCACGGTGAGACGACGGTCGCGGAGCCGAACGACGCCGGGGCTTCGACGTCGTGACCGCGCGCCGACCCATCACCGAGTCCTGGGCGATCACTCCGTCCTCAAAGCGGAGACCGGGCTGACCCGACTCGCCCGCCGGGCCGGGAGCCACGACGCGAGCAGCGCGACGAGAAGGAGCGTGACCGGTACAGCCGTGAAGGTGAGCGGGTCCACCGCCTCGACTCCATACAGGAGCCGGGCCAGGACCTGGCCGACGGCGGCCGCCGCGACCAGCCCGATGGCCCCACCCAGGACGACCAACCGCATGCCTCCGCGCGTGAGCATCCACACCAACGAACTGGACTCGGCGCCCAATGAGAGCCGGATGCCGACCTCGCGGGCCCGGCGCGCCACCGTGTAGCTGACGACGCCGTAGAGGCCGATACTCGCGAGGAGGAGCGCCAGCGCCGCGAAGCCCGACACGATCCATGCGCCCAACTGCCTCGGAAGCAGCATCACCGCCAGATGCCGTGCCATCGTCCGGGAGTCGTATACGATCATGTCGCGGTCGAAGTCCCGGAGCTGACGCAAAATAGCGAGCGAGGTCGCGCCATCTTCGGTGTCCGGTGTCACGGCCGCCACCATGGTCAGATAGTCGGCGGATCCCGCTCGAAGGTCGCGGTAGACGTACCCCCGCGGTGCCTCACCCAGTTGGCGGATCTTGGCCGTGGCCACGACCCCGACGATCCGGACGGCTTCGTCGTTCACCGTCACGGTGCGGTCCAGGGCGGAGCCGTCCAGAAAGCGCTCCGCGAACGCCTCGTTCACCACGACCACGGGCTCGGACGCCGGGCCCCCATTCGGATCGAAGAGTCGACCTTCCCGTAGTTCGATCCCCGCAGCCGCGAAGAACGCCGCATCGGCGGAGGAGCCGTCCACGTCGAAGTGGTCCTGGCCGGCCGGCGGCTCGACACCCTCGACCGTAACCCTCACCTGGCTGGTGCCGGTGGCATTGAGATGCAGGTTGGTCGTGAACCCAACGGAGAGTACCCCCGGAAGGCCCTCCACGCGCCGCACGATCTCGTCGATGGCGGCAAGCCGTGTCTCACCCGTCGAGCGATCGTCCGGGAGGAGAAAGTCTACGACGGCGGCAGGTCCCGCACCGAATCCCGGATCGACGCGCCTGGATGCGTCCAGGCTACGTAGCGCGAGGCCGGCGGCGACGAGGAGTACCATCGACACCGCAACCTGAAGCACCACGAGCCCATCTCGGAGCCGTGACCCGTGCCCTCTGCCAGCGCTCGCCGCCTCGTCACGCAACGTGCCTGCGAGGTCGGTGCGCGTCCCAAACCAAGCCGGCGCAAGTCCGAAGAAGAGCGCGGCCGCCGCTGTCACGAGCAGGCTGAAAAGCAGGACCGATGTGTCGAGCGACAGGTCCAGCGTAATCGGCAGGGGCAGTGGTAAGTCCGCCGACACCAATACGTCGAGCGCCCACACCGCCAACCCCACACCTACCGTACCGCCGGCCACGGCAAGCAACGTGCTCTCCGTCAACAGTTGCCCCACGAGAGACGCCCGGGACGCCCCCATGGCCAACCGCACTGCAATTTCCTTGCGGCGGTCCGCGGCTCGGGTGAGAAGGAAGGAAGCCAGATTCGCGCAGGCAATCAGCAGGACCATACCCACGACCGCCATGACAAGCGCGAGGGCTGGGACCAGAACCCGGTCGACCATCGGGTTCATGATGACGTCCGCGGTCGGTACCAGAACGAAGCGATTGTATGCGACCCAGTCGTCGGGATGGGCGCTTCGGAGAGTCGCGGCGAGCCTCTCGGTGGCGGCATCCGCCTGAGCCAGTGTCACCCCCGGACGCAGCCGCCCCTTTCCGAAAAACCCGTGGTTTCCCCGCTCCTCGAAGATACGGGACCCGGGCTGGACCACGCTGAACATCGTCAACGGCACGTAGATGTCGGGAGAGAACCCGCGTATCGACCCGCTGAAAGCCGGCTCGACGACCCCGATGATGGTGAAGGTCCGGCCCGTCAGTCGGAGCTCGCTCCCGACCACTCCCGGGTCGCCACCGAACCGCCGGAGCCACAGGGCGTGGCCCAGGACCACCACGGGGTGGGCCCCGATAGCCACGTCGTCCTCGCCCGAAAAGAGCCGACCGACTGCCGGACGAACGCCCAGCATGTCGAAGTAGCCGCCGGTCACCGCCTCCGTCGTCAGCATCTCAACGGAGCCGTCGCCCTCCGCCGGCACGAGGGTCAATTCTGAACCGCCCACCGTCTCGAACACATCGATGGTGGCTTCGCGCAGGTCACGGAAGTCCGGGACGGAAAGCGCCCCGTGCGAAAAGCCCTCGAGTTGCCAGTAGACGTCGACGAGCCGCTCCGGCTCTTCCAGCGGGAGGTCCCTGAGAACGACCGCGTTCACCACGCTGAACATCGCGGTGTTGGCGCCGATCCCCAGGGCGAGCGAGATGACCGCCACCGCCGTGAAGAAGGGGCTGCGGGCAAGGCGCCGGAGCGCGTAGGTGGTGTTGCGGAAGAGTGCGTCCATGGTCCGCTCCCGAAGAGAGGGCAGGTGGTGGGCTGGGCGGCGGGCATGGCGTACGGCCCGCGCGGCGATGCCGAGCGCATCGGTCCAGTAGGTCAGTCGAGCGCGGAGTGGGTGTATCGCGGACCGGGCGACGAACTCTTCGTTCAGGTCGCCCAGGAGGGCCTCCGTCCGACTCGTCGGCAGCAGCAGCCGCTCGAGCAAAGCCTGCGGGATCCTCGGCGGAGTTGGGTCGGGCTCGTTCACTTCCCGGGACTCGCCAGCGCGTCTTCGACACCGTTCCAGAGCGTGAGCAGGGCGTCACGAGATTTGCGCAGCTCGGCCACTCCCCCAAGAGTGACCGTCACGACTCGGCGGGGTCGGCCCCCACGGGCGCCTTCCGCCGGCGCCGAGGAGGAGGCGAGCCATCCCTTGTCTTCGAGTCGGTTCAGCGTCACGTAGACCGCTCCTCGCGAGACCCGGCGTCCTACGGCAGCATCCAGTTCTTCCATGATCCCGACCCCATAGGCCTCGTCACCGAGCCGAAGAGCCGCGAGGAGAATCATCTGCTCCAGTTCGCCCAGACGTCCGTCTCGTCCCATGCGTCCTCCGATGACGATCGGTCACGAGTACCGGTACGCTGGACCCCAATGACAAGAATGTATGTATTGAGGTACGGAGGGTGATGCTGGGGGGTTTCAGGCGGGAGGTTTCAAGAGGGGAGGTTTCAAGCGTGGGCGGGCGACGCGGCCCCGCAGATCGGGAAGGGTGGGACTGCAAAGTGGGCGTCCGCCCGCGACTCCATCCGACCAGACCGGAAATAGCGCCGGTAGCGCAGCAGCCGTCCGCCCCTTTCGCGACTGCATCCCGCCAGACCGGAAATAGTGCCGGTAGCACGGCAACGCTGGGCCGCGTCGGTGAAGTGGAACGCGTGGGGTGAAGTCGGCCGCCCAAGAGCTGGCAGCCTCTAGAAGATGAAGCCCAGATTCAGGTAGACGTGAAGCCTGTCCTCGCCCTGCGCGAGTGTGAGGCTCCCCGTTCGATTCAGCCGGTCGAAGTGCACCCAAATGCCACCGCCATACGACGAATGCCACGTGTCCGACGACTCACCGTCCAGCCAGACGCGACCGGTCGCAGCCATTCCGTGGACTCCGACATCCAGCCCGGACAGCCGGTTGGTGTCGAACAGCTTCAGGCGGAGGAGCGAGCCCCCCGACGCCATGGACGTACCGAGGTATCGGCGTCGCGCCAGCCCCGGGAGGGTCGCCTGCCCGCCCAGGTACGACAGGTCACGGAACGGGGCGTCGCCAAACGTGGTCTGGCCGACCCCGCGCAGGTGGATGACCGGGTCCAGTGGGAGCTTCCCGAGAGGCAGGAAACCACGCAACGTGACTTCACCGGTCCCAAACGTGGACGCGACGTCGAGCAGCGCCGGGGCCGCTTTCGCCTCGAGGCGGGCCACCAGCCCCTTCCGAGGTAGCGACAGGTCGTCGCGGCTGTCGAACTGAGCGTGGAGTTGAAGTTCGGCTTGCTTGAAGTCGCCCGATCCGTAGATCACGAGTGGGGCCGCGACGGGCGTTCCGGGGTCCACGGCGCCCGAGGCCCTGAGGGCAGCGCCGACTCCAAATTGCCACGTCTCATCCGGTCGGAAGCGGATCCCCGTCCGGGTCGCGACGCTCGAGCGCACCGTCTTGTAGTCGTCCTCATCGCCTGGAGCCGCCACGTCGTTGCCGAGGCCGAAGAAGCGGGTCGGCAGTTCGGTGTGTCCGTCCACGTCCGCCCAGACGCGCCATCTCCCATGAGAGAACGGACGCTCGAATTCCACCGAGCCTTTCCACTGGTCCGCCGCGAGGCCGTTCATGAGTTTGGCCTGGTACCGGCTCCGGTAGGGGTCGTACTCGAAGCCGTACCCGTACCGGGTGATGGACGCGCCCAGGTAGACACCTTCGTCCGAATCGTAGGAGAGTTCCGGACGGGGAATCACCGACGTGCCCCAGTCGCGCCGACTGAGGATCAGGTAGGCATCGTCGATCTCGGGCTCGCCCGTGAACCGACCCGTGACCCAGGCTCGACGTCCGAGTTCGAAGTCGTCGTCCCCCTTGTCACCGTAGACCCCAACGCCTTGGCCCGACGTGTCGTCCGAGATGCGGTCGTCGCCGTCTCCGGGAACGATGTTCAGACGGATGGTACCGGGCCCGGTGCCCGTAATCCGCACCTCGTCGTCGCCGTCCAGCAGGTAGAGCCGGACCTCACCGGTCTCACCCGGCACGAAGGTCCGGTCGTACGTCGTGTGACCCTCGGGCCCCGGCGAACGAACCTCGACCCGCAGCCGACCACCGTCCAAGCGAGTCGCGACGACCGATTCATCCTCCTCCGTTCCGAAGACGTCGACCCACCCCGCGAGATACAGATAGAACTCGTCCGCGATGTCTGGGAGGGCGTCACGACGAAGCCGGAGTCCCCGTATGAGCCGCGCCCCGACCGCCTGCTGGTAAGGCTCGGGGAGCACACCGACGGCGTCCTCGATGACCTGGTCCGTGATGGCCTGCTGGAGAGAGCGGGCCTCCGCATGGAAGGTCCCGCGGTCCAGGCCCGTCAGGAGGGTCCGGTCGACGAGCTGCGCCGACCACGTGAGGTGCTGGATGTCGACGCGATCGTCGTTGAAGCCCGTGTATTGGGGGAAGTACACCGCGCTCAGCCGCGGAAAGACCCCGTCGATCGAGGAAAAGGCCCAATCCCGGTCCCGAGGGATCGGATCCCAGCGGACCCGGTCGCCTTCCTCGAAGCTGGCCCAGCGCCACTGGTCCATGTGCCGGTCCCAGTCGTGAAGCAGGAAGTCGACGAGTCGGGCGCGAAGGAGCTTCCGTTGGTTCACGAAGTCGGTGGAGCCTTCCTGGAGGCGCTCGAACAGCGCTTCGGTTCCCGTGACCTTCGTGGACCCCGCAAAGCCAGGGCGATCGCCTTCTCCCTCGTTGGGACGGACTTCGATCCACCCCATTCGCCCGGCGAACGCCTCTCGATACTCACCGAGTCTCGGATCATCGGGCATGACGACGACCCGCGGCTTCGCGACGAGGATGCCGGCGGCCTCCGTGATTTCGGCGGCGACCAGTGCACCCAGAGGGAATTGGGCGCCCATCTGATCCTGAGCGACATCGTTGACCGGCGTACTGAGGAGGGGCCCTGGAATCGCGCGCTCCGGCGACTTCACGATGGAGCGGAACTGGTAGACCTGGCCGTCGTCTCCAGCCAGTCGCAGGCCGAGCGTCTGGAGGCCGCCACTCAACTGGTCGACCTCGAGTCCGCCGGCGACGGAGTCGAGATTCAGGACCGGTACTTCGAAGGGGATCGTCCAGATGTCCCGGTTCAGGTCCCCAAAGAAGAACCGATGGATCGCCCCGGCATCATACCGCTGTCCCGGGGTTGTGGTGACTCTTTCGCGCCCGAGCAACTCGTCCGGCACGACGGCTGGCGGTGGAGCGTGCTCAAGTTGTGCGTCCTGACCGAGGAGAGGGACCGCGAGGACCGCGATCGTCCCGAGAGCCGCCGCAAATCGTGCTCCGTGTCGCATGGAACCGGTAGCCGGCCGATGCCTTGCCCGGCTCCGAAAGTCGAGATCCCCCGTCATCCGCTCACTCGTCCTGTATTGAACTCGCCGACCGGCCCATCCGGACCGGCCTTGCTACACGTTTCGCCACACGTGGCGCCCGTGCGTGCGACCGTTTGCAAGTTCCGGTCCCGCTTCACCGAAACCGGCCTGGACCTTGCATCGATCTGGCGACCAGTTCGTCGTATCGTTCCGCTCCACACAAAAGGAATACGTCCATGATCTGGATGATCATCCTCGGCCTCGTCGCCGGCGCCCTGGCGAAGCTCATCATGCCCGGCAAGGACCCGGGTGGGATCTTCGTGACCATCATCCTCGGTATCGCCGGGTCGCTGCTCGGTGGCTTCCTCTTCAACATGATCGGTGTGGGTGACGGCGGAGCGTCGGGACTGATCGGCTCGGTCATCGGCGCGATCATCCTCCTGGCCATCTACCGCCAGGTCAAAGGCCGCCCTGTGGCTTGAGGCGTGGACGGCCGGGGCCTTCCACGAGAGGGTCCCCGGCCGCCTTCCCCTTTCGCCTCGCTCCCCGGCGATTAAATGCCCCTGGCGGTGTTGGCCCCCCCCCCCGCGCCCCCACCGGGGCGCGCCCAACCGGATTGACGCACGTACCCAGCCGGCGGCAGCTTGGCGCCGACGCCTGGATGCCGCGCATCCGCGTCGACACTCGTGCTCAAGCCAAGGCCGCGCCGTGCGTATTTTCCCCCTGCTCCTCCCCGCCCTTCTCCTGGGCGCTCTTCCCGCCGTAGGACAGGATCTCGACCCCTCCACGTTCGACGGGTACCGGTTCCGCCACATCGGCCCGGAGGGCAATCGCGCCATCGCGGTGGTGGGCGAGCCCGGAAACCCGATGGTCATCCTCGTGGGCGCTGCGTCGGGCGGAGTTTGGAAGTCGGAGAATGGCGGAGCGAGTTGGCGACCCACCTTCGACGACGAGGAGGCTCAGTCCATCGGCGCGCTGGCCATGGCGCCCACGGCGCCAAACGAGGTGTGGGCCGGCACCGGCGAAACCTTCATCATCCGGCCGGCATTGGCCATGGGAAATGGGATCTACAAGTCGCTCGATCAGGGCGACACGTGGACGCACATGGGCCTCGAGGCGACGGGCCGCATCGGTCGTATCGTGGTTCACCCGAGAAACGCGGACATCGTGTACGCCTGCGCGCTCGGCCACGCCTACGATGATCAACAGGACCGTGGCATCTACCGCACGACCGATGGAGGCGGCACATGGGAACACGTGCTCTTCGTCGACGAGGGAACCGGGTGCGCCGACCTCTCCATCGACCCGCGCCGCCCGGACATCCTGTTCGCGGGGATGTGGTCACTTCGCGTCGACCCCTGGGGACTCCGCTCCGCGGGCACCGGGGGCGGCGTCTATGTAACGCGAGACGGAGGGGATCAGTGGGCGAAGGTGGGGGGCGGCCTGCCCGGACGTGATGAGTTGGTCGGTAAGGTCAGCGTGGACATCGCACACTCGGACCCCGACCGGGTCTACGCCCTTCTCGAACTGGACCATCCCACGCTCTATCGGTCGGACAACGGTGGTCGTTCCTGGAGGATGATGAACCGCGATCACGACATGGCGGAGCGGGCCTCGTACTACACTCGGATGAGGGTCGACACCGAGGACCCCGACCGGATGTACTTCGCGTCAGTGCGCTTCGGCATGAGCCAGGACGGCGGCGCCTCGCTGGTACCGAACCCGCCGCGGGGCGGCGGAGACACCCACGATGTGTGGATCGACCCCACGAACGCGGATCGATTCATGGTGGCGGACGACGGCGGCGCGACCATCACCCTGGACCGGGGTAAGTCGTTCGAGCGGATCGTCCTTCCGATCGCGCAGATGTACCATGTCTTCACGGACAATGAGGTGCCGTACAACGTCTACGGCAACCGCCAGGACGGTTGGTCCTACAAAGGGCCGTCGAATTCGCGAGCGGGCGGAATCACGGTCGGTCACTGGTCGGGAGTCGGGGGATGTGAGTCGGGATTCGCCATTCCGGACACCGCGGCAAACAACGAGGTCTGGTCCGGCTGTTACGACGGCGGACTCGAATACTTCGACCCTGCCACCGGCCACGCGCGTAACGTCCGCGTCTGGCCCGAAGCCGCGTACGGATGGAAGCCCGCCGACCTCAGGTACCGGTGGCACTGGACGTTTCCGGTCGTCATCTCTCCGCACGACAACAACACCGTGTACGTGGGGAGCCAGCACGTGCACCGGACGCGCGACAAAGGCGCGAGCTGGGATGTGATCTCTCCCGACCTGACGCAGAACGACAAGAGCCGGCAGCAGGACTCCGGAGGCATGACCACGGACAACCTGATGACGTTCGACGGTTCGGTGCTGTACGCGCTGGCCGAGTCCCCCGTCCAGCAGGGCGTGCTCTGGTCGGGGAGCAACGACGGGCAGATCCACGTCAGCAGGAACGGCGGCGAGACGTGGGACAACGTCTCGGGCAATCTTCCCGGCCTTCCCGAGTACGGGCAGTTCTCCAACATCGAGCCGTCCCGTACCGGCGCCGGTAGCGCCTATGCCACCGTGGACTTCCACCAGATGGGAGACTTCGACCCGTACGTCTACAAGACGACCGACTTCGGCCGGAGTTGGCGGCGCATCGACGGAGGCATCGAGCGCTCGCCCTTCTCGTTTGTCCATGTGGTGCGGGAGGACCCGGTGCGAGCGGGCATGCTATTCGCCGGCACCGACAACGGCGTCTGGTTCACGCTCGACGACGGCGCCAACTGGATGCGGCTCAAGAACAACCTCCCCGCCGCTCCGGTCTACTGGCTGACCATCCAACCGTACTTCCACGACCTGGTCGTCGGTACGTACGGACGCGGTTTCTGGATCCTCGACAACATTACCGGACTGCGCGCGCTCGACTCCGAAGTCATGACTCGTTCGCTGCACGTCGTGGATCCGATGCCCGCCTACCGCTTCCAGGCGATCCAGGGTCTCAAGAGCACGCCGAGCCACGTCTTCGGACAGAACCCACGCTACGGCGCGGCCCTCGAGGTGTGGCTGGGCGATGGCTCAGCGGGGGCGATGACCACTGAGATCGTCGACCCGAACGGCGAGGTCATCCGCACGCTGACCGGTCGCGGGACTCCGGGCCTGAACCGCATCCAGTGGGACCTCCGCTACGAGTCGCCCGACGCCCCGCGCCTGCGGACGCCCCCGCCGGATATGCCGTGGATTGCCATGGAGGAGGACGGCACCCGGCGCCTGCGGACGTGGGATCTCGACCTGACGGGTGGTCAGCGGGGGCCGCTCGTGGTGCCCGGTGTGTATACGGCGCGAATCAGCGCCGGAGGCGAGACTGTTGAGACGGCGGTCGAAGTCCTGAAGGACCCGAACTCCTCGGGCACCATGGAGGAGATCCGGGCGCAGGTCGCCCTCTCGCTGGCACTCCGGGACGATCTCCAGGAGATGGGCCAGATGATCGACCGACTCGAGTGGATTCGTGAGCAGATCGAGGACCTGCAGGATCTGACGCGGGTGGAGGCGGACGCGGAGGCCGTGGCGGAAGCCGCCTCGCAGTTCCGGGAGAAGTTGCTCGAAGTCGAGGGACGGCTCTTCGACCTCGGCCTGTCCGGCGCACGGGAAGACGCGTTCCGCGCGCCCATGAAGCTGTACGGACGCATGGCGGCGCTCGGTAGCGACGTCGGCCGCTTCTCCGCGGACTTCGCCCCGACCGCGCAGCAGCACGAGGTCTACGAGGTGCTGAAAGAGCGCTTCACGGACGCCCAGGGACTGATGGAGCGCCTTCTGCGCGTGGATCTGCCGGCGTTGAACGAGCAGTTGAGGGCACGGGGGATCCCGGTGATCTCGTAGGGCGAGGGGGAAGACCCCTGAGGGCGCTCACCGTCGGCTTCTCGGCCTCGCGCGCCGGGCTGCTTCTCGCCAACTCCGTTCCGCTGGCCGCCTTGGTCGGCTATCAGATATTTCGGGTCCCCGTCGAGCTGATTCTCCATCGGCTCTCGACGGAGGAGGTGATCCCGCTCGTCATGACCCACTCGGGCCGCAACTTCGACATCGTTACGGGCGTCACCGGGGGCCTTCTAAGCTGTGGATGATGAGGCGAACGCTGCCTACGTGGGCGCTACACGTCTGGAACGTGATGGGCCTCGCCCTGCTGGTGAACATCGTGGCGATCGCTGACCTCGCGACGCCTGTGCCGTTCCGGGTGTTCACCGAAGGTCCGCCGAATCTGCTCCCCGGCACGTTCCCCTACGTCTGGTTGCCCACCGTCCTCGTGCAGTTGGCGTTGGTGGGGCACCTGCTGTTGTTTCGACGGCTGCGGGGAGTGGGCGGGAACCGCCATCCAGTCGCCCCGGACGGCGGGCTGCCTAAAGCTGGGCGCATCCCTACGGGCACCGACCCAAGCAACCGCCCGACCGGCGCCTAGCTCGGAACGTTCCCACGACTGCGCCTCCCGTCTCGCCCCCCCCTCAGTCCTCCAGGAGCGGCGGCTTCTTCGCGTCTCCGACGCCCAACGCCACGCCCGTACCCACCCCAAGTCCCGCCGCGATGGCGGTGCCGGCGCCCACGATCGGGAGCAAGGCGACGAGTGGTGCGGCGACGACGGTGGTGGCGACGCCCGCCCAGACGCCGATCATCGGTTTCTCGACCAGACTCGTATAGCGCAGCCGCTGTCCGACGAACTTCCGTGAACGGAGGTGACCCACCAGGCCAGTGGCCCCAGCGATCCCTGCGGCAATCAGTCCAAACATGTATTCCCCCTCGGAGTGGGGCTCGGTCTTCGAGCTTCGTACTCAGTGCGACGGTGCAATCCCGTCCCTATTCACTACGAAGACATCCCCCAGGTGATTCAGGTTGGTGAACCATTCGGGCACTCATTACGTCTAATGGTCGAAAGGAAACTCTGGTGCCCCTTCAACGTAGGGAAGCCAGACAGGGAACGACACGGGCCGACGGGAGGAGTCGAATGCGCGCGCCAGTTGGGAGAAGGGAGCCGGAGTTCAAGGAAGACGCCAAGAATCTCACCACGATCGCCGCTTCGGCGCTGTTCGGGATCCTGGTCACGGGAGGCGTACTGATGGCGAACGACCGC
Source organism: Gemmatimonadota bacterium (assembly GCA_029262115.1). Lineage (GTDB taxonomy): Bacteria > Gemmatimonadota > Gemmatimonadetes > Longimicrobiales > Gaopeijiaceae > JAJCZZ01. Next base: position 12,549 of record JAJCZZ010000087.1, on the reverse strand, counting down.
AACCGACCGGCGCCGGTCCGGCTGGAGATTCGCGAGATGCCAGCACCGGTTGTGGTCGACGTTGAAGTCGAGCCTGCGGCGCCACTGGCGACGTTCGGAGGCAACGACCGCCTGTACGGGACCATCACGACGCGGGACGGCTGGGCCCACCGGGGCTACATCCGCTGGGACAAGAACGAGGGCAGTTGGTCGGACCTGCTCGACGCAAACAAGGAGCATCGTAATCGTGGCGCTACCCAGGCGGGCATCCGCTTCGGGCATGTGACCCGGATCGAAGTGAGTGGCCGCGACGGCGCCATGCTCCACCTCAAGTCGGGCGAATGGGTCCGGCTCTCGTCGCGCTCGACCGATCTCGGCTCCGGGCTCCGCGCAATCCAGGTCGTCGACGCGGACGGCTCCGTGAGTTCGTTCGAGTGGCGGGATCTGGCGACGGTCGACTTCGAAGCCGCTCCCGAGGATACGCCGGCGCGCGAGGCCAGACTCTACGGGACGCTCAAGACCCGTTCGGGTCGGATGTTCACCGGGCACGTCACCTGGGACGTCGATGAGATCTACAGCACGGACATCCTCGACGGAGACCAGAACGGCCGCCGGATGAAGGTGCCGTTCGGCACGATCGCCTCGATCGAGCGCCATTCGGGGTCGGCCGCCCGCGTCAACCTCCACTCCGGCGAGCAACTCACGCTCCGGGGCACGAACGACGTCAACCGTTCGAACAACGGAATCACCGTGTCGGATGCGGCGCTCGGCCAGATAAAGGTCGAATGGGACGACTTCGAGATGGTCTGGTTCCACGAGCCCGAAGCGGACGCGCCCTACGAGACGTTCGACGGCGGCCAGCCGATTCGCGGAACGCTCGTGACCGACGCGGGCGAATTCACGGGTCGAGTCCTCTGGGACCGCGACGAGGCCGACACGTGGGAGATGCTCAACGGCACCGAGGACGGCGTCGAGTACCAGATCGAGTTCTCCAAGATCGCTCGGATCCAGCGCACCGGACGGGGCGCCCGCGTCGAGTTGCTCGACGGGCGGAGCTTCGATCTGCGCGGGTCCAACGATGTGGATGACGGAAACCGCGGCATCAGCGTTACGGAGAACGGTCGGGAGGTCTCGGTCCGTTGGGACGACTTCCGGGAACTGCGACTGATCCACTGAGGTGGGGGAGCGGCGTCGCGCCGCTGCGCACCACCGACGGCACACCATGAACCGAGGGCCGTCTCCGCCGTAACCGGCGGGGGCGGCCCTCGCTGCTTGGGACCGGCTGGGGAAGCCGGCTCGTTCGTTTCCCGGAACACGCGCTCCTCCGCCAGGCAGGTGCCGAGGCAACCTTGACGAACGTGTCGGCCATCGGAATAGTACGATCATCGATATGTTGTTCATCGGACTTCGCTGGAGCCGCTCCCATGCCCGCCGATCAAACGCTGCCGCTCACCCCGATTTCGACCGCCATCCTGCTGGCCCTCGCCGGCGAGGAGCTGCACGGGTACGCGCTCATGCAGGCGGTGGAGGCGCAGTCCTGCGGCGTCCTGTCACCGGGCACCGGCACCCTCTATGCGGCATTGATGCGGCTGCTGGACGGAGGGTTGATCGAGGAAGGCGAGGGCTCACCCACCGACGGTCGGCGCGGCCGCTCCTACCGGATCAGCGAGAGCGGTCGCCGACTCGTGCGCGCGGAGGCCCAACGGCTGAACGGCGTCCTCTCCCTGGCGCGAGCACGCGGACTCGCGCCGGAGGACTCCCTCGCGCCCGAGGGCGGTCGATGAGGCCCGGGCGGTGGCTCTTCGCCGCACTTGCTCGCCTGGTGCTGCCCCGACGGATGTACGACCGCCTCGGCGCCGACCTCCTGGCCACGCACGACGAGGTAGTGGCGTCGGCCACGTCTCCCGTGGAGCGAGTCCGGCTCTGGTGGAGAGAGGCGCTCGCGCTGCTGCGGGCGGCGGTGGAGGCTCGGCATGGGGGCGCAGGCCAGAGTCAGCGGGCCGGCCGAAGTCGCGGCGCCGGCCCCGGACTCCGTGCCGACACCGCCATCGGCCGTGGGCCGGACCCAACGGCGGCCTGGAGTCATCGCCTCGCGGACGACGCGGTGCACGCCTTCCGCGCCGTGGCGCGCACCCCGGGACACGCCCTCTTCATCGTGGTCACGCTCGGCCTCGGCATCGGTGCGTCGGCCGCCGTCTACAGCACGATACGCCACACGCTGACGCATCCGCTGCCGTACGAGGCAGCGGACCGCATGGTCACTCTGTGGCGCACGGCCGGTGGCGGAGGGATGTTCCCAGCCACGGCGGAGCAGGCAGACGTCTGGGGTAGCCAGGCCGATCTCGTCGAGGCCACTCTGCCCATGGGATCGGGACAAAAGACCCTGACCGCTGAGGGCCTTCCCGAGACGCTGTCGTCGCCACGCATCCCCGGTAATTACTTCGGTTTCCTGGGGATTGCACCCGTGGTCGGGCGGAGCTTCGTCGAGGAGGAACTGATCGACGGAGGGCCGAACTCCGTGATCCTGGGGTACGGCACCTGGACGCGCCTCTTCGGGGCGGACCCGGGCGTGGTCGGCCGGGCCATCCAGTTGGACGGGGAGCCGTGGACCGTCGTGGGCGTGGGCCCCCGAGACGCGCCCCTTCCCACCGGGATCCCGACGCCGCCAGGCGTCTACCTCCCCCTCCGGCCTGCCGATCGCGTGAGCTTCGTGGTGGCGAGGCTGCGCCCGGATGCGAAGCTCGAGACGTTTCAGGAGCGCATCGATACCTTGGTCACCCGCGCCGCGGCCGAGGCCGGTGAAGCGCCCCGCTTCGGGGGAACCGCCACCGCGGCGGGCACCCTCGCCGGAGGGCGTCTGAGGAACGCTCTGACAACGCTGGCCTGGGCGGTCGGGCTGCTGCTGCTGATCGCCTGTCTCAACGTGAGCGCGCTCCTGATCAACCGGGCCGACGCCCGCAGACACGATACCGCGGTCCGGATTGCCATGGGGGTCGGACGACGTCGGCTCATCCGCCAGCACGTTCTGGAGAGCTTGCTGCTCGGACTGGCGGCGGGCGGCCTGGGCGTGCTGACCGCGTTCGCGGGCGTCGGCGCGACCCGCGCCCTCCACCCCAGCGACCTGCCCGCCCTCGGTCGAGTGGCCATCGATCCGCCTGTGCTCTGGTTCGCACTGGGGCTCGGCCTCCTGACCAGCCTCGTATTCGGGATGCTCCCCTCGATTCAAGGCGCCAGCGCCGACGCTCTCTCGGTCCTGCGCGCGGGGAACCGGCCGGGGTCGGAGCGGAAGGGGTCCCAGCGGGTCCGGTGGCTCCTCGTGGTTTCCGAAGTCGCGCTGTCGTTCGCACTGCTCGTCGGGTCGGGCCTGCTCATCCGGACCATGGCGGCCGTCCAGGGAGCCGATGTCGGCTTCGAACCGGACGGGCTGGTCGTGGCCAGCCTGTCGCTTCCGAGCTGGACCTACCCGCAGGGGCCGGATCGCGACGCCGCTCTGGAGGCGATCCGTTCGACCGTCGAACGGCTCGGTGCGGTGGAGTCCGCGTCCATGTCGTCCGGGCTTCCGCCCGTTCCAGGTGGCGTCTACTTCGGGACGCTCGAAGTGCAAGGGCGCACCGTCGACCCGGAAGAGGCCGGGCGACCGTTCTTCGGGTACGGAGTCCAGCCCGGGTATTTCGAGACGATCGGCCAGCCAATCCTCGCGGGACGGACGTTCACTCAGGCCGAGGCGACGGACGAAGCCGACGTCTTTATCGTGGGCGAGTCGACCGCGAGAGATCTGTGGCCGGATCAGAGTCCGTTGGGCCAGCAAATGCGGATCGGCGACGGTGAATGGCACACGATCGTCGGGGTCGTGGCGGACGTTCCGGCCACGGGCATAATCTCGTCCACGCCGCCGACCAGGCAGTTGTACACGCCGAGCTACGCCGACGGCACCCTGCTCGCGCGTACACGTGGCTCCAGGGCGGACGCGATGAGCCAGATCGTCGCCGCGCTGCGAGTGGCCGCGCCAGACACCCCAATCGACGTAACCGAAGCCACCTTCCGTATCGGAGAGTCCGTGGCCGTCCAGCGGTTCACGATGCGGCTTCTCGCCGCCCTCGCCGTCATGGCCGCCGCCCTCGCCAGCATCGGCCTCTACGGCGTGATCGCCCAGACGGTCGGTCGGCGCACGCGGGAAATCGGCATCCGCATGTCCGTCGGCGCACGCGCTTCCGAGATCGGGTGGATGGTGGTGCGCTCGGGCCTGCTCGCGGTGGTCGTGGGGCTGGGCGTGGGCGTCGGGCTCACGCTGGCCGGAACCCGCCTGATCGAGAACCAGCTCTACGGAGTCGCTCCGCAGGACCCGACCTCCTTCGGCGGAGCCGCCCTGGTGCTCACCGTGGCGGCCCTGCTCGCGACCTGGGTTCCCGCGCGGCGGGCCGCGTGTGTCGACCCGGTACGCGCGATCACGTCCGAGTAGCGGAGAGTCGCCGCGGGTGGCGGCGAATCCCTACGTCAGACTGCTCACGTCCGGCGCGGCGCCCGACCCGGTCACGACGCGCAGCGCGTGTTCGGGCACGCCGTCGAGAACGACATCCAGACCGGCCTCGCGCACCTGTTCCAGCACGTCGGCCAGCGCCATTGCGCCCGTCAGATCCACACGGCCGAGGCCCTGGCAGTGGAGCACGAGCTGATCCACGTCGGAGGCCTCCGCCACGGCCGCCCGGATCGCGTCATCGAGTCGCGGGGCCGTGGCGAACCAGAGGACCCCGCTCGGCTCCAGGTGCAGAACCGCGCCCTCTCGCCACGTCGATACGTCCAACTGGAGTTCCCGCCAGAGGTGGACCACGCCCGAGACCACGATCCCGATCAAGACGGCCTCGTCGATCCTGGGCGAGAGGAGCAGCGTGAGCGCGAACGTCGTCCATCCGACGAGCGCCTGCGGGCGGGACACGTTCCAAAGCCCGATCAGCTTTTGGGGCTTGAGAAGCTTGGCGACGGCAGCGATCACGATGCCGGAGAGCACGGCAGTCGGCATCGGCGCGAGCGTCCCCGCAAACGGCAGGAAGGCAAGAACCGCAACGCCCGTGATCAGACCGCTCCACCGGGTTCTGGCGCCGGCCAACCGATTGAGGCTGCTGCGTGCAAAGGACCCACCGACCGGAAATCCCCCTGAGAAACCGGCGACGACGTTCGCGACTCCCTGGCTTACGAATTCCGCGTCGGCGCTCCAGGTCGAGCGCTCTTCGGAAGCGAACGCCCGGGAAATCGACGACGCCTCCGCGAAGCCCACGAGCGCGATGATCAGCCCGGGCAGCAGGAGGTCGGGAACGCGGCTCCACGGCATGGCGAGCACGAGGGGGGGGAAGCCGGAGGGGATATCTCCGAGAATCGGACCGCTGTAGTCCGTCGCTACGGAGAACGCCAAGCCCAGCGCGGCCGCGACGAGCACGCCGGGCACCAGCGGGTGGACCCGCCGCGCCAACGCGATGGCTCCGACGGTCATCGCGGTGAGCCCGAGCGCGGTCCCATTCCACTCACCCGGGGCGGCCAGCGCGCGGAGCGCACGGCCGAGGACGCCGCCGTCGCCTCCGCTCAGACCCACGGCTCCCGGTAGCTGGGAGGAGACGATCAGAACCGCCGCTCCCGCCATGAAGCCCTCGAGAACCGGACGGGACATGAGGTAGGACAGCCAGCCGAGTCGGAGAGCGCCCACGGCCACGCGCGCCACGCCCACGATCAGCGCCAGGAGGGCGGCGAGCGAGACGAACTCTGCGGATTCGGGCGCGGCCAGGGGCACCAACGCACCGTATGTGAGTAGTGCGGTCGTGGCCACCGGCCCCGTCTGCAGGTACGGAGACGACGCGAAGAACGCGGCGGCGATCAGGGGGAGGGACACGGCGTACAGGCCGTGGTGCGCGGGCAGGCCCGCCAACTCCGCGTACGCCATCGCCTGGGGCACCGCCACGAGCGCGACGCTTACGCCGGCCATCACGTCGCGCGCGCGCATTCGGCTCATGATGCGTCACCTGAGAGGACCACGGCCCGTGCGCCCTCCGCAGCCAACTCGGTCAGGAGCTCCGCCGACGCTGCGGCACGCCCCGCCCAGAAGGCAGCCACGTCCGGTGGTGCCCACGGGTCCGCTCGATGCCCGGCGGCCGCGTCCCGCGCGAGGTCGGCCAGCGCGCGCATCACGGCGACCGGGTCCTGACCGAGCAGGTGCTCCAGGACATACCGTCGCTCGCCGGCGCGGAGGCCCAGATCAGCCCACGCGGCCACTCGGGCCAGATCGGCCCGCGTGAGGATCACGCCGCAACGGACGGGCGCCAGAAGCCCGGCCAGGAAGTCGGGCCCGTTCCCGCTCCGGGGATCGGCGAGCGCGGGCGCCTCGGCCAGGTGGGTGGCCGGTGTCTCCGGACCTCCCGGCCGCGCGGCTTCCGTCGACAGAACCTCCCGCAGGAGCGCACCCCACGCCCGATGGAAGTCGCCACCCAGGTCGACGACCCGCCCGAGGTACGCGAACAGCCACGGGGACAGGTGCTCATGAAGGAGCGCCTGGGCGCTCCGGAACACGAGCGCGCCCCGAGCGGAGGAGGATTCGGACGCCTCGTCGAGGAGGCCTGCGTACAGCCCAAGAAGGGCCACCAGGTGGTCCGGCTCCTTTGGCGGCGTCCGCCCGACCGCCCGCCAGAACCCGGCCACCCGCTCCCTCGCGTCGCCGCCGAGCATCCCCTCCGCCCCCAGATGAACGGAGGCGTAGGGATGAAGTTGGAACATGAAAAGATCCGCCCACTCCGATCCGCTCGGCGGAGCCGGAAGGCCCAGCGCCGATGCGATGTCAGCGTGTTCAGGCGCGGGCATCTCCGCCAAGACGCCCAAGGCCCGGATCAGCTCAACGGGGCGAGCGGTCGACACGTCGTCTCACTCCACCCCGGCGGGTTCCGCCTCCGTGACGGGTGGCGGCGACGGAAGGTCGTACGCTTCCCGCTCCGGACGGACCGGGCGAGCCATCCAGTACGGTCGGCGCGTCCCATCCGGTGAATGGCGTGAGGCCGGACGAGTCATTCCCAGCCAGCGCGCGTACGCCGCCTGTGCCTTCTCTTGATCGACCGAGATTTCGCCGAAGCGGTCGCCCGGCTCGGCCCGGCGGACGCGTACGGCCTGATGCCAGCAGTGCATTCCCGACACCGGGTCCGGATGCACCGCGTGCGTGAGGTTCTGATGAACGCCGACGTCCGTCCACCAGATACGCATGGTATCCGCATCGTCGGACATGAACGCTCCCCCGCCCTGCTTCTGTTCGAGCGACCACGTGTCACCACTCCGACCGAGCGCGACGGTGGCCATGCTCATCCGTTGGCCGGGCTGCCCCTCCGGTTTCCAGCGGCCCATGTGGTGGCTGCAGGCGACCACTCCAGGGCGAATCCCCTGGGTGATCCACGCCTTCACGACGAAGTGGCCGATTTCGGTCTCGACGCGGACCAGGTCGCCCGTCTTCTCGATGCCGAGGCGGCCGGCGTCGGTCGGATGGATCCAGAGCGGGTTCGTGTGCGCGATCTCGTCGAGCCACTTCGCGTTGCCGCTGCGCGTATGGATCTGTATCGGCACCCGGAACGTCGACAGTAGCGGCATCTGGTCGCGGTCGAGCTTCGAAGGGTGCACATGGCTGCGCACGTACGTCGGGGTCGCCACCTCCGGCCAGCCCCACTCGGCCATGGTTCGCGACCAGAACTCGAGCTTGCCGGACGGGGTCGGCCAACCCTTCAGCACATCTCCATCGATCTTGATCCCGACCCGCCTCCGACCGTCCGCGTCCGGCTCCAGCCGATTGCTTCCCGCGGCACGTGGACTCTCGGGAACCGGCGCCCGCGTGTAGACGCGGCCCTCGTGGTCCACATGCACGTCGTCGAGTTCGTCGTGCGGCACCGGCTGTTCGTAGACCGGACCGATCTTCCGACTCACCTCGAACGCACCGTACCGGCGCATGTACTCGAGCGCGCTCAACCCCTCCGACGCCGCGGCCTCCGGCAGGCCTGGGACGGAGTTCTCGAAGATCCATCCGTAGTACTCGTCGACCGTCATCTTCTGGCCGGGGTGCTTCCTCGATTCGAAGAACTCGCGGATGCCCATGGAGCCGTCCGGATCGATGCGCCACGTGAGTTCGATCCAGAACTCGTTCTCCTCCCAGACTTCCCCCGGATTCACCTGACGCGTGTCGGTGACCTTCTCGCCCATCCGCTCGCGCGCGGTCCGCAGCACCGGTTGTCGGAAGGCGATGAACTGCCCGTCGTACTGCTCGTACGACGTCAGGTCGTGTCGCTCCGACCCGTGCCCCATCGGGAGCACGTAATCCGCGAAGTACGCCGTCTCGTTCCAGGTCGGGGTCATGGCCACGTGCAGACCGATCTTGGACGCGTCCGTCAGCATCTCGATCCACGAAAACCCGTCCGGGTTGGTCCACACCGGATTGTACACGCGGGTAAAATAGGTATCCACGTAGCCGCCCCGTTCGCGCATGAGGTGCGGCATCAGGAACGACAGCTCGTGCATGGCCAGCGGGTACTCCTCCGGCCACAGGATCGTGTTCCACTTCCTGGGATGCCGCTTGGGCGACCGTGGCGGCTTCGGCACGTACTTGTTCCACCCGCTTGGGTAGGTGCCGCCTTCGACCGCCAGGGCGCCGAGCAGGGCGCTGATCAGGGTGAGCGACCGGGCCACCTGCCATCCCCCTAGATTCCCCGACCCCGCGGAGCGCCAGTTGTGCGCGGAAAATCGCGTTCCTGCGCCCGCGACCACTTCGGCCACCTGCCGGATCGTATCCGCCGGAATGCCGGCCTCGGCCGCGGCGAAGTCAAAGGTGTACTCAGCATACGCCTCCTCGAGCGCCACCTCGAAGTCCTCGAACGACGCGTCCGGGCGCGCGTGGACCTCGGTCATGTACTCCCGCCAGTTCCACCAGCGCTCCACGAACGTGCGGTTGTACTTCCGCTCGCGGATCATCCAGGAGGCGACGGCCAGGAGCACCGCCGGCTCCGACCCGGGATAGGTCGCGAGCCAGTGATCCGCGTGCGTGGTCGTGTTGGACAGCCGCGTGTCGAACACGATGAGCTTCGCCCCCCGCTTCTTTCCTTCGATCACCCGTTGCGCATGGGGGTTAAAGTAGTGACCGGTTTCGAGGTGGCTCGACACCAGCAGGATCACGTCGGCGTTCGCGTGGTCGGGGCTCGGACGGTCCATGCCCATCCAGAAGTTGTACCCGACGCGAGCGGACGCGGAGCAGACGTTGGTGTGCGAGTTGTGTCCGTCGACTCCCCAGGCCGCCAGCATCCGGGTCGTGAAGCCGTCTTCGCCGGGGCGCCCCACGTGATACATGACCTCGTCGTGGCGCTCTTCGACCATGGCCGTGCGGATACGCCCTGCGATGTCGTCGAGCGCCTCGTCCCACCCGACCTGCTCCCACTTCCCTTCGCCCCGCTCGCCCACCCGTTTGAGCGGGTACAGGATCCGGTCGGGGTCGACGATCTGGTTGAGCGTGGCGGGCCCTTTCGCGCAGTTCCGTCCGCGTGAGCCCGGATGCTCCGGATTCCCCTCGAACTTCCGTACCTGGAGGGAATCGCGGTCGACGTACGCCAGGAGCCCGCACGCCGACTCGCAGTTGAAACAGGTGGTGGGCACGAGCGTGTACCGCTTCTCCACCCGCTCCGGCCACGACCGCGAGTCGAGCTCCACCCAGTCCAGCCACCGCTCTTTCGGCGGATAGGCGGCCAGATGGACACGGCTGGGTCCCGGGTAGAAAGTCTCGCCGCGGGCCTCGGTCTCCGAGCGGGCCGCGCTGACCCGCCGGTTCAGTTCGTCGTGACTCATGTGGCTCCGGTCATGCCAGCGGGACGGACTGTCCCGCCTGGACATATGCGTGTTCGAAGAGGAAGAGCCCGGCCAGGCCGGCCACCGCACCCGGGATCCCGGCCCCGGTCGCCACGAGGGCGGCTCCCGCGACGGAGAGCGCCAGCCCGCCCCAGAAGTGGGGGGCCCAGCTTCCCCGCGTCATGTTGCGGGCCGCGAGGGCTGCGTGGGCGGTGGGGTGGCCCATTGTGGTTTCCCCCAGCCCGAGCAGCACGTGCCCCACGCTGGACGCGACGAAGAGGAGGCCGAATCCGGTGCCCGCGCCCGGGGACAGCACGAGCAGGGCGCCCGATCCTGCCAGGACCGCCTGAACGGCCAGGTGGGACGGAAGCAACGGGCTCTGCCATAGATCGCGCGCCCGCGCCTGCGCGAACAGCCAGGCGGTGTAGACCGCCGTGCCAAGGGCGAGCGGTCCGGCGATCCAGGCCAGGATCGGGAGCAGGTCCCCACGGTCGAGGAAGCCCAGCGCGAGGTGCGCCGTCAGGGCCGCGCCGTACCCGGTAATGATGAACCCCCCGCGCACCAGCCAGCTCTTCCATTGTGGCTTCAGCAGCACCATCCAGAAGCGCTCCGGATGTTCGAGGTCCCAGACGAGAAGCGCCCCCGTCAGGGCCAGGAAGACGAGGGCCACGATGGGGGCCACCGTCGTCAGTAGCGGGCTCGTCCACGCCAGCCGGCCGGCCAGCGCCGCAAGGAGCGGAACGAGGTACGCCCCGGCCGACACCGACTTCGTGAAGGTATAGAGGCTCACACGCCAATCCCACGGAGCCCGATGCACCACGTCGTAGCTGACCACCGCGGCGGCCGACGACGAGTTGTGGGGCCCCGGATGGCCGGCGTGGACCTGGTGGGGCTCGTTCCCCTGCTCCGACCACATGAACAGCCCCCCCTCCGGACGCCGGGCGGCCAACGGGTCGAGCGTGACCTGGTCGGCGCCCTTGTAGAACAGCTTGGGGCGCGTCTCCTTCTCGGGCCGTCGCACGCTGACCGCGTCCCGGTGGATGATGTCGCTGACGGCGGACAGCGGGTCGTTCATGTCGCCGACCAAAATGGCCTGGGTCGGGCACACGACCACGCACGCCGGCTCCAACCCCACGTCGAGCCGATGCGCGCAGAAGTTGCACTTCTCGGCCGAATGATCCTCGGGGTTGATGAAGATGGCGTCGTACGGACAGGCCGCGATGCACGCCTTGCACCCGATGCAGATCGACTTGTCGAAGTCGACGATCCCGTCGGGGCGTTTGTGCATGGCCGCGGTAGGGCACGCCGTGACGCATGGAGCGTCCTCACACTGGTTGCAGCGTGTGACCTGAAACGAGCGTCGCGCGGCCGGAAACACCCCAGCATCGACATACTTGACGTAGGTGCGAGTCACACCGAGCGGGACCTCGTTCTCCGACTTGCACGCGGTCGTGCAGGCATGGCACCCGATGCAGCGCGAGTGGTCGATGACTTTGGCCCATTTCGGGTGGGCGGCATCCACTGTGGCGCTCGAGTTCATGGAGAGGGGTCTGAAGGAGCGGGTCGGGGACCGGGATTCTATGGAGATGGCCGTTTCCACGATAGCGGGCGGACGATGCCGGCCCTAGCGACGCCGGGCTTTCGCGGAAAACTCCTGATAGGACGGGGCCCGGGTGCGCGCCATCTTGTGAAACACGACGTTTCAGGGAGGACCCCGTGGCCGCCGACCGTTCCGCAGTACCGGACTCGACTCTCGCAATCCTGGAAGATCTCGCTGGTGTCGCCTGGTTTCAGGTCGACGGAGATCGCATGGTGACCTCCGTCAGCCCGGCCATGGAGCGGCTCACAGGCTTCTCCGCCGAAGACGTCGTGGGGCAGAGTTGCCTCACCCTACACCGTTGTCAGGAATGCCTGGGCGGTTGCGGTGTTTTCGACGAAGGCACCGTCCGGGACATCCCCCTCACCCTTTACGGGGCGAACGGCTCCACCCGCGCGGTCCATAAGTCGGGGCGGGTCTTGAGAGACGAGTCGGGAGCCATCACAGGCGCCGTCGAAGTAGTGCGGGCGGCTCCCGCGACGTCCGCTCCCGCCACGTCCGCCTTTCTCGACGACCTGCTCGGCGCCCTCGGACGGGTGTGGATCGTGACGGATCAGGACTTCAAGATCCTGACGTACGGCGGCGCCGTACCCGAACTGACGGGCAGGGCCGGCCCTGCTCTCGTCGGGGTTCCGGCCGAAGCGCTTCTGGGCACCGACCTCTTCGAGTCCGGGACGTCGTTCCGGGAGGCGGTCGAGTCGGGCCAGCGAAGGGAGGGGTGGCGTGCGCGCCTGATCCACTCGGAAGGCACCGCCCGACCGGTCTCGGTCAGCGTAGCGCCGCTCGAGTCCAACGGACCGGACACGCCCGATCGCCGCTTCGTCATCATCATGCGACCCGATCCGAAAGTCGACGAAGCACCGTCATTCCATGGCATCGTGTCGAAATCTCCCGCGTTTCAGCGGATCTTCCGGGTGGTGGAACTCCTTCGCGACAACGACTCCACGGTGCTGGTGACGGGCGACAGTGGCACCGGCAAGGAGCTGGTGGCGCGGGCGATTCACTTCGGTTCTCCCCGGCGGGATGGACCGTTCGTGAAGGTCAATTGCGCCGCCATCCCGCGAGAACTCATCGAGAGCGAGCTGTTTGGGCACGAAAAGGGGGCCTTTACGGGGGCCACGGCCCGCCGT
>JAJCZZ010000086.1 GCA_029262115.1 Gemmatimonadota bacterium | reverse complement strand
CCTCCCAACCCACCCCTCCCGAAGCGGTTCAGCACAACAGATCGTTTCCACACTCTCCAGATCCTCGACCCCGCATGCTTTCGCGTGTAGAGTGTGGAAACAATCCTTATTCGTTACGCGGCATCGAACTCGACCGGGGTGGGACGGCATGGGACCGGCTTTGTCTCGGGGAAATGCGCTGGCGCGGGACTCTCAGTCATCGAGTGACCCGCAAGTTGCTGCGTTGACGGCCATCGCTGGTTCGGCGTATCTTCGGTACGACTCGAGCTGGCGTGCCTGCCTGACGACGGGTGTCCTGTTGCGGCGCCGGAGTCGGGCTATCGGCGGCTCCCGAGAACTTAGGCCGTCATGACAGCGATCCACCCCCATGACCGATCCGCCAGCAACGCCGAAGATCTACCACATCACCCACGTGGAGAACCTCGCTGGAATCCTTGCAGGCGGTGAGTTGCTGTCGGACCGGCAGATCCTGGCGAGCGGTGCCGCCACCCAAGTCGTCGGGATGTCTACCATTAAGCGACGTCGCATGGAGAAGATCACCGTCTCCTGTCATCCCGAGACGACCGTCGGGGACTACGTGCCCTTCTACTTCTGTGCGCGATCGATCATGCTGTACGTGATTCATCGCGCCAATCATCCTGAGCTGGCATATCGCGGAGGGCAGGGGCCGATCGTCCATCTTGAAGCCGACCCTGAGGGCCGTGATCGATTGGGCGGACGTGAACGGCACACCTTGGGCCTTCTCGCTCTCGAATGCGGGGGCGTACTACGCTGAGTTCCGCGCTCGCGCGGAGGAGCTCGCAGACCTGAACTGGGAGGCGATCAAGGCGACGGACTTCAGTACGCCGGACGTGAGGGAAGGGAAGCAGGCGGAGTTCCTAGTCCATGAGCGGTTCCCTTTCGATCTCGTCGAGCGGATCGGTGTGGCATCCCCGGCCGTGAGGGCCCAAGCCGCCCAGATGACCGCGAATGCGTCCCATCGGCCCCCGGTCGAAGTGCGGCGGGAGTGGTACTTCTGACGAATGGAGGCGCTGCGATGATCGAGTACAAGACGGGCGATATCCTCGCCGAGGAAGCCGAGGCGCTGGTCAACACGGTGAACTGCGTCGGCGTCATGGGCCGCGGCATCGCGCTCCAGTTCAAGAAGGTGTGGCCCGAGAACTTTAAGGCCTACGCGGCAGCGTGTCGGAGGGAGAAGGTGCAGCCGGGCAGGATGTTCGTCTTCGAGACACGCGAGCTGACGGGCCCGCGGTACATCATCAACTTTCCGACCAAACGCCACTGGCGCGGCAAGTCCCGGATCGAAGACATCGAGGCTGGTCTCGAGGCGCTGGCTAAAGAGATTCACAGCCGCGAGATCCAGTCCATTGCCGTGCCTCCGCTGGGTGCGGGCCTCGGCGGCTTGGATTGGGCCCAAGTCCGCAAGCGGATCGATGAGCGCCTCGGAGGCATCGGCGATGTGCGTGTCATCGTGTTCGAACCTAGCGGCGTCCCGGCGCAGGGCCGTGGGCGTCGGAGCAAGAAGGTGCCGAAGATGACCCCCGGTCGAGCCGCCCTCGTTGGGCTCATACGGCGGTACTTGGATGGCCTACTCGATCCTTCGGTCACACTCCTCGAGGTGCACAAGCTGATGTACTTCATGCAGGAGGCTGGAGAGCCTCTTCGACTGCGGCTGTCGAAGGGACCCTTCGGTCCTTACGCGGAGAACCTCCGCCACGTACTGAGCGCGATCGAGGGGTACTACGTAACGGGTTACGGGGCGGGCGGCGACGAGCCCGACAAGGAGGTCGAGCTTGTACCCGGAGCAATCAAGGACGCGCGCGCACTTCTCGATGAGCGCCCGGGGACGAGCGAGCGGTTCGAGCGTGTGGCACGACTCGTCGAGGGATTCGAATCACCGTTCGGCTTGGAGCTGCTGGCCACTGTCCACTGGGTCATGACGCACGAGGACGCTCGCGCGGCGGACGAGGTGATCCGACGTACGTACGACTGGGGCAGCCGTAAGGAGCAGTTTACGAAACGGCAGATCTTGCTGGCACAGGAAGTCCTCGAAGAGCGGGGATGGATTGGGGACGAGGTCGCAGAGCGAGCCTGAGCAGTTCGCGGACGGTCCGGCGATATGAGTGAGGACGCACCCCTACGCCCCATGTTGGTCGACGCTGGGGGGCGAAACTCGAATTGACCTTGTTCATTCATGTGGTGGTACGGATGGCATTCGTGACGGGGGATGAGCGAGCCCTGCTAAGCACGGCCACCGGGCGGAGGAATTCGACTCCGCGTAACAACGGGTTGCCGCGTCGGGCGCTACGCGCCCTTGCCCTCCGCTTCGCTCCGGGACATGCCTTCGGCACGTCGGCAACCCTGGAACGTTATAGGAAATGAGCCCGACCAGGGATGGCGGTTGGGTGGGCTCAGGCGGTCTCAGCAGGAATCTTCGGCCGGGCACGTCCGGGGAGGAGCCGGTACTTGGCGTAGCGGATGGGTTCCAGTCGTATGATTCCCCAACCGTAGTAGAGGGGTGGAGGCATCTGAAGCTGGGCATGCCGATTTCGAGAGGAAGCTTGCGTGGAGCGACCCGAGTGGTGGGATTGAGAGTTGGCGTTCACCTCTCATGTTGAGATTCGCATGGAGGAACGGGGATTCAGCGAACTGGATCTCCGTGAGATGCTCGACGTAGCGAGGTCCGTCGAGCGATCAAGCCGAGTGGGTCGGTGGATCGTTTCGGCCAGGCTAAGGGGTATAGAATGGAGAGTCGTGATTGAGCCGGACGAAGATGAGCGAGCCCTTTACGTCGTGACAGCGTACGCACGAGAAGCCCAATGAATGCTTTGTCGATCCAGGTGACGTACCGGAAGGGTCGCCCGTTCGCGGCCTACATCTACCTCCGGCACCGTCCGGGCGAGAAAGCCGTCCGCACGGAGGAGATCGGCGACGACCTACTCGTCGACTTCGATCATGCGGATGAGCCGCTGGGTATCGAGGTGGTCAATCCAGGGGCGGTCAGAGTCGAGGCAATTCTGAGCGTATTCGACTCTTTGGGGCTGGGTCGCCCCGATCCTACTGAACTCGGTCCTCTCCAAGCCGCTTGAGAAGTACCGGCCGGCCGGCAGGCTCACTTCAGATAACGTTCTTGTGTTGCCGACGTGGCCCACCATCTGCGGGCTCACAAGCCGCCTCCCGGAGAATGAGCGCCACTTCGTTCGCGCGCCACAAGAGCGTCGGGCCATGTAGGCCGGAGCGGACACGAAGCGGCCGCGGAGCCGGCAACATTCTGTTATAGGAAGTTGAGCCACGCTCACCAGTTCAGCCGGTTGACCGAACGCTCCCGCTGGAACATATGTCGCTTGTGACATATACTACTCCATGAGTCCAGACGACAAGATTCTGGTGTGGCTGTCCGGAGAGGTGAAGACCCCTCCATTCTCCGACGAAGCTCGGCTCGAAGTGGGCTTCCTTCTTCGGCGGCTCCAACAGGGCGAGAAGCTCTTCCTCCCTTATTCGCGGCCGATGGCCTCGGTCGGGGGAGGGTGTCACGAGCTCCGGATCGTTGATCAGGACGTGACCTGGAGAATCATGTACTACGTCGATGCGGACGCCATCGTGATTCTCGAGGTCTTCAAGAAGAAGACCCGGGCAACACCGAAGAGGGTGATCGAGGTCTGTAGGGAACGACTTCGGGTCTACCGAAGCGTCCGGGACAGCTGAGGAGGAGAGCCATGGACACCAAGACCAGAAAGAAGCTCGAAGCCGCCGGATGGAAGACCGGCGATGCGCGAGACTTCCTCGAACTGTCGGATGCCGAGGCCGACTTCATCGAGATGAAGCTGGCCCTGGCTCAGGACCTCAGGGCCAGGCGCCTGGAGCGGCACCTGAATCAGACGCAGGTGGCCCGGATCGTAGGATCGAGCCAGTCGAGGGTGGCCAAGATGGAAGCGGCCGATCCGAGCGTCTCGATCGACCTCCTGGTCAAGTCGCTCCTGAAGCTCGGCGCTGCACGGAAGGACCTGGCCAGGGCCCTGAGCGACGGTCCGGTGACAGCGGCGAGCTGATTCCCCTACAGGGGTCGAACAGGGTCGGGTCGGACAACCTGAGCGCCCAGCCCCGAACCCAGGCTCATTCTTTTCCTAATAGCGTTCAGATCTTTCCACATAGGAGATTTGGTCCGGGGAACGGAGCTACCGTGCCAGAATCGACGCCGCTGGTAGTCAGCACCTAGCTGGGCAGCCGTTCGGGCACAGTGTGCCGATGCACCGTGAGTTGTCCCGAAGGCCGATTCCAGCGCCCGATACGGGCGGTGACGGTTCTGGATGTTGCCCCGGTCTCCGTCCCGACCCACCCACCGCTGGACGCGTTCCGGTGGCCCACCGCTCCCGGAGCGGCCCCACCGGTCAGGCTCCCGCTTCACGCCGTCCCCCGTCTACCGGCGTCGGCGGCCGGAGGAGACGTCCCTCTACCAGGTCGTCCAGCATCACCTGGAGATCTACCTCGCGATGGCCGAGGCGGACGAGGTGGCGCATCTCCCTCCCTGGACTGAGCACGAATTCCGGAGATACCTCACCTGTGGGATCCTGGCGTTCGGGTTCGCTCGGGCGCGCTGCAACGACTGCCGCCAGGAGCGGTTCGTGGCCTTTAGCTGCAAGGGACGCTGCGTCTGCCCCTCGTGCACCAACCGGCGCATGGCCGAGGTCGCCGCACACCTGAGCGACGGCGTCGTTCCGGTCGTACCGATGCGGCAATGGGTGCTGTCCGTGCCCAAGCGGCTGCGGCCGCACCTCATGCGAGACGCTGAGCTGGCGAGCGCGGTGCTTCGTATCCTGCTCCGGGCGGTTCGCAGCGAGCTTCGGGTCTCGGTGCGCGGCCCCCTTCCCAAGGATGCCCGCCTGGGCGCCGTCTCCTTCCTGCACCGCTTCGGCTCGGCCCTGAATCCGCATCCTCATTTCCATCTCGCAGTTACCGATGGGCTGTTCGCGCGTGACCACGACGAGGATGCCGCCCCGCTGCGATTTCGGCCTGCCGCTGACCTGAACGCGGAGCGCGCACGGGCCCTCACGCCGATCGTGCAGCGGCGGATCTTGCGGCTGTACGTCCGTCGCGGGCTCCTGCTGGAAGCGGACGCGGCCGACATGCTCACATGGCGGGGTACCGGCGGCTTCAGCCTCGACGGGTCGGTGCGGATCGCAGCGCACGACCGGGCCGGGCTCGAGCGGCTGCTTCGGTACTGTGCCCGCCCACCCTTCGCGCTGCATCGCCTTCGCCCCGAGCCGTCCAAGCGGTCGCTGAGCTCGCCCGACGCCCGGCTCGTCTACGAGCTGCCGCGGCCCGCTCGGGACGGACGCACCCGGATCCGGCTCTCGCCCTTCGAACTCCTCGACCGTCTCGCGCGCCTGATTCCTCCGCCGCGGGTGCACCGGCACCGCTACCACGGGGTCTTCGCCCCGAACGCGAAGTGGCGGAGGGAAGTGACGCGCTACGGGCGTGACGAAGTGGACGAACTCGACCCCGGCTCCGGGCCCGACCTCGACCGCCCCGTACCCGACGCCCCATGCGCCCACGGGGTCGACCGCGGCCCTCGCCGTCGCTGGGCCCAGCTCCTCGCCCGTGTCTACGAGGTCCACCCCCTGCGGTGTCCGAGTTGCCACGGTGAGATGCGCATCCTCGCGTTCCTCACCGACCCGGCCGTCGTGCGGCCCATCCTCCGACACCTCCGTACCCCGGAGCATCCACCGCCCGTCGCGCCCGCACGAGCCCCGCCGCAGACCGAGTTACTCGCCCTCGATCCGCCTTCGCCATGGGACACGCGAGCGATGCGGCCCCGGGGTCCGATCCCTTCGATCAGAGCCTCCCCGGAGACGACGGGACCTGGAGCGCCTGAAACACCACCGCACCCGGGCTCAGCCGCCGCCTGTGCACCCGCCGCCCATCCGCGCATCATCTCGACGCTCGTGCGCATCCGCCCGTACCGACGCTCGCCCGACCCACCGGATACCCACGCTCACGACCGCAGACCTCCCTCGCGCTGTGCCGAATCGCCTCACCACGTTGGTCCTCTTCAGCACGCCCACCCCGGTTGGATTTCCCGAAGGGCGAAAAGAGATGTCCTCACCCTCGTCTTGGGCGCCGTCGGCGTCACGCTCCTCGTCGCTTGCCTGACCACCGCCGGCTTGCTTCCGGCGCGGAGACGCGCGCGGCTTTGGGAGCTGTCGCGGCGAAAGGCGCTCGCCGCCGGGCGTGGGCAGACTACCGAGCCCGCCTTCACGGAGGGGGTGGGATCCGAACCCACGAGGGCTTGCGCCCGCCGGTTCTCAAGACCGGTGCTATTCCCAACATCCTCCCTCCAAGGCCTCCGCTGCGGCTCGGCGACGCCCTGCCAGCCGGCAGGATCGATCCCTACTCTCCGCTGATGGCGTCGCGGGGACGGATCCGGGTGGCTCGCAGCGCGGGGAGGAGGCTGGCGGCCAGGGCTGAGGCCAGGAGGACCCCCGTTGCGGCTGCCAGGGTCCCCAGATCCATGGAGGGCACACCATAGAGCTCAGTGCGCACCACGCGGGCCAGGACGAGGGCCATCCCTCCCCCAACGAGCACACCGAGGAACGCGAGGCGTGCCCCGCCTCCTACCACGAGCGCCACGACATCTTCCCGACGGGCACCGAGCGCCATGCGGAGCCCGATCTCGCTGGTACGGGCCGTGACGGCGAAGGAGACAACTCCGAAGAGCCCGACCACCGCCAGGGCGAGGGCCAGAACCGCGAATACGGTCGTCAGGGACAGGACGAGGCGGCTCGGGGCCAGGGCCTCGTCGAGGTAGGATCTGAGGGGGCGCCAGTCGTGGACCGCCGCTTCGCTCTCGACGGCCGCCACGATCGTCCGGGCCTCGTCCGGGGACAGGCCTCCGGTTCCGCCGGCCGCCTCCACGGCGAAGGTCATGGTTGGGCGCGACCGCTGCACAAGGTGGACATAGACCCCTGGCAGGCCCTCCGCGTCGAGGGTCTCCTGGCGTACGTGACTCACCATCCCCACGACCTCCGCCGGCACTCGCTCGAACCCGCGCTGGTCCTCCCGGAAGCGCTGGATCACGAGTGTTCGCCCAATGGCGTCGCCGGAGCCCCAAGCCCTGGCGGCCAGAGCCTCGTCCACCACGGCCACGGGTCGGCCATACTCCCCGTCCTGCTCTTCGATCGTCCGCCCTGCCAGCAGGTCGATCCCCATGATCTCCAGGTATCCTGGCAGCACTGCTCGATAGGAGGCGCGGTTCAGGTCCCACGCCTCATCGTCCCCCTCATCCAATGCCCATCCTCCGGACTCGTCGCCGGGGGTAAGGGGGAAGTCGGAGACCGCGGACACACGCCTCACCCGAGGCATCATCTGGAGTTGGTCCGAGATCTCCGCGAACGCCCGCTGCGTCTCATCCCGATCCGGCTGGTAGGTCGTCGACGGAAGGCTCACCGAGAACGTCTCCACTGGGCCGGCCTCGAAGCCCGGGTCCACAGCTTGCAGCTCCCGCACGGTCCGGAGCGTCAGGCTGGCGCCGAGGAGGAGGACAAGTGAAAACGCGATCTGTCCGACCACCAGGATGGACCGGACACGAGACGAGCCCCCACCGCGCCCGCGCCTGGACCTCTGGAGGGCCGCCGCCGGATCCGGCGAGGAGAACTGGAGCGTTGCGACGGCGGCGACGCCGAGGGCCGCGACGATGGAAAGGAGGAGGGAAAACCCGAGGACACGCCCGTCCATGGTTGCCTCTTCTATACGCGGAAGGTCGGCGGCTGACAGTGTGGAAAGGACTTCCAGCCCGCCGTGTGCCAACAGGATTCCCAGGCCGCATCCAAGCGCTCCCAGGACCGCGCTCTCCATCAGGAGGGACAAGAGGAGGCGGGCGCGGCCCGAGCCCAGTGCCGTCCGCACCGCCAGTTCGCCCTCCCGCTCGGCGGTCCGCAGGATCACCAGATTCGCGACGTTGGAGCAGCCGACCAACAGGACCAGTCCGACGGCCACGGCGAAGGCGAAGAGTACTGAGCGGGCATCCCTGACCAGGTCCTCCTCCAGGGGCACCACCTCGAATTCGACTCCCGCTCGGGCATGGTACTCGTCGGTGGAGCGGACCTCGGCGGCCAGGCGGCTCATCTCATCCTGCGCCCGGTCCAGGGTGACACCGGGCTGGAGTCTCGCCAGGACGGTGACCCAGTGAACCCGCCGTGTGAGCCGGGCGAACCGACTGGTGTTCATCACGACGAAGCCGTCCACTCGGGGCGGGACGCCTGTTTCCGGCGGAAGGTGGATCCGGAAACCAGGAGGAAGGACCCCGACGATCTCCACCGGCTGGCCGTTGAGCCCCACCGTGCGGCCCACCACGTCACCGCTTCCCCCGTAGCGGGACTGCCAGAGGTCGTGGCTCAGAACGAGCCGCCCCGACGCAGTGGCCGGGGCCTGGCCGCCGTCCACGGTGGCCACAGCATCCTCTTCCAGCAGAACGCGTCCCAGGGCGGCCTCGACGCCCAGCATCGAGAAGAGGTTCGGCGTTACCGCCGCGGTCGTGACCAGGGCCGGATACCCATCGCCCGTGAGATTCGAAGTCACGGTTGAGATCGCGGCGAAGCCTTCGAAGCCTTCGGTGCCGGCCTGATAGTCGAGGAAGGAGGGTGCAGAGTTCTGGACCCTCTCCCCTTCGCCTTCCAGCCGATTCCAAACCATGACGAGGCGATCAGGGTCCTCGTAGGGAAGACCCTGGAGGAGCACTCCGTTCACCACACTGAACACTGCCGCTGCCGCCCCAATCCCAAGGCCGAGGGTCAGGACCGCCGCAGTCAGAAATCGTGGGCGGCTCCACAGCGACCGTGCCGCGTGGACCAGCTCTCTCGTCACGTCGTCGATTCTCATCGTCCTCATCCCCCCTCCCGAAGTCCGGTGGTCCCGCCCCACGCGGTTCCACTGAGCCGGCGCCGAGCGCAGCGCGTCTCCGAGCATCCTCACCCACGCTCCAAGCACAGCCGCTGCTCCCCGACCTGCCGCCCTGTCCACATCGTCCTCGAACGCCGCCCTCACCGCCCCATCGAACCTCCGGCGGAATCGTGCGGGGTAGACCCGCAGGAGAACGCCCACGAAGACGCCACTGAGCCAGACGAGGAGACGCATGTCCCCGTCAGCCGGCGGGCGCGATTCGTTGGGCTCGCACCAGTTCGGCCAAACGGGTCAACCGACCCGCCTCGCGCTCCAACGCGACGCGGCCCCGACCGGTGATCCTGTAGTACTTCCGGCGCCGGTCTTCCCCACGGCGTGCCGCCTCCCCGGGGAGTTCCTCCACCAACCCGAGATCCTCCATGCGGTCCAAGGACCCATAGACAGTGCCAGGGCCCAGTCGGACCGCTCCTTGGGAATCCTCCGCCGCGGCTCGCATGATGGCGTACCCGTGCATGGGCTCTCTCCCCAGGGCCAAGAGCGTGTGGAAGACCGCCGGCGTCAGCGGGCTATTCCCCTGCGCATTCTCATCCTCGGCCATAGGCACCTCTGTAGAAGCCCCTTGGCCACCGGCGTCCTGGTGCACGGGTGAGCGCGGGGTGCAGGTGTGCAAGTATCATGGTAACGAATATATCAGTCACCATGATAGACGGCAACGGAATCCCTCCCCGTCGCTTGTCCGTAGCGAGGAACGGTCACGCTCGAACATCCGTCTCGCCTCCAGCGCCATGGGCCACCTGAAGGACGCAGGCTGGGTCCGGTTCGACGACGGGAGCTTGCGGGCCCCGCCCCCGACCGAAACGACCAGAACTGACGCGGCCTCGACAGCGGCCTATCGGCCACCGGCAACGTCGGGAGGTGAGCCTCCCACCAGTCGGAGACCTTCCCGGGCTTCCCGGTGCGTAGGGTCAATCTCGAGGATCCGGCGGTAGATGTCTCGAGCGAGTTCGTCCTCACCCCGCACGACGTGGGCCCGGGCATGGTCCATCTCCACACGCAACGACTCTTCCGTCGCGGCTGGCTGGCGTTCATGCAGCTCCGCCATCCACTCCTGTAGACTTCTCCCTCGCTCCTCGAGGGTCTCGTGAACGGTCCGAGCCCCCCGGAAGGAGAACGACGTGGAGAGGGGATCCGGCCCCAGCAGGCCCACCTCACCCGCCATGAGATACGTCGTGCTGGTATAACGATTGACCGCTCGATTGACCTCCGCCAGGAGGAGTGCATCGTTCATCCGATCTTCTTCCAGGAGTCGACGCACCTCGAACAGGACGCCCGACGGCGAGAAATCGTACGCCCCGGTCTGGTCGAAGCCCCGCTTCAACGCGAAGAACCGGTCGCGGGCGGCGAGAAAGCCCCCCTCATCATTCGCCTCGGCCACCAGGTCGCCCAGGGGCCGAGGAGCCGGCGCGCCCCACAGCTCCGCCAACCGGTCCTGAGCCGGCTGGTGGGCTTCGTCGATCTCGAGGGCCCGCTGGTACGCCTGGACAGCCTCACGGGTCTCCTCCACCAGGAGGTGGCCGTCGCCGTGGAGTCGATGTAGCCGCACGTCGTCGGGGTGGAGCTCGATGGCCATGTGGCCCAGTGCCAATACGTCGCGTCCCCGACCCTCTTCGCGAAGCTCGTCGCCTACGACGAGCAAGGCATCGGGGCCGTCGCCGATCCACGCTCCTGTCTCGTCATCGGCCTGCTGCTCCTGGTACCAAGAGATCCCCGCCTCGACTCCTTCGGCGTCGATCCGTTGCCTGAGCTCCGTCTCGATCAGAGTCTGGGCCTGGACGGGGGCAGAACCGAGGCCCGCGACCACCGCGAGCGCCATCCCGGCCCGGGCCAGCGTCGCCATTCGCCCGAACGTCTTCGTCATCATCGTCATCATCGTCATCCTCCTCTCAGTGGTCATCGTCTTCCCTCGACTTCTTTTCCTCACCTCAGCTCCACGTACCGGGCCAGTCGCCTCACTTCGGCGTCGTCAACATACTTGCCGATCTCCCGGTGGAACTCGGCCATGGCCCGGTACGGCCGATACTCCTCGAACTCGTGCTCCATCCGCTGGCCGACACCCGGGATCAGTAGGATCTCCTCTCCCGACGCCCGATTGAGATCGAGGGGCTTCCATACCGCGGCGTAGATCCGCTCCCTCCCCGGCGGGTTCAGTAGTTGGGCCAGAACCGAGTCGACTTCCAGCATGTTGTCGTAGGGTCGCCCCTCGATCAGAGCCTCGACGCTCGCCTCGTCCAGGCCATCCACAGCCAGGAGCTCGGAGCGATCCGCTTCGGTGGGATCGAGTAGGACGGCCTCGGCGGGGACGGCCGTCAGGTCCCGCTCCGAGGGCACGGCGTCCTCGGGCTCGGCGGCCGGAATCCCCTCCGCGCGGGCTTGATCGCTCGGCTCGGCGTCGCCGCAGGACGAACCGACGAGGATGGCGAGAACGGGCAGCAGATGTCGAACCTTCATGGATGCTCCTTGTTGCGTGTTGAATGGCTAAGGTGTCGTCGAAGACCCGGATGCTTGTACGTGAAGGCGAGACCGACGAGGCCCAGGTGCAGGAGACTGCCCGGCGCCAGAAGCGGCGTTGCCCCCCGCACCGCCTCGGCCAGCACCGATACGGGTGACGCCTCCTGAGCGATCTCTCGCTCGAACGCCAGGTTGTCACGGAGGTGGAAGCCGATGCCGGCCGACCCGGCCAGGACCGTCCAGATCATGACGCCCCGGAAGACTCGAAGCAGCCTCGGGTTCGGTCGCTTCCAGACCAAGACGGTCGCGAAGAGGATGCAGATGAGGGTCGCCAGAGGAATCAGTTGAGGGCGCACGAGCCAATGCTCCAGCAGAAGAAGCTCGACCAGCAGACCGACGGCGCCTACCGCGACGAGCGCCAGGAGGAGAGCCCGAAGCCCGCCTCCGCGAGGGTCAGCCGAGGACATCGGCCGGGGGGATGCGGGCCGCGCGGATCGCCGGGATCATGGCGGCGAGGAGGGCGATCGCCAGAAGCAGGAACGGTCCGACCAGGAAGCTCGGAAGATCCGAGGCCGGAACTCCGTAGAGGAACCGCTCGGCTAGGCGCGCCGCGAGAAGCGCAGGCACGAGTCCGAGTAGGGCGCCGGCACCGGCGAGGAGTGCGGCGCGGAGTAGGACGGAGCGGACGACGAGACTCCGGGAAGCCCCCAGAGACATCCGGACGCCGATCTCCCGGCGCTGTCGTTCCACGGAGAACGCCAAGACGGCCGAGGTTCCCACCGCCGCAAGGAGTCCGGCGATCAGCGCGAAGAGTGTCACCGCAGCGGCCCGGAGCCGGGGGCCCTGCAACTGTCGACTCCGGACCGCGGCAAGCGTCTCCAGGCCGTCGAGGGGGAGGTCCGGCTCGACATCCCAGATGGCCTCACGCAGCTCCGGGAAGACCCCCCGCGGATCCGCCGCCTCGGTCCGAACCAGGATGGACACGAGCTCGCGGGGAGACTGGGAGATCGGGCGGTAGATCGTCGGCGTCGGGGGCACCTGGATGCCGTCGGTGCGGATGTCCTCGACGACGCCGACGATCTCCGCCTCACGACCGAGGATCGTCACCATCCGTCCCAGCGGCGACCCGGGCCCAAGGAACGCCGCCTGAAACGCCTGATTGACGAGCGCGACCGGCGCGCTCCCGAGACGGTCCGTTCTCTCGAGGGATCGGCCGCCGACGACTCCGATGCCGACGACATCGAGGTAGTCGGGAGAGACAGTACGGATGTTCGCCTGCTCCTCGCCCCCGTCCTCGACCCCGCTCTCCAGGCTGAAGCGCATGCGTCCGAAGCGGCTCTCCATAGGATGGCTTGAACCGATTGCGAAGCCGGCGAGGCCCGGGACTGCGCGAAGCCGGCGGTCGAGCCGATCGTAGAAGTCGTGGACCTCGGTCCACTCGGGGAAGGTCCGCATCGAGACGGGATACTTCACCGACGGCAATGAGATGTCCACTTTCACCAGATTTCCGTAGGCGAATCCGGGATCGGTCCCCTCGAGCTCGACCACCGTGCGGGTCAGGAGTGCGCTGCCGATGAGGAGGAGGGTTGCCAGAGCCGTCTGCCCCACCACGAGCGAGTCCGAGAGGCGTCCGGCGCGTCCCGGTCCTCGGCGGGAAGTCAACCCAAGCCCCGGGTCCCGCTGAACCGCACGCCAGGCCGGCAGGAGGCCGAAGGTCAGTCCGGCGACACCCGCCACCCCGAGGCTCGAGGCGAAGACCCGTACGTCGAACGCGAGGTTCGAGATGCGGAATGCGGTCAGCCACTCGGCTCGTTGGATCAGCTCCACCGCCCCGGCCGCCAGAGCGCCCCCCAGGGCGCCACCCAGAGCGAAGAGCACCAGATTCTCCGTGAGGAGCTGAGTCAGGAGCCGATCTCGACCGGCACCGATCGCGGCCCGGACCGAAATCTCGCCCTGTCGGCGGAGGGTGCGAGCCAGCAGGAGATTGCTGACGTTGGCCGACGCCAGGATCAGGAGTGATACCACACCACCGGCCAGGAGCAGCAGGACCGGACCGGCCTCCCCCACGAGGGTCGTACGGAGGGGCTCGGCGGTCGCGGTCATCCCGGAGTTGTACTCGGGCATGTCGGACTCGAGCTCTCCCGCGATCCGCCGGAGCTCACTCCGGACCGTGCTCAGGTCGGCCCCGTCCGACATGCGGGCGACCATCGACACGTATCGACCCCGCCGGGAGAACGCCTCGCGATCCTCACGAAGTGGCCGCCACACATCGATGTCGTCGTCGGGGAATGCGAAGCCCGGCGGCAGGACGCCGATCACGCGGTGAGTGCGGCCGCCGAGGAGCAGCACGTCTCCCAGGATGGAGTCGGCCCCGAGCTCGTTACGCCAGAAAGCGTCGCTGACCAGCACGACCCGGGGCCCGCCCCGCACATCCTCCTCCAACCGGAAGACACGGCCGAGGGAGGGCTCGATCCCCAGGAGCCCTACGAGCGAGTGCGACAGCGACGCGGCCCGGAGTCGGCGCGGTGGACGACCCTCCCCGGTGTGCGTCTCGCGACTGACGTCGTAGGCTCCCACGGCTCCGAGGGTGGCGGCTCGATCCGCGTAGTCCATGTACTCGGGGATCGAAAACTGATCTCGGACGCCCGTGGCGCGGTCCACACTCCACAGCGCTACGAGGCGATCGGCCTGGGGAAAGGGCAGCTCCTCGAGCCAGACCGTGTCCACCACCGCATACACGCTGGTGACGGCGCCGACTCCCAGGGCAAGGGTCCCGGCCGTGAGGATCCCGAAGCCAGGGTTCCGCCACAGGGACCGAAGAGCCATGAGGACATCCTGGCGCCTCCCGTCCATCGCGGACGCCAGGCTCCCCCGACGGGCAGGTGGCCCATCGACCAGCCGGTGGGCTCGCACGATGTCCATCGGTAAATGGACCAGGACGAGGCGTGCCAGGGCCAGCCAACCGGTCCGGGACGCCCGCTCGACATCCTCCTCGAACTCCTCCGCCATCTCCTCGGCGGCCATCGTTCTCAGCCGCCGCGGATACAGTCGTAGCACGCCATGGAATAGGATCCGACTCCAGCTTCTTTTCCGCTCCAGACCCATCAGGGGGTGCCTTTCAAATCGGCGGCTCGCATCTTGGCCCGAGCGAAGCTTAGCAGGCGATCGACGCTTTCGACCTCGGCGAGCGCGGCATCCACGCCTCGAGGTGTGATGGCGACGTAGCGCCTCCTCCGCTCTCGTCCCGTTTGGGGAGGCCGGGGAGGCTCGTCGGGCGTGAGGTATCCCCGGCGCTCCAGGCGATCAATGGCCCCGTACAGCGTGCCCGGCCCGAGCTCCACCTCTCCGTCGGATCGGCGTCGCACTTCGGTCTTGATGGCATGGCCGTGCAGCGGCCCATCAAGAAGGGTGAGCAGGATCCTGAGTTCTACTCTGGTCAGGCCTGTGGTGGAGTCCTTGGGCACGCTGGCACCTCCGAGTTGATACTACGTTTTGTGTAGTAACCCGGGTGGACCGTCCGAGGTTCCCCGGCACGGTTCAGGCTCGACGCGGCCTCGACCTACTGTATCTAGGGGACGCCGGCGCGCACGAGTGGGAGAAGGTGCGAGCTCCCGAGCGGGTTGCGGTGTCGGGTTGTAGATATGTGGCTCATCCACATATATCGCCGCGTGATCCTCACCGGAGTCGAGGCGGCCGGACCGCGGCGCCCGGGAGCCGGCCCACCCTCCGGCGGAGGTGTGCACAATGAGCCTGGACCGATTCGGCCTCGGCGTCTTCCGGACGCTTCTCCGCGGGCTCCCGGGCCCCATCGAAGAAGAGTACGCCCGGGAGATCCTGGAGACCTGCCGGAGGCATCGGGAGGAGCTCGGAGAGAGGCCCTCGAGTCTGCGGCGCGTGGCCTTCTGGACACGGGCGTGCATCGGACTGTGCGGCGCCATCGGGGCGGCGTGGCGGGACACCGTGGCCCGCTGGGCTCGGCGGCGCGGGTCCGGCTCCTGGGCCCGCGGCGGGTGGAGCGACATGCGCACGTCGCTCCGAGCCGTCGGCCCGATCACCGCTCTTCACGCTCACCGTCGCCAGCACCGTGGCCGTGGGCCTGTCGACGCAGCTCGTCCTCTTCACCCTCCTGGAGCGGATCGCCCTTCGGGCCCTCCCTTATCCCGAGGCGGACCGTCTCGTCGAGCTCACCTTCACGGCGCCCGGGATGGGCATCGAGGCGTTCGGCCTGTCCCTCGGCACCTTCGCCCACTTCGACCGCGAGATCGACGAGCTCGACGCGCTCGGACTCTATCAACCCGGCCACGTGGACCTGTCCGCCCTCGACTGGCGCCGAAGGATCCCGGCCGCCCAGTCGACCCCATCCGTCCTGCAGATCCTGGGAGCCGTGCCTGCCGTGGGCCGGACCCTGAACGAGTCAGACGCGCGACCGGGAGCGGAGCCGGTCGCGCTCTTGACCCACGACCTCTGGGGGACCGCGTTCGGGGGTGGTGAGGTCGTCGGCCGGACCCTCACGGTCGATGGGCGGTCCCACAGGGTGGTCGGGGTGCTCCAGGCCGGCTTCCGACTCCCCTTCGGCGAGGCGGATCTCATCACACCCCTCGCCTTCGACGCGTCGGGGGCTCCCTTCGGCGGCTTCACCTACCGCTCGGTAGGCCGACGGGCGGAGGGAGGTGGCGGCACCCTCGACGACGCCCTCCGCGGGGCCGTCGGGAGCTTTCCCGCCGCGTTCCCCGGGGAAATCACGGCCGGGGAGATCGAGAGCATGCAGATGGCCACCGTAGTGACGCCGCTGAAGGAGGCGGTGCTCGACGGGGTCGGTCGCTCGCTCTGGATGCTGTGGGGGGTGGCTCTGTGCGTGGTCCTCATCGCCGTCACCAACGTGGCGAATCTATTCCGGGCTCGAGCCGCGGGACGACGGACCGAGTCCACCGTGCGCATCGTCTTGGGCGCTGGCAGCGCGTTCCGGCGTCCCTTCGTCGTCGAAGGTATCGCGGTCACCCTGGTTGGGGGGCTCCTGGGTCTGGCCCTCGCCCGGCTCCTCCTCACCACCCTACTTCTCGACATGGGAGATCGAGGGCATGGACGATCTACTCCGTCACCATCGAAACCACCGGTGGTGATCACCGACTGCCTTCCCGATGCCGGCGCGCGGTGGGTTGTCCCGAATACCGATTCCAGCGCCCGAACCGCACTGTGACGGTCTCGGATGCCGTCCCGACCTCGCTCCAGACCGACCCAGCGCTGGACTCGTCCTGCTGGACTGGCTCCGCCCGGCCGTCCCGACCAATCCGGATTCACGCCATCCCCCGTGTATCGGCGTCGGCGGTCGGAGGACACGCCGCTCTACCAGGTCGTGCAGCATCACCTGGAGACCTACCTCGCAATGGCCGAGGCGGACGAGATGACCTACCTCCCGGTCTGGACCGAGCACGAGTTTCGCCGCTACCTCACCTGCGGGATCCTCGCGTTCGGGTTCGCTCGGGCACGCTGCACCGACTGCCGCCAAGAGCGGCTCGTGGCCTTCAGCTGCAAGGGACGCTGCGTCTGCCCTTCCTGCACCAACCGACGCATGGCCGAGGTCGCCGCGCACCTGAGCGACACCGTCGTGCCTGGCGTACCGATGCGGCAGTGGGTGCTGTCCGTCCCCAAGCGTCTACGGCCGCAACTGATGCGGGACTCGGAGCTGGCGGGGGCGATGCTGCGCATCCTGCTTCGGGCAATTCGACGTGAACTCCGGGGATCGGTGCGGGGTCCCCTTCCGAAGGATGCCCGGCTCGGCGCAGTCTCCTTCCTGCACCGTTTCGGCTCGGCCCTGAATCCGCACCCACACTTCCATCTCGCCGTCACCGATGGGCTGTTCGCACGGTGCCTTAAAGACGCAGACGCCCCGCTGCGATTCCGACCCTCCGCAGACATGGACGCCGAGCGTGCGCGGGCTCTGACGCCGATCCTGCAGCGTCGCATCCTGCAGCTCTACGTCCGTCGCGGCCTGCTCCCCGAGGACGCCGCCGAGGACATGCTCACGTGGCGCGGCACCGGGGGCTTCAGCCTCGACGGCTCGGTGCGGATCGCCGCCCACGACCGCGCCGGTCTCGAGCGCCTGCTACGGTACTGTGCCCGCCCACCCTTGGCGCTGCATCGTCTTCGGCCCGAGTCGACGCGGGTACCGCTGAGTTCCTCGGATGCCCGTCTGCTCTACGAACTACCCCGCCCCGCACACGACGGACGCACCCGCGTCCGCCTCAGCCCCCTTGAGCTGCTCGTATCGGCTCGCGCGCCTGATTCCACCGCCCCGCGTCCACCGGCACCGCTACCACGGCGTCTTCGGCCCTAACGTTACGTGGCGCAGAGAGGCCACCCGCTACGGGCGTGAGGACCTTGGGAGCGACCCACCCGACGGGGCCACCGACGACGCCGGCCCCACCTGCGGCCACGCACCCGACCGCGGCCCCCGACGTCGGTGGGCACAGCTGCTCGCGCGGATCGACGAGGTGCACCCCCTCCGTTGCCCCGCCTGCCACGGTGAGATGCGCATCCTCGCCTTCCTCACCGACCCCGTCGTCGTCAGGCCCATCCTGCGACACCTGCGTATCCCGGAGCACCCGCCCCCGATCAGTCCGGCACGGGGCCCGCCGCAGACCGAGTTGCTCGCGGTCGACCCGCCCTCCCTCTGGGATCACGGGAGCCAAGGGAACCACGCGACCCCCGGACCCGACCCTTTCGATCAGAGCCTGCCCGGGGACGACGGAACCTGGAGCGCCTGAAACGCTCAACCCTCCGTGGGCGGGCCGCCGCATACGCTCGTGCTGCCCAACCCCGCATCCCGCCGACGCAGACCCGCATCCGCCGCGACTCGCGTCGAGCACCCCCTCAAGACCCCCGGCCCGCGACACGACGAACTCGCTTGCGCCGCACGCGCGGACCGCGTCACGTTCGGTTCCACCGGGACCGACCCCGGTTGGATTTCCTTTCCGTCCCAGGCCATGTCCTGTAACGTTCCGAGGGTGCCGACGTGGCCCGGCACAATACTGGCCGTCCGACCGATTCTGCGTGAGCCCAACTGCTCCGCCGACCCTCCCAACATGGTAGAGGGCCATGTTCCCCGGAGCGAGCCCCGCGAGCGCAGGCGGCACGGCACTGTGTTAGGCGCAGCGGGTCAGCGCACGCCTGCGATGCTTGATCGCCACCGATTCTCGCGGTGCCTCGTCATGCCGAGCCGAGAGAAGTCGACGCGCGGTCCTCCACTTCGCATCCATTCCGAGGACACCGGTAGCCTACCCCGGTCCCCCGACGCTTGCCGGGCCACGTCGGCACCCTCGGAACGTTAATATGGAAGGGCCCTGTCAAGTTTGTTGAAACGCGAGTGGGGAGCCCGGGGCGTCTTCGACGATGAATCCTGCTGATATACGGTGGTTGGACCGAGGGCCCAGAGCACCAGGAGACGGATTCGTCGGGAGCTGGCCGGAGTCTATACGCGGGATTGGGCGAAAAGCCGGACCCCATAACGTCTAGAGGCCCCTTGAGCTGAGCGAGGAGAACAATGCGGAAAAAGACCAGTCCGCCCACCCGAACCGAGCCCACGACCTCGTGCGACCAACCTTCAATGGGGCTGATCGCCAAGTGCAATACCCACCAGCGATCAGACGGGGCGAAGCCCGCCCTTGACGATCGCTCTCATAGAACGTTTCGGGGGCGTTCTCCAAATCGTGCCCCGGGACTCCCCTGGATTCGTGTTGGCTCAGGCGGCGGCGCTCACCTCCGTGTTGAGGTGGGCGACGTCGATGTCACGGAGCACAGCCTAGAGGAAGCCGACCATCTCACGGGCGACGGCGGTGGCAGCCACCTGGTTGGGCTTCTTGGCGGCGAGCCGGTGGAAGAGTGTGTCGAGCCGATGCTGACACTTCCAGGCCCCCGGCACACCGAATCCGCAGTTCGGCGACTTGGTGTTTCGTCAGGGTCGAATCCACCACGGCATCGTGTTGGTTCGCCTGGACGGCATCGAGGCAGCGGATAAGACGCGGATAGCCGCTACGGCCATTGCTGATCACGTTGACGAACTGCCTGGCGCCTTCTCGGTCAGCGAGAGGGATCGCATCGGGCTTAGGCTCAGGCTCGGCCGACCGAAGTAGGGGTCGTGTCAGCCGTTCGACCTTGGCATCGCGTAAATCGCGAGCGGGGTGCCTACCGTTGCCACGTCCCCTGAGACAGTCAGAAGAGAGAGAGGACTTCGCCGGAGTTCACGGATGGAATTGAGAGCCCGCCGAACCCTTTCTCGTCCCGTGTCACGATGTAGTCTGCCCCAACCTTCAAGGCGGCGGCCGCTTGAACGGCGTCCTCGAAATCATCTGTTGGGAGAATCAAAGCTTGGTGGAAGTCGGCCTTCTCAATGGGGACAACCTCCAGGAAGCGAAGAAGATCCGTGACGGCCTCGGCGGCTGACTGACGATCCCTGCCCCGGGAGACGACATAGTGGATGGTGGTGATCGTGTGCCCTGGCACGAATCCGGCGGCCTCGCCTCGCTCGACCTTTGACAGAAGGGTGGCAGCCGGTTCCGCCCACGGGTCCCGTTGGAGCAAGACATCAAGGAGGACGTTGATGTCGAGGAGGAGCTTCACACGCCGTACTTCTCGAGAAGATGGCGATGGTAGTCCTCTCGGTCCGGACCTCCCCTTGCCACGCCGAGCAGGCGTTTTACAGTGGGCGAGAGATCCTCGGCTCCAGACCCATCACCATCCGGTAGGTGAGCGAGGAACTCGCCTACGAGCCCGGAAATGCTGGTGTCGTGGCGACGGGTGTACCGACGGGCGCGTTCAACCACATCGGCGTCGATAGTGATATTCAAGCGTTTCTTTGGCATGATCTCCCCCGATGCGCATTATTACATTAGTACGATACGCATCACGATGCTCATGCGCAATCGGTCAGCCGCCTTCGAGCCGGAGGTCTTGGAGCGAGGTGTGCGGCGGTTTTGCGGAGGCGCTCGGACGTTAGAAGTCACTGGGAGCCTGTTGCGCCTCGCCCCCACCGCTCTATCCTCGCCAGCATGCCATCGCCTAGAGACGAACGTCTTGAAGCCTACCGCGCCAAGCGGAAGGCTTCCCGGACACCGGAACCCTTCGGTGGGGAAGTTCCTGTGGGCGGCAGCGTTTTTGTCGTGCAGAAGCACGATGCGAGGGCGCTTCACTGGGATCTGCGTCTCGAGCTGGACGGCGTCCTGCTGTCATGGGCGGTCCCCAAAGGCCCATCGCCGAACCAGGCAGACAAACGCCTCGCAATGCAGACGGAGGACCATCCGCTCGAGTACGCGGAATTCGAAGGCGTGATACCGGAAGGCGAGTACGGTGCGGGCGCGATGATCGTGTGGGACCGGGGGGTGTGGGTGCCTCTGGAGGATCCCCACGCGGGCCTGGTCTCCGGAAAGCTCCTCTTCGAACTGAGGGGTCACAAGCTGCTCGGGAAGTGGACGCTCGTGAAGACGAAGCAGGCTCCAAACTCCTGGCTGCTCATCAAGGAACGAGACGCGTACCTCGACGGGACGAAGGGCACGGAGGACTACCCGGACGATTCGATATACTCGGGACTGACCGTCATGGAGTTTCCAAGAGCCGACGAGATCGCGGATGCGTTGGCGGAGCGGGTCGCTGCAGCGGGAGCCCGTCGCCGCGATGTCCGGGCATCGGACGTGAAGCTGATGCTGGCCACCAACGAAGAACTCTCGTTCTCTCGGGAGGGATGGATCTTCGAGTTGAAGTACGACGGGTACCGCCTGCTGGCGGAGCGGAGCCAGCGAGAGCCGTTTCTTCGCTCGCGGGCGGGTCACGACATGACGCACACGTTCCCTGAGATCGCGCGGGCGGTGCGGGGCCTTCCGTACGAGTCGCTCGTGATCGATGGCGAAGTGGTGGTCAACGACGCGACGGGCCTCCCATCGTTTTCCCGGCTGCAGAAGCGCGGGCGAATCCTGAACCGGGCCGATGCACTGCGTGCCTCGGTCGAGTCGCCCGCCGTTTACTACGCCTTCGATCTGCTGGGAGTCGAAGGCTTCGATCTCAGGGGGATGCCCCTGTTGGAGCGAAAGGCGTTCCTGGCGGATATCCTCCCGACAACGGGCCCGATCCGTTACTCCGACCATGTGGCCGTCCAGGGCGGGGCGCTGTACCAGCATGTGCAGTCGATGCGTCTCGAGGGGATTGTCGGAAAGAAAGAGGACTCGCTCTACCGTGGCGGTCGCTCGACGCATTGGGTCAAGGTTCGCACCGTCCAGGTCGACGACTTCGTCGTAGTCGGATGGACCGAGCCGAAGGGGTCGAGATCGGGCTTTGGCGCCGTGCATCTCGGTCAGTTCGACGGGGATACTCTTCGGTACATGGGAAGCGTCGGCACGGGCTTCACGGACGCACAGCTTGGGGACTACTTCGACCGCATGGCGCTCCTCGAGATCGAGGACTGCCCGTGCACGGAAGGCGAGGCTCCACGTGGGGCGCCGCACCACTGGATGGCGCCCGAGCTCGTGGCGGAGGTCAAGTACAAGGAGCTGACGGGCGCGGGTCTGGTACGCCAGGCCTCCTTTGTTCGATTGCGCGACGACAAGCCGCCCGAGGACTGCCTCGTGGAGGACACCGAAGAGCTCTCTGCCGAATCCGGCTCGGCCGATACGCCGCCTCCCGCCATGCAGGGCCCCCCGGAGCGGAACGTCGCGTTCACGAATCTCGACAAGACCTTCTGGCCGGAGGATGGATACACGAAGGGCGATCTGATCGAGTATCACCGCCAGATCGCTCCGTGGATGCTGCCCTACCTGCGGGACCGACCCCTGGTCATGACGCGCTATCCGGACGGGATCCACGGGAAGTCGTTCTTCCAGAAGGACGCCCCCCCGTATGCCCCGGAGTGGATCCGGACCGTTACGGTCTGGAGCGAGGGCTCGGAGCGCGAGCTGTCCTACTTCGTGGCCGACGACCTCGAATCCCTCCTCTACGTCATCAACCTGGGCACGATTCCCCTGCATGTCTGGTCCAGCCGCGTGGACACCCTGGCGCAGCCGGACTGGTGCGTCCTCGATCTGGATCCGAAAGAGGCACCGTTCACCGACGTGGTGGCCATTGCCCGTACGATCCACGAGATCGGCGAGGAGATCGGTCTCCCCACGCTCGCGAAGACCAGCGGCTCGTCGGGAATCCACGTCCTGGTGCCGTTGGGCGGAAAGCTGACCTACGAGCAATCGCGCACGCTGGGTGAGCTTCTCGGGCGCGTCGTCGCGGCCGAGCGGCCGGACATCGCCACACTGACTCGGAACCCGGAACGACGGGACGGAAAGGTCTACATCGACTTCGTCCAGAACGGCCATGGGCGGCTTCTCGTCGCGCCCTTCGCGGTGAGACCCAAGCCGGGTGCCCCGGTCTCAGCCCCACTGGCGTGGAGCGAGGTGAACGACGAGCTGACCATCGCCCAGCACTCGATTCGTTCGGTCCCAGAGCGCATGGAGCAAATGGGGACAGACCCACTCGCAGTGGTCTTGGAGCTAGAGCCCGATCTCCTCGGTGCCCTGAGCCGTCTCAGCGGGTGGTTCGGCTGAGACTCGGTCGTCGGGTTCGGCCTCGACCTCGAGCGTCGTGTCCAACGTGGGATCGGCTCCCACGGCGGTATTTCGTCCTGACTCCTTGGCCCGGGAGAGCGCGGAGTCGGCCAGCAGGTACAGTTGCTGGTAGGTGCGGGCATGTTCGGGGAAACATGCGTATCCGGCCGATATGGTCAGGTTGGCACCGTGCTGAAGGGGGGTATTGGCGCCGCCGACCAGCCCCACGAGTCGCTCCGCGGCCACTCGCGCCGTGACTGCCGTATTGGCCGGGCAGATGACGGCGAACTCCTGTCCTCCGATGCGGCACGGGACGTCGCAGGCGCGCGTGTGCTCGCTGAGGATTCGCGCCACCCAGACCAGTAGCGCGTCACCTGCATCGTGGCCCAGCGTATCGTTGACCGCCTTGAAGTTGTCGATGTCCGCCAGCACGAGGGCGAACGGCGTGCCGTAGCGGCGCTCCCGATCGACCTCCTCCGCCATGCGTTGGCGGAACGCCCGGCGGTTTGCCAGACCGGTGAGCGGGTCCTCCATGGCCTGGTCGCTGAGGCCGCTGATCTGCTCGTCGGCGTTGCGGATCCTCACCGACATCGACTCCAGCAACTCGAGCGCGAGGCGCGGCTCTTGGGCCACCACCGCCCCGAAGTCCTCTTTGTCGAGGGTAAGGAGGCGGACGTCATCCAGGCTCCTTACCGTGGCGCTCCGCGGCTTGTCGTTGAGAAGCGCCATTTCTCCGAAGAAGTCGCCGGGGCCGAGGCGCGCCAACTCGAAGTCGCTGTTCTGCGACGGGTACAGGACACGAACGGCCCCATACAGAATGAGGTACAAGCAGCGACCCGGCGTGCCGATCTCGACGATGTCGTGCTCCGCTTTGACGTCGAGCACGCGGGTCCGTTCGGCGAATCTCTCGAGGTGCGCCAGAGGGAGGTTGCGGAGCAGGGGGACCTGTCGGAGCAGCGCTACAGTGTCAGACATGGCGGCAACATACCCCGGGGCAGGGAGCCTCGCCACGCGGTTACGCGAAGAGGGCCGGATGTCCCCCGGTGTGTAGAAAAACCACACGGTCCGAGGTCCGGGCCGCACCTCTTCGCAACCACGAGATCATTCCTGCGGCGGCCTTCGCCGAGTAGACCGGGTCGAGCACCACGCCTTCGGTCGTACCGAACCGATGGAGGGCCTCCTCCGATGCGCGCGTTGGGACGCCGTACCCACGCCCGACGAACTCGTCCGCGGCGGCGAGGCCGGTCTCGAGGAGCTCGCCGGTGAATCCCAACAGCTGGCCCCCCTCGCGCGCGAGACGGAGGGCCTCAAGTCGTAGGTCGAACGAAGAGACGTCCGCGCTCACGGCGACCAACCGGATGTCGGATCGGCCCAGAAGGGACGCTCCGAGCAGGAGGCCGGCGACGGTTCCGCACGACGACGCGGACAGGAAAATCCACGTCCGGTCCGTGGGTGGGAGCGAGTCGAGCTGTCCGGCCAATTCCACGAACGCGTCGGCATACCCCAGCGTGCCCACGGCCGTCGAGGCGCCCAACGGGACGATGAGCGGGCGGCCGCCGCTGGCCTCGATTTCGGAGGCGACCGTCCGCGTCATGGGATCCCGCTCTTCTCGGCTCTGCACCGAACGGATCCGCGCGCCGAACAGCCGATGGAGATAGGCGTTTCCTCTCGGCTCCTCGGGGACCGGCCCGTTGAGGACGAGCACGCATTCGAGTCCGAGTCGGGCGGCCACGCCCGCGGTAACCCGACAGTGATTGGATTGGGGACCACCCGACGTGATCAGGCACGTCGTCCCGCTCAGTCGCGGGGGGGCGAGCTCGAACTCGAGCTTCCTCACCTTGTTGCCCCCCAGGGCGCACCCCGTCTCGGAGTCCATTTTCAGCAGAATCTCGGGGCAGTCGGCTCCGAGGCTGGCGCGTAGATGGGGTGCCGCGACCAGCGGAGTAGGGAGATGGGCGAAGCGCTGGCGAGGCCACGCGGCAAGACGGCTGAGTGGGGCGGAGCGGTGCACGGGGTATCCAATGTGGTGTTAGAAGAGTGTCTGGGTGCGGGGTCGCCGTGGGTCCGGGTCTAGATTGTACCGCGGTCGCGAAGTACCGAACAATCGAAGAACCGGGCGATCGACCAACCGAGACGAAACGAGCGACATCGAGTGACCAACTGGAATGGAGGGTGGGGCGGACCGTGGGGGCCGCTGGCGCGCGCGTCTCTGCTCGCCGTGGCCCTTGCGGCCCCGCTGACGGCGCAGGAAGCCGCCGTGGAGGGGCGCGTGCGAGACGACCAAGGGGCCGCGGTGTTCGGCGCGCTGGTCGAGATCCGGTCGGGGGACACCCGGGTGGCGGCCGCGGAGACGGACCGGCTCGGCTTCTTCCGCCTGGTTGGACTGGCCGCCGGTACGTTCACTCTCCGCGCATCGGGGTTCGGATACGGCGAAGTCGGCCAACCGCTGGTGGTGGGCGGGGGAGGCACGGAGGTGGTCGAACTGATCCTGCCGCGGCGGGCGGTGGCCGTGGAAGGAATCGAAGTGCGGGCTCAGCGCAGTCGGGAGCGGATCCGCTTCGAAGAGGTGGGAGGGGCCACCATCCGCGAGCTCAAGCTGGAGGACCTCAAGATGGTACCGGGTGTCGCGGAGCCGGACCCACTTCGAGCGGTCGAGGTCCTTCCCGGCGTCGTGTCCACATCGGACTTCTCCGCATCGTATCACGTGCGTGGAGGCTCGGCCGATCAGAATCTGATCCTTCTCGACGGGGTCCCGATCTTCAGCCCGTTCCATCTGGGCGGCTTCTTCTCGGTGTTCAACGCCGACATGGTGGAGCGCGCCGAGCTCCTGTCCGGGGGATTCCCGGCGGAGTACGGGGGCCGTGTGTCGTCGGTCCTGTCGATCGAAAGCGACGCGGGCGACGGCGACTTCCGAGTTGACGCGGGTGTCTCGGTTCTCGCCACTCGCGTTGCCGTGGGTGGCGGCCTGCCAACCTCTCTGGCCGAGTCGCTGGGGCACTCGAATCTCCGGTGGCGCTTTTCTGCTCGGAGGTCCTACTTCGACGTTCTGCTGAAGCCCGTGTTCGAGTTCCCCTACCACCTCACAGACCTGCAGGGTGTGGTCGAAGGGTGGACGAAGCGGGGCGATCGGATCCTCGTGAACGCGTATTCCGGAAACGACGTTCTCGATCTGACGCGGTTGGACGCCGAGGACTTTCCGCTCCGGATCGATTGGAGCTGGGGCAACGATCTGGCCGGCATTCGCTGGACCCGCCCCCGGGACGGTGGTGGTTCCGTGGACGTCCGCGCCAATGCCTCGAGCTTTGCGTCCGGCCTGACCTTCCCGGACTTCGGGGATACCGATTTCCGATCGAAGGTCCAGCAGGCGCAGGTCCGCGCCGATATCGACCTGCGACCGACGCCGGCATGGCGCTTCAAGGCGGGTGGGGAAGCCCAGCGGCTGTCGTACGACAACCTCTTCGCGTCGGGCGGGACGGAGTTCGGACAGGGATCCGGAACGGGCGCGTTGTTCGGCGCCTACGGCCAGGCGTCCTGGAATCGGCCGAGAGCGTGGCTCGCGGAGGTCGGACTGCGCCTCGACGCCTGGCACCCAAGCCCCGGCGAAACGGTGGTCGAACCCGCGCCCCGCGTCGCGTTGAAGCGCTTTTTCTCCGGCGGCGACGGCGCGATCAAGGTTGCCGCGGGACGGTACACACAGTTCCTTCACTCGCTTCGAGATGAGGAACTGCCACTCGGGTTGGACGTGTGGGTGCTGGCCGGTTCGAGGGCGCCGCACGTGGTATCCGATCAAGTGCAGTTTGGCGTGGAAGGGTATCCTTCCGGAAACTGGTTCGTGTCGGCCGAGGCCTACCTCCGGGACTTCGACGGCGTCGTGTCGTTCAACCCGGCGGACGACCCGAACAGCGACTCTGACGACATCCTTACCGGCCGCGGCCGCTCGTATGGAGCGGATCTACTGGTCCGCAGGGAAAACGGGGATGTGAACGGGTGGGTGGCCGTCTCATGGCTGAGGGCGCGGCGCACGTTCGAGGACCCGCTATCTCCTTTCGTGACCCGACCTGAAGTCACATACTCGCCGATCTTCGACAAGCAGATCGACATCGATCTCGTCCTCCAATACCCGATTCCCGGAGGATGGCAGGGCGGCCTCCGGTGGAACGTGGGTAGCGGCACGCCGTACACGCGACCACTCGGGTCGTACGCGACCTATTCGCCACGCTTCGTGCAGAACGAGGGTCGTCTCGAGTGGGCGGGTGCCCGGGACGAAACCGACGCCCTCGGCGGGTACGCCGTCCTTCTCGGCGACCGCAACGGCTCGCGGTACCCGTGGTACCACCGTCTCGACGTGAGCGCACGAAAAGAGATCGAGAAGTCATGGGGATCGCTGACGCCATACGTCAGTCTTCTCAACGTGTACAACCAGAAGAACGTGCTCTTCTACTTCTTCCAGTACAGCGAGCAACCTCCGACGCGGTCCGGCATTTCGATGTTTCCGGTTCTGCCGACGGTCGGGCTCGAGGTGCGGTTCTGATGACGGGTCGACGCCTCACGGTCGTGGGCGCGTTCTTGCTCGTAGGCACTTCGTCGTGCACACTCGAAGAGATCACCCTCGTCGACCCCGAGGACGTCGTGGTCGCCGAAGTGCACGTCCAGATGGGCGAGCGAGTCACCGCGTTCCTGCACCGGACGCTGACCGCCGCCGGCACGTCCGCCCCGGTCCCCGGAGCGCGCGTTTCAGTACGCCGGACCGATGGGCTGACCCTGGAACTCGCGGAAACCGACATCGCTGAGTGCGTGGTCACGACCCCGGTAGAGGGAACGGGGAGTTGCCACTTTGCGAGTCCGGTCGCGGTCGGACGGCTCCAGGCCGGGGACACGCTGACGCTCCGGATCGACCTGCCCGACGGGGGCGTCCTGGAGAGCCAGTCTGTGGTTCCCGGGGCCTTTTCCCTTGTGGGTGTCGGCGACGGTTGCTGGTTGCCCCCGAACACGCCGCTGCCCGTTTCGTGGACTCGGGCCGTCGGGTCGTGGGCGTACATCAACGAAGCGCTGCTCTTCAACATGACCGCAGCGTACGCACCGATCGGTATCGACGTGCCGCCCGAGGACGATCCCCTCTACCTGCTCGGCCTGTCCGTATCCGCAGCGGATACGACCATCACGTTTCCGGGCGAGTTCGGACTGTTCAACCGCTTCGAGCTCGACCAGGACCTTGCCGTGGCCCTTCAGCAGGGGTTGGCCGCGAGGGTCGAGGCCGCCGTGACCATCACGGCCGCCGACCGGAACTACGTCAACTGGGTCCGAGGCGGAAACTTCAATCCTTCCGGGCAGGTCCGCGTCCCAAGTGTTCGAGGCGATGGCACGGGGGTGTTCGCCAGCACCATCGCTCGCCGTTTCAGCGTGGTGGTCTCTTCGGCGCGACCCGATGGAGTGACGCCCTGCCCGTTGGGATCTCCAACTCGCACAACCATGTCGGGAGAAAATTGATGCCGATTCGCGCGTCCGTCATGACCGCACCGGGAGAGCCGTTGGAACTCTGGGAGTTGGACGACCCGGTCGTCGAGACCGGCGGTGTCTTGATCGAGACAGTGGCCTCCGAGGTGTGCGGCACGGATGTGCATCTGCACCACGGCCGCCTGGCCGGCGTCCCGTACCCGATCGTCCCGGGCCACGTCAGCGTGGGCCGGGTCCTCGAGGCGCCGGGCGTCTCCCACGACGCGCTCGGTCGGCCCCTGGGAGTCGGTGACGTCGTGACCTTCCTCGATGTTCACGAGGTCTGCAACGCGTGCTGGCACTGCCTCGTGGGTCGGCAGCCGAACCGGTGTCCGTCGAGGAAGGTGTACGGGATCACCTACTCGGCTCACGACGGTCCGTACGGGGGATGGGCCGAGCGTATCTACCTGCAGCCGGGGGTGCGTGTCCTGAAGCTCACCGGAGGACTCGACGCGGACGACGTCATCGGTGGCGGGTGCGGGCTCTTCACGGGATTCGCGGCTGTCGACCGTGCGGGCGTCCGGCTCGGGGACACCGTTCTGGTCCAGGGCTCCGGTCCGGTCGGTCTGTCGGCCGCTGCGTTCGCGTCACTTTCGGGGGCGGCGAGCGTCCTCATGATCGGCGCCCCCAAAGCACGGCTGGCCCTGGCGACCGACATGGGGGTGGACGCCAGTTGGGACGTGACCGCGACGACCGTGGACGAGCGAGCCGCCGCCATCATGGGGTGGACGGACGGTCGGGGGCCCGACGTCGTCATCGAGGCGGCCGGCCATCCGTCCGCGATCGACGAGGCCCTCACCCTCGTTCGTGACGGGGGGACGTACGTCGTGGCCGGACACTATACCGACGTCGGAGAGACCTCCCTGAATCCCCACACCCGCATCAACCGCAAGCATGTGGACATTCGCGGGCAGTGGGGAACGGACTTCCATCATCTGGTTCGTGCGTTGGCGGTCTTCGCGCGCCACCGGGAGGCCCTCCCGTTCCGGCGGATCGTCGGGGGGCACTACGCGCTGGAGGAGACCAACCAGGCGTTGGCCGATGTGGCGGCTCTGCGCGTGACGAAAGCGGTGGTTCGGCCGGGTTCTTGAGCGGGGGGGGCTCAGGCCGGCCGGTCGTAGCTGGGCGCGGGCGGCCGCCGTCGACCGGGGCACGCGTGTTCTCGATCAGGACTGAAGGACCGGGGGCGGTGGGAGAGTGGGGCCGACCAGCGCTTCGATCCTCCGGAGGAGGAGATCCATCGCGACGCGGTTGTGACCTCCTTCGGTCACGATCAAGTCGGCGTGACGCCGACTCGGTTCGACGAACTCTTCGTGCATTGGCCGGACCGTCTTCTCGTACTGCTCGATGACCGACGCGGTGGTGCGGCCCCGGTCGCGGGTGTCCCGCCGTATGCGTCGGATCAGTCGGACGTCCGATGGTGTGTCCACGAACACCTTGAGGTTCATCACGTCACGAAGTCGTTCGTCCGCCAGGATGAGGATACCGTCCAGAATCAGAAGAGGCCTCGGCCGGACTCGCGCGGAGCCCTCCGTGCGCGAGTGCGTCGTGAAGTCATAGACGGGTGCCCCCACCTCGTTGCCCGCGAGAAGCATGTCGACGTGCTCGCGCATCAACGTCGTATCGAGGCTGTTCGGGTGGTCGAAGTTCACCTGGTCCCGTACGCCCCGTTCGAGGTCCGAGCGGTCGAGGTAATACGCGTCGTGGTGGAGCACCGATACGCGGCCCGGTCCAACGAGGCGGCGTACCTTGCGCACGACGGTGCTCTTGCCGGAGCCCGTGCCGCCCGCGATGCCGAGAACGACCGTCTCAGTCACTGTCCGGCACCACGTAGATCCGCCGGGCCATGTCACGGCCGACCTCCGTGGGGCCGACATCGTCTTCCACCAGTACGGTCAGGCTTTCATCTGCCTCCGTCCGCCCGACCGTCAGTCGGGTACCCGGCGTGAGCCCCCGCTCCTCCATGGAGCGCAGCCACGTGGGATCCTCATCCTGCACGGCGC
Organism: Gemmatimonadota bacterium; assembly: GCA_029262115.1. Taxonomy (GTDB): domain Bacteria; phylum Gemmatimonadota; class Gemmatimonadetes; order Longimicrobiales; family Gaopeijiaceae; genus JAJCZZ01. The sequence continues at coordinate 24,419 of JAJCZZ010000086.1, read as the reverse complement.
GGACGCGAACCTCCGCCCCGGGCGCGGCATCGGCGAGGGTCGAGAAGTCGGTCGCCTCGATTTCTCCGCCCGGCGTCGGAATCGGGGTCCCGTGCGGATCGTAGTTCGGGAACTCGAGGGCGGCCGCCATGCGTTCAATCAAGTGGTCGGAGACCGCGTGTTCGAGCCGCTCCGCCTCGTCGTGCACGTCGTCCCACGAGTACCCGAGGCGATCACAGAGATAGCTCTCGAGAATGCGGTGCCGCCGGAGAACCTTCAGAGCCTGGCGAGCGCCCTCGGGGGTGAGGCGAACTCCTCGATACGGCACGTGCTCCACCAGACCGCTTTCCGCCAGACGCTTGGCCATGCCTGTGACGGATGCGGGTTGGATGTCCAGCGCCTCGGCCAGGGCGCTGGTGGACGCCGTCCCGCCCTGTTCCGATATCCCATAGATAGCCTTGAGGAAGTCCTCTACGGAGCGGGAAAGGCGTTCGGTGGAGTCGGGCATGCCTCAAGCTAATCTCCGCCTTGCTCCGCCGTCGACCCGAGCTACCCGTCGCCCGTTTCACGAGACCAGTCGCGCGGTTACGATTGCTCCCCTCACGCGACATCATCGAAGAACCGAACGAAGCTCCTTGGGCTGCACGCCCTCGGGGGTGTACTATTGAGCCAATGCCATTCTTGAAGCTCGTGCGGCCCCTTCACCCCCCAGTGAATGAGCGCTGATATCCTGGCCGGTTCGGCTATTCCCAACCTCCGTACATGGTAACCCCGCCCACTCCAGCCGACGGAATCCTCGTCCGGGTCGCTCCGGTCTTCTCGCTGGCGGACTCCGATCCGGCCGACGATACGTTCGTGTTCTCCTATGACGTCGAGATGGAGAACCAAGGCACGACGCCGGCACAGTTGCTGTTTCGGCACTGGCGTATCCACGACTCTGCGGGGGAAGACACCGAGGTCGATGGTGAAGGCGTCGTGGGCCAACAGCCCTTCCTTCGGCCGGGCCAGTCTCACGAGTATCGCAGCTACTGTGTTCTGCGGTCCCCGCTGGGCTTCATGGAAGGGTATTACACCTTCGAACGGCCTGACGGGGAGCAGTTCCGGGTAGAGATTCCACGCTTCCACCTGCGGGCTCCGATCGGTCCAATCCTGTCGGACGATGACGCACGGATGAACTGAGGGAAGGCGTCGCGAGAGCGATCAGCTGTTGGGACTCTGCGGCCGAGCGCTTGGTCGTTTGAATCCGACGACCGCCACCACCGTCACCCAGATGACGAGCAGCCCCGCGATAAGACCCGCCGTGGTCCGAAATCGTTTGAGTCGCTGTCGTTCGGACGGCGTGGTGAGAACCAGTGCGCCGCCCTCGCCGTGACGCATGCCCGCATAGATCCACTCTCCGTCACCGACCTCGAACGTGCCGGTCGACGTGAACGAAGGCGGTGGGGTCGGCAGGTCCACGAGCGCCGGTGGAGGCGACTCGACCGTGCTCGCGACCAGGGACCCGCGCTGGGTGAGGGTCGCGTCGAAAGAGGTGAGCTGGCGGACCGCGTGCGGCGAGTCCGTCAGTCCCTGAACCGTTGCTGCCGAAAGAGCCCGCGTGAGATCACGTCTGCCGGCTTCGTCGAACTGTGACCTCAGCCGCCGGTCCAGATGACTGGCCAGCCCGATCGTCGCGAGCAGCGGGATGAGGGCCAGGACTCCGAACGACACGTGGGAGGGCGTCCGTACCTGCCGGGACGCCGGTGGTCGGGTCAGTTGGATCCATGCCGCGAGCGTGGAGAAGAGGAGGAGCAGTCCCAACACCAGGGCGACCGGCCGCGCCAGGACATCCGGAGGCTGCACGCGCGGCACCGCGAGGGCTCCAAGCGCCGAGGGAGGCGCCGGGGCGGTGCTTGCGGAGGCATCCGCCGTGTAGCGGAAGACCCCACCGGCCATATCCATCGCTCCGGTACTTTCGCCAGGGAGCGATACCTCGTCGGGAAGGGCAGGTCCGCCCGCCGTAGGCCCGCTCCCGGCCCACCGCCGCCCTCCGCCATACACCGCCGTCGCATACCCTGTCGCGCGTCCCAGGCGGCTGGCGAACAGGGTGTCGACGGCCGCGCTTCCCACCCGAACGGGACCTCCATCCCGCCCGCCGACCACCACCAGCACTTCGACGCCCGCCTGGGTGGGGCGGTAGCCGCGAACCGTGTCTCCGCTGAGCGCGCGCTGTACGGACGGGTCGGACGGGTCGGGATTCGGGACCGGCGCCGCGACGTCCAACGCACGGCTTCCGGCGCGTGCCAACTCCTGATCCACGGCGGCGAGGACGATGGCCGCCACCCGGTCGTGAGAGCGCCTGTGGACGTCGCTCCAGGCCCGCCGGGAAATGGTCACACAGGTGGCCATGGCCGCCGCGGTGGGCAGGACGACGAGAAAAACGAACGATACGAACGGACGCTTCAAGGACACGCCATGTGGGAGGAGGCGTTCACCGTCGGTCACCAAACGGACGTTTACCGATATTCCCTATCTTATTATCATTGGCCGACTTTACGCACGCCCGACGCAGCCTCTCGGACGTGCTCCAGCGGGGCCGCACAGGTCCCGCCCGAGCGGCACCATCTGGACCCAGGGGACGAAGTGAGCGATTCCGTATCCGTCGACGCCAAACGTATTTTGCTGCGTTACGGCGCCCCGATCAACGTTCTCGATGATGTGTCCGAGCCTGATCGGGTCGAGTTGGCACGCACCATCAGCCGCACGACGCTCGCGGATCGCGAGACCGTTCTGTGGGGCTTGTTGCGGGAGCGGGGCTTCCTGGAGGGTGTGCCGGATCCGCCAAAGCGGAAGCGCCGGAAGAGGAGTTAGGAACGAGCGACAGACGCTCCGATCGATTGCGCCAGGCTCGGAGACCTTCTGGGTTTCCGGGCCCGGCGCAGTTCAGTGCGAGTCGGGACCCGGCTCGCCTTCAGCCAGTCGGATGAGGACCTCGCGTGGGCGGTCGAGCGCGAATTGGAAGGAGAGCCGGTGCCCGTGGTCCTGAACCGCGGCGTCGGCCTCGACGGCCTGACCATCCATCGAGACCTCCTGGACTGGCCCAGGTACGAGCGGCGAAAAGACCAGGAGGGGCGGAGCCTTCCCGGATCGGGGGTTCAGCGCGTACCGGATGGTCGACCCCTCGCGTCGGTACGCCAGGTCGATCCGCACATCTCCGACCAACAGACCCTCGATATCGAGCTTTGTGAGGTGCCCGAGAAGGACCGGCGAGAAGGTCGCCCGGCCCATCGGGGCGTCGGGGTGCCATCCGAGGATGCCGTGGACGAGTGTGGCAATCACGAGCCCGGCCCCGGCGCGCCCGGATGTTGCGGCGGCATCGTCCCACGACCCCCGTCCGTGGGGATGGGCGCCCAGGCCGAGGTCGAGCGTCCCCCGCCACAGCTGCCACGCCTCGAGCGCATTGCCTTGGCGACTCGCCACCCACGCGGCCAAGGGATCCGGGATCCGACCCGTGGGCTCTCTGCCACCACCCGATGCGAGGAGCCAGGCGATGAGGTCGGTCGGATCGCCCGGGTCGACCAGGGCCTGACCCGCCATGGGCAGCTTGACGCCACCGCCTGCCGCCGGCCGTATTGATGCGACCTCCCTGAGCCGCGCGACGACATCGTCGGAAGCGGCGTACGCGACGGCGTCCGCCAGGCTCCGGAGACTCTCGGCGCGGAGCAGACCGTCGCCCTCCAACGGATGAGCCTGGACGTCCTCCAGCGCCCGCTCCGCCGGTCGGGTGTCTCCGCCGGTCAAGGTGATGCGCGCCGCCAGCAGGACCGGTAGCGGGTCGCCCGGGGCGGCGATCTCGCGCGCCGCGGTCAGCGCCTCGTGCGCGGCGTCGATATCGGCGGCAGCCAGGGCGCCCAGGCCGGTCACCACCAGCTCGTCGATGGAAGAGGGCTGCTCCGCTCGGTGGAGCGCCGTGGACACCCTCGAGTGAGCCCACCCGACGGCGTCGTCGATGGTCGGGTGACCCGACCGCACCTCGAAGTCCGAGTCGGGCGGCGACGTCGCCCGGCGCTCGTGGGCCGCGAGGTGAGCGCCGGCCCTCAGAGCGGTACGAACGCGGACGTCCTCTCCCGCGGAAATGAGCACGGTGTACGAGAGGGGGACTTCCGTGGATGGCGGGATCTCCGCCCGCGCCACCAGCCCGCGCCCGGGGCTCTGTTCGATCGACCACTCGAGCGGCGGCGTGGTGGTCAGGACGGTCTGGGCGTCCCCGTCGACGACGATCGAGCCATCAGTCACGCGGAAGCGCCCGCTGGACGCGCCGGGTAACAGCGTGACGGTGAGCGTGGAAGGCGGAGAGTTCGCGCCGTTCGGAGGAACCCTGAGCTGGTACGCCAGGAGAGGGAGCGTGGGCGCCACGAGAACCGTCTCTCCGAGTGTCCGACCGGCGACGACGAGCTCACGGCGCATCAGGCCGGGCGACACCATGACGTTGACCGCTACGCTGTCCACCACGCCGAGGTCGTGTGCGACCACGGCGCCGCCGATCCAGATCGACGAGAGGCCCCCCCTCTCCCGTCCCGCGGCGGACGCGACCGTTCCCTCGACCATGAATGGAGCGTCGTCGGCGACGCCCGCCTCCAGCAACTCGGGCACGCCCTCTCCCAGGCCCGGCACCGTCGTCGGGCCCGGCGGGGCGGTCAGAGTCTCGTCCTCCCGAAAGCCTTCTCGAACCGCGGGGCTCTTCGAGCCGCTCAGAGGCCCACCGGGCGGTTGGACGGACTGAAGTCGCCCGCCTTGATGACCGTGATCGCCTTGACGTCGAGATGCCGCCGGATGGCCGCGTTGACGTCAGCGGGCGTCAACGAACGCACGCTCGCTTCGAGGTTCGCGTCGTAGTCGAACGTCCGGTCGAAGTACAGCTTCGACGACAGGTTGCCGGCCAGACTGCCGTCCTGCGCCCGGATCAACTGTTGCGACTCGAGCCAGCCCTGCTTGGCCGCGGCCACTTCCTCGGCCGTGAAGCCGTCGGCGAGCACCTTCTCCAACTCCTCGAAGAACGCCGCCTCGAGGGCGTCCCGGTTCTCCGGCGCGTAGATCGCTCCAGCGGAAAACTGCCCGACCGGGTCGACCGGGTGGGCTCCGATGTTGCCGCCGACACCGTAGCTCAGCCCCTCCTCCGTGCGGATCCTCTTGGAAAGACGCGAGTTGAGAACCCCTCCGCCGATCATGTACCCCGCTAGCACGAGCGCCGGGTAGTCCGGATGGCTGTCGGTGATCTCGAAGTTCTGCTGCGCCAGGAACATGGCGTTGGCCTTGTCGGGCGTCTCTATGACGACATCCGCAGCCTCCACGGCCCTGAAGGGAGTGGCGATTCGCTGGTAGGGGTGCGGACTCCGCCAATCACCGAACTCCTCCTCGAGAAGCTGGCGGACCTCTGCCGCGTCGAAGTCCCCGACGATCACGATGTTTCCGGACTGGGGGCCGTAGAAGTCCCGGTAGAACGCGCGAACCTCATCCAGGTCGATTGCCGCCAGACTCGTCATCGACTCCTCGAGCGTCGGTGTGTAGAGGGGGTGCCCTGCCGGCCACGGACTCATGTGCCGCTGCAAGGTGATCCCCGCCAGCGCCTGCGGCTCGGACAGGTTCTCCTCGATGGAAGCCAGCCGCCGTTCCTTGAGCAACCGGAACTCGGACTCGGGAAACGCCGGCCGGCGCACGAGCTCGGCCATGAGTCGGAGCACGTCCGCGAGGTTCTCTCGGATGGTCTGGAACTGACCCGTGCCGGTCGTCGCGCTTCCGCCCACGCTTCCCGACGCCTGCAGTCGGTCCAGGTCGTCCTGGATCTCCTGCCGGCTCCGCTCGGTGGTACCTCGCATCAACATCGACCCGGCCATGTCGCCCGCACCGGTCCGGCCGGTCAGGCTCTCCTCGTCTCCGAACTGGAGCCTGAGCCGCGCGATGACCGTCGCGCCCCGGGTCGACTTGGGAAGGAGCGCCACCTTCATCCCGTTGCTCAGCGTGAAGCGCTCCGTCCTCGACTCGATGTTGGCTGGCGATGGGTCGAAGGCCTCGCCCTGGGCGACGGCCGCCCGACCCGTGTAGCCCTCCAGCATAGCCGTCACATCGGGTTCGTCGGGGATGGTTGCCCGGTCGGGTGACTCGGTCGGACGGAAGAGTCCGACGGTCCGGTTCGACGGTTTGAGGTATGCCTGAGCGACCCGGTTCACGTCGTCCGCGGTCACGGCCTCGAGCCGGTCACGATGGAGGAACAAGAGCCGCCAATCTCCCATGGCGGCCCACTCGGAGAGCTGCAGGGCGATCCCCACCGACGAATTGAACTGCTGCTGGATCGACGCCAGAAGGGCGCGGCGGGCCCTCTCAACCTCGTCTCCGGTGATCGGACGCGTGCGCACTCCCTCCAGCACCTCGTTCATGCCCTGCCAGGCCGCATCCAGATCCCCGTCCGGTCGCGTGGACGCCGTAAACATGAGGGGGCCCGCCTCCTTCAACTGAAACGCGAAGCTTCCGGCGGACGTCGCCAACTCGGTCTCGACGAGGGCCTGGTACAGACGACCCGAGGGCGAATCTCCCAGAATCCACGACAGGACTTCCACCGGAGCGAAGTCGGGGTGCGACCCGCCGGGCACGTGGTAGGCCTGCATGACCACCTGCACGTCCCCGACCCGCCGAAGGGTGACCGTGCGCTCGCCGTCCTGCGTCGGCTCGTCCGTGTAGGTGGGGTAGAGGATATCGTACCCGGTGCGCTCCGGTCGGGGGATCATCGCGAACTCGTCGACGATCGTCTGGAGCGCCTCTTCTTCGTCGAACTGGCCCGCCACGATGAGAATGGCGTTGTCCGGCTGGTAGTACTTCCGGTAGAAGGCCTGGAGCCGTTCGATCGGCACCTGTTCCACGTCCGAGCGGGCGCCGATCGTGCTCTTGCCGTAGTTGTGCCACAGGTACGCGGTCGACAGCACCCGCTCCATCAGGATGCCGCGCGGACTGTTCTCGCCCGACTCCATCTCGTTGCGGACCACCGTCATCTCCGACGCCAGGTCCTCGGCCGACACGTAGGAGTTGATCATCCGATCGGCTTCCAGGCCCAGCGCCCACCGCAGATTCTCGCTGCTGGCAGGAAAGATCTCGAAGTAGTTGGTCCGATCGTACCACGTCGTCCCATTCGGGGATGCGCCGCGTTCGGTGAGTTCCTGGGGGATGTCGGGATGGTCGGGGGTGCCCTGGAAGAGGAGGTGCTCCAGGAGATGCGCCATGCCCGTCTCTCCGTACCCCTCGTGCCGCGACCCCACCAGATATGTGATGTTGACAGTGGTTTGCGGCTTGGACGGGTCCGGGAAGAGAAGGACCCTCAGTCCGTTCTCGAGGCGATACTCGGTGATCCCTTCCACCGTCGTCACAGGCTGGAGCTGGGCAGTGGCCTGCTGCGCCTGGAGCGACGGCGGTGGAGCGGCGAGGGTGGCCGACAGAATCAGGTACAGCGGAACACGGCTCGTCGTCATGCGCATATCGACCTCGGATTTCTCGGTGTACGTCGCGCGGACACGTCGCGCGTGACTAATCTACTCGCAGAGTGCGCAGCCGGTTCATTGCGGCGGCCAGTTCATGGCGTCGAAAGCCTGCCAGATCGCCGGACTTCCTTGAGTCGAGCGCGTCCAACCCATGGTTCGCGATGGCCTCCTCGACCGCGTCCAGAAGGTCCACCGTCGTTCGCCGACCGTCGATTCGGTTCGCTATCCAAGCGAGAGCCCGGCCGATCGCTCGAACCTGTTGCGCCGACGCGATCTGCTCGACCGCCACGAGGTCGACGTCTTCCTCGCCGAGCACGAGCGTTCGGGTGCCGGGCACCTTCAGGTACAGGCTCTTTCGTCCGCGCCTGACGCGGATCGATCCGGAGGCGGGTCGGCGGGTCGCCGGCGGCGTCAGGGGGCCCGTGCTCTCGCTCAGGCGGCCCGTCGGGAATTCCCGGGCAATACGGTGCGCTTCCGCGGTCGCGTCCTCGGGTACGTAGTCGCGCATGAGCACAACGGTGTCCGCAACGTCCAGATAGTCGCCGCTCCCGCCCAGCACCAGCACGCTGCTGATGCCCAGATCGTCGTAGAGCGTCCGCACCCGATCGATGAACGGCGTGATGGGCTCCCCTTCCCGGGGGACGAGCGCCTGCATCCTCCGGTCGCGAATCATGAAGTTGGTCGCGCTCGTGTCCTCATCCACGAGCAGGGCGCGGGCGCCGGATTCGAGCGCTTCGACAATGGCGGCGGCCTGGCTCGTCGACCCTGACGCGTTCCCGCTGGAGAAGGAGTGGGTGTCGACGTCGAGCGGCAGGCCGTCGATGAAGCCGGAGATGTCGACCCCGGCCACGGATCGGCCGTCTTCGGCCCTGACCTTGACCGCGTCCGGGACGCTCACGACGTATTCACGTCCATCTCCGGGGCGATGGTTGTGGACGCCGGACTCGATGGCGCGCAGAAGAGTGCTCTTCCCGTGGAAGCCGCCCCCGACGATCAGCGTGACCCCACGCGGCAGCCCCATCCCCGTGATCGGGCCGGCGTTGGGAAGGTTCACGTCCGTCCGCAGGGAGGGAGGCGAACAGAACGGAACCACTCGGTCGGGGAGGGGGCGATCGTCCACTCCGCTCCTGCGGGGCAGCACGGCGCCGTCCGCCACGAACGCGAGAAGCTCGAGCCCGTCGAGCGCGGACCGAAGGTGCTCCGCGTCCTCGTTGGTGGCCGCGTGTCGTTCGATCAGGTCGGCGTCGTGCGCCGCGGCCAGCAGCGTCGAACTCACCAGATCGGGCACGACTTCCAGCAGAAGCTCGGACGCCTCCGCTCCGAGCACGCGCCTGCCTGCGGCGGGAAGTCCTACCTGGAAGCGCGCTTCGACGGCACCGCTCGGGTCGACCTGGACCGCGGTCTGGGGCATGACCGTCTGCGCCGGAGCGTCGATGCGGATACGGCCGCTCTTTCCGCTCCCGCGCCTCTCCGAGACGGCCTGTGCGCCAACGGCGAACATGCGGGCCAGGAGCGCCGCGACGCCGAGCCTCCTCGGTGCCGAGCGGAAGGCAGGTCCGGCCAGGCCGACCGCGTCAGGCTCCAGCGTGACGCGCACCCGCGAAGGCGAGGCGAACGGGTCGCCCTGCACGTAGTCGATGTGCAGGTCGAAGAAGTCGAATCGCCAACTCCCACCCAGCGCCCGGTACGCCTTGTACCCGCGTCCGTCGATCTCCCGGATCCGTTCGTCCAGGTCATGCTGACTTCGCAAGCGGCATCTCCATGAGTATTGAGGGACGAGCGATCCGGCTGGCACCCCACCCTGGCGGACGGAGCCGCCCGATGAGTATTGAGGGACGAGCAACCCGGCTGGCACCCCCACCCTGGCGGAACAGGCCACCAACCTACTATTCCGTCTGGCCCCGAGAACGTCGGGCACCATCGGATCCGTCTGGCCCCCGGAACGTCGGGTACCATCCGACGATGCGGGGCCGATGCGTCACCTTCCTACACCGACACGAATGTCTGTCGAACCAGCCTCACCTGCCTCCGACGCGCCCGTCCTCCATCGACGTGAGGGTGCCGTCGATGTGCTGACGCTCAACCGGCCCGAGCGCCTGAACGCAGTCAGCCTCCCGCTCTACCGATCCCTGCTCGACCATCTCGACCGCGCCAACTCGGACCCCGCGGTCCGCTGCATCGTTCTCACCGGCCGGGGGCGGGCGTTCTGCGTGGGTGCCGACCTGAAGGCGCACGGAGAGAGCCCACCGACCGGGGACGAACGATCACGATACGTCGACACCGCCCAGCGTGTGAACGAAGTGATTCAGATGGGGACCACTCCGGTGGTCGCCGCTGTGAACGGTCACGCCATTGGGGGTGGTCTCGAAATGGCTCTATCGGCCGACTTCATGATCGTGGCGGACGATGCGAAGCTCCGCTTTCCCGAGATCTCGCTTGGCACCTTCGTGGGCGGTGGGACCGTCTACACACTGGCCGAGCGAGTGGGTGTCGTGAAGGCCCGGGAGTTGATCTACCTGGGTGACTTCTTCCCCGGCCGGGAAGCCGCCGAACTGGGTGTAGCGTGGCGCGCCACGACCTCGGAGGAGGTGGTTCCGACGGCGCTCGATCTGGCCCGACGGCTCGCGGAGAAGGCGCCGATTGCCCTCGCACGCGCGAAGCAACTCATCGGACCCGCCGGCGCCGTGCCACGTCGGGAGGCGCTTCGAATGGAAGCCGAGGCCTTGCTCGAGGTGTTCGAGACGAGCGACTGGGCCGAAGGGGTCGCGGCGGTCGCCGAGAAGCGACCGCCGAGGTACACGGGCGAATGAGCCGATCCGGCCATCCCCTGGACCCGGTGCTTGCGCCACGTTCCATCGCGGTCGTGGGTGCGTCGTCCGATCCGAGGAAGCGCGGCTTCCAGGTGCTGAAGGCCCTCTCTGAGTCCGGCTTCAAGGGGGACGTGTATCCGGTCAACCCGAAGGGTGGAGAACTCCTGGGGCGGACGGTATTCCTGTCCGTCCGTGACCTGCCGGGCGTTCCGGATCTGGCGCTGGTGTGCACGCCGGCATCGACGGTGCCCGCGACCGTGGCCGAATGCGGAGCCGCGGGCGTCCGCGGTGCAGTCGTACTGGCCGTCGGTTTCAAGGAGTCGGGCGAGGAGGGCGAGGCGCTCGAACGCGCGTTGCTGGAGGCGGCCCGCACCAACGGCGTGCGCGTGGTCGGACCGAACACCTCGGGCCTTCTCAACCTGCCGTTGGGATTGAACCTCATCGGAGCCCGAGGCGTGCGCCCCGGTCGACTGAGCCTTCTCGTGCAGTCCGGCAATATGGCGCTGTCGCTCATGAACGAAGCGACCGCGCGGTCGTCCATCGGCATTGCCGTGGTCATCGGCGTCGGCAATCAAACCGACCTCGGCTTCGCGGAGTACCTGGAGTGGTTGGGCCAGCATGAGGAGACGGCGGCGATCATCGCCTACGTCGAGGGCTTTCAGGACGGTCGCGCGTTCCTGGAGGCGGCGGCGCGCGTGGCCCGCCTCAAGCCGATCGTCGTGATCAAGGGCGCCCGCTCTTCGGCTGGGCAGGAGGCGGCCCGCTCGCACACGGGGTCGGTCGCGGGAGAGTACGACCGCCTCCGGGCAGCCTTCCGTCAGGTCGGCGTCGTCGAGTGTTCGCGAACGGACGAACTGCTCCATGTAGCGGAGACGCTCGCCACCCAGCCGCCGGCACCGCCAGGCACGGGCGTGGCCGTCCTGTCGGACGGCGGTGGGCAGGGCACGTTGGCCTCCGACGCTCTGACCGAGCTGGACGTTCCGCTGGCGCGGCTGTCCGACGACACGCGTGACGCACTCCGGGCGCTGCTTGGACGGGCCGCCGCGGTGGGGAACCCGGTCGACCTGGCGGGTGCGTCCGACGCCGATCCGGGGGTGTTTGCCGAAGCCCTGGCGGTCCTGGCGGACGACCCTGGGGTCGGAGTGGTCCTCGTCGTCGGCCTGTTTGGCGGGTACGGCATCCGCTTCTCCTCCGACCTGACCGAAGCCGAAGAGGACGCGGCCGGTCGGATGCCGGCCCTCATGTCCGTAGCGGGCAAGGCGCTGGTGATGCACTCGATGTACGCGTCCCACGACAGCGCTCCGCTTCGGGTCCTCAGAGACCGGGGGGTGCCGGTAGTCGAGTCTCTGGAGGTGGCGTGCCGAAGTGCGGCCGAGGTGTGGCGGAGGGGGCAGTCGCTCGCCAAACCCGCATGGGTTCCTCGAGGTCGGCACGCGCCGGACGCTGGGCCCGACGCCCCCGAGGCCGAGCCGCGAGCGCCCGACGCCGAGCCCGACGCACCCGACGCCGAGTCCCACGCCGCGCCACCCTCCGTCACTGCGGCCCGAGCCGACGGACGGACCGTGTTGACCGAGCCCGAGGGTCGCGAGTTGCTCCAGGGGTTCGGCCTTCCGTTTCGGGCGACGACGCTGTGCTCCACCCGCGATGAGGCGGCCCGGGCGGTGGCTGCGTTGAACGGTCCGACCGCTTTGAAAGTCGTGGCGGCCGGGATCGTCCATAAGACCGATGCCGGGGGTGTGGTGCTGGACGTGCGCACGCCTGAGGCCGCAGCGTCCGCGTTCGACCGAATCCTCGCATCGGGGGCGGCATGGCTGTCCGCACACGGGCACCCGCCCGAGATCGACGGCGTCCTGGTTGGCCCGATGCTCCGGCCGCCCCTGGTCGAGTTGCTCGTCGGGGCACGTCGCGATCAGGATGTAGGACCGGTGCTGACAGTCGGGGCGGGTGGGGTGTGGGTGGAGGTCCTGCGGGACGTGACGCATCGGATGATCCCCCTATCCGACAGCGATTATCGCGCGATGCTCGATGAACTGACCATAGGCCCGCTTCTCGAGGGGGCGCGTGGGCGGCCGAAGGCTGACTTCGCCAGCGTCGTCTCCGCCGTGAAGGCCGTGGCGGAGTCCATCTGGACCGTTCCGGCCATCGCGGAAGTCGAGATCAACCCCCTGTTCGTCTACGAAGACGGGATAGAGGCCGTCGACGCCCGAGTCTTTCTGACGGAGTTGGGGGCTCGATGATGGTAGCGTTCGTTCGCTGCAATTCCGCGACCTCGTCGACATCGGGCCCCCGAACGAATCCACTGAATAGGCTCATATGATGCGATCCCTGCTCGGTTCCCTGGTCGGTGTTCTGCTCGTCGTCCTGCTCGCGGTGGCCGGTGTCAGCGCCCAGGAGACGGTCCTCATTCGCGGTGGACGCCTGCTCGACGGGAGCGGGAATCCCTGGATCCGTGCCGATGTACTCCTACGGGGTGATCGCGTCGAGGCGGTGGGCGACCTCTCGGGTCGTTCCGCCGATCGGGTGGTGGACGCGAACGGCCTGTATGTGGCCCCGGGCTTCATCGACACCCACTCGCACGCCGGAGGCGGGCTCGCCACACCGGGGCTGAGCCATGCGCGCCCGCTTCTGGCCCAGGGCATCACGACCATCTTCGCCAACCCGGATGGGGGCGGACCGACCGACCTGGCCGAGCAGCGTTCCGAGCTGATGGCTGATGGGCTCGGCGTCAACGTCGCGCAGTTCGTGTCGCATGGGGGCGTTCGCGGCGAGGTGCTCGGCACGGAGGACCGCGCCCCCAGCGCGCGGGAGCTCGAGCGTATGAAGGCGCTGGTCCGCACCGGCATGGAAGAGGGCGCGTGGGGGCTGTCGAGCGGGACGTTCTACGTGCCGGGGGCGTACTCGAAGCCCGAGGAGATCGAGGCGCTGGCCACGGTGGTGGCGGACTTCGGCGGTGCGTACCAGAGCCACTACCGCGACGAGTCCACGTATACGGTGGGACTCATCGCCGCGGTCGACGAAGTCATCAACGTCGGGCGCGTCGCCGGGATTCCGGCAGTGCTCACGCACGTGAAGGCGCTGGGTCCGTTCGTGTGGGGGTACGGCGCCGCCATCGTGTCACGGGTCGAGCGGGCTCGTGAGGAGGGAGTTCAGGTCTTCGCGGACCAGTACCCGTACACGGCATCCGCCACCGGCCTGGAAGCCGCGCTTTTGCCACGCTGGTCCCAGGCCGGCGGACGGGATTCCCTCCTGGCGCGGATGTCCCGCCCTTCGGATATGGCGCGAATTCGTGAGGGGATGGTCCTCGGTCTCGAGCGCCGGGGCGGGGCCGACCGGATCCAGTTCCGCCGCTACGAGCCGGATCCCTCCATCGAAGGGCGGCTTCTCAGCGACCTCGCGGAGGAGCGGCGCCAGGACCCGATCGAGACCGCGGCCGACCTCATCCGGGAGGGTAGGGTGAGCATCGTCTCCTTCAACATGAGCGACGCGGACGTCGAGACGCTCATGTTCCAGCCGTGGACCATGACCTCGTCCGACGGAGATCTGGTGCCATGGAACGAAGGCGTTCCCCACCCGCGTAGCTACGGCGCCTTTCCGCGGAAACTGCGTGTGTACGTGCGGGAGGAGGCGGTCATCCCGCTCGACCACGCCGTCCGGAGCATGACGTCGCTTCCGGCGTGGGTCTACGGAATGCCCGACCGCGGGGCACTCCGACCCGGGGCGGCCGCTGACGTGGTCGTGTTCGACCTCGACAAGGTTCGGGATGCGGCGCAGTACACAGCGCCGCACCAACTGGCCGAGGGAATGGTGTGGGTCTTCGTGAACGGGACGGCCGCGGTGGCGGACGGCGAGTTCACGGGCGCGCTGTCGGGGAGGGTGCTACAAAAGGGTCGGTAGGCGCGCGGAGGCGTAATGCGGACCGTTCTCGACCTACACCCGCTCCTTCGCGAGCGCCCTCAGGGTCGGTGAGAGTGCGAACGCCAACGGGGCCTTCATCCCGCTTCAGTCGTCGCCGGAGGACGTTGAGTCGTTTGAGGGCGTCCCGTTTCCCCGCCACCGGAACCCGGGCTCGTCGAGGGGATCCGCTGCCCCCGACCACCGGAAGCCCGACGGATGCGGAGGAGCGTCTTCAGTGTCACCGGAGGCCGGTTCGGAAGCCGAATCGTTCGGCGCGGTGAAGCGGAATCCGGAGGGGTGTTCGGGTTCCGGCGCCCGCTCGCTCTCTCGTGAGACCACGCGCCATTTGAATCCGAAGTCCTCGGGGAAGCGCTCCTCGCCCCAGTGGAAGCCGGAGTCATGCGCCATGAGTCGACCCGCCACCCAGTCCGGACCCTTCCGTCCGACTCCCTGCCACCCGCAGGCACCGCACCACCGCCAGGAGAGGCCCGGCGCGCGGCGGAGCACCACCGGTCCCTGGACCGGTGACGTCTTGGCCTCGCACGTCGGACAGAACGTCCGCGTCGGCGTGCGGTAGTAGGCCACGGCCGAGCCGACGCTGATCAGGAGTGCGGTGCTGCCGATGAAGAAGACGAGGAACATGCGCTCGGGGTCGAGGTGTGGACCGGGGCTGAGACCCGAGAAAGGTATCCCGGCGTGGGGGGCGGCGTCCAATGGCTATCGCCTTTAGAATGTGCACCCCGAATGACTGAGACCCGTTCGTTACCCGACCCGATACTCAGGAGGCCGGCATTGGCCGCTGTGCGTGACTTCATGGAGACCCACTACCGCCATTTCAACGCGCGCGAGACGGTCGCGGCAGCGAAGGCGTACGAGGACCACATCGATGCCGGCGGGAAGATGTTGGTCAGCCTGGCGGGAGCCATGTCCACGGGAGAGTTGGGGATCAGCTTGGCACGGATGATTCGGACCGGTAAGGTCCACGCGATCTCGTGCACCGGCGCCAACCTCGAGGAAGACATCTTCAACCTCGTTGCGCACGACGAATACGAGATCATCGAGTCGTGGCGTGACCTGACGGCCGACGACGAGGTGGCGCTGTACGACAGGGGCATGAACCGGGTCACGGACACCTGCATCCCAGAGACGGTGATGCGGCACCTGGAGAAGCGGCTCGTTCGGCTCTGGTCCGACGCGTATGAAGGAGGCGAGCGGCTGAGCCCGGCCGACTTCCTTTTCAGGGTACTCGACGACCCGTCCTTTTCCGATCACTACCAGATCGCCCCCGAGCACTCGTGGATGATCGCGGCGAAGGAGATGGGCGTCCCCGTGTACGCCCCTGGTTGGGAGGACTCCACCACCGGAAACATCTTCGCGGCCGCGGTGATGTCCGGACGGGTCGGCGGCCACGACTGCGTGAAGAGCGGGACGGCGCAGTTCGAGGATCTGGCCACTTGGTACATGGACAACCACGGCGCCGGCGAGACTCCCTCGGTGGGCTTCTTCCAGATCGGAGGGGGAATCGCCGGGGACTTCGCGATCTGCGTCGTACCCTGCATTATCCAGGACTTGAAGACCGACGTCCCGTTCTGGGGATACTTCGCCCAGATCACGGACGCGCAACCGTCCTTTGGCGGCTACTCGGGTGCTCCGGCCAATGAGAAGATCACCTGGGGCAAGCTGGAGGGCCCCGAAACGCCTCGCTTCAACATCAACTCCGACGCGAGCATCGTGGCGCCACTCATCTTCGCCTGGGTTCTGAACGACTGAGGGCGGTGGAGGGGTGAGGGCGGCTGGCAGGCGGCTCGAGGCGCGAGCGGATGAGATGCGCACCACCGTTGGGAGTGCGGAGCACAGTCCAGTCCGCGCGAGCGCGTTGAGGCGCGGCGAGAGGGAGGCGCCCGTTGGCGGGCGGAAGGGTAGGGTGACGCAGCGCGTGGAGGTGGTACGGAAGGGTGGTCGCCGACGCTCGGAGGCGGTGCAGAAGGGTGATCGCCGACGCTCGGAGGTGGTGCGGAAGGGTGGTCGCCGACGCCCGGGAGGCGGTACGGAAGGGTGGTCGCCGACGCTCGGGAGGCGGTGCGGAAGGGTGGTCGCCGACGCCCGGAGGCGGTGCAGAAGGGTGATCGCTGACGCTCGGAGGCGGTACGGAAGGGTGGGTCGCCGACGCTCGGAGGCGGTGCAGCGACCTGCCGCCGAACGCCCGAGAAGGCCAGCCCACCGGGCGCTCCGAGTGAGCACGGCGTCCGCGGGTGATTGGTCGCGCAGGCGTGGGCGCGTGCTTGCACGACTAGAAACGGGCAGTCGGAAGTGAGTACTGCGGGCAGCCGACGTGCTTGACGCAGGCGAAAGACTCCGCTTGCGGCGCCTCAGGGTAGGCTCGTTACGGAGAAAAGTGCACAGAGGATGACCGTGGAGAGACGAGTGTGCACTTTCCGCGAATTATTCCGCACAACTCACCAACCGATGCCGCCGCCGCGCAACGAGTGGTGAGTTGTATCGTTACAGCGCACAAAACTCACCAATGGCTGAAAAAGCGTCCGCGAGTGGTGACTTTTGTGTGTTGGGCGCCGTCGGCACCAGCGAGGCGCCGTCAGCCGCGCGACTCGACCCTCGCAGGTCCGGAGTACCGCAGCTTGCTTCCGGCTCGACCCGCCCGTCGCCGCTCGGTTCGACCCCTCGCCGCTCACTCCGACCCGCCGCCGCTCACTCCGACCCCTCGCCGCTCACTCCGACCCGTCGCTCACTTCCGGCTCGACCCCTCGCCGCTCACTCCGACCCCTCGCCGCTCACTCCGACCTGCCGCTCACTTCCGGCTCGACCCGCCCGTCGCCGCTCGGTTCGACCCCTCGCCGCTCACTCCGACCCGCCGCTTGCCCCCGGCTCGGAACCACCACCGCCCCCGCTCCACGCGCGGAGCGGCTCGTCCAACGTCCGCGTTCCAGCGTCCGAGAAGTCGAGCGTCATGATCGGGAAGGGGATGCCGATGCCCGCCTCGTCGAACGCTTTCTTGATCCGCACGATTCCCGCGCTCTTCGCGGCCAGGTAGTCCGCCTGGCCGGTCGTTTCCAGCCAGAAGCGCGCTACGAAGTTGATCGAGCTTCCCCCGAATTCGGTCCAGAAGACCTCGGGGTCTCTCGCCTCGTCACGTCCGTCCACGGCAGCCACTGCCTCCTTGGCGACCTGTGCGGCCCGGTCGAGGTCGGTGTCGTAGGCGACCCCGCAGTCGACGTCCACGCGACGGTGCTCAGCCTGCGAGTAATTCGTCAGCGCGTTCCCGTAGACGTCGCCGTTGGGGATCCGAACGAGCGGCCCGTCGAGGCTACGGAGATGGATCGCCCGTAGATCGAGACCCTCTACCTTGCCGAAGTGACCGTTCGTTTCGATCAGGTCGCCGTCGGTGAACGGACGCCGGATCGAGATCAGAACGCCCGCAATGAAGTTTTCCGCGATGTCCTGGAAGGCGAAGCCGAGGGCGAGGCCCAGAATACCGACGCCGGCCAGCAGTGACGTGACGGCCGTGTCGAGTTGCAGTACGCTGAGGGCCATGAACACGCCGAGACCCAGCGCAGCCAGGTAGGCGGCCGTGCCCGCGAGGGACTTCAGCGGGCCGTGGTCGGTCACTCGCCCGATGAGGTTCCTCGTCAGCTTCCGCGCGTACCGCGCGACGAACGCGAAGATCGCCACCAGGATGATGGCTATTACGATCTCGGGCAGGTGCTGGACGAACGACTCCACCCATCCGATGAACTTCTCGATGCTCGTGCTCAGGGCCGTGCTCAGATCCACGCTCTACCTCGGGCTCTCATGGTATGCTCGTGCCGGTCATCTGCCGGGCTTTGCGAAACTAAGGTAAGGAGATGGGCCGTTCGCACGATGGGTGCCCGGCGGCGGGGTGACCAGTCGTGTGTCGTGCACGGATGGACGTGCGCTTCGCCGGATCAGGCTCGTGACGGGCTCGAAGCTGACTCGATGCTTTCCCGCGACGTCCAACCGACCGATATCGGGAGCGACCGACCACGGAGATGCTCATGACCGACGACCTGTGGGAGTGCCCTGAGTGCGGGCACAGGTTCGTCACCGGAACATGTGGCACTCCTGCTCCAACTACATCCTCGACCACCACTTCCACGGGAGCCAGTCCGAGGTACGGGCGACCTTCGACGAGTTTGTCCGGCTGGTCAGGGAATCCGGGGACGTCGTGGTGAACCCCCAGAAGACCCGTATCGCCATCCAGGCGACGGTCCGGTTCGCCAGATTGTGTCGTTCGCAAACGATGGCTTCTGGTCAGCCTCTGGCTCACGCGCACCGCGTCCCACCCCTGTCTTCAGGGAGCACCTGCGGCAACGCGGCCGCGGCGGTTCGTGAGCCATCAGGCCGCCCGGTCGGTCTCGCAGGACCACCGCACGCGGATAACCCTCAGGCAGGATCCACCGGCATCCGCTGCGCGTTCTCGTCCAGCCAGTCCCGGAACGTCATGAGGTCGGGGTTCAACTCACGCGTCCGGTCGACCGGACGGGCGGCCCGGAAGTCGTGTTCGAAGTCATGCTTGAACTGGAACATGTTTCCGAGGTCGTCGGCCCCCGGGAAACCCAACGACCGGTACACGTCGAACGGAACGGCGTTGTAGGTCACGGACTCGCCGAGCGCGTCGGACAGCGCCTCCGCCATCTCCTGACCGCTCAGATGCTCTCCTGCGATCCCGATCCGCCGCCCCGCCATCTCCGGGCCCTTCTGGAAGATGCCGTACGCCGATCGGCCGATATCACGCGCGGCCATGCCGGGCAGCTTCCGGTCGCCCATGGGCAGGTTGAACGCGAGCGCCCCATCCTCACCGCGTTGAGGGTGCATGCCGAAGTGGACCAGGTTGTCCCAGTAGAACGAAGTGAGCAGGAAGGTCGTGGGTACCTCGGATGCCTCCCAGAGCGCGTCCGCCGAGCCCTTGGCGTCGAAGTGGGGGACCTTGAACCGCTCGCCGAGCGTGGGCATCCGGTCGTCCTCCAGCGGAATCCACTTCCGCGTGTCCTCGAGCGTCGACCACACGACGTGCTTCAAATCCGCCGCCTCGGCGGCCGCGACCATCCGTCCGACGTCGGCGACCTCCTGATCGGGCGAAAAGTGCTCCCAGAAGAACGTCACGCAGAACGCGCCGTACGCGCCGGCAAAGGCACGGTCGAGACTATCCTGGTCGCTCACGTCGGCCTCGACCACCTCCGCGCCCCTAGCCGCGAGCGCCTTGCTCCGGTCGGAGGACGCGTCGCGGGTGAGGGCTCGCACCGCGAACGGTGAGTCGGGATCGGACAGGATCGCGTCGACCAGCCCGCCGCCCTGCGCTCCGGTGGCACCGACCACGGCAATGATCTTTTTTTCGGACATGCGACTCCTCCCGGGATTCCTGAATAGAGAATAATTGAAGGTTGAATTATAGTGCTCGACCTGAGCGTCGCAAGGCCCGTCATCCCGGACGAAGGCCTGGCCGCCGCACGGCGCGCATGGCGTTCGCCCTCCGAGGTGGATCGCCGCCGACCGCCACCGTTATCGCTGCGCGCCCTCCGAGGTGGATCGCCGCCGACCGCCACTGTTATCGCTGCGCGTCCTCCGAGTTATAGCTAGTGTGGTGCTACGAAAGTGTCTCGGCCATTCGAGAGCCGATGCATCCGGCCCTGGGTCGTTGCTCCTCCTCGAAAGAGCGGTGCTATTCCTCGTCGTCGCGCCTACCAGGATCCGGCGCCTCGACCCTCTCTGTGGCTCGCTAACTTTCGCAGCACCACACTAGATGGACCCCGCTCGCCCTACGGAATGATCGCCGTCAGCCCGGCCTCGGCGACCGTCAGGAGGAGCGCCCGCTGGATGGCGAGATGCCCGTCTCGGTTGATCCAGAATTCCTGGGGGGCGTGGCCGTTTCCGCCGATACCACCCCGTCCGATCGTCACGGCCGGGATTCCGAGCGAGATGGGGATGTTCGAGTCGGTCGACGACCGGGCGAGCTCACCCTGAACGCCGAAGACGGAGGTGGTCGCGAGCGCGCGCTGGACCAGAGGGGTCGACGGATCCATCTCGCCGGACGGGCGGTCGCCGATCTTGTCCTTGTCGACCGTGAGGGGAGGTCCTTGGCGGCGGAGTCCGTTCTCCTCCGCCAAGGCACGATCCATTGCGGCCAGAAAGGCGCTCTCGATACGGTCCAGACTGGCCGGGCTCTCGGAACGCATGTCGACTTCCATCCACACTTCGAAAGGGATCGAGTTGACGGATGTGCCGCCGCCGATGACGCCCACGTTGTAGCTGGTGCGCGGCCCCGATCGGGTAAGAAGGTCCGCCACGTTCTGGAAGTACCCGACCGCCCGGCTGAGCGCATGGGCCGGGTTCGCCAGGCCGAAGGCCCCCCAGGAATGCCCGCCGGGGCCCTGGAACTTGACGCGATAGCGAACGGACCCGAGCCCCATGCTCACCACCCGGTCGAGACCACCGCCGTCCACTTCGATCCAGGCGTCGATGGGGTCCGCGCCATCGCGGAAGAGGTGTTTCATGCCGCGCAGGTCGCCCAGTCCCTCCTCACCCACCACGCCGACGAACCAGAGGTCCGCGTCGGTCTCGACTCCGGCGCTCTCCATCGCCCGAAGGGTGGTCAGAACGACGACCAGGCCGCGCGTATCGTCTCCGATGCCCGGCGCGTACAGGGTGTCGCCCACCTGTCGGACGGTCACGTCGGTGCCCTCCGGAAAGACCGTGTCGAGGTGCCCGCCGAGCGCGACCGTTCGCCCGCCGCGACGGCCCCTGCGCAGTCCGATCACGTTCCCGACCTCGTCCGTCCAGACGCTGTCCGCCCCCAACTCGGTCAGGAGATCGGCGAAGCGTCGCCCCCGGACTTCCTCCATGAAGGGCGGCGCGGGGATCTGCGTCAGCTCAATCAGAAGCTCGGTAGACCAGGCATCGAGTTCTTCGACGGTTGCGAAGGCACGACGGATGGCCGCTTCGTCCGCGAGCGCCCGAACCTCCCGGTCGATGTCTGCTGAGGCCTCCTGGGCACTCAGCGACGGTGGCAGCAGCATCAAGGCGATCGTGGCTCGTGCGATTCCGTGCATTGGGGCTCTCAGGAGAAGGGTGTGAGGAGGTGGGCGTGGCCGACGGAAGCTACGGGCGCGGAGCCCTGAAGGACCACACTCCTGTTATCTTTCACGGCTGTAGTACAGAACCGTTGCCACTAACGCCCGGTCGGGCGAGCAGGCCGTATGAAGATCCGAAATATCGCCATCATCGCCCACGTCGATCACGGGAAGACGACCCTCGTCGACCAGATGTTCCGCCAAGCTGGGGTCTTTCGCGACAACCAGAACGTCGAAGAGCGGGTGATGGACTCCAACCCGTTGGAGAAGGAACGGGGCATCACGATCCTCGCGAAGAACACCGCCGTGCACTGGAACGACGTGAAGATCAACATCGTCGACACCCCCGGGCACGCGGACTTCGGCGGCGAGGTGGAACGGATCCTCCGGATGGTCGAGGGCGTGGTTCTGTTGGTCGATGCGGCCGAAGGACCCATGCCTCAGACGCGCTTCGTGACCCGCAAGGCGCTCGAGTTGGGGCTCCTTCCGATGGTGGTGGTCAACAAGGTCGATCGTCCGGACGCTCGGATCCACGAAGTGCATGACGAAGTGTTGGAACTCTTCATGGACTTGGAGGCGACCGACGCGCAACTCGACGCCCCGTTCCTGTACGCGTCCGGTCGGGACGGGTACGCGGGCCGCGATCCCGATACGAGGTCGGGGGATCTGACCGCGCTGTTCGACACCATCGTCTCGTACTTTCCCGCTCCGGATGTGGATGTCGACGGGCTCTTTCAGATGTTGATCTCCACGCTCGACTACTCCTCCTACGTCGGTCGGATCGCGATCGGAAGGATCGAGCGCGGTCGGGTCACGGTGGGTGACCGGGTGTCGATGTTGCCCCTCGGGGCCGTGGGCATGGTCGAGGACGCCGCCGAGATCGAGGACTCACGGGTCAACAAGCTGTACACGTTCAAGGGCCTCGACCGGATCGACGTCGAGTCCGCCCACGCGGGGGACATCGTTGCGATCGCGGGGCTGGACGGGGTCGAGATCGGCAAGACCATCACCGATCCGGACCACCCGGAACGACTCCGGGGCATCGCGGTGGAGGAACCGACGCTGTCGGTGGACTTCAACGTCAACAACTCCCCGTTCGCGGGGCAGTCCGGGAAGTTCGTGACGACTCGCCAGGTCCGCGAGCGCCTGTACAGGGAGCTTGAGCGCAACGTGGCGCTTCGGGTCGAAGACACCGACCAACCCGACACCTTCACCGTGAGCGGGCGCGGGGAGTTGCACCTGACCATCCTCATGGAGACCATGCGGCGTGAGGGCTTCGAATTTCAGGTCTCCCGTCCTCGTGTGATCACTCGGAAGGGCCCGGACGGGCTCGAGGAGCCGTACGAGGAGGCGGTGGTCGAGGTACCAACCGCCTTCGTCGGGACCGTGATCGAGAAGATGGGACCGCGAAAGGCGGAGATGACCGAGATGAAGCCGATGGGCGACTCCGGCACCACGCGTCTGCGCTTCCGCGTGCCGGCCCGTGGGCTTTTCGGATACCGCTCGGAGTTCCTCACGGACACGCGCGGCGAGGGAATCCTGCACCACACGTTCAGCTCATGGGGACCCTGGGCGGGGACACTGAAGGGTCGGTCGCGCGGCGTCCTGGTGGCGGACCGCCAGGGTGACGCCGTGGGTTTCGCGATCTTCAACCTGCAGGAGCGCGCGACGATGTTCGTCAAGCCGGGCGACTCCGTCTACGGCGGGATGATCGTCGGCGAGAACGTGCGGACCGACGACATGGACGTGAACGTCTGCAAGGAGAAGAAGCTGACGAACATGCGGACGACATCGTCGGACGAGAACATCAAGCTGGAGCCGCCTCGCGCGATCACGCTCGAGCTGGCGCTGGAGTTCATTCAGGACGACGAGCTGATCGAGGTCACACCGGATGGCATCCGGCTGCGCAAACGGATCCTCGAACCGAACCAGCGGAAGAAGGCCGCGAAGGCGAAGAACCAACCGGTGTTCGCCTGAGTCGCGGTCGGCGCCTCGTAGAACCGTCCGAACAATGCGGATCGGGGCGTTCAGGCTGCTCACCCGTTACGTTTGATCTGGAGCGGTCGGGTTCTTGCAACGGCGGGTACGCATGAGCGATCAAATCCGTGGAAAGTGGCCGGGTGGGCCGAGCGGGGTCGGCCAGGCCAAATCGTTGGGCCGGACGCCGCGCATCGAAAGCGTGGGCGACCTGGCCGACCGTGGAGCCGAGCGCTCCGTCAATCGGAAGCGGCGGAATCGCGGGCGGCGGGTGGTCGGCGGCTTTGCCGTGTCATTCGTGATCGCAGGGGCCCTCGGCTGGGCCATCGGGAAGGGTAGCCACTCGACCGCCGTGGAGATCGTCGCCGCGGAGCAGGAGCGAATCAGTCCGTCCTTCGACCTCTCGTCGGAGATCAACCGGACGCTCCTGGAGCTATGGCGAATGGAGGATGTCGAGTACATGAGGAACAGTCGATGAGACGGCGTTGACGGGTCGCATGGGGTGGCGGGAGGTGGTCAACAGGGCCGGCACCAAAGCCCGCATCCTCGTCGTCGACGACGAGGCCGACATCCGCCAATCACTCCACCGGCTGATTACCCGGTTCGGGCACTCGGTCAAGGTCGCCGCGTCCGCCGAAGAGGCGGACATGTGGCTGGAAACCGAACGGTTCGATGTCTGCCTTCTCGATATCGAGTTGCCCCGGATGTCCGGGCGCGAATTCCTCAAGTGGGCCATGAGCCGAGACCCCGAGATGGCGGTGATCATGCTGACGGGATTGGATCTTCCGGACCTGGCCATCGAGTGCATCGACCAGGGGGCCCGCACGTATCTGGTCAAGCCGATTGAGGCGGAGTTCCTTCGTCTGGCGCTTCGGGATGCCATCGCCATGCGACGGGTTCTCGTCGAGCGGAACGACCTGGCCGGCGGTGTCGGGACCTGACCGTCCGGCAGGGCCCCGGGAATCTAGTGTGGTGTTGCGAAAGTTCGCGAGCCACAGAGAGGGTCGAGGCGCGACCCAGGTCCTGCGGACCCGGGTACCCCCCTGGTAGGCGCGACCCAAGTCCTGCGGACTCGGGTACCCCCGAGGAATAGCAGCGCTCTGGGGTACCCGCGCCGAAGGCGTGGGTCGAGGAGCAACGACCCAGGGCCG
>JAJCZZ010000085.1 GCA_029262115.1 Gemmatimonadota bacterium | reverse complement strand
GTGCTATTCCTCGGGGGTACCCGAGTCCGCAGGACTTGGGTCGCGCCTACCAGGGGGGTACCCGGGTCCGCAGGACCTGGGTCGCGCCTCGGCCCTCTCGGTGGCTCGCGAACTTTCGTAACACCACACCAGGGGGAGCGTCCTCGGTCAAGGGCTCCACCAGTCGACCGAGGGTCCTGGGTGCCGGGCCGGCCCTTCCACCACCTCATCATCCCGTCGTGCGCCGCCCCCATCCTCTTGCTCTTGCGTCCCCACGCATTGCGACGCACCCGGCCGGCACCCATTCAGACCCTGTCGGTCACGTCCTCCAAAAGCAGAGGGCGTGCCACCTTTGGGCGGGATTAGGCGAGGCGTTGTGCTGGAACGTGTTCCAGTGATTTGGGGGTGATGGGATGGCAGAACGGATTCCGGAGTGAGTGCCCGCTCCCGGGACGGGCCGTTCCGTTTCCGAACACCCTTTCCCGCCTGCGTCGACTCTGGCGACATTCCGGGATGCCCGACGCCCAGATCCTTTCCATGCCCCTGCCCGATCAGGTCGCTCGCACCCGGATCGCAACGGATCTCGAGACCAATCTGATGGTCGAGGCCGGTGCCGGGTCAGGGAAGACCACCGCGCTGGTGGGGCGCATGGCGGCCCTCGTCTCCGCCGGAGCCGCCAAGGTGCAGGACCTTGCGGCGGTGACGTTCACGCGAAAGTCCGCCGGGGAGTTGAGAGAACGCTTCCAGGCCCACGTCGAGAGGCTGATTGCCGAGCCCGAGACCCCGGATGACGAGCGATCCCGCCTCCGAACCGCTTTGGACGACCTGGACCGGGCGTTCGTGGGCACCATCCACTCCTTTTGTGCACGACTCCTGCGGGAACGCCCGCTCGACGTTGGATTGGACCCTGGCTTCCAGGAGATCCCGGTCGAGGAGCGCGTGGCGTTCCGAAGGCGCTACTGGGATGCGTATCTTGAGCGCCTTGCTCGGGAGTCGGACCCACTTCTGGAAGATCTGAGCGCGGCGGGGCTTCGACCGGGTCAGCTCTTCGGCCTGTTCGAACGCATGGTCGAGAACCCGGACGTCCGCTTCCCGAGCGATGACGCGGTGAGCCCCACCGTCCAGGAGATCGCCGCGGTCCGCGCCGAACTGGAAGAAATCACGGGGCATGGTGTCGAGCTGATGCCCGAGATCGAACCCGAGCGCGGCTGGGACTCGCTTCAGAAGAAGATCCGCTCGCTCGCGTTCACCCGCGAGGTGACCGGGTGGCGGGAGCCGGCGGACTTTTTCGAGGCGCTCGAACAGATTGGGAAGCCGGGCCCGCGAGGCCACCAGGTCACGCAGAAACGGTGGAAGGACGGGGCCATGGCCAAGGCGTTCTGCGCGCGGGTCGACCGGTTCGCGGTCGGGCCGGACGCCCCGGGCAACGCGGTGCTCAACCGGTGGTACGCCCACCGGTACGGCCTGGCGATCCGTCTGTGCGGCCATGCCGCGGAAACCTTCGCCGAACATCGGCGCCGCATCGGGCGCCTCGATTTCCAAGATCTCCTGGTTCATGCCGCGCGCCTGCTGAGAGACGTCCCCGGCGCCCGCGCCGACCTGGGTCAGCGATACCGCCGGCTTCTGGTCGATGAGTTCCAGGATACGGACCCGCTCCAGGCGGAGATCATGCTCCTGCTCGCTTCCGAGCCGGTGGGGGAGAGCGGGGAGCCGGACGACGAGTTCCCGGTCGTAGTCCCCGATTGGCGCACCGTCGAGCCCCGCCCCGGGGCACTCTTCGTGGTCGGCGACCCGAAGCAGAGCATCTACCGCTTCAGGCGGGCGGATATCCTCCTGTATGAGCTGGTCAAGCGGAGATTTCGCGATTTCGGAACGGTCGTCGAACTGACCTCGAACTTCCGTTCCCGGCCCCCGATCGGTGACCTGGTCAACCAACTGTTCGCGGCCCCCGACTTCTTTCCGCCGGAGGCCAACGCGGTCCAGGCCAGATTCGAACCACTGAATACGCGACCCGGTGCGGTACAGCTTCCCGCCGAGGGGGTGTTCCACTACGAGCTCGACCCTGCGGGTTCGTCGAGGGCTTCTGTGGCGGACGACGATGCGGGGCGCCTCGCCACCTGGATCGCGGACAGGGTGGAGCGCCGTGAACGTGAGCCGGGCGATTTCATGGTACTGACCCGGACCACTCACTACTTGTCGAGCTACGCGAGGGCGCTCGAAGCGAGAGGAATCCCGATCCAGGTCACGGGAGCGGGCGTCGGCGTGGAGGAGGAGTTGCAGGAGCTCATGGCCCTGCTCGAGTGCATGATCGACCCGAGCAACCCGGTGAAGGTGGTTACGGTCCTGGTCGGTCTGTTCTTTGGCCTCGACCTCGAGCGCCTGACGCGGCATCGGCTTGATCGGGGGAGTCTCGATGTGATGGACCCGGGCACCTCAGGCGATCCCGACGTCCTCGACGCCCTCCGGATCCTCCACGGATGGTGGCGGGCCGCCACGGTGGAGCCGGCGGACATTTTCGTGGGTGCCCGGATTGCCGAACTGGGACTTTTGCCTTTTGCGGCCGCGGGCGAGTTGGGGTCGCTGAGGGCGGGAGCACTGGTCTACGCGCTCGATGCCGTGCGGGCGGCTGCCCTCGCCGGAGACGCGTCGCTCCCGGGCGCACTCGACGCGCTTCGGGGTGCGCTGGACCTACGGGAAGCGGAGGCGCCGCTCGAACCGGCTCGCCCCGACGTCGTGCGGCTGATGAATCTTCATCAGGCGAAGGGCCTTGAGGCGACGGTGGTGGTGCTCGCGGACCCTTCGAAGTCAAGCGATGGCACGGTCGAGATTCACGTCGAGCGCGGCGACGACGGGGTCGCAATCGGGCACCTCTGTGTTTTCGAGCGCGGAGAAGGCTTCCGGGGGAACCGGTTGCTCGCACGTCCGCTGGCGTGGGAGGAGAAGGAGCGGCAGGAGCGGGCGTTCGAGGAGGCTGAGCGAGTCCGGTTGCTGTACGTGGCTGCGACGCGTGCACGCGACGAGCTGGTCGTGTCCCGCTGGTCTGCGGGCAAGGGCGCGTCGAATTGGGCGGCCCTCGATCCGTGGCTGAACGCCAACGGGAGCCCCTTACCTCTTGAAGCACGTTCACCGGAGCCACGCCCCGTTCTCGAGTACGGGCGTGCGGAGGCGCTCAAAGCGACTCGAGCCGCCGCACAGCGCCTCAGGGAGATGGCTGAAGAGTCCTTTCGGCACGTGTCGGTGACTGAGGTGGCCAAGGCGGAGGATATTCCCCCGGCCCCGACTACGCCCCCCGATACGGCTCGAGCGGTAGGCGCCGAGCAGCAGTTCCGCGGGTACTCCTGGGGCTCGGTGGTCCACGCGGCCCTCGCTGCGGCCGCTGCGGGGCTCGGCGAAACCGGGCTGCTGGCGGTGTGTCGCGCGCTCCTGTTGGAGCACGATCGCCCGGTAGACGATCACGGCAACCCGGTCGAGTCGCAGGAGCTCATGGACCTGGTCCACTCCGTCCGTACGTCGGACCTCTGGCTTCGCGCGGAGTCCTCCGAACGCATGTTGGTCGAGGTACCGTTCGCGGTCCCCGGCAGCACACGCCCGCCGCCGCCGGCCCCGCCGCCGGAAACGGTCCGTACTCACACGCACCGGGGCGGCGAGCGTCGTCAGCTGGACCTGTTCGGGGGCGATTCCCGAGAGGTCGGTACGGCTGCCGGCCCGCCGATGGAGGCCGTCGAGGCCGGGACGCCCTCCGTCCTGGAGGGGGTGATCGACCTCGTGTTTCGGGAAGACGACGGGTGGGTTGTGGCCGACTACAAGACGGACATCGGGACGGACCCACACTTCGGGGAGCGGGTGGTCGCGTACCGCCGGCAGGTCGAGTTGTACGCCGCGGCGTGGGCCCGCCTCACGGGGGAGCCCGTCAAAGAGCGGGTTCTTTTCTTCACGAATCAGGGGACGGTGGAGACGTGGTGAGGTCGCGTGCACACCGCGTGGTGGCATTACGCCAGCACGCGGGTGGGTCGCACGGGTGGCGCGTACGGTGGGGCATCGCGTGTCTGTTCGCACTGCTGACCTGCTTGGGTGCGGCCGACGTGGCGGCGCAGGAGAGCTACCGGACTCGGGTCGTCCTCCTCGGCACGGGCACGCCGAACGCCGATCCCGAACGGTCCGGCCCGGCCACCGCCGTCGTCGTGGACGACCGAGCCTACCTCATCGACGCGGGTCCGGGCGTCGTGCGACGTGCGGCGCAGGCGGCGCGTGACCTGGGCGTGGGCGCGCTCCGGGTAGCCAACCTCGACCGCGTATTCCTGACCCATCTCCACTCGGATCACACGCTCGGCCTTCCGGACCTGGTCTTCAGTCCCTGGGTGCTCGACCGCCCCGGTCCGATCGAGGTCTACGGCCCGCCTGGCTCAGCGGACATGTTGCGCCATATCGAAGCGGCATACGGCGAAGACATCCGCATACGCTCGGACGGTCTGGAGCCGCGCGAGGCCAACCGGGACGCGTACCGGACACAGGTCACCGAGGTGTCCGAGCCTGGCCTGGTCTACCAGGACGACCTCGTGAACGTGTACGCCATCCCGGTCATCCACGGTTCGTGGAAGTACTCCTGGGGATACCGGTTCGAAGGTCCGGACCGCACGATCGTGATCTCGGGGGACGCCGCCCCGTCCGAGGCGCTGGTGGCCGCGTGCGACGGGTGCGATGTGCTGGTTCACGAGGTGTACTCAGACTCGGGTTTTCTGACGCGACCGCCCGCGTGGCAACGGTATCATGCCGCATTCCACACGTCGGCAACCCAGTTGGCGGACATCGCCACGCGGGCTCGGCCGGCGCTCCTTGTGGTCTACCATCAGCTCTTATGGGGCACGGACGAGTACACGCTCATTCAGGAGATCACGGACGCCGGGTATCGGGGGCGTGTCGTCTCGGGGCGGGATCTGGACATCTGGTGAGTCGTGCGCTCTGGACAGGGGGCCATATTTATCAAATATTGATAAATATCTGCGAAATGTTCGTGCCCTCACGTTTCCGGAGCGACCGTGCCCGAACGCGCACACCTCACCGACCTCGAACAGCTTCTCCTTCTCGCGGTGCTCCGGCTCGGAGAGGGTGCGTACGGAGCGGCGATTCAGGACGAGTTGGAGGCGAATGCCTCGAGGAGGGTCTCTCTCGGTAGTATCCACATGACGCTGGGTCGGCTCGAGGAGCGTGGGCTCACGTGGTCGTCGAAAGGGCGTCCACAGGGGGGGCGGGGAGGGAAGGCAAGGCGCATCTACGCCGTACGGCCCGAGGGCCGCATGGCCCTCGAATGGAATCGGGACGTCATGAACACCATGTGGGGCGGTGTGCCCACACGCCCCTCCGACTGACGGCGGGGACACGGCATGCAGCTGCCCAGCGGGATCGACTGGCTCGTTCACCGACTTGTCCCGCCCGAATTCGCCGAGGATCTGCTGGACGATCTGGGTGACGGGTATGCGCGGCGGGGTAGGGCCTGGGAGGCGAACGTCTGGCTCGTCGGCGAGCTGATTCGGACGCCCTGGGCAGGACTGTGGCGCCAGGCTCGCAGGTTGCGGGCTGGGGGGATGCGCGGACCGGTTCACGGAGGGAGGGGAGGGGAAATGGTCGGTTTCGGGATGGGACTGCGCGTGGCGGCCCGGGCATTGAGGCGCCGACCGGCGTTCACGACGGTTGCGCTCCTCACGTTGGCTCTGAGCATCGGGTCGGCCACGGCCATTTTCAGCGTGCTGGAAGGAGTGGTTCTGCGCCCGCTCCCGTACGCGGACGCGGATCGACTGGTGCGCGTCTTCGGGACCAACACAGAGTGGCGCGAGGCCGAGCAGGAGATCCTCAGAAACAGTTGGGACCACCTCGATCTGAGCGAAGACGTTCTGGACCTGCTCCGAGATGGCGTCCGCGGCCTCGAATCCGCTGGTGGTTCGGTGAATCGGACCCTGCGGATAGACGACGGTGGCGATCCGACGCGGGCCACTGGCGCGTGGGTCACCGGGAGGTTCTTCGAGACCCTTGGAGCAGATCCGCTTGTCGGCCGTCTCCCGAGCGCCGAGGAAGTGGCGGCGGGCGACCGACTTCTGGTCCTGAGTGAACGGCTGTGGGCATCGCGATACGGGCGGGACGATGGCGTGCTGGGCCGAGTGGTCTCGCTGGACGGCGACCCGTTCACGATCGTTGGCGTGCTTGCGCGGTCCTTCTCGCTTCCCAGTGAGCTAACCACCTGGTGGGCCCCCCTCGATCCGGACTTCGCGGGCGGGAGGACCGACGTGGCCACCATCGCCATCGTCGCT
Source organism: Gemmatimonadota bacterium (assembly GCA_029262115.1). Taxonomy (GTDB): domain Bacteria; phylum Gemmatimonadota; class Gemmatimonadetes; order Longimicrobiales; family Gaopeijiaceae; genus JAJCZZ01. The sequence continues at coordinate 77,510 of JAJCZZ010000085.1, read as the reverse complement.
CGTCTCCAACCCGACGTCGATCGTGCGCTCGCGTCAGCCGCGGTGACTGCTGCGATCGGACGATTGGGGGAGGCCCAGCCGAGCTATGCGGCACTCGGTGCCCGACTCGAGCCACTCCGCGATGCAGTGGTGGGGCCCGTCAAAGACGGACTGACTTTGCTCTTCCTGGCTGCGGCGGTTGTGGTTCTCATCGCCAGCGTGAACCTGGCCAACCTCGTAGTCGCTCGCGGCGCTCGGCGCCGGAGCGAGTTGTCCATGCGCGCCGCGCTGGGCGCGGGCCGTGGGGCGCTGGTCTGGGATGTCCTCGCCGAGATCGTTCTGTTGTGTGTCGTCGGAGGCGTTGCGGGCCTGGTGTTGGCGACCCAGGGCGTCGCGCCTCTGCTCGGCCTTCTGGAACGGGCGACTCCTGGATTCCCCCGAGCCGACAACGTAGGGATCAACCTCGCCGTCCTCGCCTTCTCGAGTGCCGTCGCGGTCGTGACCGCGTTGCTCGCCGGTGTCGTGCCGGCCTTGGCCGCTTCGCGACGAGCGCCGTGGGAGGCGCTCCAGGGCGGTCGCCAGAGCCGGGGCGGCGCGGCCACGCGGCGTACGCAGCACATGCTGCTGCTGGTCGAGGCGGGTCTGGCTGTCGTGCTGCTGGCCGGCGCCGGGCTCCTCCTGCGGAGTGCCGCGAACGTGGCCTCGATCGACCCTGGCTACGATGCGGCATCGATCGCCTATCTCACGGTCGAACCACCACCGGGCCGGTACGGCACCGCCACCGAACTTGCGGCCCTGGCGTCGGATCTCGAGATCGGGCTATCACGGCTCCCGAGGTCCATTGCGGTGGGCAATGCCTCGTCCCTGCCGGGTCTGGGGGGCGCCTCGGGGTCGCTGGTCTGGACTCCGGGCGCACCGGAGGAGGCCCGGAGCCTCGCGTGGTCGGCGGACGTGTCACCGGGGTACTTCGACGCCATGGGCATTCCGTTGGTCTCCGGGCGCGCGTTCCGGCGCTCCGACTCCCGAGATGCCCGTGTGGTCGTGGTCAGCGAGCTGTTCGCCGAACGGTGGCTACCCGGCCGGAACCCCGTTGGCGAGACCATCATGGTGGGAACCGGGACCCAGCTGTCGGGCGGCCGCGTGGTCGCGAGCGGTGGCGACGAGTGGACCGTGATCGGAGTGGTCGGCGACGTGCGTCAACTCACCTTGACGATGGAGCCGGACGCGATGATGTATCAGCCGCACCGGTCGGGGGACGGCTCGGCGCCTGCACGGGTGCATCTCATCGTCCGCACATCGGGGCCTCCCGCCGAGGTCGTCGAAGCTGCACGCGCCGAAGTGATGCGGCACGATGGGTCGTTGTTGATCGTCGAGCACGACGTCCTCCGAAACGCGTCGCGCAGGCTACTGGCCGGGCAGGAAGTGCGGATGGTGCTCATCCTTGCGCTCGCCGGCATGGCCGCGTTCCTCACGGTCGCGGGCATCTACGGAGTCGTCGCGTACGTCGTTTCGGATCGGACGCATGAAATAGGGGTCCGTATGGCACTCGGCGCCCGTGCGGGCGCCGAGTCCGCCCGGATGGTTCGACAGGCGCTCCGGCCGGTCGTAGCCGGGGTTACAGTGGGACTGGTCGGCGCGTTTCTGGCGTCGCGCCTCCTGGAGGATGCGCTGTTCGGCGTGGAGCGACTCGACCTTCCGACCTACGCTGCCGCTTTCGTCGGCATGGTGGGGGTGGCCGCACTGGCGGCGTGGATTCCCGCCAGCCGCGCGGCCGCGGTCGATCCGGTTCGTGTGCTGACCGAGGAGTGAGGTCAGTCCCGCACCACCACCTCCAGCCACGGCCCATCCGCTCGGACGTCGACCCCGTCCACTCGGGCGGTGCGTCGAGTCGTTCCGTCGGGGAAGGTGACCACTACGTCTATCGGCTGGGCTCCCGGCACCGCCACGTGCACCGGGAGGTCGTTCTGCGCGTCGTACCCGGACCCGGTGTCCACCAGTCCCATCCCCAGGAGTTGGTTCGTGCCCGCCACGTACACTCGCACTTCGGCCCCCGGGCGCACCGCCGCGCCCCGCTCGTCGACCACGCGAACCTGGACGGAGTGATCCTGGAACTCCGGTTTCAAGAGGTTCTGCAGGAGCGGGTGGGAGCCGTCGTCGCCCACACCGTTGAAAGCCAGATCGAGGTCGCCGTCCCGGTCGGCATCGACCCACGTCGCCCCGTGGTCGCCCGCGGTCGCCAGGATCTCGGGCGGCGTCACGTCCACGAATCGTGACCCGCCCTCCCTGCGATAGAGGTGGTCGGCGTACTGCTGTCCTCCGGTCACGGTGCCGTTGACGAAGTAGTCGACCCTGCCGTCGTGGTCGAAGTCGCCCCAGGCACAGGTGTCGTACCGACTGTCCAGAGCGAGGCCCACGGTGCCTCCGACATCCTCCCAGCGCCCGCCGGAAGGTCCTGGGTTCCGAAGGAGCCCGTCCGTTCCGTAGTTCGCCGTGGACAGATCCAGATGCCCGTCGTGGTCGAAGTCGACCGCGCACGGGCGGACGGTGCCGAGCCCCTCGTCGCCGAGCGGTCGCCCACCACCGTCCAGACCCAACGCCTCGGCCACGTCCTCGAACGCGCCGCCGGTGTTGCGCCACATCCCGTTGGCATCTCCGTTCATGTTGGCCACGTAGACGTCCAGGTCACCGTCCTCGTCGAAGTCGAACCAGACCGCGCCCACGCTGCGCCGAGGGTCCCCGATGCCGGAAGCTTCGGTCACGTCGGCGAATGTCGTGCCGTCGTTTCGCCACAGGCGGTTCGGCGCATCACGGAGGGCGAGGAACAGGTCGAGATCTCCGTCGCCGTCGGTGTCCACCCAGGACGCCTGTCGGGTGGCGACGCCCTCGAGGGAAAGCCCGAGCGACTCCGCGACGTCCACGAATCCCGCATCTCCCTGATTCCGGTACAGCCCGACCGAAGGCCCATCCCCGGCGAAGCCGAGAAGGAGGTCCGGATCACCATCGGCATCGTAGTCGCCCCATGCGGCGGTGCGCACCGGTCGGGCCACGTCCAGTGACAGCTCCGAGGCGACATCCGTGAAGCGCAGGCCTCCGTCGTTCCGATAGAGACGGGACGACGTGCCGTTGAATCCTACGAATCGGTCCGGGTCGCCGTCGCCGTCCACGTCGGCCCACGCGTCGGTCAGCGAACCGGGATCGGCAAAGGGCGCGACCGAGACCGGGGCGAAGCGCACGGGCTCCAGGCGGGGGGCGTCAAGGGTATCGCAGCCGCCGATGGGAAGAGTAAGAAGGAAGAGAATTACGGACCGCCGCAAGTATGTCATGACCACCCCTCGTCGAGTGCTTTACCGGGTGCTTCCAGGCCGTCTTCGAGCACGCGTCTCTCGCCGGCGACCGAGATTCTGAAGTGGGCGGGCGCGCCGAAGAAACGTCCGGGTGCCATGCCGACCCCGAAGCGTCGACGCGCCACATCCAGAAACGGCTCGGAACGCTCTTGGGCCATGCCATATCGTCGCGGGTGATGCATCGCCCACATCATGTATGGGGCCCAGGTCGAGGGCCAACTCGAGTGATCCGTGCTGGTCGGTGCCGCCATGCTCGTCCGTGCCGGGGGTCAGGCATGGTAGCGCGCCGGGCACGGATGGGGGAAGGCGAGGAGTCCGCGGCCTTCGTGGCCTGCCCCGTCGGCCTACATGGTCTATGTTGCCCGACCTGGACCGACCGCGTGTTGTCGTGCGGGCGGAGCCTGCAGCCGCTGAACCCCGGAGTGACCGTTCGATGAAACGACTCGTGACGACCACGGCCGCAGTGGCCGCCGTTCTTGTAGCCCCTGCGCTGCGGGCCCAGACGATGCCCCCCGAGGAGTACCAGGCGCTCGCTCGGTCCATCTTCTCGGAGTTGATCCGGATCAACACGACCAACACGGAGCGAGGCGACAACACGGCCGCCGCCACGGCGCTGGCCAGGAGGCTCCTGGACGCTGGATTCGCGGAGGAAGACGTGCACGTCCTCGTGCCCGCGGATGCGCCCAGAAAGGGCAACCTCGTGGCGGTGTACCGCGGACGTGAAACCGGCCGTGAGCCGATCCTTCTGTTGGCGCACATCGATGTCGTCGAAGCGCTGCCCGAGGATTGGAGCCCGGACATCGATCCGTTCGAGTTCATCGAGCGGGACGGTTTCTACTACGGTCGTGGCGTGACCGACGACAAGGACGAGGCGGCCATCCACGTGGCCAACTTCATCCGTTGGAAGCGGGAGGGCTTCGTTCCGGATCGGGACATCATCGTGGCGCTCACCGCCGACGAGGAGGGTGGCCCGCGCAACGGCGTCGAGTACCTCCTGGAGGAGCACCGTGATCTGATCGACGCGGAATACGCTCTCAACGAGGGCGGGGGCGGCATGGAGAAGAACGGGCGGAAGATCTCCAACAACGTGCAGGCGTCCGAGAAGAAATTTCTGAACTTCACCTTCACGGGAAGCAACCCGGGGGGTCATTCCTCTTTGCCCGTCAAGAAGAACGCGATCTACGACCTGGCGGGTGCATTGCGTGCCCTCCAGGAGCACGAGTTTCCCGTCATGCTGAACGAGGTGACCGAGGCGTTCTTCTCCCGTTCGGCGGATCTCGTGGGTGGTGAGATGGGCGATGCGATGCGTCGAGTGGTGGCGAACCCTGGCGACCGTGCGGCAGCGGCTACCCTGTCGGTCGAGCCGGGCTACAATTCACGGCTGCGGACGACGTGTGTCGCCACGCTCCTCGAGGGTGGTCACGCCAGCAACGCCCTTCCGCAGCTCGCCACGGCCAACGTGAACTGCCGCATCCTTCCCGATCATGATCCCGACGACGTCCTACGCGGGCTGCAGGCCATGGCGGCTCGCTACGACGTGACGGTGGAGGCCGCCGGGGAGGCACGCCCGAGCCCGCCGTCCCCACTCACCGACGAGGTGCTGGGTCCCATCGAGCGGATCACCGAGCAGATGTGGCCGGGAGTGCGTGTCCTTCCGGTCATGAGCACCGGAGCCACGGACGGCCTCTACCTACGCCGGTCGGGGATCCCCGTCTACGGTGTGAGCGGACTGTTCGGCGATATGGACGATGTCCGCGCCCACGGTCAGGACGAACGCATCCGGGTCCAGAACTTCTACGAGGGCATGGAGTTCCTGTACCGGCTGGTCAAGGCGTTGAGCGGAGGTGGCATCGCGTAGAAAACGCCTCCGGCGGCGGGCGATGGCCATTGCGTGGCCTCTGCCCGCCTCGTCCGTCGCCGGAGCCTCACTCCCCGCGCATGGCCACCACCGGGTGCACTCGCGTGGCGCGCCACGCGGGAATGAAGCTGGCCAGCAGACCGACGGTGAGCAGGACCCCGGCGACCGCAGCGAGCACGCCCGGGTCGCGAGGGTCCACCTCGTAGAGCTGCGTCGCGAGCACGCCCGAGAGCGCGAGAGCGGCGAGAATTCCCACCGTGAGCCCGACTCCCACCAGCCGGGCGCCGTCCTTGAGGATCATGCCGCGGACCACGCTCTGGTCCGCCCCCAGGGCCATCCGGATTCCGACCTCCTTCGTGCGTTGGGCCACCGAGTACGCCAGGACGCCGTACACCCCGATGGCCGCCAGCGACAGCGCGACCAGACCGAAGAGCGAGAGAAGGAGCGTACTGAAGCGATCACGCGCGCGTGCGCCGGACACGACGTCCTCCATGGTCTGAATGTTCGTCAGGGCGACCTGTCCGCTGAGCGCCTCCAACTCGCGCCGCGCCAGGGGCACAATGGACGACGGGGCGGCGCTGGTCCGCACCGTGAGCGTGCGTCGCCGAATCGACGACTGAAGCCCGCTGAAGTAGATCGCGGGTTGGCTGTCGAGTCGCAGGCCCTGGTACTTGAGGTCTTTGACAACACCGACCACCTCGGCGTCCTGGATATTGATCGCGCCCAGCGGGCCGAAACGGCTCGCCACATTCCGGAACGTGGCTCCGACTACGCTCCCGTCGGGGAAAAACCGCTTCACGAACGCTTCGTTGACCACCGCCACGCCGGCGCTCCCGAGACGGTCGTCTGGCGTAAGCGTGCGCCCCTGGAGGACGGGGGTGCGCATGGTTTCGAAGAAGCCGGGGCTCACGGACCGGTGAGCCGCGCGAAGCTCCTGGTCCGGATTGACATCCACGCCGTCGATCCGGAACGGATTCACGTAGTCATGGTCGGCATCGAGCGGAAGGGAAGAGGCGTCGCCGACTGACTCGACCCCTGGTAGCGCCGCCAGCCGGTCACGGTACTGCGCGTAGAACCCGATGACCGCAGTGTCGTTCGCGGCCACGGAGGGTGCGAGGTCGAGCTGCATCGTCACTACGCCCGACGGAGTGAAGCCTGTGTCGACGGCCCGAAGGTTCGAGAAGCTGCGGACCAGCAGTCCGGCTCCCGTCACGAGCATCAGGGCCAGCGCCAGTTGGCCGACCACGAACACGTTCTGGAGTCGGTGGCCCGTGGCCGAGCCGGTGCTGCGCGCTCCGTCGCGGATGGCGTCGTGCACGCCCGAGCCGACCAGCCGCGCGATCGGCGCGAGTCCGAAGAGGAGGCCGGTGAGGATCGAGACGCCCAGGACGACGGCAAGGACCGTCCCGTCGATGGCGATTGCGTCCTCACGCGGGACGGCGACCGGAGCGATGGCCACCAGGCCTCGCACGCCGACCCACGCGAGAGCCAGCCCCACGGCGGCGCCGGCCGCGGACAGGATGAGGCTTTCGGTCAGGAGTTGGCGGACGAGTCGCGTTCGGCTGGCGCCGAAGGCGGTGCGAACCGCGATCTCCCTGGAACGGACCTCCGAGCGTGAGAGCAACAGGTTGGCCACGTTGGCGCACGCGATCAGGAGAACGAGTCCGGTGGCAGCCAGAAGTACCCAGAGGGCCGTCTTGGTGTCACCGACCATCTCGTCGTGGAGGCGCTCGACTCTGGTGGTCCATCCGGCGTTGCTGGCCGGGTTCTCCTCCGCGATTCGCCCGGCGAGGGCGGCCAGGTCGTTTCGTGCCGCGGGTAGCGCATCGGCGTTGCGCAGGCGCCCCACCGAGCTCATCCACCTGGCGAATCGAGACTGGATCTGCATGGGCCACGTCATGTTGATCCACAGGTCCGCATCCAGGGGGAATGTCTGGGCGGCGGCCATGATGCCGATCACCTGAGTCGGGGCTCCATCCAGCGTGACCGTCTGCCCCACGATGCTCGGGTCCCCGCCGAAGCGACGTTGCCAGAAGCCGTGCGCCAGAATCGCCACTGCGTTGGATCCGGGGCCTTCTTCTGGCGTGAACGTGCGACCCGTAAGCGGCGACGCCCCGACGACATCGAAGAAATCTTCCGTCGTGTAGATCACCTGGACCCGAGTCGGATTACCGTCGTCTTCCGTCACGGTGCCGGTGGTCGGCCAGTATGCGGCCATGCTCGCGAAAGTGTTGTTCTGCGTTCGCCAGTCGTCGAAGTCCATGGGCGATACCATGTACCGCGTCTGCCCTTCGGCCTCATTCTCGGTGTAGAGCGCGACCAGTTCGGTCGGGTCGTCGAACGGGAGGGGCTCCAGCAGGACGGCGTCGACGACTGTATAGATCGCAGCGTTCGCGCCAATACCGAGAGCCAGCGTCAGGACCGCGACGCTCGTGAAGAGGGGGTTCTTGGCCAGCATCCGAAGAGCGTACTTGATGTCCTGCATGGTGTCCTCCACGAGTCGTGTGCCCCGGGCGTCCTGGGTCTGCTCCGTATAGCGGTCGAATCCGCCGAAGTGAATGCGGGCGAGGCGCCGTGCCTCGTCCTCTGCAAGGCCCGCCCGCTGGAGCCGGGCGGCCTCCATGTCGACGTGGAAGCGCAGTTCCTCGGCGATGTCGCGCGCGGCGGAGTCCGGGTCGACAACTCCGCGGAGTCGCAGTCGAAGAGCCCGGAGAAGGTCGGCGAGGATCTCCACGGCTTTGCTGTCAAGTCGCCTGGAGGATCTGCTGAACGGCCCCCGCGAACAGGTCCCACTGGGCCCGTTCCTCCGCCAGATGCGTCCGACCAAGCGCTGTCAATCGGTAGAACTTGGCGCGTCGGTTGTTCTCCGATGTGCCCCACTCGGAGCGGATCCATCCCTTGTGTTCCAGACGGTGGAGCGCCGGATACAGCGAGCCCTGGTTGATGGTCAGGACATCACTCGACAGATGCTCAATACGCAGAGATACGCCCCAACCGTGGAGCGGCTCACCGACGGCCAGGGTCTTGAGGATCAGCATTTCGAGCGTGCCTTGGAGGAGATCGGCGCGGGATCGCGTCATTCGGTTCTCGTCCTGATGCGGCGGTTGTGGGGTGGAGGCGGATCCCGCCGTATTCACGGGGTCCGTCGGGGATCGTAGACGGCTCTCCTAGGCAGTCTACAAGAGTCGACCACGTTCTTGTAGACGCTCTAGGAGAAGAAAAGGTTTCAACGATGAGGGGCGGAGGTGCCGCGGCTGCGGACGTCTGGAATGGTGCTGGAGCGGTGCCGGAGCGGTGCCGGAGCGGTTCAGAGCGGTGCTGGAGTGGTGCTGGAGCGGTTCAGAGCGGTGCTGGAGCGGGCGGCGATCGTGGCTCGTTGGTCGGCGGTGATGCTCCGCCCTGGCTCGACGCACACTTCTCACCAGTCGAGACGGTCAATGCGTCGAGGGTGCACTTTCCGCGAATAGTTCCCGAGAGCTCACCAATCGTTCACCGACCCGACCGACGGCGGGTGAGTTGTGCTGAATAGTTCCGCACAACTGCACACTCGATGGTTTTCGCACCTCGGTTGGTGACTTCTGTGTGTTGCCGTCGTCACACGAGTGGGTTCGGAACGTTGCGTGGGACCGGATCGTTCGACAACAGCGCAGGACAGAGGGTGGCGGCCAACGAGTAGCGGGGCGGTCGGGTGAGCCGCTTCACGAATACCTGGGAGTGGAACGGGAAGCAGTGGCGCCTCATCGGACCAAGCCCTGACATCGGTCCCTAGAGAAACCGCTCGATCACGTTCGCCACCTGCTGTGTGCCGTCGGGATCGGCCGAAGTCTTGAACCGGCACAGATCCTCTGCCCACTCGGACGTGCGAACTCGGAGGGGTGGGTCCTCCGACTCGATGACGCGCATCACGATCTCCGCGATCTCCTCTGGTGTCTGATACGCCGCGCCAGCGTCGGCTTGCTCGCCCCGGTTCTGAAAGCCGGCGAGGTATCGCATGAAGATCGGCGCGTACTCGTCGTCCGGGACGCTCTCTCCCCCCATCGTGGCATCGGCGGCCGAGGCGCCGAACTCAGTGCTGATTCCGCCAGGTTCGATCAACGAGAGCTTGATGCCGAAGTGCTGGGGAAGCAGCGTCGTCAGGGACTCCGTGAATCCCTCGACCGCGAACTTGGCCGCGCAATACAGTTCGTTGAACGGCTGACCCACCAGACCGCCGACCGAGCTGATGTTGATGATGTGCCCTCTCCGGGCCCGGCGCATGTGCGGGATCACCGCCTGGAACACCGAACCACCCCGAAGTAGTTCACGTCCGTGACCCACTGCATCTCTTCCTCCGAAGCCCGCTCGATGTGCTTGGCGAAGCCAGCCCCGGCGTTGTTGACGAGCACGTCGATGCCGCCCGCCTCGTCGATGATCGCCTCCACGGCGTTCGCGATCGAATCGGGGTCGACAACGTCGAGTTGCATGACGGTAAGTGTGGCTCCCGCGTCCTCGATCGCGCCCGCCAGGGCGTCCTGCTTCTCCGTGTTTCGCATGGTCGCGAACACGCGATAGCCCTTCGTGGCGAGGAGTACGGCGGTGCTGAGCCCGACGCCGCTGGAGGTACCCGTGATCAGGACGGTCTTCTTCATCTTGGAGTTCACCGGGGGATATGGAGGGAAGGTCGACGGTCGCGCACTCCCAGTATCGCGCAATGTCGCGCGTGGGGTCGAAGCCGCATGCCCAGCGAAGTGGAGTTGGTAACTCCGATTTGACGAGCGTTGTGGAATCTTCGCTCAGTGTCGTTCCTCTTCCCGGTCGGTCGCGAGCGGTGGGGCCGGTGTCAACTCAGAGATCCGCCTGTAGAGGTCCTCGTCCAGCTCGATGTCCACCGACGTCAACGACGACTCGAGCTGCTCCAGGTTCCGGGCTCCGATGATCGGGGCCGTGACCGCCGGATGGTGGGCCACCCAGGCCACGGCCAGGGCAGCGGGGTGCCATCCCCCTTCATCGGCGATGTCCGAAAACGCGCCGGCGATCTCGAAGTTGGAGGGGGCGCCGTACCGGGTCACGTACATGCTGCTCGTCTTCAGCCGACCGTGCACGGACAGGTCCTTCTTGCCGTACTTGCCCGTGAGGACGCCGCCCGCCATCGGGCTGTAGGGGATCACCGCCATGCCTTCGGCCTGAGCCAACGGGAGCAACTCGACCTCGGCCTGCCGCTTCAGGAGGTTGTACATGGGCTGCACGCACCGGAAGGAAGCCAGGCCGAGCCGCTCCGATGTGCCCAACGCCCGGGCGATCTGCCACGCAGCGAAGTTGCTCACGGCGGGGTAGCGGATCTTTCCCTCGACCACCAAGTCATCGAGAGCGCGTAGGGCGTCCTCGATCGGAGTGTTCTCATCAAACCGGTGGAGGAAGTAGAGGTCCAGGTAGTCGGTGCCGAGGCGCCGCAGGCTTCCTTCGACCTGGTGCATGATTGCGGCCCGGGAGTAGCCGCGTCCTCTCGGCCCTTCGCCCATCGGGAAGTAGACCTTCGACGTCAGGACGATCTGGTCCCGCTCCGGTCCGACCAGCTTGCCGAGAATCCGCTCGGAGTCGCCGCTGGCGTACACGTTGGCGCAGTCGAAGAAGTTGATGCTGGCGTCACGGCACCGTGCATAGACCGATGCGCTGGCAGCCTCATCCGACTCGCGGCCGAACGTCATGGTGCCGAAACATAGTTCGGATACCTGGATGCCGGTGGTACCGAGGGGGACGGTTCGCATGTGGGATTCGTGGTCGGTGGGACGGGAGCACCCGTACTCAAGATAGGTCCGCTGTCGGGTGCCGCGAACCGGTGGCGGAGAGACGGCGCCGGAGGGTCGGGTGCCACTGAAATGGTCGCCCCTGGCACGCGTACGTAGCGTACGTGATGTACATCTGGATCTCTGTCGGGAGTCAGGTATGGATGGGAGGTTGGGACACGCCCTCCCGCTCGGCGGTACGTCCGAAGCGGGATGGGGCCGGAGAGCAAGCCGTGCCTACGCTGGGCGAGGCAGCCCTCTGTGGACCGCCGCTGATGGGTGACGTCACCACCGCGGAAGCGCGGAAGAACCTGGCCGATCTCCTCAACCGCGTCGCGTATGCCGGAGAACGGGTGACCGTGACGCGTCGGGGTCGGGAGATTGCCGCGATCGTGCCGGCCGAAGACGCCGCTCTCTCGGAGAAGCTCCGGCAGTTCCTGGCTCACGACGACGTCGCCCGTGCCCTCGATCAACTTTCGGAGGGCCGGGCGGCCTCCTGGTCCGACCTCAAAGCCGAACTGGGGCTATGAGGGCGTCCGGCGACGCCCCCCCGACGCGCGCTCTGATCGGGTGCGGCTCAGCTGCGGTTCAGCACCGGGGCCGCGCAGGCGTTACATGGCTCCCTGTCGAACGCCGGGTGGTCTCGGAAGCGCGGCTTGGTCGTGGTGGAGGTGGCGCTCGCATTCGTGCTGCTGGTGGGAGCCGGCGTCCTGTTCACCCATTTCCAGCGGCTTCAGCAGCGCCGACGCGACACCCATCCTCATCCACCACGGCTACATCAGCGCGGCATTCCTCAAGGCCATGGACGTTCCCGTCATACGCGGGCGTACCTTCGGGCCTGGTGACCGACCAGGGTCGCCTCTCCTCGCAATCGTCGACAAGGCGCTGGCCCGGCGGTTCTGGCCGGACCAGGATCCGATCGGAAAGCGGCTCGGGCACGCGCGTGACGGGGCTCCTCTCCGGACGGTAGTGAGGGTCATCCCCACCATCCATCGGGAGGGAGACTACACGGAAGCCTGGTGCCTCCCACTGATGCAGGAGCCCACCGCCCGTTCCACCCGAGATCGTGCATCTGATGGTCCGCTATCGGGGGGAGGCTCCCACCTCCGCGGTACGGCGTGTCGTAGGAGAGTTGGATCCCACCTTGGCGCTGCACGGCACATCGACGATGGCGGCACTCCGTGGCGAGCGACTCGCACAGGATCGGATTGGCGCCACCGTGGCTACACTGTTCGCTGCGGTCGGCCTGCTGTTGGCCTGCGGGGCTTGTATGGGGTGCTCGCTTTACCAGGTCGCTTTACGTGCTCGGGAGTGATCGCCCATGAAAAGTGCCGCCAGGCATGCAGTCGCGGTGAACGAGGTGGAAGGGCGGTAGTTCTTTTGCGCAAATAGCGCCTGCGCTATACTTGAATAGCATGAATACACTACCCAACCCGTTCCGCATCGCCGGCGTTGTCGAGCCGCCGTGGTTCACGGACCGTGCCGACGAAGTGCGCCGGATACGAAAAACGTTGGCGAGGCCGCCCGCCAAGCTGCTCGTATACGGAGAGCGCCGGATGGGCAAGACGTCGGCCCTGCACGTGGCCCGCGGCCAGGTCGAACGGGGAGGGGGCGCCGTCGTGTTCGCGGACCTGTCGACCGCGTCCTCTCCGACCGACATGGCAAATCGACTGCTGGGAGGGGCGAGCCGTGCGCTGGGAAGGAACTGGACCGACTTCGTGGGCGACCTCGCCGCACGCTTGCAGGTCAGGCTCGAACTCACCCCCGACCCCGTAACCGGCCTGGCTGTACCCACCGTGGCCGCCTCGCTGCGATCGCGGCCCGAAGCCGACCAGTTCGAGTCATTCGTACGGGTCCTGGACGTTTTGGAGGGCATGGCGGCCGCGCGGGACGCGCGCCTGGGTGTGATCCTCGACGAGTTCCAGGAGATCCACCGTTTCGGGGGCGAGGCCGCTGAGTGGCGGCTGCGGGGCTCCGTTCAGACGCACCAGCACCTCGGGTATGTGCTGGCTGGGTCGGACGCTTCGCTGATCCGCCAGATGCTGGGTCCGGGCCGGGCCTTCTATGAGCTGTTCGAACCGATGCACCTGGGGCCGATCGATCCCGAACACCTCACTCGCTGGATGGACGAGCGTATGAGGGAGCACGGCGCTCCTTGTCCGGGGATGGGAGAGCGTTCGCTGGCGGTGGCGGGGGAGCGCACGCGGGACGTGGTGCGCCTGGCCCGCGCGTCCTTCGAGGAGGCGCGGGGAGGCTGCGGTGACGCTGAGGCCCTTGTCCGGGACGCTCTGGCGCGGGTCGTCGCCGAGGAGGACGACCGCATGCGGGCCGTATGGTACGGGCTCACGGGGCTGCAGCAGAACGTACTCCGGGCCGTTGCCTGGAACCGTGCCGGGCTCACGGCTGCCGAGACGATTGAGCGTTTCGGGCTCGGCTACGGGGGGACCGCACGCAACAGCGCCCACGCCCTGATCAAGCAGGGCCTGCTACGAAAGGTCGAATCCACCGTCGGCTACGCTTTTGACAGCCCGTTTGCTCGGGCATGGGTCGTGGGGAAGGCGCTGCCCGACGTCGGCGTTCTCGTGGCCATCGACCATCTGTAGGTCACGCCCAACGCCACGACGACGTCTAGCGCCCCCAGGCAGCCGCCGTCAAGGCAGTCGACCCAGGTGGTGCCGATCTTCTCCGTAGAGACGTTACGGGCGGCAGTGGACCGGGAACTGGTGACATCACGCTTCGTGGCCGTGCTCATGGGTCTCTTCGGTGCCGTCTCTCTCTTCCTCGCGGCACTGGGGATCTACGGTGTGCTCTCTCAGTCGGTGAGCGCGCGCCGTCGCGAAGTCGGTCTGCGTTCTGCGCTTGGCGCCGGGTCCGCCGACACGGTCAGGCTCTTCGTCCGGCACGGCGCGACGCTCACGGCGCTCGGTCTCGCCCTGGGCCTCCTCTCCTCACTTGCGGTTACACGGTTCGTGGAAAGCCTTCTCTTCGGCGTCTCTCCAATCGATCCGCTGACGCTGGTTGCCACGTCGGGGTTGCTCGTCGTCTCTCTCTGGTGGCCGCCTACCTCCCGACTCTCAGGGCATTGCGCGTGAGCCCGATGGTGGCCCTCCGCGGCGACTGACGTTTGCCGCCACCGAAGCCCGCCGCCTATCATGTCGGCGCAGCGCGACGGGCTCCTCGGTAAAGGATGGTGGGATGGCTTCTGCACCAACGGCTCTGCCCGTACGGCGGAGTTTCGGCGAGACCATGCGACGGGATGCATGGTGGCTTCAACCGGCCGTGGTCTTCCTGGGCCTGTCCGCGTTCATCGTGTACTCCACCTGGGCCGCGTTCCAGGGCGAGCACTACACGTTCGGGAACTACCTGTCTCCGTTCTATTCGCCCGAGCTGTTCGGGGACTCCGGGCACGCGTTGCTCGGACCCAAGCCGTCGTGGTGGTTCTCCTGGCTCCCGTGGTCGCCGGCCTTCCTGATCCTGTGGGCGCCCGGGGGCTTTCGGCTCACGTGCTACTACTACCGGGGTGCGTACTACAAGGCGTTCTGGGCCGATCCGCCGTCGTGCGCCGTCGGCGAGCCGCGGAAGAGCTATCTGGGTGAGCGCCACTTTCCGCTGATCCTCCAGAATGTTCACCGCTTCTTCCTGTACTTCGCACTGATCTTCCTGCTCATCCTCAGCTACGACGTGTGGCGGGCGCTCTGGTTCGTCGACCCGAATACGGGTGAGGAGGTCCTGGGCCTCGGCGTGGGTACGCTCGTCCTTGCCATGAACGTCGTGCTGCTCGGCAGCTATACCCTGGGCTGCCATTCGCTGCGCCACCTTGTGGGAGGGCGCTTGAATCAGCTCTCCCGGAAGCCGGTGCAGAAGAGCGCGTACTCCTGTGTGACCTGCCTCAACAAGAGGCACATGATGTTCGCGTGGATGAGCCTGTTCTGGGTCGGCTTCTCCGACGTCTATGTGCGGCTCGTGTCGATGGGCGTCTGGACGGACTGGAGGCTCTTCTGATGAGCGAGTACTCGACGGTCGAACACGACGTTCTGGTCATCGGTGCAGGAGGGGCGGGGCTTCGTGCCTCGATCGAGGCGGCCGCTCAGGGGGTGTCGGTGGGTCTGGTCTGCAAGTCGCTTCTCGGAAAGGCCCACACCGTTATGGCAGAGGGGGGCGTAGCGGCGGCGCTGGGCAACGTCGACGGACGCGACAGCTGGGAGGTGCACTTCGCGGATACCATGCGCGGCGGCGGCTACCTCAACAACTGGCGCATGGCGGAGCTGCACGCCAAGGAGGCCCCCGACCGGGTACGGGAGTTGGAGGCCTGGGGTGCGCTGATGGATCGGACGCCCGACGGGCGGATCCTCCAGCGCAACTTCGGCGGCCACGCGTACCCGCGCTTGGCCCACGTCGGAGACCGGACCGGCCTGGAGATGATCCGGACGCTCCAGGACCACGGCATCCACAAGGGCATCGACGTCCACATGGAAGTGACGATCGTGTCACTGCTCACCGACGGCGACCGCGTCGTGGGCGCCGTCGGCTACGACCGTGAGCGTGGGCGGTTCCGCGTCTTCCGCGCCGGTGCAGTGGTCATGGCCACGGGTGGGATCGGCAAGGCGTTCCTCATCACCAGCAACTCGTGGGAGTACACGGGCGACGGCCACGCGCTGGCCTACCACGCCGGTGCCGAACTGGTGGACATGGAGTTCGTGCAGTTCCACCCCACGGGCATGGTGTGGCCCCCGTCCGTCCAGGGAATCCTGGTGACGGAGGGCGTGCGCGGCGAAGGCGGCGTGCTCAAGAACAGCGAGGGCCGACGCTTCATGTTCGACGACATTCCGCCCCTGTACAAAGACCAGACGGCCGATACGCCGGAGGAGGGGTGGCGCTACGTCACGGGCGACAAGGAGGCCCGCAGACCCCCGGAATTGCTCACCCGTGACCACGTGGCCCGCTGCATTCTGCGGGAGGTGCGCGAGGGGAGGGGAAGCCCGCACGGTGGAGTCTTCCTCGACATCGCCTGGATCGACGAGAAAGTCTCCGACGGCCCGGCGCATATCAAGCGCAAGCTCCCGGGGATGTACCATCAGTTCAAGGAGCTGGCGGGCATCGACATCACCAAGGAGCCGATGGAGGTCGGACCGACGACCCACTACGCGATGGGTGGTATCCGGGTGGACGCCGACACCCAGATGTCGTCACTCCCCGGCTTGTTCGCTGCGGGCGAGTGTGCGGCCGGACTCCACGGGGCCAATCGCCTGGGCGGAAATTCCCTCTCGGACCTCCTGGTCTTCGGGCGCCGGGCAGGCCTGCACGCGGCGGAGTTCGCGTCGTCGCATGGACGGGGGACGGTCGATGCCGGGCAGGTGGAGACGGCCGTTCGCGAGGCGCTGGCCCCTCTCGAACGCGCGGGCGACGCGAATGACGGTGGTCCGTACTACATCATGCAGTCGGTGCAGGAACTGATGCAGGCGAAGGCGGGCATCATCAGAGAGGAGGACGGCCTGCGCGAGGCGCTCGACGGGCTTCGTGACATTGCGCGTAAAGCCGCCGGCGTGGCCGTGAACGGAAATCGGGACTTCAATCCGGGCTGGCACACCGCGCTCGACCTCAAGAACATCCTCACGGTGGCCGAGGCCGTCGTGCGTGCCGCCCGGGAGCGGAAGGAAAGCCGCGGGGCCCACTCACGGACCGACTACGACGGCAAGGACCCCGACTGGGGGACCGTGAATCTGGTCCTGCGGAAGGGGGAAGGCGGCGAGATGGACCTCCGTCGGGAGGCCGTTCCTGAGATGCGTCAGGAACTCGCGGACATCATCCAGGAGCAGGGCTGATGAAGACGGCGGCGTTCAAGATCTGGCGCGGTGACGCGTCGGGCGGGGCCTTCCAGGACTTCCAGGTCGACGTGAAGCCCGGCTACGTGGTGCTCGACGCTGTCCGGAAGATCCAGGCGGACGAAGCTCACGACATGGCCGTCCGCTGGAACTGCAAGGCGGGGCGTTGCGGGTCGTGTTCGGCCGAGGTCAACGGAATGCCCCGGCTCATGTGCATGACCAAGCTTCATGACCTTCCGGAAGACCAGCCGATCACGGTGGAGCCCCTGAAAGCGTTCCCGATCGTTCGCGACCTGGTCACGGACGTATCGTGGAACTACGAGGTGAAGAAGCGCATCAAGCCCTTCAAGCCACGGGCGCCGGATCACGAGGACGGCACCTGGGAGATGCACCAGGAGGACGTCGACCGGGTCATGGAGTTCCGGAAGTGTATCGAGTGCTTCCTTTGTCAGGACGTTTGCCATGTGCTCCGGGACCATCACAAGCATGAGGACTTCATCGGGCCCCGCTTCTTCGTCTACGCCGCGGCGCTCGAGATGCATCCGCTGGATGAAGAGGACCGCCGCGACGACCTGAGGCAGGAGCACGGCATCGGGTACTGCAACATCACGAAGTGCTGCACGAAGGTGTGCCCCGAAGGCATCACCATCACGGACAACGCCATCATCCCACTGAAGGAGCGGGTGGTGGATCGGGCGTATGATCCGCTGGCCAAACTCGTTCAACTGGTGCGTGGAAAATGAGCGACACATTCGAACTCAAGCCCCTTTCCGCCGAAGCACTCGAAAACGCACACGAGCGCGCCCTCCACTACAGGCTTCTCAACCAGCCGCGGCTGGCTGAAAGCATCTGCCGGGACGTCTTGGCCTCGGACGAACGCCATCAGGACGCGCGGATTACGCTGATCCTCTCGCTGTGCGATCAGTTCGGATCAGACGGGGCGTGCTCCGTTCCGAGTATCATGGCGCTGATTCCCGAGCTCACCGACGATTATGACCGCGCGTACTATTCTGGATTGGTATGCGAACGGCGAGCGCAGGCCATTCTGGACCGTGGAGGGCCCGGCGCGGGCGTCACGGCATACGAGTGGTTCATCGATGCCATGGAGCACTACGAAGCGGCAGAGGGCCTTCGGGGCGCCGGCAACGAAGATGCGATTCTTCGGTGGAACACGTGCGCTCGGATCGTAAACGCCCGGAGTGACGTACACCCTCCGGAGCGGGATTCGGGCCCCCACCTGCTCGAGTAATCCGGGCGCCCGTTGCACGGCGGCACCGGGGTACGGCTCCGCCTTCGCCAGACCCACGAGCGCAGGGTGCTGAAACAATTGGTGTCTCGGCGGCGTCTACCAATATGTAGAGAACGATATGTAGAGTAAGACTTCTTTTCCGGCGACCCATGTCACCCATTCGAATGACACACGCCACCGCCCTGATCCTTCAGGCGCTGGCGACGGACCACCGCCACGGCTTTCAGATCATGGAGGTGACCGGCCTTCCGAGTGGGACCGTCTATCCGGTGCTTCGACGCCTGGAGCGCGAAACCGCCGTGGAATCGGAGTGGGAAGACGCGGAATCGGCAAGCGCGGCCGGTCGGCGACAGCGGCGTACCTACCGCCTCACGACGTCGGGACAGCTACTAGCGGAGCGCGCGCGCCAGCGACTCGCGAACACGCGGAAGCTCCTGTCCGACGGCGCGCTCGGGACCGCCGGGCCGGGAATGGGCGGAGCGTGACTCAGGCACTCTTCCGTGCCTGGCTGCACCTCGTCAGCGCCGTTGTGCCGGCGGGGGAGCGCTCCCGCTGGCGGGACGAGTGGCACGCCGACATCGAGGATGTCCACGCGTCCGGGGCTTCGTTTGGAGAACTGCTCGCGCTGATGATCGGCCTGGCCGGCGCCGCATTGCACTTTCGATTCGGGGGAATGACGATGGATGGGTGGATGAAGGAACTGGTGCACGCCGTACGCGGCCTCCTCCGTCGTCCGGCCTTTGCGCTCGTTGCGGTTGGGACACTCGGCCTCGGAATCGGCGCGAACACCGCGATCTTTTCGGTGGTCAACGGCGTCGTGCTGGAGCCGCTGCCGTACCCGGAGTCGGAAGAACTCGTACTCCTCACGACGTCCTTCACGGGCATGGGCTTCGACCACTTCTGGGTGTCTCCGCCGGAGTACATGCAGGTGAGCGAACAGATGCGGTCTTTCGAGTCGGTCGGGGCGTTCTCGACATCGGAGGCCAGCATCGGGGGGGACGAGCAACCGGAGCGTGTGGCCGCCGCCGCCGTGTCATGGCAGCTCTTCGAAACGCTGGGAGTGGCGCCCGGGTTGGGGCGGTATTTCGCCGAAGAGGAAGACGTTCCCGGTGCCGCCCCCGTGGCGGTGCTGTCCCACGAGCTCTGGCGCCGGTCGTTCGGCGGTGATCCCGGAATCGTAGGTCGGACGATCGACGTCGACGGCGAAGCCACCACGGTGGTCGGTGTCATGCCCGCCCACTTCGACATCGACGAGGCGGCCGCCGACATCTGGGTGCCCCTGGGGCTGGATTGGACGAATCGCAATAACTTCGGGTCGCACTACCTGTACCTCGTCGGTCGGCTTCGCCAGGGAACGTCCGTCGCTACGGCCGCGCGGGAGTTGGATACGCTCGTCCGCGGATGGACGGACGTCGTCGGGACGGGGCACATCTCGGCGGACAACCATCCCCTCAGCCTCATCTCCCTCCAGGAAGAGGTCGTGGGCGACGTCCGGCCCGCGCTCCTGGTCCTGCTTGGCGCGGTCGGATTCGTACTTCTGATCGCATGCGCGAACGTGGCCAATCTTCTGATGGCGCGTGCACAGGATCGGCAGAAGGAAGTGGCGGTCCGGGCGGCGATGGGCGCCGGGCGGGGGCGACTCTTGCGACAGTTCCTCACGGAGGGAGTCGTCCTCGCACTCGCTGGGGGGATACTCGGGACCGTGCTCGCGGTGCTCTCCCTCAACGTCCTCCGAGCGGTGAGTCCCGGCGACCTTCCACGGATCACGGAGGTCGACCTCGACGGGACGGTACTCCTCTTCACGACGGCGGTGGCGATCGCCACAGGCGTCCTCTTCGGGCTCGCCCCAGCCAGGTACGCGGGGCCCGCCGACCTGGCCAAGACGCTGCGGGACGGTGGGACCCGCTCGACCTCCTCGTCCGGTCAACGGCGGCTGCGTTCGCTACTCGTGATCTCAGAGACGGCGCTCGCGCTCATTCTGGCCGTGGGCGCCGGGCTCATGATCCGCAGCTTCGGCGTGCTCAACTCCGTGGAGCCGGGCTTCGAGCCTGAAGGCCTCCTGACCTTTCAGCTGTACCTACCGCCCGCGACGTACCCGGACACGGAGGACCAACTCGACTTTCAGCGACTCGTCATCGAGAGCCTGTCCGCGGAGCCGGGCGTACGTCGTGTCGCGGCCATGTCGGGCTTGCCCCCGGTCCGCTCGCTGAACGCGAACGACACGCAGTTCGAAGGCTTCGTGACGACACAGGATTCACCGCCGCAGAACGTCGACTTCTATCAGTCGATCACGCACGATTACCTTGCGACGATGGAGATCGACATCGTCGAGGGTCGAGGCTTCGAGCAGACCGACGATATGGGAGGCATCCCAGTCGCTCTGGTCAATGAGACACTGGCGAACCGGTATTTCCCGGGCGAGAGTGCCATCGGCCGTCGCCTCCGTCCTGGATTCAGCGACGATGTGCCGTTCCTCGAGATCGTCGGCGTGGTCGAAGACGTGAAGCAGGCAGGTCTCGACGCCCCGGTCGGCACGGAACTCTACTTCCACTACCCGCAGACCGCACTGCTCTGGGGTGCGCCACGGACCGTGAATTTCATCGTGGCGACAGAGGGCGGGGACCCAACGGCCCTCGCGCCCGTGGTGCGACGCGCGGTTTGGGATCGAGACGGATCGCTTCCCATCTCCGGGCTTCGGACGATGACAGAGGTGATGGGAGCAGCCACCTCCCGACAGCGATTCCTCACTACCCTCCTCGCTGGGTTTGCCGGCCTGGCGCTCCTCCTCGCGGCGGTGGGCACCTACGGTGTGATGACCTACACCGTCTCGCAGCGTGGGCGCGAGCTCGGCATCCGCATGGCCATCGGCGCGCAGGCGAGCTCCGTCAAGCGAATGGTCATGGCCGAGGGCCTGCGGGTTGCGGCCGTCGGCCTCGTGCTGGGCGTCGCTGGGGCATGGGCGCTGACGGGCATCCTCGACTCCCTTCTCTTCGGTATCGACGCCCGAGATCCGGTTTCGTTCCTCGTAGGACCGAGCCTACTGGCGTTGGTGGCCGTGCTCGCCTGCTGGGTTCCGGCGCGCCGTGCGACGCGTGTCGACCCGGTGGTTGTCCTGCGCGAGGAGTAGGTGTTGCCGCGCGCGAAAATGTTGCCGCGAACCAATGCGATAATGGGGCCAGCGTTGCATTGGGGTTAGGTCGGCGCTTTGTAAGTGACCGCGAGCCGCAACTTCACCACCCCGCCCGTGGGCACATCGTCGGCCGTAATGGCCGAGATCGCAGAGCCCAGCGCACTAGCGTCGAACTCCATGAATTGGCTCGCTGTGGGGATCCGACCATGCACCACCTGATACCCGGCCTTGGTGATGCCCTCGAACGACGGTGAACACACGGCCCCGAGGCCACTGAGGTTCGCCTGGATGACCGGCAGTCCTGTCAGCTGCAGCTTGCCCGAAGCTGTGGTGTGCGTGACCGCCGCCTCGATCGAGCACCACGCGTGGACGGTGTCACCGATCTTCGTGTATCGGCCAGTCGCGACCGCCATGACCCATGATTCGTCGCCAGCGCTCGCAAAGCCGACCACCGGCGTCCACTCCGCCCCCTCGTCGTAGTCGTCGAGGGCATAGGCGTTTGCGCTCGCGATCTGGTCGGCCGGGAAATACAGCGCTTGGATCGGGGCGACTCCGTGACCCGCAGCGCCCCCCTCCGCCCCGTACTCTGCGCCGGTGTACGTGGTATCGATGTCGTTGAAGATGGGCGACAGAACGGTGAGGTAGTAGCACTGCGTCCCTCGGTCGATGGCCGTCCGGTCGCTCCCGCCGGCCAAGCCCTCAAAGACCGGGGAGATAACCGTGGTGCCTTGGCTCCCTGCGCCCTCGCCGATCGCCATAGCTGTCCCCCCATCGACTACCTCAAAAAACGGCGAATTGAATGTGTTGCCGTCCGCGAGCGCCGCCACGTCGGACGTGACCACGCTGCGCAAGCAATTTTCCGTGTAGCCGAAGAAGCTGTTGCCGGTGGCGCCACTGATGTCGATTGCGTCGCCGCACCCGCTCACATCCCCGTCCCACACGTTCTTCCGGCCCTGCGCGCGGAGGCCGATCGACTGCGAGTACGAGGTGACATTCCCCGCACCGTCGTAGACGTGGCCACTGCCGTCGAACCGATATTTGAATCTGTTGACGTTGACGCTGTTGTTCCCGCACCTAAAGACGTGGGCGGGGCCCGCACTGTACGTGTTGCGGATCTTCAGCACGCCCCAGTTTTCCCACGAAAAATCGAAGTCCATCCCAGCAACCGAGTAGGACCCGGAGATTTGGACGTTTAGCTCGCTATCGATCACATATGAACACTTCAGTCCATACTCGTAGGCGGCCCCCGGCCCCAACTGAATGGAGCACCCGCGCGGCCAGTGGATATCTCCGGTCCTGACCTGACGGCCGCTGGTCTCGGTACCGCCATCGAGGTCGATCACGGTCGTCCCAGTCGGGTCCATGCCGAGGAAGATCACGTTTCCGAGCGCGACAATCCTGAGACGGTTGGCGCCGACGAGGTCCCAGTAGTTCAGGCGATACGTGCCCGCCGCCACGATCGCTATCGGCTCCAGGTTCTCAGCGGCCAGCACCTTTGCAGCGGCCGTGAACGCCTCCAGAGCATCGTCATTCATCGTGGAGTTGTCACCGATCGCCCCCCACCAAGTCGGGCGAATGATGCCCCCAGACCCCGCTCCAAACTCTACCTTGCCGCCAAGAGACCAGTCGATCCAGTGCAGATCACCGGGATCGGGCACATAGCCCTCGAACCTCACCGTTACACCCAACTCGGGCCGCAGTTGGAAGCCGGGCGCGATCCGCGGGATTCCGACGACGGTTGTGGACGCCGCTACTCGGCAGACCCCCGCCGGCAGGTCGAACCCGACCCCAGCAGCCAAACCTGCTAGCGCTGGCCCGTCGTCTATTTCGCCGTCGAGCACGAGCTTCCCACCGGACCCCGCTTGCGGGTGGATCGCACTCCGCCAGCCCGTCCCAGCGCCGTAGGGGATCGGATCGAGCGCGGTCTTCTTCTGGGCGTCGGCCATCAGTACAGGCTCCTGAAGTACGGAATATCGAGGTCGTTTCCGGCGTGGACAGCGATCCCGAGGAGGCTCATGTTGCCCGGGCGGGTGCCCGATCCATCCCCTCCGATGTAGAGGCGCGGACCCGCCCATGCGCCCTGCAGTGAGATCCCGGCGGAACGGACCCCGCTGCTGACCGCTCCCTGCCCGATGGACTGGTGCAGTTGGACTGACCCGTCCGCGAACAAGTCGAGGAGGAGCTCACAGACGTCGCCGTAGGCCGGCCCAGTCGCGAGCCCGACGTCAGCCCCCGACGATACACCGTTATCATGCGTGGCTATGAACTTTCCCCCGTCCGCGTAGACGAACAGGCGCGGACTCCCACCTGTGGTCCCGTCACCAATGTGGAAGACCCGACCGAATGGGTCACTCAGCAGCGTCCCGAGTTCGATAAAGCGGACGTAGACCTGCATCGCTTGGGGAGGCGAAGGGAACGGGAGATAGGCGACGTCACCGGCCTGAGCCGTACCCGCAGCGACAGGGACTCCCAGTGGGACCGGCGAATCGAACACGTTGATTCGATAGATCCCCACGTCCCCCGTGGTGGCGGATGTAAAGTCGTGCGGCGACAAGTACACACGATTCGCGTTCGCGGCTACGATGCCATCCGCCCGAAAGTGGGTCACGAACCACCCCCCGGCGAGGGCCAGCGTGCCCAACACGGCCCCGGACCCCGTGAACACTGAAGGAGTCGGAGTCCCTCCCGTAAACGTGATCGCAAAGCGCGTCCGAAACACGGCAGTCGGTACGTCATACACGGACACCATGAACGTTGCCAGCGCGCTCTCACGGTAGGTGACAGTAAGCGCCTTGCTCCCATCCGACGCGAACGCCACCCCGAGGTACACCTGCTCGGTGGACGCGACATCGTCGTCGCCGATCGTATATGCGGCAGCGCCCCCAGCAGGGTCCGCCAGCCCTGGCGTGATGACCGGCGTGTTGTTCAGAGACCAGGCCGTCAGGTCGTCGGTACTGACGAGATTCGTCTTGCCTCCCTCCAGCAGCAGCCCCGGCCCGATCAAGCTCATGATCCATCCTCGTGGTAGTGTGAGGCACGCGGAGCATCTGCACCCTCCATCTGAATCTGGCCTTCAGAGTCGACGTAGGCCGCGGGGGTGCCGCGAGTGTGAACCAAGTCTCCCGACTGGAGGTGCGGGTACAGGACGAACATGTAGGCATCCGGATTGTCGGCGTTTATGGTCGCGGAGATCGTGAGGGGCACCCCCACGGAAGCGGTGAGCTCTAGCACTCCACGGGTGGGCTGAAACGACGTCATGTTGCATCGACCTCCGTGAACAGCTTGATCTCGGCATACGCGTCGTGGGCTCCCGCCTGCGCGGTCACGGCCGCTCGGTAGTGGGAACTCCGGAGCGCCAGAAGGCCGCTCTCGATGGTGTAGGTGTAGTTCCCCGCCCCAAGGTCGGTCATCGCTGCGTCGACGATGACGTCAACTCCGCCCCAGACGGAGATCGTGAGGGTGACAACGGCACCGGCCACGGGGTCGCCGGCTAGGTCTCGTAGCGCGATATCGAGGGTGCAGGTCGTCGCGAAGGGTACGGTGAGCACTAGTTCCCGTCCTCGTAGAAGTGCCGCCGAGCGGCGTTGGCTGGGGCGGTCGCGAGGTGGCCGTCCGCGTCGATGAATCCCGCCGGAGTAGACCGGGTGAGCTTCACGACGCCCACCAGTCCGGGATGCCAAAACTGCAGAAAGAGATCCGGCGGAACGCGTACTGGCGCGAGCTGCGACTGGCCCGCGCCGAGGATCATTGTGCTGTCCGATCGGTAGGGCGCGATCTCGTAGTGACCGGCGGGGCTCTCCACGAGAGAGTGCGTGGCCTCGTTGGGATCCGTTGTGACGTGGAGGACACCGTCGAGGTCGACGAAATAGGCATCTGAGAGGCCTACTGAACGAACCCCAACGCCCTCCTGGCCGGCGGGCGAGACGAACACGGGCGCGGCGTGTGTCCGGCTCACGACCCACCTCCCGACAGCACCTCAACGACCAGCGCCTGCTGCTCGGCCACCGACTTGTCCGGCCAGCGCTCCGCGACGAATGTGACGACCCCCGACTTCGCCACGGCTCCGGCGAACCGCTGCCGGATCCGGACCGCCAGGCGAGCGCGCTCGGCCGCCGCGTCCAGCTCCAGACCGTGCTTCTCGGCCGCCTCCCGCCCACGCTCCCGCTGCGCCTCGAGCTTGGCCCGCATCTTCTCCCGCTTCACCGCTCGGGCTTCCAGCCGCTCCCGCGCCAGCCGATCCCGCTCCTCGGAGCGCATGGCACGCACCGCGACGGCCTCGAGACGTTGCGCCTCCTCGTACCCGGCCGCCTCGAGGGCGGGGTTCCGCGACGAGTCCCAGACCTCCCACCGCTTCCGGATGTCGTGGCGCGGGCACGCGAAGCCCAGATGCTCACCTGACTCGTCGAACCCCAGGTCCGTCCAGCGGTGAGGCTTCTCGGGTCGGTCGGCGATGTGCACCATCCCGCACCCGAGCGCGCACGGCTGCTCAATCTGTCCGGTCTGTCCGCGTGGCTTCATCAGATGCTCCCCGAGCTCCAGACCTCGACGGTCCGCATGTCGAGCACGCCGCCGCTGACGTCGTCTTTCAGGCGCGCTTCCACCATGTACCGATTCGCGATTCCGTCGCCTGCGCCGGTGTCGGTGTAACTGTCGGTGGTGGTGGACGCGGGGCTTCCCTCGGTCTGCGTCGTGATCACTGTGCCATCGTCTTCCCGGAGGACGGCCTCGAGCTTGTGCTCGGAATCGACCACGCCCGGGCCCGGCTGCCACTCCCAGTCGAACGTGACGTCCGTGCCGTCGTCATCGATCACGGCCGAGAATCCCTGGAGCGACACAGGCTGCTGCGCCAGCTGACTCGGGATGTCGACGCGCTCGACGCCCGCGACGACCTCGCCGTTCTCGACACCGCGGAACTCGATCCAGGTCGGCTCGGCTCCAGCTGCCGGCCGCGCACGGGTAGCCGACTCCGTGGACTCGTCGGCCGCGTCTGCGTCGAAGTCCGAGCTCCAGCCGACGTCACCCTTATCCTTGTACTCGATGTGTCCGATGCCCACGCCGTCGCGGGTCAGGGTGGCGGTGATGGAGTAGTTCGTCGTGTTCTGCGATACGTCGACGTCGAGCTGCGCAGGAGCCTCGAAGACTTGCTCGTCACGGAACGGGGGGCCCTCGTTGTCGTCGACGTCAAAGGGGAGCACGAGGAGCTGGGCGAGCTGCCCCGGCGTCGCGGTGGCCAGCACGGCGGACCCCAGATCCGCCAGGAGGTCGGCCGGGGTGAACTGCGCGGAGGTGCTGGGGATGTCGACCGGATCCTCCAGGCGGCAGTTCGCCAGCGTCGGCGCCACGCCATTGGTGGTGACCAGCAGCTTCACGTAGGCCGTGCCAAAGAACACCGACCCCTGCGCGGTCAGCTCCCCGCTTTCACGATCCAGAATCAAGCGCGCTCCGTACACCCGCGGTTGATCGCCGACGTGGAAGATCGGGCTCGCCAGGGTCTGCTCGCGAAGACGGCCGCGGTGGGTCTGCTCGAGCAGCGCCTCGCCCTGGGAGCCCCACTGGCTCGCGAGCAGGTCCAGCTCCTGGAGGTAGGCGACGCCGGCGAGGGGCGGCGAGGCGACCGCGGCTCCCCAGGTGACCGGGAAGCCAGCAGCCCCTTCACGGCCGCGCAGGTACAGGTCGTCCGCCTGGCCCCCATCGTCCTTGGTGATCCAGCCGAGCGTGACCGTACCGGCCGACCGATCCTCGTCGACGGAATCGAGGTACAGCATCGCCTGAATGGTGCTGAACGGGATGGTCACGTAGCCCATCTCTGCCTGGAGGGTCCCGTCCTCTGCCGCGCCCTTCCAGGCGACGTTCACCAGATCCCCAGGCTGGAGGCCCGACTCCATCGTGCCTAGGTCCGTAGGGACCAGGTGGAGGCCGGCCGCCGGCGAGGTGGTGGCCACGGCGTCGACCTCGGCCTCGAGGATCGCCGCGTTCTTCCGGGCGATGAACTTCACCCCACCGCCGAAGCAGTCGGGGTCGCATAGGAAGACGCCGGTCATGGTGGCGGCGTCCTCATCGAAGAAGTGGAAGAACTTGGCGTTAGGCTCGAGCCCAGAGTCGAAGCCGCCCACGATCAGCGGGACCTCGATCGGCTCTCCGCCCGGACCGGTCCCACGAGCCAGGAGGTTCCCGCTCGACTGGTGGTTCCGCTGCTTCGTGACCTCGTGGTAGTAGCGCTGGCCGCTGACCGGAGCGACGGAGATGGGCTCCTCGGCGCCCCATGGGCCCTCGCCCGTCTTCGTGAAGCCCACGACCTCGGTGATATATCCACCTGGATCGCTCAGCACGGCCGAGATGATGCCGGTCTCGGGGTCGCTGTCGCTGTGGTCCGGCGCCGTCCACTTCACCAGCGGCTTCTCCCGCGCCGCCGGCCCGAACGTGAGAGGCTCGCCGTGGTCGTCGCGGTGGCCCGCTTCGCCCACGCCGCCGACGGCCAGATAGCCGATGACCACGCCGGCCACCGCCTGGCCGTCGGGCACCGTCCCGGCGGGCAGCACGAAGGTGTCCGAGCCGCTGATGGGCTGGACGAAGACGCCCGTCACGCCCGCCCCATTCCGCAGCTCCGCGGCCGCGGGGTCCGGCGCCTCCACCGAGTCCTCCGGACCGACGTTGTACGCGCAGGCGATCGAACGCACGCGCGGGTCGGCCGTCACGGGGATGTGCACCGCGCCGGAGTGCCCGACGACCTTTGCCTCGGCCGAGTGGATGGCGTCGGCAGCCGACTGCGTCGGGTAGAGCGGGAAGTGGAAGCCGGAGCCCTTCGCGCCGGTCGAGAGCCGGGGCCGCAGCGTGAGGAACCGGAGCCGCTTCCCGGTGGGGATCGACACCTCCAAGATGTCGTTGTTGTCCCCAGGGAAGATGACCTGGTCGAAGTCCACCGCGTCGTCGGCCGGCTCGGTGAAGCGAGCCCGGGCAGCCCCGCTCGCCGGCAGGGTGTCGACCACGTAGAGGCGGTTCCAGAACTCGATGTGGGTGACTGCCGGGCCCCAGACAATCTTCCAGCGCGCCGTCGTGTCGTCCCACTCGAGTGGCTGCAGCTCGACGCCGATGGCCACCTCGGCGAACACGGCCGGGAGCTTGTCGAGGATCTCCTGGCCGAAGCCCGCCACGCGGTTCCAGCACCGGGCGCGCAGCAGGCCGACCTCCGAGGTGCCCAGCTGGACCGGGTCGCCGGCGCCGTCGGTCAGGACCTCTATGTACGGGAAGTCCCCGGCTTCGACGTAGTCCGAATTCTCGTCCACCGCCGGCCACACGCTCTCGTCCGCCGGATCCAGCTCATAGGCGTAGTAGATTCGGTCGGTGTCGCCGTCCCCGCCGTCACCCATGTGGAGCTCCACCCCCAAGTCCCGACGGCGCACGAGCTCGGCATAGCCCCCAGGAAACAGGTCGGGCCCGGGCGTGGCGAGCAGCTCCACCGGGAGCGCCGAGACGACGTCGCTATACGCGCTGTCGACGAAGCCTCGCCGCTCGGCCCGGATCCGGACGTAGCGGAGATCCCGGACGGCGTCCCGCTCAACCATCATCGGCGTGCGCGCCACGCCGGGGTCGAGCAGGCGCTCGTTCTCGAGGGTGCTGAAGTCCGATTCCTTGGAGATCTGGACCCGGTGGCGGGCGAGCGGCTCGGCCGGGTGGAACGAGACCCACAGCCCGTAGCCGATGGCCTTCTCGCCCGGGACGCTCTGCTCGCGGATCAGCGACGTGCCGCCCTGTCGGATCTGGAGCCGGCGCGGCGCCACCAGCTGGTCGGCCGCGCCGGTGGCCACCGAGGCCGTCAGGTCGGTCGACTCGCCGCCGTGGCCGTCCACGTGCTTCACCCCGGCCACGAACGTGCCCGCGGGCAGATCGTCGAACACGAACCGGGTCGTCCCGCCCGGCAGCGCCTCGCGGCGGAAGTCGATGGCCGGGCCAGGGTCGGGGCCCAGGATCGGCATGACGCCCAGGTCGGCGCGCGCCGCCGTCCACGTAGCCACGATCGTCCGGCCGACGGCCGTCAGGGTCAGGGCCGTGGGCGCGGGGATGGCCGTGGTGTCGATGTACTCGGCCGCGGGGTAGACGTAGCCCGACGCGATCTTTGGCGTGCTGGTCTCGTCGGGCTCCGTCCACGCCCGCGGCCAGATCCGCTTCCCCGCCGGCGCAGGTCGGACGACGGCCGTGCCGTCCGCGGTGAGGCGGCCCGCCCGCACCCAGCCCGGGTCATCCGCGTCGGGCCGCACGCCCACGGTGGTGTCGGTGACGATGTACTCGGCCACCGCCGGCTCGTCGGCCGCGTTCAGCGTGATCGGCACATCGATGGCGTGCTCGCCGTCTGTGGCGTTGATGGCCACCACCCCAACGGCCGGCGGGTTCGCCACGACGTCGGAGCCGAGATCCAGGAAGCGCAGGCGGATGTGCTGACCCATCGGCGTGCGCTGCACGCAGCGCCCGAGGCGCGGCCCACCGCGGCGGTTCGTGGCGGGATCGGGCACCGCAGAGTACGTGATCTTCCGCAGGTCGCCCTCGCGGCAGCTCTCCACTACGGCCGTCCGCCGGCACTTCAGCGTGATGTGCCGACGTCCGGAGCCGAAGGGGCTGCGGAACTGTCCGACAATGCGATTGAGCTGACCCTGCACCCGCGCCGATGCCTCGGGCCGGACACCGGGCGCGACATCGCGGATGCCGATGGCGTCGACCTCGATCGAGTTGTCCGAGAGCTGGCCGAAGCGGCGCAGCACCTCAACACGCTCATGCTCCGTCTCGAAGAAGCGCACGGCGGGCCACTCCGGCACGCCCTCGATCTCGTCGAGGAAGTAGCCGAGCGCCGCGTGCATCACGTTCGTCCGGTGCTTGATCACCACGCGAGTGATCGCGCCGTCCTCCTGATCGTCCCACTCCAGCGCGGCCGTATCGTCGGCGACAACATCGGTGTCGGTGATCTCCTGCAGGCCGGCCACCGCAGCGGAAGTCAGGCGATAGTCGAGCGGGACGTACTGCGCGAGTTCATCGATCCGGTACGCCAGGCCGTGCGCCAGGTTGACGCGCTTTTCGACCAGCTCGCGGAGCTCCTCGGTCGACGTGGCCACGATGTACAGATCACCGAACGAGGCATCGCCCTTGAGCGCGGTGAACGCCGCGGTATCCGCGCCGAACGAGGCAATGGGATCGCCGACCGTCCCATCCACCGGGTCCACGATGAGCGACCCGAACCGACCCGCCACCAAATCCTCCGTGAGGCGAGCCGGATGCACCGGACCGATCAGCAGCGGGTCGATCTCCGTCGCGGGGCCCGTACCGACCACATGGACGTCGACCACGTCATCGTCCGCCGGGGGCGCGAGGTAGGCGGGGTCGGCAGCGGGCACGGACGTGAAGCCGAGCGCCGTCACGCGCTGCCGCTTTTTCTCGTCGACCTCCACCGTGTACGCCGAGCGGATCGAGTCGAGGCCGGGGGTCGTGAACGCGCCCGGAACGCCGATCGTGCGGGCCACCCAGAACTCGCCGGTCTCGCCGACGCGGCCCGGCGCGGCCGGGCTCGCGACGATCGTCATCACGACGCGCGCTCCCGGGCAGTACTCCGGCCGGAAGAGCACGAGGAAGCCGTCATCGAGTACCGCGGTATCGGCAGTCGCATCGCGCAGCGCCTGGATCACCACATCGCGACCCTCGT
The DNA here is from genome assembly GCA_029262115.1 of Gemmatimonadota bacterium. Classification (GTDB taxonomy): domain Bacteria; phylum Gemmatimonadota; class Gemmatimonadetes; order Longimicrobiales; family Gaopeijiaceae; genus JAJCZZ01. The sequence continues at coordinate 46,681 of JAJCZZ010000085.1, read as the reverse complement.
CGACGAGGCCGCGGTCGATCCGGACCTGGCTCCCCTTCACCGTGCCACGGAGCGGGGCGACCGTCGGGAGATCCGACCACGAGTCTACCAGGCCAGCCGGGAGCAGGGAGCCGCGCGCGGCGTAGTCGATCGATGCGTGTGGCCGGCCGGTGAAGACTGCGACGTCCAAATCGTCGACCATGTCCCGGAGCTCCAGCTCCAGCCACAGCTTCGTGCCCTGCATCCGTGCACCACTCACCCGACGGGTGTAGACGGTCGACCACGCCGCCCCGTCCCACTCGCGCAGCTGCGCCTTCAGGCCCAGGAGCTGGTTCGTGCCAGCGCCGGCGCCGAGGAAGCGTGTGACCCACCGGTCGAGGTTGCCCGCGACGCGCGCATCCAGGATCCGGACCGTGCTCGAGCCCACCTCCACCCGCCGCTCCGGCTCTTGGATCTGGCCACCGACCAGGGTGGGGCGCTCGAGGTACGGCCGCGCGTCGCTCGGGTCGGTTGTGACGACGAACGTCTCGCCCGCGTCCTCGAGCTGAGCGAGTACTTGGGTCTCGGTCGCGTCGACGCTCTTCGGCGCGTAGAGCCTCAGCTCGTACCGGCGTGTCTCAGCGATCGCCGACATCAGATCACGAACTCCGTGCCATCGACGTCGCGGAGGTGGAACCGAAGTCGGTAGCTCTGCTGCTTGCGACCCTCGCGCTCGAGCGTGCCCTCGACGAGCTGGCAGAGATGCTCAGTGCCCGCATCGTCCGCATCCACACGGAAGCGGAATTGGCCGCCGCCCATCGCGTAGAGGTAGAACGCCTTCAGCCCTGCGGCGCCGTGGTACCCCGTCGCGATCCCCGCCTGGTCCTGGGCGGGGATGTGCAGGAACTCACCCTCCAGGTCCTCGTAGCTGCCCTCCTCCCAGGTGTCGATCACGCCCGACGACGCGGTCGCGCGCTCACCCACCCAGGTCGGTCGAGGGTTCGGAGCGTTCATCGGAAACTCGAAGAGCGCCGTGTTCGCCCACGTGCCGGACGGCCAGCTGATCGACTGGAGGCGCATCAGCCCACTACCACCTTCAGCTCGCGACCGCCAGCGATGCTCTTCAGCATCCGCACGATGGCCTCGCGCTGCTGCAGGTCCGACGCGTCATACAGCTGAGGGCCTGCAGGGAAGTGCACCTCGAGCGTGCCCTGGCTCTCCTGCCGGCGGGTCAGGTCACGGAAGCCGCCACCACTGAGGGAGCCGCCTGAGGAGAAGCCGGAGCCACCGGTCGGGCTGGAAAGAAACGAGCTGGTGGCCGACTTCATCAGACCACCGGCGGCAATGAGCGCTACACCGGCCGCGATCCCGCCGCCCGGCACCAGGCTGATCAGGCTCGCCTTGAACGCCGCAAAGGCCTGGCTCGTCATGACGATCGTCGTGCCGGCGTTGATCATCATGTCGCCGAGTACTCCAGACAGCGCGCCACCGATCTGACCCACCCCCCCCTGGAAGTCCGAGAGCCCGGCGAGGATCGCAGGTCCCAGCGACTGAAAGACGGTGACCACGCCGGAGTCGATCGACTGCGATACCGAAGAAGCCATGGCCTCCGTCGCCGCCGCCATCCGCGCCATCGATTCCTCATAGGTCCGCGTCTGCGCGATCACTGCGGCCATGCCCGGAGCGATCCCGCTCGTCACCACGTTCTCGGGGATGAACGAGCCTCGACCGAGGTTGGCAGCGCTCAGCGCTCCACCGCCCGCCACGCCAGCGATCCCCATCCCGGCGATCGGGGTCGTCCCTCCGCCGAGACCTGTCTTCCCGGAGCCCTTGGCGGATCGACCGGCTGCGGTGTTGTGAGCGTCCAGAGACCGAGCGACCATCACATCGAAGGCGGACGTGGTCGCCCCCACACCCTCCCGGATGTCAGCCAGTTCGCCCTTGATCGTGTCGGCCACGGCGGGCATCAGGTGCTCCCACTCGACGAATGGCACTGAGCCGAAACGGAAGTCGATGTCGATGAACGGGAGCGTGTTCGCCTGCTCGATGAACCCGTTGAGCTTGTCAGCGGCGAAGTTGACCATCTGGGCGATGGCGTTGAACGGGATGTTCAAGTAGGCGCCCCAGACCTCCACCTCGTTCTTAAGCGTCCGGGGGATCAGGAGGATGGCCTCCTTCACGAAGTCGAGGGACGACAGCGCGAAACGCGCCCACGCCTGGATCCGGTCACCGTTGGCGATCAGCTCGCCCGTGAAATCGCGGACGCCGCCGATCATGTCCTTGATCCCATCGTTGACCCCGCCACCCTCGCCGATCAGCCGCGCCAACGTTCCGAAGTTGTCGAAGGTGTTGGAGATCGCGCCGTCGATGGTGTCCATCTGGTCTTCCATCGCGCCGGCGAACCCGCTCTCTCCGATGCCCTGGAGGGCGGCCACGATGGCCTGCGACTCCTTCCGCACCGCGATGCTCTGGCCGCGGAAGTTGAGGACGACCTGGTCGCCCTGGCTCGAGGCCTTGATGCCGAACTCTTTCAGACGCTCGAACTCGCCCGTCGACGCGTCGGCGACGGCCTCGGCCCACTGCACGATATCCTTGCTCATGCCCGCGGCGATGTCGCCGAAGGACATCATCATCTGCTCCGTTGGGTTGATGCCGATCGCCCGCAGCTTGACGTAGGACTCGGTGAGGTTGCCGATCTGGAACGGCGTCTTCGAGGCGAGTTGCTCGATGTCCTCAAAGACGGCCGTGGCGCGGTCACCGTCGAAGGTGTTGAGCTGAGCCTTCAGACGCTGGGTCTCGCGGTTGGTCTCCAGGAAGAACGCGCTGATTTCCCGGGCGCCGAACGCGACGCCGAGGACACCGACCGCCCGCGCCGCGATGGACGACATCGACTTCAGGTCCGTGCCGAGGCCTTGGGTCTCGCCTCGGACATTCTGGATACCCTTGGTCGCGCCGCGATCGCGCGCCTCGAGGATGAGCTGGATGCTCCGAACGCTCATCGTCGACCTCCTACTTGTCGGACTGGGACCGGATGCGCTCGATCTCCTCGCGCTCGATACGCAGGAGCTCGCGTTTCAGGGCCTCCATGGCAGGCCAATACCGGGGGTCGATGTCGTCGAAGCCCGCGCCCAAGTCGACCGGAGACTTGCCCCACTCGTCCAGCCACAGATAGAGCTGGAGCATGTGCTCGGTGAACGCAGTGACATAGGAGGCAGGACACCGCGCGAACCACGCGGTATCGCCCGTGACCTTCGCGCCGACGGCCCGGAGCAGCCGGGACAGGTGCGGCTCGACGGCGACGTGCAGCGGCCACCCGAGATCGATGGGCGATCCTACTGCGATGCATCGCTCGCGGCCGCAGCGGGCGTGGTCGTTGTGATCACCGTCGGCCCCTCGTCGGCCGAGCTCGACGGCGAGGAGAAGTTTCCCTCTTCCACCTCGGTCAGATGGCGCTGCTGGCGCTCCCGAATGTGGTGGCCTACCTCCGCCTTCCACGTCCCGGGGATGTCGCCGCGATGCTTCGCATGGTCATACGCCTCGTCGTCGATCCAGAGCCCGTCGATGCGCAGGAGGCACGCGTCGAAGAGGCCGCAGATCTGGCCGGCCCACGAGATGCCCTCGATCTCGCCGGCCAGGAGGCGGCGCTCAATCATTCCCGCCCGCTCATCGGGGTCCTCGGACGCGGCGATCTCGGCGCGGACCTCAGGGTTACGCAGAACCGCATCGACCGCCGACTTCTGGAGCTCCACCTCCTCCTCGGCATCGGGCAGGCGGAACACAAACGTGGGCGCGTCGTCGCGCTCAGCGTGATGGCGGAGGGTGTACCTGAACTCGGACGGACGCTTCGGGATTTTCATAGTGCGGGCCCCCAGGGTGGTTTGCGATGGATCAGAGGTAGGTGATGAGCGGGTCCTTCACGGAGGGCGCGACCGCCCGGTTGATCATGAAGGAGAGTGACCACGCCTTCGAGCCGCCGCGGTTGACCTCGCCCACGCCGGTGATCTCGAGGCGGTCCGCCTCGATCTGGATGTCCCGGTACTGGGCTCCGCCCATCCGCATGACCCACGGGATCTGCGTGGCCGCAGCCATCAGGGCCCACGGGTCGAAGTCAACCAGATCGACGGGCCGGATCTCCATCGTTCCCGTCGGGTTGCGGTCGGTGATCTTGTAGCCAGACCACGCGTCGGACGCTGTGCCGTCGAGCAGCGCATCGGAGACCGTCAGGCCGAAGTCCAGGGTGCCCTTGATGGGCTTCAGCGGCACGGCGTCCAAAGTGAAGACGCCGCCGCGGTAGATGACGCTGGGATGCACGTCGAGGCCTGCGGACTCGAGTGCCTGCTGCGTCGGCGCAGCTCCGACCCCGGACAGCTCGACGACGAGGTCCATGAACTTGGCCGCCTCCCACTCGATCGAGGCCGACTTGGCCACAACGTCTTGGGCCGTGAACTCTTGCTTCATCGTCTGCGCCAGAATGCTGAGCAGCGGCTCCTGGTCGTCGGTGCCGGAGTACTCCGCCTTCTCGGCGCCGACGCTGGTGTCGACGTTGAGCGTGCCGAGCACAGCCATGAGGAGCGCATCCTCGGCGGGCAGATTCGCCGCGGCGATGGCGCTGCCCGGGCCACGCATGCGGCGGCGGACGGTCGTCGAGAAGATCCGCCCGGCCCGCGTGCCGCTTGGGTGGGTACCTTTCCCGCCGACTTGCTCGCCCTCCATCTTGTTCTCGCTCACCCAGCCCGTCGCGACCTCGAAGCTCTGGGCCAGCCGGATGGCATCATCGGCCATCGTCGGAGCGGACGCTGCGCCTCGCGCGGCCTGCACCTTCGCGGCGAACGCGTAGGCCCTCTCAATCGGATCGTGGACGGCCATCAGTCGGACACCTCATCAGGGGTGGTCGGGGTGGTTTCGGCGACCGACGTCGGCTCAGGCAGATCCACCGCCTGGCCATCGACGTGGACGCCGGCGCGCCGCACTTGGGCGCGCTCGGGCAGGAACTCCGGCGGTGCGGCCCTCTTCTTTCTCGGGGTCATGGCTTCTCCTTACAACTCGTCGTAGTGGCGGCGCACGCTGAGCGTGCATTGGCCGTAGTGGCAGAGGACGCCGCCGAACGACCGGGTCTCGGCTACGTCGATGGACATCCCTTGTGTGACCACGCCCCACGGCGCGGCCTCGTCGGGCAGATAGGGCCCGTCCCGGAGGCTCCGAGCCACGGCCTCGAGATGCGCCTGGAAGTCCAGCTCGGTGGCCTCGGCATCGTTGAGCCCGAGGTAGTGGGCGAGCTCCCATGTCTCGATCCAGTCGGGCGCTTGCTCGGGGGAGCGGGGTCCGGCGGACACCTCCCATCCTCGGACGCGGCCGTCCGCATCTTTGAACAGGGCGAGGAACTGACTCCACTGCGCCGTGAATCGCTGGCGCGTGTGAACGATCCCCGCTCCGCCCACGCCTTCGAGGCGGGCCTTCAAGTCGGCGGCCCGGGTGGCGTAGAGTACGGGAGGCATCAGGCACGCCCTCGTGTCATGCGCACCTGGATGGCCAGCCCAGCGCGGTCGAAGATCGCTTGGATCTCCCGCTCGCTATCGTCGGCGGCCTGCTCGAACATCTCGATGGCGTCCATTCCGCGCTTGCCGATCGCACGCGCGATCACGAAGGCCACCCCCCGTGCTTCCTTGCGGTCGGTGATGCCCAGCTTCCTGCGCACCCACAGCTCCAGGGCGTCGGCTGGCGGACGGCGAGCGCCACGGCGGCGGCCACGCTCGAGCACGCCGACGTGACGGGCGGGGGAGCCGAGCTCGGCACGGATGTGGACGCCGCGCTGGACGCTGCCGCCCCGCTCGATTCGGTGACCCACGCTGTGGCGCGCGACACCGGTCACGCCGATGGGCGTATTCAGCTTGACGCGCCGCTCGAGCAGCAGCGCGCTCTCGGTCACGGCACGCATCAGCGCCGGCGGGAGGACTCCCGTCGGATCCGGCATGTCGGCGCCCTCGAGGCGGCCTTCGATCAGGACGCCCATCAGCGGTTCGGGTGCGTGAGGAAGTCTTGGTCGACGCCGATCGCGCCGAACCCACTGGCCGCTGCTGCCTCGCCGAGCTCCTCCACCGGAAGGAGGTCTTCGGCCAGCTTCATGAACCGCTTCGCCCGGGCTGCGTACTCGGATGCCTTCGACTTGTGGTCGACCGAGTCCGCTCCAATCAGCGCGTCGCCCGAGTTGCTGTAGTGCGCCGAGAGCGCCTCGCAGCAGAGCGCGGCCGCGAGGAGCTTCACTGCATCCTCGCGAGCGGACGGCACCGTAGAGCTTCCCGCGTCGACGACGTGCAGCGCGGTGTGCATGACGCGGATGGTCTCGCCGACGGCGGGCGTGTCGACGAGGAAGCGCAGGGCGGGGCCTGCGGGCGCCTCGTACAGCTCCCAATCCAGTCGATCGACCATGCAGCGCTGCCGCTGCCCGGCCGGATACTCGACCTCCAGGACACGGCTGAACGCGGCGTCGAAGGGAGCGGGGAGGACGTAGTCGAACCCGCCGTCGCCGTCGACGTCGACGACGACCCGCCGCGGCTCCGCTTTGGCCAGCCGCTTCAGCGCGTCCTCGAGCATTCGGTCGTAGTCATCGGGATCGACGAGCACGCTGCCGCCGTCCCTGACCAGGGCCTGGATGGCGGTGCGGTAGTCAGCGCTGTTGTTTAGCGGCATCGATCTCGTCTCAACGGTGTGGTGTTCAAATGGCGGGAGCCGGAATCGAACCGGCCTGGGTCGTCCGAGGGCCCAGGGGACGGAGGGGGGGCGCCTCCATCGAATCACCATCCTCATCACCCGCCAGGGTGGTGGGAGTCGGGGCGCCGCGCCGGTCCTGCCGCGGCACCCCCAGGGCCTCCCACGTTGCCCGTGCTACGCGTGGATCAGACGACCACCGCCTTCCAGACGCCGCGATGGTCGACGGGCGCGCCGCCGTACTCGTGCCGGATCTTGAGCTGCACCTTGTCCGCGACGAACATCTGCCCGACGGTCGGAGCGTCGGCGATGAACATCTCCGGCTCTTCCTGTCCGTTGAGGAAGGCGACCTCGATGATGTCGACCATCGAGGGATCCGCGGTCACGACCCAGTCGTTCGCGTCGGCGAAGAACGGCACGACGATGATGCGCTCGTTCTCCTTTCCGAACTTGTGGTACCAGCGGTTCGCGTCGTTGTTGGCCGAGCCAACCACCCTGTCGGTCTGGTTGATGTCCTCCGCCGACTTCTCCAGGTCAATCGGCAAGAGGAGGTAGTGCGGCGCGAAGCCGAGCTTCTCAGCCGAGTCCGGCTCGGTCTGGTTGTACATGGCCAGGCGCGCGGCATCGAGCTGCGCCGCGCTGAAGGCCGTTGTGCCGAGGTTGGCATGCGCCACGCTGAACCACGCGTTCCCGTCCTGCATGTTCGGATTCGAGCTGAAGAACCCGTACACGAACTTGGCAAACGTCCTGCGCGACGCCCGGCCGAGCTTGGTGCTCACCCGCGAGAACGCGCCGACGTCGTCGTTCACGATGTGCTTGCGGGTGATGGTGACGATCGCGCCCTTCTGGCCGACGCTGTACTGCTCGTATTGGTCACCGAACGCGGCGAGCTCGGCGTAGTCGGCGGCCTCAGGATCGACGGTGGGAATGTCGCCGAACCCGCCCAGCCGGATGACCTCGCGGGTCTTGAAGTCCGCGGCCTGAGTCACGCTGATCAGATCCCGCTCGCGGTAGTCGATCGCGCGGTAGTCCTGCAAGAGCCGGCGGTGCATGGTGTTCAGCACCACGCGCGGCAGGGTGGCGTTCGTGAACGCCTCCTGGAGCATGTCGGACTCGGCCTGCTCGGACAGGATGCCCGTCACGCCGGAGTCGTGGCCCATCGTGATCTCGTCGTACAGCCGACGGAGACCAAGGGGCGCGACGTCGGCCAGATCCGCGTTCTCCGGCACCAAGCCGAACGCGCGGTCGAAGCCAGCCTGCAGCTTCTCGGCCTTGCCCGCACCGACACGGAGCCCGGCTCCGTCGCGTGTGCCTCCGAGGCCCGCCACACGAGCGGGCGCCATCTCTGCCAGGTAGTCACGCTCGTCGCTGATCGCTTCCCGGATCTGATCCTCGGTGGCGATCCGCCCCTCGAAGCGGGCACGCAGCTTCTTCCGGGCCAGCTCGGGCAGCTTCGACGCCTCGAGGAGGTGATCGACCCGGAATTTCGTCAGGTCACGACGCACGTCGTCGTTCGACGGCGCGGCCTCCTGCAGTCCATCGGTGGCCGGGGGCTCCTCGGTCGGCGCCTCCTCCTCCTCGGTGAGCGCTCGGCTCAGCTCGTCATCGGTCAGCTGCTCAGTGAGCTGCGCCAAGGTCACGGTCTTCTCATCCAGGCCAGTCAGGGCTTCGGGCCGGCGGGCCTGGAGGAGATCCCACAGTCGCTTCAGCTGCGGATCCATCTGATCCTCCTCGGGAACGGCGGCCATTGCGGCCACCAGTTGAGTGAATTGCCCGCCGGCGGCGGGGTGTACGACCACATCGAGGCTCAGCGCCTCGGTGAGGCTGAGGACGACCGTGCGCGGGCCGTCCGGGGTGTCGACTTCCGCGACCGTTCCGCGGGCGTCGATCGACAATCCCAGGTCCTTCTTGTGCTGGGTCCACTGCTCGAGCATGTACGCTCGGAGACGGTCGGCGAGCGGGGCATGTAGGAACTGCAGCGTCGCGCGGATCTCGCCCGACTCACCCACGCGTACCGCCTCCAACCATCCGATCTGGCGGTCCCAGTTCTTCTTCAGCGCGTTGCGGTGGTGGCCCAGGTCGATCTCCGGGAACACGCAGACCTTCACGCCCTCGAACAGTTGGTTCTCGACGGCCGCAGCCAGCACGTCACGCGGGTAGTAGCGCCCGTTCTTTGACCAGCCGGGCTGGATGACCACGACGTCCCAGGTCCATCCGTCCTTCTTCGCCGCCTCCAGGAGCGCGCCGACCCGGAGCGTCTGGACCGCGGCTTCGGCCACGGGCTCCAGCTCCATCTCGACTTCCTCCGGCTCGCCGAACACCGCAATGCCGTTGTCGTCGAACGAGTATGGCACGCGCAGCATGTCGCGACCGCGACGCACCACGACGAAGTCGTCGTGGATATCGAGCACGTTCCACCGGCCCGGGTCATCCGACTCGAGCGCATCGTTGTACGACCAGATCGAGCGGTAGACCGCGTCGACCGTGGCTTCGAGGCTCTGCTCCTGGAGGCGGCGAGGCATGGGTTACTCCTTCGCTCCGGCCTTCTCTCCGCCGGTGCCCGGGCCCTTCTCTTCCTCGGTGCCCGGGCCCTTCTCTTCCTCGGCGCCAGCATCGACTTCGACCGGAGGCTTCCAGCCCTTGGGCAGTGGCCCGGAGACCTTCCGACCCTGGACGGTCACGACGGTGAGCGTGTGGGAGGCCAGGTCGATGCGGTGGGCTGCCACCTCGGCCAGAGCCACGGAGCGCATGACCGGCTCATCAACGCCGGCCTTGCTCTTCTTGAACAGCGGCTTGCCCGCGCGGGTCGTGTCCTGCACCTCGACCGACGCCAGCAGGCTCGCGCCCAAGACGGCCAGGACCAGGCTTCCTCCGACACTCGTGCTCATGTCTTTCTCTCCATCAGGGGTTGGGGGTCCTACCAGTGATCCATGTGCGGGACGGAATCGCATCCGCACATGATGGTGTTCGCGGCCGAGCCGGCCGGATCGCGGGGGTGCTGGAGCTGCTCGCCTCCGACATCGAAGGGCTCCCGCACGGCGCGCACTTGGTTGTTCGCTGCCTGGTGGGCGACGCGTCCCTTGCCGCTCCAGATCCACTGCTTGCCCAGCGAGGGCACGTGATCGAGGGCGGCGTCCATGCGGGCCTGGCCGGCCTTGGAATGGACGCGCCCCATCTCGGTACGGGTCACGGCCTCGGCGCGGTAGCTGATCAGCTTGAACGGACCGGCCTTCCTGAGCTGGCCCGAGATGTCCAGCATGACCTCGCCGGGCGTCCGCCCGCCGAGAAGGCCGGCCTCGAGGTACTGGTGGATCCGCGTGCGGGCGACTTCGCCGACGCCGTCCATCAGACTCACGCCCTCCGCCATCATCTCGTCGAGCAGGGATGAGGGAAGGATCAGGCGAGGGAGTGGCGACCCGACCGCGGCGAACGGCGCATCGATCAGCGCGGGAGCCAACTCCCATGCGGCCTCGAACCCGTCCTTCACGAGTCCGCGGGCGCGAGTCTGCCAGAGCGTGATCTGCTCGTCGACCTCGCCCAGGAGCTGGCGTAGATGGATCTGCTCGAACTCGCTCGGCTGGGCCTGGAGTTGGAGGCGCAAGCTCTCCTGCAGCTCCGCGAGCGAGCCGACGACGCGCTCGACATGCTCGTCACGCTGGAGGCCGCGGCGCTGGCGGGCAGCACGGATGGCCCGCACCGCACGGCGCCGCCGCTCTCGCGGGCCCATCAGTTCACGACCTTCATGCGGCGGTCCATGGCGGCCGTCATTTCATCGGCGGCCGTGCGCCCCCGCTGCTCACGTGCGCCTGCCAGCATCTCCTCAGGATCACGATCGACGCCCATCTGCTGGAGCAAGCTGGACAGCACGCGGACCGGCGTCTCGTCATCGAGCCACCCCTGCTGACCGAGCAGAGTGAACGCGGTGGCCACGCCCTGGATCGACGACGAGATCTTCGTCAGATCCCGCGTCGAAAGCTCGGGAAACTGGATCGTGAACGCCCGCGCCGATTCAGAGTCAGCCAGGTTCCCCGACCGCACACCGCGGTCGATCTGGGTCGCGATCACATCGGTGAGGATGTGCTTCACGTGGCGCTGCTTGGCGGTCAGCGACTTCTCTGTGGGCGCGTGCATGGACTCGCCCGTCGCGCGATTCACGTCGCCGCCACCGCCGAACCAGTGCTCCGGCAGACTCTGCCCCGACAACACGTGATTCCGAAACAGCCGGCTGTGCTCGACGTTGTTGTTCGAGCTTCCGAACGCCGGGCCTTGCAGCTCCCACTTGACCTTTTCGTTGTGGGCCCGCATCGACAGCGGCTTCGGGTACGTCTGCTTCTTCAGGAACTTCTCGACGGCCTCGTCGTCGGCGCCCTCGAGGGTGACATCCCACATCACCATCGAGTTCGCCTTCTCGCGCTGCAGGATGCTGAACAGCAGGCTCTCGTAGCCGTCGAGCCAGTCGGCAGCCGCAAAGAGTTCGCTCACACCGCGACTCTGCGTGCTCAGCTTGTTCACGGCGAACTGCATCAGCTCGCCGTCGTTCATGCCCTCCCACTCCGCCAGGGCGTAGGGAGTCAGCATGTCGAGCTCGACGGTCGAGAGCACCGTGCGCATCCGTCGCTCGGGCTCGCCGCGCGTCGACTTCAGCACGATGCCGAGCGGCTGCTCGACGTTGTCCGGGTTGGTGATGACCTTCTTCACGCGGGACGGGTCCAGCACGCCGAAGCGCATCAGCCCCGAGTACTCATTGGTGAAGACGGGCCAGAAGCGCTCACCCATCAGGTACAGCTCGAGCGTCTGCTCCCACAGGCGAATGTCCCAGCGATTCGTCCGGTCGTTCCAGAACTGCTGCAGGAACGCCTCGGTCGTGGGATCCTCCGCCGTGACCGTCACGCCCTCGCCCAGGATCCACTCGCGCATCGTCTCGAGGATGCGCCGGGCGAGCATGTTGTAGGTGTACAGGTAGACCGCGATCTCGCGCTGTTTGTCGAGCGTGACGCGGTTCAGGTCGCGGTTGCCGTCCTCGGTGAGGCGGCGGAAGCCCTCCATCTGACGCGCACGGCTTGACCCCTCGCGCAGGTCGTCCACAGCCGCGGCGAGCCGTCGGTCGTGGATGTCCGCGAAGAAGCGGTCGAAGATGCGGTCACGCAGATTCATAGAGGGCTCCGCCGCCAGTCAGCCGAACAGGCGGTCGAAGAGGCCGCCGGGGGCGAAGCGGCCAGAGAACGCGCCCAATCCTTCCGGCTCGTCCTCGCGGGGGATGGCGCGACGGAGGTCCGCGTCGCGATCAGGCCGCAGCTCCTCCTCCGTCGCGTCCCTGCTCGAGCTGGCGGGTTCCACGTCAGTGAGGTACTCGTCGGCCAGGGTCATGGCCGACTGGACTGCGTCGGGGAAGTCGTCGTTCGGATGCGACGGGTAGAACTTGAGTTGACGCTGGGCCTCCAAAGGCAGGCTGGAGTCGAACGTCAGACCCGCAGATACGATGCTCGGGCGCAGAGACCGAATACGAATGTCCTTCGAGCCGGTGGGGGTGCAGGGCTCGACAGGCAGCTGGAGGCCGTTGTGGTCGCCGAGGGTCTGCAGCGTCTCATCGTATGAACTGAGGCCCACCTTCTCGACGCCCCACACATCGAAGCGACGCCGCTTGTGCATGCCGATCCCCGCCTCCATCACGTTCTCGGGCGGGATCCTATCCGTCTCCGATTCTCGAACGTGGCGAGAGCCGTCGCGATAGCAGTCCAACCGGACGAGCGAGCTGGTGTCTCCCTTCGACGTCCCGCGTGCTGGGTCCCAGAACCCGACCGACAACACGATCTCCTCGTCGGATGGGAGTTCGTCGACGTCAGTGTCTTTGGGGTGCAGCGTGCGGAACGTGATGCGGTCCTCAGGGAACCAACTCGCTGATGGATCGAACGGCTTGTTCTGGCGCTCCGACAGGAACGACGCCAAATCCTCTGCGCGTTCGACCATGAGACCGTAGATCGAAAACTGGGCAGGCCAGAGCACCTCGGCCCCGGCATCCATTTCCGCGCGGCGGGCCTCGTAGAACTGGAGCGCCACGGCCTCCGCATCGGGGAGCCCCCGGTCCAGGAACATTCGCTCCCACTCCGACCACAGCTCCTGGTTGACGGGCTCAGATGGGAGGGCGGCGTGGATGTGCTCGTCTGCCTTGACCCGCTCCGCCAGGAAACTCGACGCGTGCAGGATCGTCCCGACAATGACGAACACCGCTGCGCGCCCAAGCTTTCGAGGCACTCGGTTGTACCACCGCATCTTCTTCTTCCTCCTCTTGGGGTTTTCAACCTCTTCGTCGTTCTCGATGTCGTCGCAGGTCACGAGGTCGGGCCGCTGCCGGCCCTTCCTCATGCCGCGGACGGACTTCCCCGACCCAGCACACACCAGCCAGACGCCTGTACCGAATGCCAGCCGGTTGGCTTTAGGGGGCCGATCCCACTCGCAGAACTCCGCGTAGACCGCCTGCAGCCGCTCGTTCGTCTCGACCTCCACCCGGGTGTCGTCGACGAACTCCTCGGCTTGGGTGCTCGTGTCGCTGAACAGGACCGCGAAGCGCCGGTGCCCGTGAGCCAGGGCGAACAACTGCCCGACGAACGACGCGAAGACAGACTTGGCGTGCTCCCGTGGATAGGCGCGGGAGAGCTCCTCGCCGGGGCGGCCATCGATGTAGATCCGCTGCAGCTCGTCGACGAGTTCGCGGTGGAAGTCCCCTCCTTGGATCTCTGTGCCGTCTTCGCCCATGCGGTACTCGGGGAAGAAGAAGATCCAGAAGTCCCACATCGACGTGCTGAACGCGCTACGGATCACGTCGACTCCGGCCGACTCAGGGAGGCCGAGGTAGTGACGCGCCTCCGCCAGGATCTCCTGGCGCTCCGCCTCCAGTTCGTCCGACTCGTCGACGTCCGGCTCGGGCAGTGCTCCGGCGAGCTCGCGCTCGAAGTCTTGGACCGACACGCTAGAATCGCCCCTGAGCCGCGAGGGGGACGCAGCCGACCCGAGAGTCGGGCACGCACGTCCTCGTGCGCTCTACCCCGTTGCGCAACCGGTTTGCGGCGATTCCGGACCGGCGGGCTCGGATCACGACGACGCCCCCGAGGGAGACGCCGCTTCCATGCGCTTGACCTCGTGGAGCACCAGCCGGATGGCCTCGTTGCGGAACCGCCGCACGACCGGGCCGATGTCCGGGTGTCCGCCGAGGACGTCCAGGAGCACGACCGCGACCTCCTTCGGCCTCGGTACTGGCGGGCCCCCGTCGCCCAGCGAAACGCCGGCGAGGCGGGCGGCCTTCACCGCAGCATAGGTGAGCTGCGCGTCCTGCTGCTCGGCCGCAGCGCCCACCATCCGGAGCAGTAGCTTCCTCGAGCCGAGCTCGATGGCACGCTCCTGCTCCCGCAGTGCCTCCCAGTCCTCGCGGCGGGCCCATCGCAAGAGCGTCGTCTTGCCGACACCCACGCGCTCCGCGATGTGTCGGAAGGATCGGCCGGAACGCACGTAGAGGTCGCGGGCTTGACGCCGGACGTCCGGGGGATACGCCATGCACCCGGTCAGCTCCCCACGCCCAGGTCACGCATCGACGTCACCCACCTGCGCTGCGCGCGTGTCTCTTGCTGCAGCAGAGCGACTCGGAGGTCGGGCAACAGCCGACGCGCCCGCCAGTCCAGGTAGGCCAGCCGGGCCTCGATCACCCACCTTCGCACGCGACGGATCAGCGCTCGCATGGATCAGGTCCAGCAGAGGACGGAGGTCGGACAGGACACGCGCGATACCGGCCTCACCCTCGAGGTGCTCGCGGATCCACCCATTGAGCTCCCGGTTCTCACGCTGGATCCCTCGGACCCACGCGAGGTGCATCGCGCCCAGAGCGAGCACGGCGCCCAGGAGGAGCAGGCTGACAGCGACCGGGCTGCGGAGTACGACCTCCCACGTCTGAAGCTGATCGGCGCCCACATTCACTCCTCCCCGCCGAGGCCGTGGCCCGCCACGGGCCCGCCGTCGTTCAGGCCGAGCGCGCTGTCCAAGTCACGACGCACGCGGCGCTTCTTGTCCAGTTCGAACCGACGCTCCAGGTCCTGCTCGTCCCGCAGCAGGTCCGTGCGGCGTCGCTCCATCTCGGCACGTAGGAGGATGATGTGGTCGGCCGCCGACTGGACGCCGCGCATCGCACGCTCTTCCTCGCCGAGCTCGGTGGCGCGCAGCATGTCTTCGATGGCGGCGATCGCCAGATCCAGCTTCGCGAGCGCGAGCTTCACCTCGTCGCGGCCGATGGCGGGGATGTACTGGTAGATCTCCTTGATCAGACCGGTCAGCCCGCCCTCATACCTCGCCAGCTTGTCCAGCCAAACCTTCTTCACGTTGGGCTCGGTCATGC
The DNA here is from genome assembly GCA_029262115.1 of Gemmatimonadota bacterium. Classification (GTDB taxonomy): domain Bacteria; phylum Gemmatimonadota; class Gemmatimonadetes; order Longimicrobiales; family Gaopeijiaceae; genus JAJCZZ01. The sequence continues at coordinate 31,638 of JAJCZZ010000085.1, read as the reverse complement.
CTCTGGATCCCGAGGCCGAAGCAGCGGCGTCATCGGACCGAGGTCGATCCAGTGGGCGCCCGCGCGCAGGTCATCCAGGGCGTAGGGGAGCTGGATGTGCGGCTTCTCGAAGTTGAGCGTCTGAAGGCCAGCGGCCTCGGCCGCAGCGTGTACCTTCTCCCACTCCTTCGCGGACCCCGACCACTCCAGGCTCTTCGACCAGGGCGTGTCCTCGTCCCAGACCGCCACGTCCACCGCGGCGGAGCAGGGCTGATCCATGATCAGGAGGTTGTGGTACGACTGGCCCGCCTTCGCGTAGGTGAGCACGGGGCGTGACGTGTCGCGCGTCCGGCCCCGGGCGTACAGCCAGTCCTGACGCTCACCTGAGCGGTAGCCCTCGGTGATGAACACGCTGACCTTCCGCCGTCCGCACTCCTGGAAGAAGGACAGAAGCCGCAGCTGCAGCAGCGGGTGGACCTTGGTGAGATCCCGGTCCGGCTTGGTGACGTCGCTCACATCTGACCCTGGGCACGAAGAAGGGGGCGAACACAGTCCATCGTGTCGCCCCCATCTTACCCGGTCAGACCACCTCTAAATGTCGCTCATGTCGCTCATGTCGCTCTGATTTTTCAGCGCGGCTCACGGCGGTGGCGGCACCGTGTCGCGGATACGGCGCCCCTCCGGCGAGTCCAACGGTACCAGCTCCTTACTTCCGCACACCTTGCACTTGGACTTTCTGCTGGAGATCCGCCACAGCGAGTAGATGACCCCCGGGACGATTGCGCACATCCATAGCACGAGCTCGATCAGACAGGACCCTGAGGCCGCGCTGCCCGTCTGCCCAACTGATCCACACGTCTTGCACGCCCACACTTTTCGCGCCATCAGAGACCTCCTTCGCCTATCGCGTGAAAACAAAGTCGTAGCCACCCCGTTCTCGTAGCTCTGCTGCGATGCGTGGGGTCAGGGGCGAACGCCCGCGACCGTTGCGGTAGCCCGGTAGATCGAATCCGTCTTCGGGCAAGTCTTGGGCGACAGCTCCACGGGACACCCTCTCCCAAGCCTCCCAGGTCACCTGACCAGACCTGTCCCGGTGGATGCGGTGGAGGGTTTCAGTTGAATGGTCCCACATCAAAAGGCTGGTCCGACGAATCGCTGGGAGGGTCCAGGCAATCGTTGTTAGGGCGCACGCCGCAGTGTCAAGCGCCTTAAGTTCGAGCAGTTGCTCGGAGGATCCGAACGCTGAAGGTTCCACCCCACCCTTCTCGTGCCAGCACACCTCACTTGGTTCGGAAGCAGCTGGCGCGATGGGGACCAGGGCTGCCAAAGAATCACGGAGATGAAGGAGCTCCGAGGCGGACGATACTGAGGCGTAGACCTGCAGTGACTTGACGGCTGCGTCTGGCCCCCGCTCAGCCGCGATCACTCGGGCCTTACTGAGGACACCAGAGAGGTCTCGCTCAACCTCGGAACGAAGGCGGTCCAAACCCACCTCAGCTGGGTCTGGTCGGCGGCCTTCGAGGATGACTCCGACAAGCGCGGCCACAAGAGTAAAGGCGAAAAATCCAGCTACACCCAGCCCGAGTTTTTTCATTCGTCCTCAGCGCGGCGATGGTATTCAGCCAGGTCAGCGTAGGCTGGCCGTATGAGATGTGGCAGCGTCCCAGCCGAGCATCTCGGCGAGATGGGGGAGGAGAATGGCCACTCGCTCGATCCTTAGATACCACGTAGGGGCTTCTAGCGCCACTACACTGCGGATACACCGTCCGACCGCGGAGGCGCCCTGTGACACAACCGCCGCCGGAATCAGATCGGCGAACGCGAAGAGGTCCGCCACCATCTCAGCCTCCGGCAGCGGGTACTGAAAAGAGAAAGTTGTCAGTTCGCGAGCGTCACCGGCCAGAATATGACCGAGCTCGTGCCTCATCAGGTACCCGTCCCGCGTGGCTCGATGAACCCGAAGATCCACGATGAGCCGATACCGCCCGTTTAGTATGGCCGGGAGCAACACGGTGGGCACGCCCAGAGGGCACGCACGGACGCGAAGGCCCAAGGCGCGACGGAGAGCCGAAATATCCGCCTGACTTGTGGGGCCATACCCCGACGCGAACGCGGGCACCACCCGCCGAGCGCGACGGCACGCCGCAGCCGCCCGGATCACAGCACCGTCGTCAGCCACGTTCAGCTGCCTTCTTCATGACTTCCTCTCGAAGGTCGTTGAACCACTGCGGCCAGCGGCTCGGACCGTAGCCGGCCTCAATGTACATGTCCTCAAACTCCCTCATGATCGCGATCCGGGTGAGGTAGTCGTCGGGCTGAATAACGCCCAACGCCCGACGGAGAGTGTTTGGATCGGCGATCACGCTTTCCGCCAGTGCCTCTTCGTCGCGGCGGTCAGGCAGACGGTCTGTACGGCCCAAGAACGGTGCTAATGCAGTGCTTTCACGGCGGGACATCTCAATAGCAAGTTCTGCCGCCGCCGCCGCCGTCCATTCACAAATCGTGTTCCGAGTATTCGGGTGTGGGCGAGCGGTCTCCCCGTTCAAAATCCTTGTCAGCGTTGTCGGATTGAGGGACATCTCTTGAGCGGCTTCTCGGGCTGAAATCCGTCGTAACGCTAGGAGTCGGTTCGCCACAGCCACTACCTCCACCCATGGGTCGCTCACAGGGGTCGCCACGATGAGGGCTTGCGGTGATGCATTTGCGGTGCAATTGTGTCGGGGTGGTTGAGTTCTCTAGCTGCGACAGGATACGGATGGACGAGAAAGCCTTCAAGAAGCTGCTCATTGATCTGGACCTGAGCCTCGTGGATGTGGCGCACTCGGTAGGGGTGAGTCAGTGGGCGGTCACGCTCTACTTCCGGGGGAATCTCAGCGCAGCCAACACCCGCGCTCGGATCAAGCAGGTGCTCTGCGACCGGGCCGTCGTTCTGGGAATCACTCTCCCGAGTTTCTGGGAGGACGCTGCGGCCTGAGGGGGCCGCGCCGTCCTCTTTTTTTTGCCGCGACCGCGGCTGTCCAAGCAACCCACCCCCGTTACCGGAGCCCGGAAAAAAATGGTCCCATCGACACAGCCGACGCACGAGATGATGCAGGCCTGCATGCCCACCCGGTCGGAGAAGAGCCGGATCGCCCGGGCGTTTGGCTACAAGTCAGAGTCATCCACCTACAAGTGGTGCGAGGACCCCGACGGCTCCGGCCGCCCGAATCCGCTCGATCAGCTAGAGCTGATCCTGGATCACGCACGGCTCTACCACCCTGCGGCGGCGTTCGCTATCGGCGCACGGATCATGTCAGGGAACGCGCGCGCGGTAGGCGGCAAGGCGCTCGGCCGCGCCCCTGTGGATCTCCTCACGGATATCCAGCCAGCCGTCGAGGCGGAGACCACCGAGGCACTTCACGCCCTCACCGCCGCTCTTCGGCGGCTGTGCCTGGGCCAAGGACCCGAGCTCGCCGCGGTGAAGACCGAAGTGGATGAGGCCATCCACGAACTTCAGCGCGCCCAGGCCATGCTGGAGGCCGCGATCCATCACGACCAGCAGCAGCCAGCATGAGTCCAGAAGTGGCCCCGGTGCCACTTCCACATCCCAACAATGGCGTCAATCAATGACTTCTTCCCTGACGGGCCCGGCTCAGGTGCCGTCCGAACTGCTTCAGCTCTTCAGATCAATGGGAGCGATTGAGGCCTTTACCATCTCCTCGTCGATGGGCCTCGTTGCTCGGACGCACCTGCTGCGGCAGATCAAAGACTCTGGGTCGTACAAGCAGGTGAGCCCCACATGGGAGGCGTTCTGCAAGGAGCAGCTCCCGTGGGCGCGGCGGACCGTCGACGAAGACATCCGCTTCCTTGATCGGCTGGGAGAGGAGTTCATGCTCGCGGCTGACTCCCTTCAGCTCGGCCGACGCCAACTGCGCGCCCTATCGGCGATGCCGACCGACCTCCTCCCGCGCGCCGAGGAGAACGAGATCGTGATCGGCGAGGAGCGGGTTGCGCTGGCCGACAAGGACGCCGTCCTCGAACTGATCGACGGGCTGGTCACCCAGCAGGAGCGGATGAAGGCCCGGCTGGACGCAGGCGAACGGCAGCTCCAGGAGCGTGACGACCGCGTCGGAGAATTGGAGACGGAGCTGCGTGCGATCGAGGCGGCGAGGGAAGGGCAGGTGAGCAGCCCGTTCGCGATCACGATGATCCGCGCGATCCGGCTTCTGCGGAAGGCGGCGGACTTGCTGAGCCATGACGACGCGAAGCAGCGGCCGGACCCGACCGAGGTCCTAACGTTCGTCCGGGCGTCGCAGCCAACGATGTCGGAGTTGGTCCACTACGGCGGTCAGTACGTCGCGCCGGAGTGGATGACGGACGCGGACGCGCTGCGCGATCACATGCTCGCGCGGGAGGAAGCCGCTGAGGCTGAGCCCGCCGCAGCGGATGGTCCTGAGCTCGTCGACGAAGAGGTCGACCCGTTGGAGGGGATCCCCGAGGTCGAGACCTGGGACGACGAGGACACGCTGCTATGAGCGCGCTGGTCGCTGCACGTTTGGTCCCTGAGGTCACGGAACGGGAGATTCCGTGCCCCTGCGGCCGAACTGCCATCGTCCCCACAGTGCGCATGAATGGCAGGCTTTGGTATGGCGCTGCCATCGCCAGTGTCGAGTGGGCAGCGGCCGATCTCGAAGCCCGAGTCGCAACGCTCCGCTCGCGACACGGGATCGCGGCCCGCCTTGTGGCTGCCGTGGGTTCAGGCTCCGTCCACCTGATGGTGACTCTCAGCCATCTGGCCGCGTCGACCACGCACGAGTGTGATGCGGTCGATCCCGAGCTTCGGCGAGCTGTCGACGGCCCGGACGTTGACGCCAACCTCGGCCCGATCCCGAGCCTGGACCTGACGGCCGAAGAGATCCAGCGGATGGTCCGCGGCATCTACGGCCTCCCGCCGCGCCGGGAGGCGGAGAGCGCCGACTCCGCAGCCGAGGCTGAGGCCTGGCTCGCCCGCTCCGAGGCGGCACGCCTCGTCGTGCTGGCCATCCTGTTCCTCCTCCCGGGCGTCTTCGTCGCCGGGCTGGTCGACTGGCGGATCGCGCTTGCCCTCCTGCTGTGGGAAGGCGGCCAGCAGATGACGCGGGTGGTCCGGACGTGGTGACACCTGAGGACCTCCGCGCTGCGCGCTTCTATGCCGCGCATCCGCCGGAGTCGGTGGTGGTGATCGCAGTGGGTCGGATCCGGAACGGCATCGCGCGGATCGTCGCGCTGCGTGCCCGAGCAGCGGAGCCGGCGGGGGCCGAATCCATTGAGCGCACGCCCAGAACGTGGCGTGCTGTGGTCCGGCTGGAGCGATAGAGACGATGGCCCGAGGACGACAACTGACCGACGCGGAACGCGAGGCCCTACGCCTCGAAGCGAGGGCGTTGGGGAGCGCCTCCGCGCGTCCGTTCTGCGAGTGCCATGCAGAGCTACTGGGCTGCCATTGGTCGACGGTCTACCGCACGATCCGCGACGAACTGCCGAACCGCAAACGGCGCTCGGACGCGGGTACGGTGAAGGCGTTCGACGAGCAGGGTCTGGACGACCTCGCCGCCCTGGTCGTGCAGCACGACTACGACGCCGAGCTCGCGCTGGACACGGTCAACGCGAACCGGGCTCGCGAGGGCGAAGAGGCGTTCGACGCCCACCCCGAGACTCTGCGCCGGATCCTGAGAGGGATGGGCGTGAGTCGGAGAGACAACGCGCAGGATCTGAGGGTGCATCGCCGCTTCGAGGCGCCCCATCCTGGCTACCTCTACCAGATGGACTCGACCGTCGCGGCGTCGTGGTGGATCGACACCGATGACACCGTCGGATACGAGGCGCCGGTCGCTCTCAACAAGACCAAGGCGGGCAACGAGAAGCCCCGGATCTGGCTGCTCGGGGTGATCGACGACCACAGCAGGGTGAGGTGGGCCCGCTTCTACACGGCGAACTCCGCGCTAGCGTGGCGCGACATGCTGATCCGGGTGATGCGAGGCGTCGTGCCCGACACGTCCACGTGGCCAGCCCGCGGCATCCCCGAACGCCTGTACTCGGATCAGGACTCGGCGATGAAGGCGCGGGTGATGACGCGGACGCTGGACCTACTGAATATCGAGCGCATGCTCGCGCAGCACTCGACCGAGGCCGAGACGAACGCACAGGCGAAGGGGAAGGTCGAGCGCTCGCTGGGCGTCATCATGACCGGCTTCGAGAAGACACTCCGCGCTAAGAGGGTCTCGTCGCTAAAGGAGCTGAACCGTCTCCTGCTGCGGTATCTCATCTGGACGAACAACCGTCCACACTCGGAGACCGGCGTCGCGCCGTTCGAGCGGTGGCTGTCAGCCCGGACGTTGCGCGTGCTCCCGCCCGAGGAGGTCATGGCGCGAGTGCTGCGCCGCGAGGTCACCCGTCGCATCTCTGCGGACCTCTCGATCCGGCTGGAGGGGAAGGCGTACCAGCTGCCCCGCCGCAAGCCGTTCGTCGATTACGTGAAGAAGACCGTCTCGGTGTTCTACCACGAGGCGGACCTGTCGACGATCTCGGTGATGCTCGATGGCGAGGAGCACGAGGTCGGCGTTGTCGAGGCAGTGCCCGACGAGGCGGGCGAATGGAAGAAGGCGGACACGCCCGCGGCGGTCGCGAAGAAGCGCGAGCTGCAGAAGCGCGACCTGACGCACATCGACCCTCTGATCGTGCACGACTACCGAGTCGATCGAGATACGCGGACCTACGCGTACCGGCCGGAGCTAATCGAGATCGCCGCAGGCCGCGAGATGGCCCCGGTCCTGATCCGGCGCGGCAAAGCGACGGACCGCGCCCAGGCTGCTGGACTGATGGCCGCACCGCCCACCGCCGAGGAGCGGGCTGCGCTGTCCGCCCTGTTCGGCGGGCGGAAAGAAATCCCCGAGCCCGAGCTGGTCGCGTGGATGAATGCGCGACGGGGCGGCGGGCCTGGGCATGTACGGCAGGTCCACGGGGCCTGATCCGATCACCACCACCACAAGGAAAGAGAGGGGGCAGATGACGACGGATGTGACGGAACAGGAGCGACAGGCTGCGGGCGAGCCCGGGCGGATTCACGCGGACGCGGAGGAGGGCCTAAGCCGTGCGCTCGCAGAGTTGGGCAAGGAGCTGGCTGAGGACCGCAGCGGAGTCGCCAAGCTTGAGGTCGTGACGATGCCGGTCTACGTGCTGGCCGAGCTCCTGGGTGCTCAGGGCTTCACGGTCGTGAGAGCGGAGGAGGAGCCTCAGGCAGAGGAGGATCCGCGGGTCTCGTGCGACGTGTGCGGCGCGCTGACTCGGCCGAAGGACTCGCAGCCGCATCTCGTGCTGAAGGCGGTGGACGTGTGCCCGGTCTGCTACGACACGACCTCGCGGCTCCTCCGGAGTCTGAAGGAAGCGATGCTGAAGCATCAGCGTGAGGTCCACTCGCAGCTGCACCAGATGGTGCGCGACGTCCGCGGCGGCGCCGACGAGCCCGTGTTCTACCGCGGATTCGAATGAGTCTGGTGGTTCGCACCTCGGCCCTGAAAGGCGCAGCCTACCGTCGAGTAGGCGAGGCGGTACGCGAGCGCCTGGAGGGATGCGAGGACCAGCTCACCCCAGAGCAGCGGGAGTGTCTCGACGCTCTGGTAAGCGCGGCGAATAAGCTCATCTCTCGGAGCCCGGCGGGCATGCAGCTCGATGTGCATCTCGAGCTGTCGGCTGGCCCGTTCGGCGCGCTCAGCATGACGGCCGCCGTGACGGCTTCGCGCCCGAGGACGCTATGAGCGCGCTGCGTGTGAAGCGCGTGCTCGAGGGCCTGGGCGTCGGGCCGACGGCGCTGGCTGATCGGTTCGGCTGCGATAAGTCGACGTGGTCCCGCTTCCTCAGCGAGGGACGGGACATCAAGGGCATCGATGCGGGCGCATGCCTCCAGGAGCTTCTGGACGAGCGCGGCCTGGCACTGACGCCCGATCTACTCACCCCAGAATCGGCAGGCGGCCATGAGCCGCCGGAGGCCATCATGCAGGGACAGCATCTGAGCCAGACGGCTCGCACCCATTTCAAGCTCTTCTCCGACCCCTTCCACGGCGAGGCGCGCATCCTGCGCCGCCCTGGTCAGCCGGACGGGCTGAGGGAGCTCTATCTCCCGCCCGGCCACCTCTTCGTGCGGGAGCGTCTGCGGCAGGCCGCTCTGACGGCGGGCTTCGTCGCGGTCTCGGGAGAGCCCGGCTCGGGCAAGTCGACACTCCTGGCCGACGCCCTGGCGCGTGCGGACGACGGTGACAAGCTGGTCGTCGTTCAGCCGGCGAACATCGAGCGGCGCAAGCTCACGGCCGCGCACATCGCGAGCGAGATCATCCGGCAGCTCTCCGAGGAGACGATCCCGCGTGTGGCGAACGTACGGGACGCGGTGGCTCAGCAGGTCCTGGCCACGCGCTACGAGCAGGGTCAGAGGGTGGTGCTGGTCATCGACGAGGCGCATGAGCTGCCGCACAACACCATCAAGGATCTGAAGCGCTACCACGAGCTGCGGCACGGCTACGCGCAGCTGGTGGCCATCATCCTGATCGGACAGTCGGAGCTTCGGGCCCGGTTCGACGCGGAGCGGAATTCGCGGCTCCGCGAAGCCATCATCCGCTGCCAGCTCATCACCCTGGAGCCGATGGCTGGCCACGTGCCCGAGTACATCGCCCGCCGTTTCGAGTGGGTAGGGCGTGATGTGCTGGACACGTGGGAGGAGCCGGCGCTGATCGCCCTCGAGAAGCGGCTGAACCAACACGACCAACAGTATCCGGTCCTGATCCACAACGCGGCGGCCGCCGCGATGAACATCGGAGCGCGGCGGGGCGTCGAGCGCGTCACGGAGGAGGAGGTCGACGCGGTGTGGGCCGCCACTCCCGAGCAGCTCCAGGGCTACGCGCTGTGACCCAGACCGCTCCCTCTAGCCGGATCCCTGAGATCCGTCGCATCCGCCAAGTCATCGCCACCGCGATTCCGCTGCAGGGTCCTCCCGACTCGGACTCGTTCGCGGCGGCGATCGACGTGATGCGAGCGCTGTCGCGTGCCGGCTACCAGCTCCTCCGCCTGGACGAGGCGGGACGGCTGGTTGGCTTCCACTTCCTGCGCCCGGGCCAGTGCTCGCTGTGCGGGACGGCCGTGGAAGTGACGGCGTGGGAGGCGGAGGGAGTGTGCCGGGGATGCCCGCATCAGGGCGTGTGCCACGAGCCACGGCAGCGGGTCATCGACCGGGCGGTGGCCTCCCGGATGGACTGCGACTTCTACCGCGGCATCGAGAGTTCGGACGAACCCATGAATGGAGGGGGGACGTGAGCTGGAGAACGTGGACACTGTGCCGTATGGGCGATCCGTCGACGGTCCTGGCGGAGCTACGTGCCGACGTCGAGCAGTTGGGCTCTGACCTCGACGGGGCGGAGGCGCATGTGCCTCACCTCCTGGTTGACTACCTCGAGGATGTCCTGGGCCTGCTGACCGATGCCCGCCAGGTGCGGGTCGTTGCCAGCTCGGACAACAGCACGCCTCGGGGCTTTGGCGTGGACATCCGCATCATTCCCGACATGGCCCCCATCGTCCAGGCGATCGGATGAGCGCCGCGACGCTGCCCGGCCTGAGCCTCGGCCTCGATGAGCAGGAGCTCTGCACTCCCGAGGAAGAGGCGGTGCTTGCGGAGCTCCGGCAGCACCGAGGCCGGGAGGCTGCGATCCCGACGCCGGAACTCGCGAAGCGCTGCGGCCTGACGACGCGCAGGGCTCAGCACGTGATGGACCACCTGGTCTTCGATCACAGCGTGCCCATCGGATCCGCGATGAGCGCGCCGGCGGGCAACTACCTGATCGTCAGCGGTGAGGATCTGGACGCCACCGTGCGGCTCCTCACGACGCGCAGCCTCCACGGCCTGGCGCGGGCGAGCCGCCTGCGCCGCACCGCGCTGCGCGCGTGGCTGAACCACGTCCAGCACAACCTCGATCTCTACTACGAGGGAGCATCGAAATGAGCAGCCTGTCGCAGGTCCGACGCGAGGCGTATCGGGACGGTCTGGTGGACGCGACGCGAGTGCTCGCCCGTCGACCGTACCCGCTGACTGCAGGGGCAGAAGACCGGACGTGTCCGGTTCCGTTGTCCGTCCTGGCAATGCTGGTGCCCGAGCTCGAGAAGCTGGAGTGGTCGGGGACGGGAGGCACCGTCCTCCAGCTCGTCGACGTCTGCCCGTGGTGCGGGATCCGGCAGATCCACGGGCACGAAGAGGAGTGCGCGCTGGACCGGACGCTCTCGATGGCGCGCGTGGCGAAGCAGCAGCCGGACCTGTTCGGTGTCGGCTGATGGCCAGCGCCGCGCAGCTGCGGAAGATCTGGGGCGCCGCCCGGGAGATCGGCCTCGAGGAGACGGACCTGAGGGCGCTCGTCGAGCGGGTATCCGGCTCAACCTCGATCTCGGCGCTGAGCTTCGCCCAGGCCGGCGAGGTCATCGACTCGCTGGTGGCCATGGGCGCGCGAGCCGGTACGGGACGCCGGCGGCCATCCGGGCGCAGAGCGGCAAAGGGCGAGATCAAACTGATCTCTGGCCCGATGCGAGCGCTGATCTCGGAGCTCCGCAGCCAGCTCGGCGAGAAGTGGATGAGGGACGAGTACTTCGCCGGCGCGTGCAAGCGGCAAATCAAGCAGGAGCATCCTCGGACGGCAGCCGAGGGCTCCCGCGTGGTGGAGATGCTGAAGAAGCGCATCGCCTACGAGGAGGGGCGCGCACGGGACGGATGACGAGACGCGAATACTGGGAGGCCAGCGTCGGCGAGTCGGCATCGTTTCGCACGGCCGACGTCGCGCGGATCTGCGAGGTCACGCAGCGGCACGTCCAGCGGTGGATCGCGAGTGGCCGTCTGTTCGCGCTCGGCAGCACGGAGGAGGAGCGCTACGAGGCGCGAGTACCTCGTGAGGCTCTCATCGAATTCTTGGTCCGCAGGACCCAACCCGGGCGGTATCCGCCCTACGTGGAGGTGTGACGTGAGCGTGGTGGTCGGAGAGATGAAGCGGATCCGGATCGAGCAGTTCAACACGCACCCGCCGGACGATGACACGATCTGGCGGCGGAGGACCTGGGGCCGTGCGACGTGGGTCGCGAGGATCGGCCTGCCGTGGGTCGGCCTCCGAGATTTCCTCCGCCGTCGCGGGTTCGTGATGCGCCGGTCCGGAGAGGTCACGCACGCACCCTGCGCGGGGTGTCGCAGGCTCTGTGATGTGAGCGCGCTCAACTACCTGCGCGTCTGCGATACCTGCGGAGAGGGCACGCCCGCCACGTTGTGCCGCCGCGAGCGAGAGGGCCGGCAGGAGCGGTCCGATCTGCGGCGCTCCTACACGCCCCTAGCACGGTCGGACGCTCCCCACGAGGTCGGCCCCTGGTCGACCAGGAGAGGGACTCATGGCTGACTACTCGTGCTGGTGCGGGGCCGTCCTCAACGAGTCGGATTTCACGGCGATGATGAACGAGGTCTCGGGCCGCTGCTGCGGAGGCGACGGATACATCGACTGCGAGTGCGGCGGCGACTTCTGCGCTTGCCACAATCACGGCGTAGTGGCGTGTCCTGGCTGCATCGATTGTGACTGGGAAGACGACGATCTGGACGATGACGAGCCGGATTTCTCTCGATCCTACGATCCCACCGATTGGGACGCTGACGACGACGAGGAGGAGGTCTGATGTTCTTCCAAGCACCGCGCCACATGGATCCGCTCGGGGCACTCTGGGTGACGCTGATCGCGATCGGGATCGTCGCCTCAATCCACATCTTCCACCACGCGGTGAACTACCCACTGAAGGTGACCGCGCAGGACTGGCTCCGGCGCCGGCGAGAGCGGAAGGAGCGGCCGGACGAACTGCCCGCACGTTGGCGGGCCGATGAGCGTGTGCGGAACCACGCCCTCCTCATTCGCGCGCGGGAGGTCCGCGCCGCGCGGGAGTCGGCCGGGTCGTGAGTTCGGGGACGCGGATGCCGTGGAATCAGGCGTACCGGCTCGCCGGCCAGCTGGTTGAGGAACTGCGCCCTGTGGTCCGACGGCTGAAGGTAGCCGGCTCTCTCCGCCGCCGGCGTCCGGACGTGGGCGACATCGAGATCGTCGTCGAGCCGGAGATGTACGCGGCCGACCTCTTCCAGCGCATGGCTCCGGACGTCAATCGGATCCTCTTCACCGCCCGGACGTGGGGCCGTGTCGAGAAGTCGGGGGAGCGTCAGATCAAGGTGGCGGACGTGAAGGGCGTCGTCGGCTTCAGCTGCGAACTGTACCTCGTCCACCCTCCAGCCCAGTGGGGCTCGATCCTGGCCATCCGCACCGGGCCGTGGGAGTTGGGCAAGATCGCGATGGGTCGGATGATCGCCCGCGGTCTGAAGCACAAGAACGGGTTCGTCCACGACAGCACATCCCGCGCGGTCCTGCCGACCCCGACGGAGGCCGACTTCTTCGCCGCCGCAGGCCTCGAGATGGTGCCGCCCGCACAGCGCGACGCCCAGGCCGCCGCACTGCTCGCGGAGCTTGAGGCCCAGCAGCAACAGCGGAAAGAGCAGAAGCAGGCCGTGGGCGTCCGTATCAAGGGGATGGGCTGATGCGCCGGCCGTGGACCGCTGAGGAGGATCAGATCCTCCGCGACCGATACCCGACGTCGTCCGCCCGGGCGATGGCCGAGCTGCTCGGGAGGACTCTGTCCGCCGTCCAGTCCCGGACTCACAAGCTCCGCATCCACCAGCAGCCGCGGTGGACCGCGGTGGACCGGAGAGCACTGCGTGCCGGGCTCTCGGAAGGGCGCACGTATGAGACCCTCGCGCGGGAGCTAGACCGGTCGCGGAAGGCCGTGAAGCATGAGGCCCTCGCGATGGGACTGGCGAAGGGGACCGCGACGCGCGTGACCTGGACGCCTGCGATGGAGGCGTTCCTCCTCGCTCACTACGCAGTCCAGTCGGCGGCGTGGATCGCAGACCAGCTCGGGGCCACCCGGCTACAGGTGCAGAACAAGGTGAGGAGGCTCGGGCTGAGGAAGCGGGGCCGCCTCACGCCACAAGCCGAGGCCGTCCTGTGGGAGCTGCGCGACCAGGAGGGAGTCATCGACTACGTCGCCAAGATGTTTGATCACTCTCGGCGCGCCATCCAGCGGCACCTCGAGGAGCTCGAGCGCCGCGGTGGTCCAGCACGGCCGGCGGGGAATGGACCTGCCGGAACCACCCAAGAGGAGACAGGGCACGATGGCTGAGGACGGTGTGCGAGTACTCGCGATCGACGGCGGCGGCATCAAAGGATATCTGGCTGCTCGTCTCCTCGAGCACGTGCGTGTTGAGGCATTCGACCTGGTCGTCGGCACGAGCACCGGAGGCATCCTCGCACTCGCTCTGGGGGCGGGCATCCCGCCAGCGGAGATCGCGCAGCTCTACCGAAACCACGGTGAGGACATTTTCACCGCCCGGTGGCTCGGCCTGGTGCGCCAGCTCTGGAGGCCGAAGTACCGAGCAACCGGCCTCCGGACCGCGCTCGAGGAGGTGTTCGGAGATCGGAGAGTGGGCAGCGTCGGAGAGGGTCGGCACGTCCTGGTCACGACCTACGATCTGATCCGAGGCCAGTCCTTCCTCATCAAGTCGTGGAAGGAGGACCGGGCGCTCATTCCGATGGTCGACGCCGCGATGGCCACCTCCGCCGCGCCGACCTACTTCCCGCCCCATCAGATCGGCGGGCTCGAGCTCGTCGACGGCGGCGTGTTCGCGAACTCACCCGGCTGGATCGCCCTCACCGAGGCCCGGAAGCTCTGGCCCGGCCGGCCGGTCGAGCTGGTCAGCATCGGGTTCGGCGACAAGCCGCTTGGCGTCAAGCCTGGGAAGTCCCAGGGATGGGGTGCGCTCCAGTGGGTCCGCCGCATCGCACCCGTCTTCATGGACTCCGCGGCCGACACCGTCGACTACGCCCTCCGCATGGAGCTGGGGGACGCCTACCGGCGGGTCGCTCCCGAGCGACTGGACCTGGCGATGGATGATGCTCAGATGGATGCGTTCCGGGTCATGGACGCCCAAGTCGCCGGCCTGGCGGAGCGGCTTCGGTTGGCAGTTGGGCTGGCCTGCTGGATAGCCGAGCCGCGGAAAGTAGATGAGTCCCATGACACAGGATGGGCCTCGAGTGCGGTCGATGGGGATAGCTCTATGGGACGGATCGGGGCATGAAGAGGATCCCCCTCGGAACGCGCTATCGGTGCGGGCACTGTCGACGCATTCGCGATCTCGCGCTCACGCCGGTGGTCTTGGTCTTCCAGGCGGGGGCAGAGAGATCGAAGAGGCTGTGCCAGGAGTGCCTGGACGCGGACGCTTCGCTGTTGGAAAGGGATGCCCCGACCTGCGTTATCCTGGAGTCGCCCAGCGGCGTCGGCCCCAAGCAGTTCCGGCTCTTGGACGGCTTGAGCGGTGGCTTCGTACCCATGGGGGAGAGGACGGGTGGGATCGCCGAAGTGGTGTGAGCCCGGCGCCGCCACACCGCTGGCCGCCGCCATTGCCGCGGCTGTGCATCAGGCGTGGGTCGGGCCAGAGGAGGAGGCGCCGAAGCGTTTCGCTGAGGCGCTACGCCAAGCGCTGACCCCCGAGGAGTTCGAGCGCCACGAGCTGCTCGCCCTCAGGCTCTTCCACGAGCAGCCCGCGCCCCCGGACGGCATCGAGGCCCCTCCGCCGTCGGCGCAACTAGAGCTGTGCCCGCGGTGCGTGAAGCTCCGGAAGACCCCGTACACCCAGCCTCAGAACGGGCGGCTGAAGCTGCAAGCACTCCGGGACCCGGACTGGCTCAGAGGACGCTTTGAAGGGGGCGCTAGCGTCCAGTCGATCGCAGACCAGCTCGGATGTTCGTATGCGAATATCAAGCGGTGGGCGGACGTCCACGGCCTCTCGATGCCCCGGACGCAGGAGGTCGAGAACTTCGACGCTCGCGTCGGCCAGATGCACCGCGACGGAGAGGCACCAGGAGCGATCGCCCGAGAACTAGACACCACCGTCGAGAGAGTTCGCGAATCGCTACGTCGCCAGGGACTGGCCAACCAAAAGAAGGGCCACCACTACTTCGAGGAAGCTTGGTGGGTGGAGCGGCTGAGACACCGGGGTTGGACGAAACTACGTGCGGCCCGTGACGCTGGCATCCAACCGCATGCCGCGACCTACTATGTGAACCGCTTCGGCCTCTCGAAGATCACGGAGCGGAACCGGAAGCGCGGCCGCGGCCTGAAGTATCCCCAGCTGGCTGACCCCATGTACCTGACGGACCTCCTCCGCCGGCACGGGGACAACTACGCCAGCGCCGCCGAGGAGGTGGGGTGCGCCGCGACGCTGGTATCCCACTACGCGCGGAAGGTCCTCGGCCGTAAGCGGAAGGTGGATCCGGATGCGCCCCACTCCGCGCCAGCATGGTGGCGCGAGCAGCTCGATGCTGGCCGGACGACCTATGAGCTCGCGGAGGAGCTGGGCATCAAGGAGAAGTCGGTCCGGGAGCGCCTGCGGGTTCTGGGCTGGCTCGATGAGGCCTACCGGAACAATCTGGTGCGGGAGCGGAGTAGGAGGGACCGATGACGCAATCGATTCTGGCTTGCCAGACGCAGCGAGTTACCTGTACGATCCCCGTCGGCGTCTCGGCACAATCGTCCCGGGAGGCCCCAGGTCACTCGCTACCCGGGGGCACATCTGAGCCTGGAACAGATGATCGAGTTGGTCGAGACGTTCGGACCGACCGTCGGGATCCTGCTCATACTTCTGTTCTTCCTGGCCCGGGCCCTGGACCGGATCTTGAAGCAGCTAGAGGGCGCGTACCAGAGAGAACGCGACTACCTCCAGGAACAGAATCGGGAACTGTTGCGCCACCTGCTCAATCGCCCCCAGGTTCCGGCGGAAGAAGATCCTGATATCCCGGAGCTCCCGAGGCGGAAGGACCCACCTCAACAAGATATGTTTCTGGAATGACTGAAGACGTCGGGTTCATGGCGGGTGTGGTGGCTGGACTAGTTGGCGCCGTCATTGGCATCACTGGAATCCTGCTCATCCTGCACCGGCGGCGGAGAGAGTTGGAGTGTGAGCGGATGGGGTTTCGGTTCCGTAAGCTCCGCGACCGTCTCCAGTTGCTGGCTGTGAAGGGCGAGGTCTCCGTCGATTCGCCGACGTATCTGTTCGGCATGTGGCTCGTGAACGTGGCCATTAAGAACGTCCGGGACATGAAGCTCCGTGACGTGATCTGGCTCGCCGAGCGGATCGACGACCGGGTGCGGCACGGGGGTGAGGCCCTGTGGGATGATTTCACGAAGAATCAACCTCGGGCCGTTCAGACCGTGGTAGGCCAGACGTTCATCGAGTTTGCTCATGTGATGGCGGCCAACGACCCGTTCGTGGCGCTGGGCTTGCGGATCTACCGGTTGACGCCGTCTGCCAGCGGACGGGCCAACCGGCGGTCGGTCCTCGAGCAACTCGAGCGCGTTGCTGAACGACTTCTTCCTGCTCCCCGTGGGCGCTCTCTCCAGCATGCTCGAGGCCTCGTTGATCTGGGGCGGCAGATCATGCCGGGAGAGGATCGCGACACCCTACCGCTGTTCCCTACCGAGACTGCGCCGCAGGACGACCCTCTGAGCGTCGAGTAGAGGGGGGGTACGGTCCGTTCTGGGCCCCTTTCTGGACCACTCTGGTCCGGGGTGAGCGCGCCACCCGGGGGTCGTTATCGCATTGACCCCCCCCCGGGTTTTCGCATTGCATGACAAGTAGGAGCCGGGGGGCCGGCTTGGCGGGCAGGACCTGCCGAACCGGAAATACCCCTCAGGTCACCGGCCGGCCGGTACCGACGCCCTTGACCCACTTGTCGTACCAGGCCAGGTAGCGCTCCCAGCGATCTCGCTGGTAGGAGGGCACACCGATGCCGTGGGGCTGCCCGGGGTACACGACCAATTCGGTGGGCACGCCGCGTCGTCGGAGCGCCTGATAAAGCTGCTCCGAGTTCTGGATCGGGACGTTCCAATCCTTTTCTCCACCCATGACGAGCGTGGGTGTTTCGACCTTGTCGACATCATTGAAAGGAGACAGGCGCTCCCACATCTCCCGGTTCTCCCAGGGGAGTCCCCACTCCCGTTCGTTGCCGAGTTGGTAGTGATCGTGGCCGAAATTGGCCACGAGGAGCGCCATAGACGCACCGGTCACCGCCCCCTTGAACACGTCGGGACGTCGGGTGATCAGGTAGTTGGTCAGGATCCCACCGTACGACCAGCCTCCGACGCCCAGACGATCCTCATCCGCGATCCCCAGCTCCACGGCCTCGGAGACGGCGGCCATGACGTCGTCGACGTCGGGCTCGCCCCACTTCTGCCAGAGGGCCATCCCATGGGCGTTTCCGTACCCACTCGACCCCCGCGGATTCGACATCACCACGGCGTATCCGTTGGCGGCAAAGAGCTGGGCGTCGAAGTTGAAGCCGACGCCGTACATGCCGTTCGGCCCGCCGTGGATCCGGAGCAACGTCGGCAGGCGGCTGCGGCCGTCCCAATCCGGCGGCGTGTAAATCCATCCCTCGATCTCGGCCCCGTTCGACGAGGGAACATGGATGTTGCGCACGTTCGCGAGCGCGAGGGTCGAGACCAGGGAATCGTTCACCGCCGTGAGCTTCGTGAGCCGATCAAGGCCAGCGCCTCCGCTGCGGGCGCCTTCGACCAAAGCACGTCGGTCGGCCGTCGTGGTCGCCACCGGTCGGTCGGTCAGGAAGACCTCGCCCGGCAGGTCGGGTCGGCTTATGACCGCGGCGACGCGTCCATTCGGGCCGACATGGAAGTCGGATGCCATGAGCTCTCCCCCCACGAGCCGTTCGATCCGCCCGCTCTCGAGGTCGAGGCGCGCCACGTGGGACTCTCCCTCGTCCTGCACCGTGAACACGACCCCGCGCCCGTCCTTCTCCCAGGTCGGTCGCCCGACGTTACGGTCGAGCTCGGCGGTGAGGATCCGACGTTCGCCACCGGTCATGGGAACGATGGCGAGGTGACTCGTGCCGAACGCGCTGAAGTGCGGGTCATCGGTTCCGGTAACGTAGGCGACCCACCGCCCGTCCGGTGACACGGCCGGCTGGCCGTCGCCGCCTTCGTACGAGGTCAGGCGGCGCGGCTCGGACACCGGCTCGCCGGCGTCGGCGGACACGACCCACAGGTCGGAGTTCGAGTTGGCGTCGGGGTCCGGCGTCCGGTTGCTGGAGAACACGATCCGGCGCCCATCCGGCGACCACGCCGGCTGGGACTCGTCGTAGTCGCCTCGGGTGATCTGACGCATCTCCTGCGTCTCGATGTCGAGCACGTACAGGTGCGTCCGTCGTGTGTCCGTCAGGTACCCGATCCGGTCTCGCTTCGTCTGTAGTCGATCGACCACCCACGGTTTCTGCCGCTCCGACGTCCAGGTGGAGTCGTCGGGCTCAGGATCCCGTACGGAAAGGAGTAATTGCGAACCGTCCGGCGACCACGCGTAGCCTGCCACTCCTTGCTCGAGGTCCGTCAGCGCCTGTGCCTCGCCTCCGCGACGGTCGAGACCCCACACCTGGGTCTCCGCATCGTCGTCCTCGCCATCGCCATCGCCAAACGACGCGGTGAACGTGAGCCAGCGACCATCTGGGCTCCACTCGGCCGAGGAGATCGATGCATCCTCGCGGCTCATTGGAATGGGCTCGCCTCCCCCGGTCGGGACCATCCACAGTCGGGTGCGCCGGCGCTCCTCTTCCTCGTCGGTGGTGGTCACCGTATACGCGACCCACTCCCCGTCGGGGCTGATGCGTGGGTCGCCGACGCTCTTCAGCCGAAACGCGTCGTCTACCGTGACGGCTCGTCGTGTGGACTCCGAAGTCGACGGTACGTTCTGCGCGCCAGCCAGTGGAGAGGCCGCCGATGCCGCGACGGCCATGACAAGGGCGCCGGCTCCCAAGAGCATCAAAGCGCTTTGGCGTGTGGCGCCGGAGTAGCCAACACGTAAGGCGTCTGAAGAACGGTTCATGACAGTCATCAGGGGCTGGAGTCGACCGATCCCACGGCGCGTGCCACAGGTACGAAGCAGGGACACCGCTCTCGGCGCGAGCGTCCCCAGCGATGATGCGTACCATCGACGGATGGTGGCAATGGCCTGGGGGGGCGCTTCCCAACCATTGGCCTCTGGTTGTCGTCTGTCATAGTATCATGTCATTCGACAATAGACCCGTATTACCGACGAGGCGGATTCAAGGCGATGGCTCGGAAGGCGGACCTGCTCCAGGGGAGTCTCGACCTCCTCATTCTGAAAACGCTCGACCTCGAAGCCCTACATGGGTGGGCCATCTCCAAGCGGATTCAACTCCTTTCGAGCGGGGTGTTGGAGGTCAATCAGGGATCGCTGTATCCGGCGCTGTACCGCATGCGCGATCGCGGGTTGATCGAATCGGAGTGGGCGCATACCGACGAGGGTCGCCGGGTGAAGACGTACCGCCTGACGCGGAAGGGCCGGGAGACACTCGCGAGCGAGCGGGCGGGCTGGCGTCTCTTCGCGGACGCGGTCGACGCTGTGCTCTCAGCGACGTAACGACACCTCGAAGAGGAGGCGGCTCATGGGGTGGTGGAGATGGGTGGCGCGGCGAGCTGAAGTGCTGTTTGCCAAGCGGCGGGTCGAGGCGGAGTTGGACGATGAACTCCGCTTCCATCTGGAGATGGAGGTCCGGGAGCACAAGCGGACCGGGTTGTCGCCGGCCGAGGCCCGGAGGCGCGCCATGGTCACGTTCGGGGGTGTGGAACGCTATAAAGAGGAGGTGAGAGACGTGAGGGGAGCGAGAGTGGCGGACGACTTGATGCAGGACGTGAGGGTGGCGGTACGATCCCTCACCAAACAGCCGGCGTTCCTGGCGGCCGTTCTCACAACGCTCGCGGTGGGGATCGGTGGCAGCGTCGCGATCTACGCTGTGCTCGACGCGACCGTGTTCGCTGCGCTCCCGTACCCGGAGGCCGACCGGCTCGTGACCGGACGGTCGACCTTCAACGATGGGGCTCGACTCGGGCCGATGCTCTCGGCATACGACTTCTACGACTATCGCGACCAGGCGCGCTCCTTCAGCGCTGTAGGGGCCATCGCACCGTTTCCCAGACGTTCGACCATTTCCCAGGCGGGAGAACCGACCCGGGCGGACGTCGTGTTCGTAACGCCGGGTTTCTTCACCACGCTCGGGGTGACGCCGCTCCATGGGCGGGACTTCGTCGCGGAGGAGGGCGAGCCAGGCGCCTCGCCCGCAGTGCTCATCTCGGAAGGGTACTGGCGCGATCGGCTCGGAGAAGACGCGAGCGTGGTCGGCACCACGCTGGTCGTGAGCGGTAACGCCCGCACGGTCGTCGGAGTTCTTCCGCGGACGGCCCGCTTCATGGTCGACGCCGATCTTTGGATCCCCGTGGTACGGGGCGAGGGGATGGCCCGGAGCCGGAGCGCCCACAACTTCCTGATGGTCGCGCGACTCCGTGCCGACGCGTCCGCGGGCGTCGCCCAGTCCGAACTCGACGCGATCTCGGACCGCCTCGAAGATGCGTACCCGGACAGCAACGCAGGTAAGGGCATCGTGCTCACTCCCGCCCGGGACATGCTGGCGGAGTCCTACCGTGGGACTCTGGCGCTGCTGGCGGCGGCGGTCGGACTGCTACTCGTCGTGGCGTGCGCGAATGTGGCGGGGCTGCTGCTGGCGCGAGGACAGGCACGGATCTCGGAGATGGCTCTGCGTTCGGCCATCGGAGCCCGTCGGGGGCGCCTCACGCGGCAACTGCTGACGGAGAGTACCGTGCTGGCGCTCGGGGGCGGGGCGTTGGGGCTATCCGTGGCGTGGCTGGGCCAACGCGCCGTGCTCGCGTTCGTCTCGGTCGACCGGATCGGAGCTGTAGCGCCGGGCCTGTCGCCGTCCACCGTGATGTTCGCGCTGACGCTCTCCGTCGGGACGGTGCTGTTCTTCGGCGCCATACCGGCTTTGAGAACCTCTGGAGCAGACGCCTCCGTCGCGCTACGCGGGGCGGGGAAGGTCGCCGGGGGCGTCGGAGGATCCCGATTGCGCGGCGGGCTGGTGGTGGCCCAGGTGGCGCTGACCGCGGTGTTGCTCTCGGTGTCAGGGCTACTGATGCGCAGCCTCCAGGAACTGTCCGCAGTGGACCTCGGGTTCAACGCGGAGAACCTGCTCACCGCCGAGTTGGATCTCCCGGCGTTCGAGTACTCGCCCGAAGAGCGGGTAGCCTTTTTCGACGACCTGAACGCTCGTCTCGGCGCCCTGCCCGATGTCCGGGCGGTGGCTCTGTCGAGCATGCTTCCCGTGCGAGATCCCGGCAACAACTGGGGTATTGGGCTCCCGGGCGAGCTGTCGACCCCGCGGGGGCGGAGCTTCCTCGCCTTTCAGCGCGTCGTCTACCCCGGGTACTTCGAGGCGATGGGCATCCCGCTGCTGGCCGGCCGTGACGTCGAGCCGTCCGACCGCGACGGAGAGCCCCGCGCGATCGTGATTTCCGAGTCCACGGCCGAGCGTCTGTTCGGTGAGGAGACGTCCACCGGTCGTCTAGTGGACGTCCAGGGCCAGGACGACGCGCACATCGTGGTCGGTGTCGTAGGTGACGTGGTCACGGACAGGCCGCGCTCCGGCAGGGGGCCGAGCATGTATTACCCGTACCACCGTAGGACGCCGGCCTTGATGCGCATCGCCTTGAGACATTCAGGGCAGGGCGCCAGCGTCGCTGCACAGGTACGAAGCACTCTGGCGAGTCTCGATCCGAACCTGCCGCTCGACCGAGTCCTGCCGATGGAGGACGTCGTGGATGCGAGTGCCTCGGATGAGCGAGCGCTTGCGGCGTTGGTGGCCGTGTTCGCTGCAGTTGCACTCCTTCTCGCCGGGGTCGGGCTCTACGGCGTGTTGGCGTATCAGGTGACCCGCCGTCTCCGGGAGATTGGCGTCCGGATGGCGCTGGGCGCGAGCGTGGCGGACGTATCGGCCTCGGTGGTCCGCGGGGGTCTGATGCTCGTCGCGGCCGGCCTGGTCGTCGGCGTCCCGCTGTCGCTGTTCGTCGGACGCTTCCTGCAGGCCTTTCTGTTCGGTATTGAACCAGCGGATCCCGTCACCTACCTGACTGTGAGCCTCTTCCTTGCGGTCGTTGCCGCAGTCGCCTGCCTGTTGCCGGCACGGCGGGCGTCGCGTGTCGATCCGGTCCAGGCGTTTCGGGCGTAATGGGTAATGCGTAGTGCGTAGTGCAGGGCCGGGGACATGAGATGCGGAGTCATGCTTGACATACACCACCGGAACATATCTACTGCCTTAAGCAATCAATTACTTGCCCAAGGCAGGGGGTGTCCTGTGAGTCCTGCACCGATCCGCGATGCGGGGGCGGAGGAGATCGAGGCCGTTCGGGCGTTTGGTCGCTTCTACACGGCGTTCCTGGGCGTGTTGAACGAGGGCTTGCTCGATAGCCCGTTCAGTACGACCGAATCGCGAATCATCTACGAGTTGGCGAGAGGAGGTGTCTCGGACTCCGGGGCGCTCGGAACCCGGCTCGGCCTCGACTCTGGATATCTGAGCCGGCTGTTGTCGAGACTCGAGGCGGCGCGGATCATCGCTCGGTCTCCTTCCCCAGAGGACGGCCGCGTCAAACTACTTTCTCTCACCGCTGATGGCGTCGAGGCGTTCGAGGTGCTGGACCGTGCATCCACGGCCCAGGTGGACAGGGTGTTCGCCGGCCTGAGCAGGTCCGAGCGTCATCAGTTGGTGGACGCCATGACTACGGTGCGCTCGCTGCTCGGCGACGATGTACCGGAGCCGCCGTCGTTCCGCCTCCGTGCACACGAGCCAGGTGACCTCGGGTGGGTGGTGCAGCGACACGGGGTTCTCTACGCCGCGGAATACCAGTGGGGTCAGGCCTTTGAAGGTCTCGTCGCGGAGATCGTCGGCACGATTGCGCTCAACTTCGATCCGGCCCGGGAGCGCTGCTGGATTGCCGAGCGCGAGGGGGAGAGGGTCGGGAGTGTGTTCCTCGTGTCGAAGTCCGAACACGTGGCTCAACTACGGCTCCTCCTCGTCGAGCCCGCCGCACGAGGCCTGGGAATCGGTCGACGGCTCGTCTCCGAGTGTTCTCGGTTCGCCCGCGGCGCTGGATACCGCTCCGTCGTGCTGTGGACGATGAGCGTGTTGGAGAGCGCGCGTCGCCTCTACGAGGCCGAGGGATACCGGCTCACGAACGAGGAGCCCCACACCGACTTCGGACACGACCTGACCAGCCAGATGTGGGAACTCCAGTTGTGAGACCGATCCTGGACCCGAACGCGTTTCGAACGGTCCTGGGCGAGCGTCCCCGGCACTCGGAGTGGACGGCCATACCGGTCGCTTGGCGGGCACACGGGGTAGATGCCCCATGCGCCCGATCCCGCGAATTCAGCGGTTGATCCCTCTGATCCGCGACATGAGAACCCTTCATCCCCTACGCGCGGCCGCGCTCGCTATCTTCCTCAGATGAAGAAATCGACCGGGCCCATGGCCTCGCGTGGTTCGCCCGTAGCTCGGGCAAGCGCCGTGGCGGCCTCGCTCTGCCTCATCCTGGCGGCCCTCATCCTGGCGGCCCTCGTCCAGCCGATCGAGGCCCAGGATCTTGCCCGGATGCGGACCCGACTGCAGGCGCGGCTCGACAGCGTCGCGGCTCCGGTCGGCGTCCCCGGCATCACGCTGGGTGTCACCCTCGACCGCGACACCGGATGGGGTCAGGCGGCCGGCATGGCGGATACCACTCTAGGCATCCGCATGACCCCCGGCCACCTCATGCTGCAAGGGAGCGTAGGTAAGACGTACTTCGGCGCCACCGCGCTGCAACTCGTCGGCGAGGGGACGATCGACCTTGACGCGCCGGTTTCGACCTACCTCGGCCATGAGCCCTGGTTCGGCCGCATCCCGAACGGGAGCACCGCCACCGTGCGCGATCTGATGCGCCACACCAGTGGGATCGTGCGCTACGAGTTGAACCCGGCCTTCTTGGAGGACCTCACTGCGGAACCGATGCGGTCGTTCACGCCCGAGGAGCGGCTGTCGTACCTCTTCGACACGGATGCGCCGTTCGCCGCGGGTGAAGGATGGGAGTACTCGGACACGAATTTCATTCTCCTGGCGATGATCGTCGAGGAGGTGACGGGGCGCCCCGCCTACGCTGAGATCCGCGAGCGCGTCATCGACGCACATGGCTTCGACGGCACGCGGCCCTCCGATCGCCCGGAGATCCCGGGGCTTGCCCAGGGATACGCGGGGCCGGCCAACCCGTTCGGAGGCTTCGACGAGATGGTCGAGGCTGGGCGCATGGTCATCAACCCGCAGTTCGAGTGGGGTGGGGGCGGCTTCGCTTCGACCGCGTCGGATCTGGCACGGTGGACATGGCTCATCCAGGAAGGGCACGCCTTCGATCGGTCGCTCATGGCTCCGTTCACCGATGGCGTACCTGCTCCGCTCGGACCGCAGGCGGAGTACGGCCTCGGCGTCATCATGATGACCATGGCAGGCGCCGGGAGGGCCCGCGGCCATTCCGGGTTCATGCCGGGCTACCGGACCGAAGCCTACTGGTTCGAGGAAGGCGGCTTCGCGCTGGCCCTCCAGATCAACACGTCGACACGGGGGGTGCTGTCGACCTCGCCGCTGACGATGCTGGATGGTCTCGCTGTGATCGTGCAGGAGGAGTTGGGAGTCCGGTAGGGGGGCGGTTATTCGGATCGAAGGGGGACCGCGGGGTCCGTGCCGGCAGCCTCGAGGGCGGGGTACAATGCCGCCAGAAAGGCGATTCCGAGAACACCAAGGGCGACCAGTCCGGCTTCGGGAAGTCCGCCGAGGTCCAGCCCGTGCAACCGAGTCTGCACCAACCTCAGCCCCACGAGTGCCACGCCGATGCCCACGGCTATCCCATGCGAAACGGGGGACAAGGCCTTTGCGACAGTACTGCGAAGGATGTCACCGGGTGAGGCACCCAGGGCCAAGCGCACGCCGGTTTCATGCCGCCGGAGGGACAGCAGGTAGCTGGTGACGCCGAACACACCGCCGGAGGCCAGCACCATGCCGATGAGCGCCAAACCCGTGAGGACACTGTGCCGCTCGGTCGGCCCACCACACGCCCGTCGTCCACGCTTCCACGAGTCGATCGCTGACCGGATAGAGGGGGCCCGGCGCCAGTATGCCGAGCGCGATGCTCAGCGCGGGCGTCGCCACGGCAATCCCGGCTGCCGCGCACGCCAGAATTCCGACGAATGGGCCGGGCGTCCGGAGCCAACTGCGTAACCCCATTGTGTCTCCTTGCGAGTCTCGCGGGCTTCGCAGGATGCGAACCAGCCTCTCGCTCCGAAACCGAGCGGTCAGAGCAGCGCCCTACTATACTGAGGTATGACTCCCACCGTACAGACTGGCCTCGACCGTCTGCTGGCGGGCCAAGCCGACCATCTCCGCGAAGCCTCCGCCGGCCTGGTTCTGCACCCAGCCTCCGTGACGGCGGACCTTACGCTCTCTGTGGACGCCCTCCTCGCGGAGGGCTTCCGACTGCGCACGCTCTTCGGGCCGCAACACGGCGCCCGGGGTGAGAAGCAGGACAACATGATCGAGAGCGACCACTACACGGACGCGCGGAGCGGTCTCCCCGTCCACTCGCTCTACAGCGAGACGCGCAAGCCGACGCGCGACATGCTCGAGGGGCTGGACGTGGTCTTCTTCGACCTCCAGGATGTCGGTGTGCGGGTGTACACGTTCGTCTGGACCATGGCGCTGGCCATGGAGGCGTGCGCGGAGGCGGGTGTCCGCTTCGTCGTGCTCGACCGCCCGAACCCGGTCGGTGGCGTCATTCGAGAAGGGCCGGTCCTGCGCGAGGGCTACGAAAGCTTTGTCGGCCTCCACCCGGTCCCGCTGCGTCACGCTCTGACGGCCGGCGAACTGGCCCGCTGGCTCGTTGCCGAGCGTGGCATCGAGGTCGACCTCGAGGTGGTGGCCATGGAGGGTTGGCGACGCGACATGACCTGGGCGGAGACCGGTCTGCCCTGGGTGATGCCCAGTCCCAATCTTCCAACTCCGGACTCCTGCGTCGTGTACCCGGGGATGGTCTTGATGGAGGGCACCAACCTGTCGGAGGGGCGCGGTACCACACGGCCCTTCGAACTGGTAGGGGCACCGTGGCTGGACGGCTGGGAATTCGCGCAGCGTCTGAGGGAGTTCGATCTGGACGGGTTCGAACTCCGCCCCTGTTCGTTCCAGCCGACGTTTCAGAAGCACGCCGGCCAGGTGTGCGGGGGTGTGCAGATCCACCCGACGGACGTCGATCGGTTTCGTCCAGTCACGCTCGCCGTGGCCATGTTCAAGGCGGCGCGGGAGCTGGCTCCCTCGGACTTTGCCTGGGCCGAACCGCCTTACGAGTACGAAGAAAACCTCCCGCCGATCGATATTCTGTGGGGCTCCGACGCCCTGCGCGAATGCTTGGAACGGGGGGCGTCCGTCGAAGCGATTCTTCGCGGCGTGCCGGAGGAGGTCGCCCGCTTCACCGACGAGGCCCGGCCCAGCCTGCTCTACTGACGGCTCGCTCGCGTCAACTTTCTACTGGCAGTTCGCGCCGTCACCTTCGGAGCACCGAGGCCGGATCGACGCGGGTCGCTCGAGCAGCTGGAAGCCAGGTCGCCAGTCCGGCCACGAGGCTGAGGAAGAGGGCGACCGCCCCGTACGTGCCGATGTCCGTCGCCCCGACTCCGAAAAGAACGCTCTCCAATAGGCGAGACGTCGCCACGGCCGCCACCAGACCCACCGCCAGCCCGACACCGACCAGGGTGGCGCTCTGCCGGAGCACCATCCCGACGACCGAGCCCCGGCTGGCGCCTACCGCCATGCGCAGTCCGATTTCCCGGCTTCTCAGCGCTACCGAGTAGGACACCACGCCGTAGAGTCCCACCGCCGCGAGCGCGAGCGCGATGGCCGCGAACAGTCCGAGCAACGTCATCAGGAAGAACCGGCGCCCCTCTGAGGCCCGAACCACTTCTTCGAGCGGCTGGATCCGCGACATGGGCAGCGTCGCGTCGAGTGAGGAAAGGATGGCCCTCATCTCGGCCACCGGCGCTCGGTCGTTCGCGTGATGCACGACGAGCGTCATCTGGCGCGGAGAGGCCATCGGAAGTCCGATCGCTGGGAAATACAGCAAATCTCCGGGTTCCTCACCGAGCGACCGATTTCGTACGTCGGACACGACGCCCACGACCTCCCTCCAGATCGCGCCGCCCCGGTTCACGTTGATTCGGCGGCCGATCGGGTCCTTGCCGGGCCACCGCCGTCGTGCCATCGCCTCACTCACCAGAACGACCGGAGAAGCGGACACCTCGGCGTCCTGCCAGGTGAGCGCACGACCCCGCGTTATCCGCTGTTCCATCACTTCCAGATATCCTGGCGTTATCAGCGTGTAATCCGCGAACGATACACCGTTCTCCTCCTTCCCCTCCACCTGGTATCCCCAGTTGGAAGCACCGGCCATCGGGATGAACTGACCCATTCCGGCGTCGACCACGCCGGGCAGTGCGGCGACCCGTTGGACGAGGCGTCGGTGGAATCCCAAAGCCGACTCGGAGTCGGGGTACCGGGCAGCCGCCAACTCGACTGGCACCTGCGTGCGGTGCTCGGTCTCGAAACCGGGGTCGACGCTCTGGAGGCGCCACATGCTGTTCAGCAGCAGGCCCGAACCGACGAGGAGGACGGCGGTGAGCGCCACTTCCGTGACGACGAGAGCGGAACCTGCGGCGGGCCGTCCCGCTCCCGTTCCGCTCTGCCCGCCGCTGATCAACTCGCTCCGCAGATCGCTCCGGGCAACGGCCCAGGCCGGCACCAGTCCGAACAGTACGCCCGTGGCGAGGGTGAGCAGTGCCGTCACGGCCAGAACCGATCCGTCGAGTGCGCTGTCGGGTGTCGGGATGTTGTCGGGAGCCAGAGGTCGCACGGCCTCGAGCACGCCGGTCGCCAGGAGCAGTCCGAGGGCGCCGCCGAGCACGGCGAGGAGGAGGCTCTCCGTGATGAGCGAGCGGACGAGTCGGCCTCGGCTTGCTCCCAACGCGGCCCGAACCGCGAGTTCACCGCGTCGGGCCTCACCGCGAACGAGCAACAGGTTGGCGAGGTTGGCGCAGGCGATCAGAAGTACGAACGCAACGGCGCCGGATAGCACGGCGAGACTACCACGGGCGCTCCCGTAGAGATGTTCTCGTAGCGGCACGAGGCGGACGTCATGGGATGGGGTGAGCGCGTCCGGAAAGCGTTGGCGCATGGCATCGACCGCCGCCGTGAGGCGCGCATCGGCGGAGCCGGAGCTCACGCCGGGGTCCAGCCGCCCGATCAGGCGCCGATTGTTGTTCACCGCCGAGCTCGACGTGAAGGCCGCTTCGTCGACATGTGTCGGGCGCCACAGGTCCACGTCGTGGAATAGCAGGTCGAAGCCGGCCGGCATGACGCCTACGACGACCGCGGACGTGCCGTCCACGACAAGCGGGCCACCGACGGTGTTCGGGTCCGCCGCGAATCGCCGTGTCCACAGGCCGTGGCTGATGACCACCACGTCCGGACCGCCGGGCACGGCCTCCTCCTCGGTGAACGCCCGGCCGTGCGCCGGCGCGATGCCGGCCACGTCGAAAAAGGAGGCGTTCACCCGCGCCGCCGAGACGCGTTCGGGACGGTCCTCCCCCCCGACGTTGGCCGATCCCGGCACGACGTCCGTGAGTGACGCAAAGGCGCCTGCGTCCCGGAGCGCGGCGTAGAACGGTGCGGAGAAGGCCGCGAAGCCGCCTCCGCGCTCGGGTGCGGGGACGTTGTATGGAACGACCAGACGGTCGTCGTCCGGGAACGGGAGGGCATCGACCCAGGCCGCGTCCACGATGCTGTAGATGGCCGTATTCCCCCCAATGCCGAGGGCCAGCGTGAAAGTCGCAACCAGGGCGAAGCCTGGTCGACGAACGAGCCCTCTCACCGCGTATCTGATGTCCTGCCGCCACGTCTCCATCCCCCCTCCTCCTTCAAGCCGCGCCGCGGCCCCGTTGAACGTCAGATCTCGAGTCGTGCGGGCGGCGAGCCGCAGCCGCGCGGTCCATCCCAGCCGAGACGCGTCGCGCCAGGCATCGGCGAACATCTCCTCCATCTCACCGCCGTGGTTCTCACGCAGTCGCGACGGGAAGAGACGCAGCCCCATTCTGTAGAGCCGCCGGACCACGGCACCCTGGCGCTTCATCATCCCCTCACCCCGGGAGCAGGCGCCCCCGATCCGCGTGAGCCAGGAGCCCCCGGAGTCGGGTCGCCTCCGCGGCCACCACGGCCCGGCCCAACTCGGTCAGCCGGTAGTAGCGCCGGCGAGCGTCGCTTCCAGCCTCCGAAATGGGCGGAGGCGCCGAGTCGATGATGCCGTCGTCCGCCAGCTTGGCGATGCTCCGGTAGAGCGATCCGGGGTCCAGCGTCACCACTCCGTTCGACTGCTCCTCGACCGCCTGCTTCAACCGATAGCCGTGGGCGGGCCCTTCCAGCAGTGCCAGAAGGATCGCGAAGACACGAGGGTTGAGTGGAAGAAAGGCTGTGGGATCGGAGTCGAACATCAGATCTCTGTAGAAAGACTAGAGGCATTCGGCATATAAATAGAATAGCAGACGGGGTGATATCAAGTGGGATGCCGTTGCCGCTATCGAAGTTGGAAAGGATGCAGTGGCCAGGCCGACGGCCGCCCGGTCGTTCGGATTCCCTGCGATGCTCGCAACTGGGTGGTTTGGATGCCGTCGCCTGTGTTAGGCCGTAACGACTTCGGAAGAGCAAATGCCATGAGGTGTCCTCCGATATCGGGCTTGCCGTCCCACGAATTGTCTATAAACTGAACATGTCAAGCAGCGCGACGTTACATACACGCATAACTCGCAAGCTCAGCTGAGAATGATCGCGATACCCTACCAGCCGGCTCAACATACGGCCATGCTGCTGTTCGTCTGGGGTGCCGCGGCGGCGTGCATGAGTCCGGGTTATGATCCGAAGGTGGCGAGGTCCGCGCCCGACGAAGAGGCGGTCGAATGCACTGCCCGGACATGGAGTCTGGCTCCTGAAATCCGCGCCCCCGGTTCCATCGGCCCGATGGCCATGTTTAAAGGTGTGGCTAGTGGTGGCGACGAGACGAGGACCCTGTTTATAGGCATGGAAGTTCCATCCTGGGAAGGGGCGCTGCCCCGGGGAGCTGCCAGGCTCGTATGGACGGACGGCACGAAATTGGATCCGCCGCCGGGAGATTTCTGGTTCGCATATCCTCGGGCGCTCTATGACACTCAGGGGCTGCTTCATTTGGTTTGGGGTGAACCGGAGGCCGATGGGTCCGCGCATTCGCATTGGGCATCGCTACGCATTGGCCGTGTCATGCACTCGATCCGCGATCCGCTGGGAGACTGGTCGAAGCCAGCGATTGTCGTGTCAGGTGGAAACCTCCGTTGGAGCCCTGGGGAGGGAGCGATCGGCCGAGGCGTACCGAATGGGATATCCGTCGTGGTGGCGCCCACCCTGAAATCCCTGACGATTGCCAGGTGGTCCGAGGGCGAATGGTCGCGCGTAACCATCCCGGCCTTGGTGCCCTTGTACTCGGCCTTAGTCAGTCACTCCGCAGATACCGCTCTTCTTGCGTATGTGGGGATCGGCAGAACCGACGATGCTATCCCGCGCAGCGTCGGAAACAGCCTCCTCCTGCATCGGTCGCTGGACTCCGGGGCGTCTTGGGGCCCTGCCTCAGTCCTCCAGCTTTCCACCCATGGTCGAGCGTTGGACCTGGCGACGCTGTCCCTTAGGGATGGCTCGATCGTCTTGCTTTGGGGCCAAGCCGCTCCGGGTGGGGCCTTTGGCGCCACAGTCCGGTTGGTCCAGTCAACCGACGGCGGCGCAAGTTGGTCCGAGCCTTCTGTTGTTGAGTCCAGATATGGTTCCCCGTTCTCGGCCGTCGTCGACGATGCCGGGCGTGTCCATCTGGTTTGGGCGGCGGAGCCGACAGGGCCTTCCGAGGAGAGGCGACTGATGTATGCGTGCTGGGACGGCGGTTGGTCGTCCCCCCACACGATTCTGGACGACACGGTGGGCCGTGGTGACTCGCCAACTATGAGAGTGAACCGCGACGGCTCCCTTGAGCTGGTCTGGAACCGCACGACAGACCCTACGCGATCCTTAGTCACATCCTCAATGCAGCGTGCTGTGGGGCGACCAGTGCCGCGCGATAGAGCCCAAGCCCAGCGATGAAGTTCTAGCGATGCGCTCGCAACGGGGAGACCGACCGAGATGTTGCAGGACCCATAGAGCGCCTGAACGCCCCGCACCTCCACCTTCTCGTGCGGGCCGGCGTTCGGTTCGCCAACGGATAGCGGGTCGAGGGCGGCGACATCGACCACAAGAAGGTCGCTCGTGGGTTGTGGCGTTTACATGCCAAGCTGCTGGGACGTCTTACGGGCGTGACCGGCAGCTTGGCATGTTTCGTCTCCGGCCCAGGGGCGTCCTAGCTCCAATACTCTTGCCTTAAGGTCTTTTTGCGGTACCTTGTCCTTCCCTGGAGGGGTAAACTTCTTCAGAGAGGGCAGCGATGGCACGGACGGTGGCGGAGATTCCAGGCGGAGCCCGGGTCACGGACATGATCACG
>JAJCZZ010000084.1 GCA_029262115.1 Gemmatimonadota bacterium | reverse complement strand
GCTGATCAGCGCGGAGGAAGGACGAAGCGCTGAACGCCCTCAAGGGCAAGGACCGGCTTCAACGAGGCCGCGCTGATCAGCGCGGAGGAAGTCCACCAATAACGTTCTGAGGGGGTCGGCGCGCAAAGCTTCAACGAGGCCGCGCTGATCAGCGCGGAGGAAGACAAACAAGGAGCTGTTCCATGGCTGTAACACAGAGCTTCAACGAGGCCGCGCTGATCAGCGCGGAGGAAGTGCCCCTGTCGTAACCCCGCTCCGCCGCCGGGGTTGCAAAGCCGTTTTCGAGCACCAGCCCGACGACAGGGCCCCAGGCGACGTGTCCGGACCGCCCATTTGTCCCAAGACCGTTGTTTTCAAACAACTTCGAGCGGTCCCCGGCAATCCCGCACCACAACACCGCTCGAACTTCTTCTTCACACCACCACGATCCGTACGCTGGGGTGGTACGGTTTGCCGAGCACATCGAGCCCCGCCTCCAGTGGCCGGGCCGACGCGCCGAGGTCGACGATCATGATCTGGTCCTCGGTGTGGTGGATCGCTTCCCTCATCCGCGACCGCAACCGTACAAGGTCGCGATCCGTCAGCTCGCAGAAAAACACGCTGTACTGGGCGTGATCTCCGAACCCGTAGAGCGTCTTGAATACCTTGGTGCGCCTCTTGTCATCGGCGATGTCGTAGCTGACGAGATAGTGCCGGACTCCCGGGCTCATCGCGTGGTTATGCCAATGTAGTTCGGCACGTCGCCCCGAAGCCACCGTGCGAGAAGCCGCGCCTGCACTCGGATTACGGCCCGCCACGAGCATCGGTACTGGAAGAGGGGGTGGGTCACCATCTGGTCCAGGCGAGCTTCGTACGCTCGAATGAAGGCCTTCCGCCCGGTGTCCTTGAGTACGCAACCGGACGAACTCTGAAGGAAGTCCTTTGCGGTCAGCATGCCGGTGTTGATCGACGTGATCACGGCACTGTCTACGATCAGGGGCCGAAACTCCTCCATGAGATCCAGTGCGAGAGCCGGCCGACCGTGGCGCGGCTTGTGAAAGAGCCCCCACCAGGGATCCAGTCCCTCACCGAGAAGGGCCACTGAGCACTCCTTAGCCAGCATGGCGTAACCGAACGACAAGAGCGCGTTCACAGGATCCTTCGGTGGACGCCGATTCCGACTGTTGAAGTCCCAGTCCCCGTCGAAGTCTCGCGGGCGGAGGAGGTCCCCGAAGCGCGCGAAGTACTTCGCGGCGATTCCACCTTCGATTCCCAAGAGAGCCTCGACGCTCTTCGTGGTGGGGACTTTCCGAAGGAGAGTGGACATCTGAGTGACTTCGGGCTCGGCCGAGGGGCGAACGTTTCGAACGAGTATTCTACGCTGGTTCGCCGCCTTGGCGGCCACGATCGCTCGCGCGAACTCGAGGCATCGCACCGGTTCGGTCGCGGCCTGGAATTGTGCCGCCCGGTCGTAGGCGTTGCGTAGAGTGATGCCCGCCGTCACGCCGTAGAACCAGTGTCCCCGGGAGAGATGGACGATCGGAACCTCGGCATTGCAGAGCAGATGGATCGTCTGAGCTGAGATTCCGATGTTTCCACACAGGACGAGGTGGCTCACGTCCTTGAGACGGACCTTTGCCAGAACCTCATCCTTCTTCCGCACGACCAGGACCTCAGCGGACTTCCCGACCCGAGCGCCTTGCTCCTGGACGTAGAGCGGAAGAGCATCATCTCGGGACGGATACAGCCGACGGACCGCGTCGAAGCCTTCTTCTTCTGGTTCAGCGGGGACGTGCCGGAGCGCCAGTGTTTCGTCGGGCAAACAGATTCCGGCCAGCGAGCAGCCGTTGCACTTCGGACTGTCATCCAGCGGAGCCGGAAGGCTTGTGCGCGTTGCAGCAGCCTTGGCCTTTTCGAGGAGCTCGAGGGTCCGAGATTCAAGTTCGCCGGTGAAGGCGATATCGACCCGGGTTTTCGAGCCGGCGAAGTACAACACTCCGTGATCGCACTCGTAGCCGTGTTCTCTGAGGAGAAGGCCCTGCGCCATCAACTGAACCCGTTCTGGCTCCCAACTACGTTCCTCGTTCCGTGGAACCCGGCCCCGTTTGGTCTCGACGGGCACCGCCTCCGCACCCGCCGTCGATACGAGATCGAGTTTGGCGGTCAGGCCCAGCGATTCCGACCCCAAGCTCACCGATCGACTTACCTTGGGCCGCTCGTCTCCCTCCTCGGCTTCGTCATCTTCCGAAGTGGGCGCACCGGCATCCGGCAGCACGTGGTCGAGCCGATCCACCCTGCGGTGGACTTCCCGCCCCTCCTCTGTATAGAGGTTGTCGGCCCAACGCCCCTCGACATGCATCAGGTGGAAGAGCCGTGGACAGTAGGCATACTCGTTGAGCATGCGTACGGGTAGGAGCTGGGGGGGAGTCGATGGTAGGGGCGCTGCATCCCCGCGGTGGCTCCGGTGTCCAGCCTCCATCATGCGCGAGAAGAATCTTCCGAGCGAAAGAGGCCCAACCCGTAGTGGCACGCGAAACCGAGAGCCACAGGGCCGTTGACCGGACTCGGAAACGTGAGGCGCCAGAAGCTGCCTCGACGGTCGGGCTGACGCGCCGGACCCTTACGCAGGCGCCACCGACGGAAATCCGTCGCCCGCCTCGGCATCACGCGCCCTGGAACAGAAATGTCTTCAAGGTGGTGCACCGTAGGCGCCGGCAGTCCTCTCAGTTCGCATTCTCGTAAAATCTGACCCTCTACGGTTAACCCCTTCTTCACAAACCACGGGTGGAGGTAGGGAGTAACCGACACCCAGTGTCGCCCCGGCGCTAAGTAAGGATGCCCGGGGAGGGTTTCCGCGGATCCGTAGGATTCAAGGAACGCCTTCCACTCGTTGTCGCCGCGGTGGTAGAGACGCCGGATGCGTCCGAGGGCGTTGAGCGCGTCGGCATCCAGGCCGGCAGCGGCGTGAACCAGTACACGGTCGATCCGGCCATCCTCGTCGAACTCTGGCAGATAGAACGCATGAGTGTGGACGTTGCCGCCCCCCATGTTGTGGCCCGACAACACACTCATCGCGTCAGGCGGCGGGTCGTCTCGACCCAACTTGGCCAAAGCGGCCAGGCGCGTGATCTCACCGATAACCACAGCGTCCTCGATCCGCGCCAAGGGCCGCCCAGCAAGCGCGAGCCGGGCTGTGGTTACTGGCTCGAAGGTTGGTTTCGGAGTGGCGCGCGCGCTTTCCAAGTCAATAGGAGCCCGGAGATGAGCTTCTTCGGTCTGTAGGTGCATCACATATCCTCCGCTAGAGGGGGCTGATTGGACTCCTCTGATGCGGGAGGCGGCGTTGAGCGCTCCGGTCCATCCGCCCTGAATCGCAGTCGCACTTGCCGCTCGAGTGAATGGTCCCAAACACCTATCCGCGGCGAACGGCACTCCCCCGCGCCCGTCACCTCGCCCGAGCGGCCCCGTCAGCAAGTCACTCAGACCGTCTACATCAAGATCAAGACTCAGATACGCGACGGGCACATGGGCCAACTGGTGAAAGGACGGTGCCTCTCCCACGTGGGCCGCCCCGCGATCCTGCCCTTGGGGACTTACGGTTCCGGTGATGACGCGATCGCCCCCACAACCTTTCATGCGCGAGACCGCGCAACCGAGAGAACGTTGGAATCGGGGTTGGCTAGGCCTTCTGAGATCGCGAACAGCCCGAGCCCAACGTGTCGTCCGGCACCCAGCGCCAGCGGTCCGCCTACCGGTTGACGAAAACGGATGAGGGCGTGCCACCGGGAATAGTGCCGAATGTACTCGGGGGCCATGTAAGAACGCGGGTGCAGCGCACCAGGCCAGAAGGGGGCTTTTCGTAGCGTCAAATCATCGATCGCCTCTATGGGCATCCCCGCATGTCTCGCGGCCTTGAGCACAAGTCCTTCAGCCTTCTCCTGCCTTCCGTCGTCGAATCCGGGAAGGATAATCGGGGTCACCGTGGTCCAAGCGCGGGATTCGCCAACGTATTGCTTGATGACCTCTCTCGACGCGGGGCGCCAAAGGTCCAGGAGCTGACCTCGATTATCTCCGTCCTCATCCAGAAGCGGACGCGTCCGGAGCCACTGTTGAGCCCATCGGGCGTGCGTACCCTCGCCCCCGAGGGGCTCCGCGACGAGGAGACGGCGGATCCTGCCGTCCGCATGGCGGTGCCCAATCGTGGGGAGGGCCAAGTAGGAGAATCGTGCGCCATCGGTTTTCTCGACGTGGCCCGCCACATAACGGTCGCTGAACCCGGGAAACGCATGCTCATCCAACTGAGCCCGTTCGTAGGCCAGCGACCGTAGCATGCCCGCAACTGCAGCAGTCTGGCCCGGGTGGAAATCCACACCCTCAGGCAATTCGAAGATCGCGTAGGGACGTGGCGGCAAGCTTCCGTTCGCTTGATAGTGCACAGTTGCAAACCGATGTGGCGCTTCCGGAGGACGATAGGTCGGCGTGGATGTCCTCTCGACGAACGATGCGTAGACCTCCTCAAGATTCTCTAGCGAGCCCTCGATCGGGACGCGCCAGAGCCGGTCGGCCGAGCGGTACGTTCGCGTGGGCACCCAGGTTCGCCCGGCAAGCGCCGCAACGCCACGTTGGTCGACGATGCGGCCTTCACCGATCACCTGGTCGATGCCCCAACCCAGCGCCAAGATGCCACGTGACTCTCTACAGATCGCCTCAGCACACGATCGATCGTCCGGTTCAATTTTCCAGACATAGTGCACTGTGTCGCCGTCATTCATACGATGTGGCTGCACTACCTTCGCCGTCAGGCGGGTCTGGCGCTCAAGGTGGGCGTCGCTTTGGTTGTTTGGCACGAAGTATGTGACGCGCGAGGCGATCGCAGTCGTCGGTGTCACGATCCTCGGTGGGGCCTGCCTCTCGAGCCAGCGAAACGCGTCCTCGCGTTGATTGCTCCACACGCGACCCCGAACACCTGTGTGCGCCCCGGCCAACAGGGCCTGGAAGAGACGCATCGGTGACGGAGGCCACTCCGGGCTGCCGTCAGCCCTACCGTGGAAGAGCGGATCGAGGAAGGTCACCGATATGCATAGGTGCTCCATCATCCCTTGGCCTCACTGGCTCCGCACCCGTAGTAGATGCGCTGACAAGGAGCCGCCGCAAATCCTCGACGGCTCATGCGTTCGCGGCCTCTACGAGCCGCTTCACGAGTTCGTCCTTCTTCCCTTCCGTTGGTAGGCCGAGACCTTGGCACCTCTCCTTCAAGTCACCGGCTTTCAGCTTCTGGTAGAATTTCTCGGGGGCGCCAGCTTCGAAGAGTGCTTTGCGCGTCACGGGACCATCGCTGAGCAGCTTCTTTCGCGCGGGTTTTTCGAGTGCCATCACCCACCTTGCCACTTCTCTGTCGAACTCGCCGCGTATCTGGTCGCTCGGCACGTTGAACGCCCCGGAAGCTGCCTTGGCGAAAGAGGTGGCCTGTTCGTGGGAGATAGGCACATCGACGCGGGTTCCGTCGTGGCTGACAAGGCTCCAACTACTCTCCGAGTCCAGGTCTCCCACCAGTTCGCAGCCCTCGCGTAGGTTGGGTTCCATCGGAGCGGTCAGGCTGATGAGCGCGAGGCCGAGTATGTAGCGGCGGACAGCTGTGGTCTCCGCCTCGGAAGGGGCGGCCAGCGATCGGAGGCCCGCGAGGTTGACGATTCCGTCTCGGCGGATCTCCCCGCTATCTGGCCTCAGCCTCACCCCGCCGTGCGTTTTGACCGCAGGTACGTGGGCCAGCCCGAGCTCAGCCTCGGAGCCTTCCGTCTTGGTCTCTGCATCCCCGTCCGTCAGGATCTGTCCAGCGATGGTCGAGTATTGGGCCGACCTCGTCAGCTCCTCAACGTTGTAGGCTCGGATGACAGAACGGACGATCCGTGGAAGCTTGACCTGGGTGGCCCGCGAATCCCACGATCCGAAGACAATGGATGTGGGTGCGATACGCGCCAAGGGCTCCGCGTCGCCTTGCTCTCGGTACGCGAGGTACGCCTGATGGATCTCGGGGCCCAGCGTCGAGAAGCGGACGATCGCGTCCGCGGCTCTATGGCCCGCGTCAAGCAGGGCGATTTCTTGATCGTCGGCCGTTACGAAGACCTGTGGCACGAGCACGCGGTAGGCCTTGCGCTTGAAGATCGGCTCCATACGGTTGGCCTGGGAGCCCACGCTGTCGATCTGGCATACGTTCGTGCCGTCACTGAAACGGTCGATATTGTAGCCAGCCTTATTGTCATCGATCGGATAGGTCGGGGGGAAGATGACCGCGTCCTTGCCCTCGACAGGAACAAGGAACTGTCGCATCGCCACAGCGGCGAAGTCGCTCCCGTCTTCCAACCATTCGTCGAACTGGCTCAGTGTCACGCTCTTGTCGTTGCTCATGCTCATCCGTCCTCTCCTATGTGATTGGCGATTCCAAAGGCCTTGTATCGCTTCTGATCATCCCTGAACCTGAGCGGGAAGTGGTACCTTTGCCGTTGTGTAGTGGGCACGGCGCCACAGGCCACGACAGTGGCCACGGGTGCGGCGAGCGGCGACCCCCAGGTCCAGTAGTCGAAGCTCCACTTCCCAGCGGGCATGGGTCGGAACCTCTGGAGGCCGATCAGGGCCAACAACTCAACTGCAGGATGCGCGATGGTCTCCGCACCAACCACGTCCAAGGAGAAGCCGGTGTCGAGAGCCGATGAGAACCGCCGCGCATCGAAGTAGAAGGGCTCCACCGCTTTCTTACCGTCCTCCGCGCGCAACACACAGCCGTAGTTAAAGAGGTCATGCGGGGTCTGGCTGTCGGGTAGAGCGGCTTGGGCAGCCCGAGCGACCCTGCCGACTTCCTGCCTCCCCGCCCAGGTCTTCGGCGTCTCCTCCTGCTGCCACCAGTCCAACCGGAACTCCCATTCTCCGTGGTGCTGGAGGCGAAGCGCGCCTTCCCGCGCTCGAGTCCCTAACTGCTTTCTGCGTTCCTCATCAGCCTTCGAGAAGGCGCCGCCCCGCTTGGCGTTCCGCTTCTGCTCTTCGAGGCACTCAAGTTCGTCTCGCTCTTTCTCGGAGAGGCCTGTGACGCTCAGCTGTTTGAGCACTTCGAGAAACCCTCGGAACTCAGCACCAGCCCCGCGCCCCGAACTCAACGCAAAGACGTCACCCTTCCCAACGAACCACCCCTCTGTCTCCGGCCATAGTCGATGCGCAATCTCGAGCACCCCGCAACACGCGAAGAACTGCCCCGGGTTGCGGGGGTCCAGCCCGATCTCGAAATGATCCGAAGATCTGCTCACGGCTCAATCTCCGGGGGGGTCATTTGTCGCGACGCTGCGATATCCGCACAGCGCACTAGCGATTCCAGCCATGCCAGCCCCCACCGGCCGTAGCGCTGTTGCACGCGAGCAAACCTCCGCATCGCGTCAACGGCGGCTCGCTGGTTGTGCTGCTCTGAGCGAGTCGTGTCGTACGCGCTTGGCTCGAAGTGGGGACGCGCACGGCCATGGTGTGCGCCGATGAGATGGAGCATCAGGTCCCTTTCCTCCGGACCGTCCAATCCATGGTCCAGGAAGACCTCAAGAACTGACCCGAACTCGTGCCGATAGCCGCCCAACGCCCGCCAATGCCGGTACCGTAGGGCCTTTGCGACGGGTTCAGCTGCGTCCTCGTTCAATGCGTAACGTTGCCAAGTAGGGCGGTCTTTGCCCACATCATGCGAGCGTGCGGCTTCCACCAACGCCGACCCCATCGGACTTCCTTTCGGAAACAGCTTCGTGGCGATGACCTCCATATGGTGTCGCGCCTGTTCCGAATGAACCGTCAGCGACTGCGCGCTGCTCGTCGTCTCCGAATCCTGGAGCGTAGATAGACCGGGAGAGAGGAACAGCACGAGTTCCTCCGTCTCGATCTGCGGGGCTCCTTCATCCGCACGACGCAAGGCGATCCGGCTTCCTTCTCGAAGCTCGGTCGGTGGACCGTCGGAGATTCTGCCCGTGAGCAGCTGCTCGTACCGCTCCCCGTCCTCCGCTCGATAGTGTAGCCATCGCTCTCGGCGGCGAGCGTCGTCACCCGCAGCCTCTGCCACATCGAGTTGCTCGCCTCCCACTCCGTCCTCGACCAAGGCGTGGAGCGCACCACCTGTTGAGAGACCGCCGACCGTGTCAGGCAGGACAACGGTGCGGTAGTCGAGGCGCGTCTCCTCATCCACAACTCGGGAGAGGTAGGTCCATGAAGCCGCGCCCCGCTCATCCAACAAGGCAACCCGGAAATCCTTCTTTCCATCCACTTTTCGGTGGTTGTGAAGGAGCTTCCGTAGCTTCAGCTGAATCCGATCTGTTCGATCTCTAAGCCGCTCACGCGACTCGATCCGGCATGACGAAAACCACTCCTCAACGTCCGCAGCCGTCACGTTGGCCTCCGCAAAGGCCGTGATTTCACGCCGCCACGAGACAAAGGTCTCGGGGGGGTCATTCGAGAATCCGTGCAAGAACGCCGCGACCTCCGGCCGGCCAGGCATGGAAACGACGCTTGTCAGGGACCAAGCATCAAGCAGGATGTCCGTCAGCGGCGGTGCGTCGGGGATGGGAGAGAACGCCGCCGACAGCGTGTCCGGGGGCTCTTTCGCCATCCTTCTGCGGAGAGCGATGGGACTCACGTCAATCGGGCCGTTCGACTCGTCTCCCCACCTTCCCAGGAGATTGACCGTGGCACCCACGGCCTCTTGGAAGTCGGTCGCTCCCTTATGGTCCGGAGGTTTACCGACCATGTCCACCTGGGCCATATGATTATCCCTCCCGCGACGGTTTACCCGACCGAGCCGCTGGATGAGCGAATCGAGGGTCGTCGCGTCAAAAACCAGATGATCCGCGTCGAGGTCGATGCCAACCTCCCCGGCTGAGGTGCTCACCAGATAGACCGTTGCATCGATCTCATTACCGGGATCGAGGAGCGCACGGTACACTTCATCCGTGACCAGCAGGTGATCCCGCTCGTGTCCGCGGATCGTCCCAGTCAACAGCGCGACTCGCTCGTCGCCCACCTCCTTCGCTAGGTCATGTTGAATCGTCTGCGCTCGCTCAGGAGAGCGCACGTATACCAAGACCTTGTTCCTTGCATGTTGATGTCTCAACGCCAGACGGACGATCTCCCTAGCGACGTTCGTGTCGTCCACCGCGTGCAGGTGGAGTTGCTTGCCAGCCTCGAGACGCGATAGAACGAAGGGATCTTGAAGATCTTCGGCCTCGAGGGTGATGCCACCTTCGATCGCTCCTCGCTGGGTCGCCGACAACTCAACAACCCGGATTGCCCGATCAAGCCCAGGCGGACGACTCCCCCGCTGGGTCTCACGTTCTTGCTCGGCCGCCACTTCGCAGAGCAATGCGCCGTACGCAGGACTGAGGTGAGCCTCGTCGTGGATCATCAAAGTGTCGTAACCAATCAACCCCGCGTGGTGCGGTTGCCGCGATGCCCCGTCCCCATAACCACTGAACAGGAGCTTGCTCCCGATCATGTCGATGGTGCCGACAATGATGGCTGGTCGTGCGGGGTCAGTCTTCCACTCCTCGTTGTCCGCCAGTTCCCCCCTCAGAGTGCTCACGGCCAAGGGGGAACCCCCTTCGGCGCAGAGCCCACGCAAGAGGGCGGAGACCTCTTCAAGCGTGGAGCTGTACTGCGCCCACACCGCCGCACCTGGATTCATGAGGCGCCGACGCATCTCCTTCACTACATCAGATGCCTGATCCACAACGGTGCGACGGTTAACGACATACGCGAGACGTCTGGGAAGCCGAATGGCTCCCTGCTCGGCCTGGCTGACAACCGCCAGCAGCCAGATGGGGATGACCGACGTCTTGCCGAGTCCCGTGGGGAGGTCACAAATACCTGGGACGTCACCATCTAGGAAGCGGCTGAAGAGCCGACACTGCCACGCCAACGGTTCGAAGTCCGTGAGGCTCTCGAAGCGCCGTCGGAAGCTGGCGTACTCCTCCGGTGCTTTGGAACCAGGGAGTTGGGGTCCCTGGT
This sequence comes from Gemmatimonadota bacterium, assembly GCA_029262115.1. Lineage (GTDB taxonomy): Bacteria > Gemmatimonadota > Gemmatimonadetes > Longimicrobiales > Gaopeijiaceae > JAJCZZ01. Next base: position 76,894 of record JAJCZZ010000084.1, on the reverse strand, counting down.
CGAGCTCGTACTCCACTCTCTTCATGACAGCCTCTTCGATTTAGTCGAGGGTACTCCACTGCACAGGTCGATCGGCAACGACGACACCCTGAGTACCGACGAAGGCCCGTCCATGGAACCTATCTGGGGGCTGTGACACCCCTTCAACGAGGCCGCGCCTCTCGGCGCGGATATCCGACGTCTTCCCAGACCCTGGGACTACGACGCATACAAAGCTTCAATGAGGCAGGTCGACACGACCGAAGCCGCGTGATCGGAGTGTGCCCGCCTCCACCCCTACGCCGGACCTCGGAGCAGGGCGAGCACGCGGCGGATAGCGGCCGACGCCCGCAGCGTACTCGTGGTGACGGAGTCACGGATCACCGAGATGCGGACATCCGACGACGCCCCGGCGTCGTGTGACACCTCGATCGCGATGTGGGTGAGCGGTCTAGCGGGCTCGGCGCCTTCCGTGCCGCGGTGAGCGGGCGAACTGGGCATGGGTACCTCCGGCATGAGATGCTGATTTGGCATGTAATACTACACATGCAAATAAGGCAAACTGTATTCCCCTCCCCCTCACCACCTCCCCGCCACCTCCCTCACCTGCTCCCGCAGCTCCGCCGGCTCCACCACCACCGCATCCCCGCCATGCCCCAGTACATGGCCGACCAGCCACTCCGAGTCCAACACCGGCCACCGGACCTCGAACGTCCCGTCGTCCCGCCACTCCCCCTCGGTGGTCTCGGCCATGAGGCGAGCTGACGGACCGTGGTATCGGACAACCGCCTCGCCGTGGTCGCCGTCCCCGGTACGGAGCACCCGACCGCCCATCACGAAGTCTTCAGGGTCGAAGCCGTCTGGGACCGTGAAGCGCGCGTCTGTCAGTTCGACCGACCGCACCCGGTCCGTCCGAAACTGCCGAACCTCACCAGCGCGCTCGCAATACCCGATCACGTACCACCTTGCCTCGGCTGAGATCATTCGGTAGGGGTGCAGTCTCCGCAGACCGGTAGGATCAGCCTTTGGCCCTCCGTACTCCACATCGCAGGCCCGCCTTTCCCGAACGGCGAGCTGAAGCGTCTCCCGGATCCCGGCACCGTCCGGCTCCAACTCGGTGCCAGCGACCGGAATCCACCCCGCCCGGCCCGAACTCCCCGCGGCCAGGTCGTCTTCGAGCCGCTCGATCAGGTTCTCCCGCACCCCAGCATCCACGGGCAGCGACGGGGAAAGCGCGGCCAGTCGAAGGCCGAGTGCTACAGCCGCCATCTCGCGACTGGTAAGAAGGAGCGGTCGGTGGAAGTCCCCGGAGGCGTTGACGACACATATGCCGTCCGCCGTCCGTTCAACGCGGATCGCCGCGCCCATCTCCGGAGGCAAATAGTCGGATCGTCCCTCGATACAGGCGAGATCGTCGAGAACCCTCTCCTCTGGCACTGAGAGCTCGGCGGCCAACGTCGACAGCCCCACCGAACCTCGGTTCGAGGCACGCGCGAGAATGTGCAGGATCCGAAGTAGCTGCGCCTCCGATCCGTCGCGGGACGAAAAGAAGGGCCAGCCGGCTCGTTCCGCGCGTTTGCGTCCGGTGCGGCTGGGACGGGGCGTCACGGCGAGACCACCGCGCAGCTGTGTGCCTCTGCGATGCGTTTCGCCATCTCACGAGCCCCGTCTCGCCACTCGGCTGGCAGCTCGATGCGGGCCGCTCCGCGCAGCGACAGGACCCATCGCATCAGCGCCTCCGGATCGCCCACTTCCAGGTGACGGACCTCGCTCCCATCGGGCTCCTGCTTCTCGACCGTGCCCCAACCGTTCCGGCGAGCCCACGCCACGGCTTCCGGTGCGAACCGCACCCGGGCGACACGGGAAGGCACGTCTTCACGTCCCAACTCCCACGGCTCACGCCGAGCGTACGCCTCGATGCGAAAGCCCTCGGGAATCTGGTATCCGGCGGCTTCCACCTGGGGCGGATCGACTTCGAGGTCGTGCATCCGCGACACACGGAAGGTTCGGATCGCTCGGCGGGTCTCGTCGTGGCCCACGACGTACCATGCGCCAGCCCGGTACAGGAGTCCGTAGGGCGCGACGGTTCGGGCCTCCAGCCCGTGGCTCCGAGCCGACAGGTAGCGGAAACGCACTCTGCACGCTGCCTGGAGCGCGCCTCCCAACATCCGCATCCGTCGGCGGATCGCCTCCCCACGCTCCGAGGGAGGCGCCAACAGTGCGGGAGCCTCCGCAGACGGGAGGTCGACCGTGAGCTTCATGAGCGCCGCGCGTGCTTCGTTAGCGAGCGGGCATGCCGGGAGGCCGCTGAGGCCGGACAATGCCTCGACGACAGCCGCGGCTTCGGCGGGCCCGAGTGAGACGGTACCAGCCCCCCTGACCCCCGGGACCCGGCGTGCGGGGGAGCGACGCCTCCCCGATTCGATCACCCTGAGGGCGGGCAGATAGAAGTCTCCCCTGCGAAGGCGGTAGCCGCTCTCGTCGCCCGCACCGCCCTCTACGGTCTCGATGGGGACACCGAGATCGCGGAGCGCGCGCTTGTCCCGCTCGAAACGCTGGCGCCTGCTCGTCTCGGTCCCCTCCGCATAGGCGGGAAGGGCGTCACGGATGTCCGATTGAGACAGCGGGATATGGCGCCCCGCCAGAAGGGCGATCAGATCCATCAACCTTTGCGTGCGTGTACTCGCCACCGCGCCCTAGCCCGTGCCAGTGAGTGTTCCGCCGGGCTGGTACGATGCGCGGCATCGCATGAGATCGCCACCCCCGCAGCGAAATCACCTGCCCTCGGCGAAGGTGAGCGCGGGTACAGTTGGGATCGGGACACGAACTCGAAGCCAGAGAGGAGGAGGACGGTCCGGCCGTCGGGCGTGGGTCCCGGTAGCCGACACAGGACCGGGTCATCCGGTGCTATGAGGCCGGTAGCGGGCGCATCTGCGCGCTGTTCTACCGGGTGCGAATGGGGCACCCCTCCAACATCGCTTCGGCCTCAAGCCCACAATCCCCTTGCGGAAGTCACACCGAAAAGTCATTATACATCATAGATATCAATTATTGATACTTGGAACGTATAATGCGAAGGGCGCCGCTCACAGCCATTTCCGCCCGAGAGGTGGTTCACCTTCTCTTTCTCGAGGAGCTTGGGAAGGTCCGCGACGGAGAGGCGGTCGCGCTGGAGGTGGAGCGAAGCGGGATCGGTTGGACTCCGCGCACGAGAGGGCCTTATCGATCACCTTCGCGGAGTACGAGGGCCAGGTGATAGAGTTCCTGGCCGCCAATGCACGTGACACGTACGGCAGCGAGGGCGCATGGGATCAGGTCCGTCTTGAGGCGGCAGCGCTGATCGAGGCTGTCATTGAGCGGACGGGGGGACCATGACGAGCGTAGGGAGGGCGATCTGGACAGAAATGCTACTCACCTCGCCGGTCTTCACGACGGCAGAGGTCGCTGAAGCTGCAGGGGTGCGTCCGTCAAACGCATCTCGCGACTTGGCACGTCTAGAAGAGGAGGGAATGGTCACGAGGGTGCGACGCGGCCTTTGGGCCATTCCGAATCACCCCGACTTTTCGCCGTACGCGGTAGTGCCTCGCCTTTTCTCCGGCGACGAGGAAGGATACGTGTCTCTCGTATCCGCGCTGGACCTGCATGGGATGATCGACCGGATCCCCCGCGTGATACACGTGATGGCGACCACGCAACGCGCAGATCTGGTCACGCCGGTGGGACATTACGGCTTCCACCAGATTCAATCCGATCTATACGATGGCTTCGGACCGTACCGAGGAACAGGAAATTTTGATATCGCAACACCGGAGAAGGCGTTGTTCGACACGCTCTATCTCTCGACGCGGAAGGGACAACGTTTTTCGCACCTTCCTGAGCTCGAACTCCCCGAAGAGTTCTCATGGATTCAGATGGGCGAATGGATCAATCGAATTGGCCTCGATCCTCTGAGGATTGCAGTTCGAGATCGGTGCGTGACTCTGAGGCGATCGGTCCCCACCTGACGGTTCACCTCTCACGACGGTAGTGGTCGCGTAAGGTCCCACCGGATACGGTCCAGATCTCGCCGCGCTGCTCTACCCCCACCCACCCACCGCATCGATGAACGCCTGGTCCTCCGCCTCCCGGCGACTGGACACGACCGCGAGCACCTGTCGGCGGGCTTCCTCTTGGAACGCCGCCGAACGGATGTCGGGCACCCAGATCTCGACTGGGCGGAGGCCCCCCTCCTTCATTGGGAGGCAATCGTCTTGAATGCTGTCGTGACCTTCGACCGGCTCATTGGGATCCCTCGTTTCGCCTCCAGGGAATGGGGTTCCAGGTAACCTACTCGATCGGAGGGGGCCACCATGGGGCCGTTCCGGTGAGCTCCCTCCGGTGAACCTCCCTCCCTCTCACGGTGTCCCATACCTATACGACACGGACGGGAACGGGCAGGGGAGTCCCATGGACGAGCTACTCCGAAAAGCACGCGGCCTACTGGGCGTCGGCCTCACCTGGGGCGCGCTATGGGCCATGGTGGGCGGCGTCATCGGCGTCCTCCTCGGCTTCATGACGGACGCTTGGCTCTGGTACAACCCGATTACGACCTGGGCCCTGGGTATGGGGATGTACGGCTTCGTGTCCGGCGTCGGGTTCGGAAAGCTCCTGGCTTTGACCGAGGGGCGGAAGCGGCTGGATCAGCTCTCACTCAAGAAGATGGCGCTCTGGGGTGTTCTCGGATCGGCGGCGGTACCGCTGCTGTTTGTTCCGCTGGGGATGTTCTCTGTAGGCACCACCTTCATCGACATCCTCGGCGCCATGGGCCTGACCGCTCTGCTCGGGGGGATCTCCGCACCGGGTGCGGTGGCGCTCGCCCGTCATGCCGAGCTTTCCGAGGGCGACCGACCGGAGCTCCTGGAGGGCTGAGCTCGACCGAGCCCTTACCCGCCCGCTCGCCCATGGCGGCCGGCGACGCCTGAGGGGCGCGGACGGGAGCCCCCGCGGACGGTGAGCGCCTCGGCCGCCCCATCCATGTAGTCGTCGTCGGCGATCGACAGTTATGTGTCATCGACATGACCCCGTTGCCGAGTCAACGGAAGCCAAGTGGAAGATCCCCGAGTCACGCGCACTTGCCCAAAAAAGTGGACTTGATCCCACATTGTTGATTCTCATCGACATTTGACCGATGCTCCGGCAGATCCCTTAGGAATCCGGAGCAACCTATGCGTGACCCGAGGAACGATACGGTCCGAGCCGCTATCAATGATGTGTGACCACATCAGGCGATTTGGCCAGCCAGAGTACAACCGGGTGCTCAGCAGCCACGGTGCTCGTCGCCGCGCACTCGGCCATACTCAGTGCCAGGAACTATTGATTGATCATGGGGCAACGGTCGGCCAAGCCAAGAACGGGGCCTATGTCTTCCTGCATCATCACGGCGACGAAGAGGCGACGAAGCCTGGAAGCCAGGAACAGTACGAGCGACTCCTCACTGCCTTTGGTGCCAAGGCCAAGGCACCCCGGGACTGCGTCAAGTACCTAGAGGGTCTGGGTTACAGCTACGGGCAAGCGAAGACGGCCGTCTACCAATACCGTTCTCGTCATGGGCTGATCGGGAGGTAACGCGGTGGCGCTGCGCGGCCGAGGCTCACTCTTGAGGGCGACGTGATGGTGCCGACGCACCGAGATCGAGTGCGACGGTGTCAGTGGGGCCGTCTGGCGGATCTGGTGCGACGGCAGATGACAATGCGGTTTCCGGTTACGCTCACTGCGCTTCGCTTCGTTCGCTCCACTGAAGCACGGCGCTTAGGCTTTTCGGGCGGGTCGATGGGTAGGCCAGGGTCAAGCGATGCATGACTCGTGAACGTCCGTGGAGCGCCGCGCCGGCAACTTAGAACGCTAATCCGCGTCGACCGCTGGAGGCCAACCCTTCCATCGTGTCTATCTGACAGCCTTCTGGCCTTGACCAGACATGCACAGAATGCTACACCTATTACATGTCTGGTTACCGACTGGAGGTGGAGGATGCCGAAGCGGAGCAAGAGTCAGCACGTCGTTCCGCGCGACGGTGAGTGGGCCGTTCGTGGAGAGGGGAACGAGCGTGACACGAAGCGGTTTCGCACTCAGAAGGACGCCGTTGACGCCGCGACTAGGATCGCCAAGAACAAGCAAGCGGAAGTGCTCATTCATGGCCGGGACGGGAGGATTCGAGAGCGCAATTCCTACGGGAACGACCCTTTTCCTCCGAAGGGCTGAGGAGTCCATTGGCTCTCGATGCCGATCGTTGAGGCCTTCCACCTTGCTGGTTGTCGATGCTGGTTCTACAGCGACGATCATCGACCAGCTTATTTCCATGCCAGTTCTTTCCGGTGAGTGGGAGGTCCGTGTCTACTTCCTCCTTGAACCTCCTCAGGTCGAGGTGGTTCTTGAATTGAAGAGGGTGCCGGGGCGGATCCGGAGGGCCCTGCTTGGCTTGGCCAAGGAACATCGAGCCGAACTGCTTCAGGAGTGGAGCCAGAAGGTCCACCAGGGTGGAGATGAATGATGGTTAGATGGTACGCGTCCGAGTCTGTCTTGAAGCTTGCTGACCTCCCGCCCATACTGTCCCAGGCCTGTCAGGGGCTATTGCGGGACGGAAGGGACGATGGTGGTTTTGGAGCGAGCAGCTCCGTTTGCCTCCTGGCAAGTGAGCTTGTTGCAGGACATGCCCTACCCACGTGGATGGACTCCGAGACACGTTTTCTCGTGATCCTCGATCTTGCGCTCGGGGCTGCGATGCGTATCCCGACTCTGCTTCGGCTTCGCAAGCCCGACCAACGGCTCTTCCTAACCGACGACATCGGAAGCGTGCGCCGATGGGTCATTGCCCCCCAGCGGGCGCAACCCTATGAAGGCGTGATTGACGCGTACGTCGTCGGTTCGACGTTGACGGTTTTCATGGGGGACCTCACGATCCGTGATTTCCCCGTCGATCAGGTGCCCTCGATCCGATCACTTGCATCTGAGCAATTGAAGAAGCTAGAGGTCGACATAGACGGTTCGTTCATAACGTGGCCTGACACAGATATTCACATCGGCCCATCCCAACTCCTTCAGGCGGTCGATCCGTCGCAACTTGCCGAAATCGAGATCGAGCGCTTTCGTTCTGAAAGCACCGCAGTAGCTCTGAAGTACATGCGCGAACAACGAGGGCTGAGGCAGGCGGACATTGACGGTGTTGGGGAGAGGCAGGTCAGTCGGCTGGAAAACGCCGAGTCCCGGCTAACCGCTGCCGCGGCGGAGCACTTCGCGCGCTCCTTCGATCTAACGATCACCGACTTCTTGGACGAGCTCGGGCGTCTCCTCTCTTCGTGGAAGGACCAACCAGTGGACGGCGCCTCCATCTCGAGAGATCCCAAGGCGCCCGCGGCCGTCACATAACAAACAGTCTCAGCTCGCGCCCGCTGTGCGGGCGCGGCCCTTCGGGGCATGCCCGTTCACTCGGGGCGTCGCTTCGCTCGGCCCTCGCTGGAACAGGCACGCCTGAGACTTTGAACGTTGATATGGAAGGGGCCTGTCAAGGTTGAGGAAAGGCGAGAGAGTAGCCCCTGGCGTCTTCGACGATGAATCCTGCTGATATACGGTGGTTAGGCGCGGGGTCCAGAGCGCCAGGAGACGGATTCGTCGGGAGCTGGCCGGAGTCTATACACGGGGATTGGGCGAGAAGCCGGACCCCAGAACGTTTGGGGGCGTTCTCCTATCGTGCCCCGGGACTCCATGATCTCGAGTTAATGGGTCAGGCGGCTGAGGTCATATCCTCCTGGAGGGTGGCGACGTCGATGTCGTGCAGGACGGCCCAGAGGAAGCCGACCATCTCACGGGCGCCGGCGATGGCGGCCACCTGTTTGGGCTTCGTGGCGGCGAGCCGGTGGAAGAGGGTGTCGAGGCGATGCTGACACGTCCAGGCGTGGCGGATCACGTCAGGATCCTGACCCTGTTGGCGCATGCGGAGGGAGGCGCCGACGGTGGGTTTGTAGCGAGGGGTGAGGGCGAGCTCGGCGATCCGTCGGTCGAGGTCGTCGCGGCGCTGGAGCTTGAACTCAGGGGAGGGCGAGGTACTCGGAGAGGACCGTGTAATCCTCCTCGGCCAGAGTGCCGGGGGCGAGAACCTGGCGGATCCAGTTGAGATGGCGCACGGTCCAGTGGGTGCCGTCCCGTAGATGAAGCCACGCCGGCGCATGAACTTGAGGATGTAGTGGCGGGACTTGACGATCTCGCGCTGGAAGCACGTAGCCAGCGCCCGAAGCTTCGTACCATGCGCGAACGCTGTCTTCGGCCTGCAGACGCTGAACGTAGCGGCGGATCTTCTTGAGATCGTAGGGCAGGCGATCGACGCGCAGGGGCTCGGCGTCGCGGTCGCGGAACACGGCGATGGTGACGGACTCCTTGTGGACGTCCATGCCGAGCCAGAAGTTGTGGGATGAGGACATGGGGCTGGTCTCCTGTTGGCTGCGGATCAAATCCGCATGTGGCTCTGGTGTTGCCTCCTGGTGACGCTAATCCGCGTCGACCGCTGGAGGCCAGCCCTTCCATCGTGTCTATCTGAAAGCCCTTCAGGGGTCCGTCGGACGGACCGCCTTGTTCGCGCGTATGTACAGATTAATACGCGGGTAGCCGGGCGACCGGGGGAGAGACCTACAGACGCGGGAGCAACTTGTCGTAGTTGGCGTGAGAACCGATCCAGAACCAGATCAGAGTATCGCCTTCTCGAACGGCGAGGGCTCGGTAGCCCAAGGAGACGCGGGCGGAGAAGATGGGACGAGACGCGTGAACTTGCTTGAAGTTCAAGCCCGGATGCGAAGGGTCCTCCGAGAACATCAGATACGCTTGCCGAGCACGAACCTGGATTCGCTGTGGGAGGCCCTCGAAGCACTTCCTGAAGGCGGAAGTGGTCGTGGACGTCACATCTTCTCAGGATCGAGCGTGTCAGTCTTGCCGGCGCGGTGCTCGGCGAGAGCGGCGTCCGCCAGCGAAGCGAGTCTGTCCTGGGTCTCCGTCAGGGCGCTGTCCCACTCCTGCTCGCCGTCTATCTCGTCAAGGAGAACAGACGCGAGGGCATCTTGCTCCTGGGGAGGTAGCTTGGACGCTTCTTCAAACGCTTTGCGAAGGAGTTCTGTCATGAGCGGAGCAGGCCCGGAGATTCTGGGTGATACTGTTGATACACCCTGGGTTCGCGAATGGGTGAACGATGTGGCTGAGTGGCCGTTGAGGGCAAGCCTTGGCCACGGGCCTTCAGTTAACAACACGTGCCGAAGGCGGATGACCTCTACGACGAGCATCTTGAGATCCTCGAGAAGGAAGACTTGATCTGATGGCGACTTCATTCCGAGCGGTTCGTGAGGCGATGCCGAAGAAGCGGCAGGATCGCATCCGGAAACGCACCGAGGAACTCTTGGCAGAGCTTCCCCTCCAGGAACTCCGACAGGCTCGCGCGTTGTCCCAGGAAGAGCTCGCGGATGTGCTGGGTCTCAACCAGGCGACGATCTCGAAGCTGGAACGCCGGACCGACATGTGCCTAAGCTCGCTTCGTCGCTTTGTGGAGGCGATGGAGGGAGAATTGGAGATCACGGCGAGCTTCCCGGAAGGAAGGTTCGCAGTCCAACGCCCCCATCGCGAGGCCGATTCCCAACACGCCGCCGACCACCCCCACGATCAGGCTCTTCATAACCACCTGCAGAAGCAATTCCCGCCGATCGGCGCCGAGGGCGCGGCGCACGGCCATCTCCCTGAGACGCGCCACGCTCCGGGCGAGGAAGAGGTGGGCCACGTTCAAGCACGCCACGCAGAGGAGAAGCGCGACACCGCCGGACAGCAGGCCCAGGCCGCCGCGAACTCGCTGAACGGTCGCGTCCCGGAGTCGAATCATCGGCAGCGGCTCGGCGACACCGTTCGCGTCCGGCATGTTCTCGGGGTACCGCGCCGCGAGGACGTCGGCGAGGGCGTCCAGGTCGGTGGCCGCCGCGGCCGCCTCGACACCCGGAGCGATGCGGGCCATGGGTTGCATCGAGGCCATGTCGGGCCGTTGGTAGCGAGGATCGCTCCAGTCGATGGGACGCCACACATCGACCTGCTCCGGGAGCACGGCCCTCGGCGGCGGGAAGCCGGAGTCCAGGATCCCCACGACCGTATACGAACGGCCATCGAGACGGATGGACCGGCCGATGAGGTCCGGGTACCGACCGAAGGCCCGACGCCATGCGTCCGCCGACACCACCACCGCGTCTGCGGCCACGAAGTCCTCCGCCACCAGCAGACCGCCGCGCTCCGGCACGGCGCCGAACACCGAGAAAAAGCGTTCCGAAACCGATGCGGTCTCGACCTGCACCGGACGCTCCCCGCTCTCGAGCGTCGTGTCATCGGAAAACGACACCGCCCACGAGTCGAACGCGCTCGTCTCCTCCTGCAGAGCCTTGGCCACCGGACCGGAATGGTTGCCCCGTCCGACACCAGCCGATCGGCATCGGGTTACGGGGAGCGGGCGCAGAAGGGTGTGGTCTACGAGGGTGAAGACGGTGGCAAAGCCCCCCACGCCAAGCGCCATCAGCAGCACCGCAGGCACCGAGAACGACGGCGACCTCCATAGAGTGCGTGCCGACACCCGCACCGCCGCGGCCATCCGGCGGAGGCGCTCGGGGCGATCCTGAGGCGATCGGGGGCGCCCTGGCGTCCGGGACGAGGCGATCTCGGCCGGGCGAACCCTGCCAGCGGCGTGGTCGCTGACCGTCCCCACCGCCGAGATCCGATCGCGCGCGGCTCACAGCACGGTACTCACCACCTGGCGCCGATACCAACGACGGGCGGCGCGGAGACCGTCCCGGTCGTACCGTCGAACGAACCGCTCGTCCAGATCGCCGTGGAAGGCGTTTCCAGCGTCGCCGCGGAGCACGAGAGCGAGCAGCACGTGGGCCCACCACGGTGGGCGTCGTCTCATGCGTCCCCCAGGAGGGTGTCGAGCCCCGCGGTCATGCGGTTCCATTCGACGTGTGCCGTGCGGAGACTGGCGACCCCCGCTGGCTCCAGTCGCACAAGCCGTTTGGTTCGCCCCCCGCGCTCGGCGGTCGGCGGGCCGACGCGCGAGCTGATCATCCCCTTCTCTTCCAGCCGCTTGAGGGCCATGTAGATCGCGCCCCCTTTGATGTCGCGCCCGGTGCGCCAGTCCAACTCCTCGAGGATGGAGGCGCCGTACGCTTCTTCGCCCAACTGAGCGATCGCCAACATGATCAGTCGCTCGAACTCGGCGACACGCTCCGCCCGCCCTCGTTCCTGGGCGCGGACTGGCGCTTCGCCGACGATGGGAGCGGCCAGCGGCGTCAGATCTTCACGGGCAACGTCGCGGGAATGCCGTACTGGGGGCTGGTCGGGCTGAAGTACCGGGACATCGACGCGGTGGCGCGCTACGTCCGGGAGAGGCTTCGGGGGGGATAGCCCGACGACCGCGCGCTCTCGGTTGTTCGCGAAGTGCGGAAAACACCGCTCTAATTGGCGCGCGCGAAACTTCTGTCGTAGCTCTCGGTCGGAGATGTTGCGGTGCGGAGAGGCTCCGCTCGATGGATAGCCGCTGGGGGCCTCAGTTGCCGAACTGGTAGAAGGCGGTCAGCCAGTAGGCCGAGTCACGCAGGAGCGGATCAATGCCGTCGCCGTCTTTGAGGATCTGCACAAGAGCAGTGGCCGCCTCCATCGCGCCCGCCGGAAGGGAGACCTCCCCCGGCCGGTGCATCGGGTGATCCAGGTTCGCCCAGACGTTGCTCCATTCGATCGGCGGCCACCCCTCCTGACGCGTGCGGTCCACCAGGTTGAGAATCAGGTCGGGGCGCAAGTATGTAACCACGGTCCCGAGCGCAGCCAGTCGAACCGGAGCGTCTACCGCCCCGTCCTGCGCGATGCTGAGGGCTCGGGAGAAAAGCGCCGGATCCTTGGCATGGATGGACGCATGGTACAGGCCCTGGAGGCCCGAGTCGTCCCGCGGCGGCGCATTCCACATGGACGCCACCACTCTCGCGCCCTGGGGACAGGACCCGATGAGTTGGAGAGCCCAGTCCCGCTTGTTGGCGGGCCGGCCATGCGTCAGCACCTGTTCCCCGAGCCTGCAGTCGTTACGGAGCTTCACTGTTCCCGGATCTTGCTGCGCACCCACAGGTCCGACGGCCAGGAAGGCGCAGACCGTGGCGCCGAGTATATGTCGAGTCGTGGAATTCATAGTTCCTCCGCTAGTACGTGATACCCGCGAACAGGCAGTAGGTTGGGATGTTAGCGCCCTGGTCGGCCCTAGCCGTGCCCTAGCCGCCTCGGCCCGGGCGGCCGCCATCGCGGCCTGGAAAGGAGCATTCGCGGCGCCGAGCACCGCAAACGGCTGCGCCGCAACGATCCCTTCCAGCGCCGGACCTGTGAGTTGGAAGAGCTTATCCCGGTAGAGGCGGGCATGAGAGGCGGGGTCCAGCCCTATCCCTTCGTGCCTCCGAACGACCGCCTGGAACGGGACCACGTCCTTTCGAGCACAGAGGAGATTTCCGTTCGTATCCGTTGACTGACGATTCGGCTGGCTCATCCAGAACGCACTCCCTGGGAGAGGGCGACAGTATTGACGTGGACCGTGGCCTCGATCCCGTAGGGGATCCTCCTCAGATAGTTCATGCCCACGTTCGGGCCGGAGGGCACTTGCGCGACCGCGGCCGCCTGCGACGTGGCGACCGGCCTGAAGCCGATCTTGCCGAAGTCTCCAATCACGGTCGGGTTGCCGGGGAGCGGTCCGGGACTGCTCTCGGCCACGGTGAAAGACGGGGTCACGCCGGCCCAGTTCCTCGCCGTGACGGAAACCGACGTCGTCGCCGTCGTTTCCATGCCGTCGACGTCCGCCTTCACGGTCACGGTGCCCCCCGTGACCAGGGGCCCGGACCAGGGATTCACGCCCGACATCTCGCCCGCCGTGAGCCCATTCGTGCCCGAGAACGACCACTCCTTTACCACGATGTTCGCCTCGGCGCCGCTCGTGGCGGTGCAATCCACCGGGTTCCCACGCATCACCGAAGCTGGGACGCATGTGATCTCAAGGGTGGCGGCGGGAGCATCAAATGCAGTCACAGAGACGATGATGTCATTGAAGTCCCCGTCGCTGCCGTCCTCGAAGCTCACCGTCCACGAGGGATACGAGCCGGTGACCCTGAACGCCGCGAGACCGAAGAACTGATGCGGAGCCCGCGGATTGTAGGCCTTCACCTCGAGGACCACTAACCCAGGATCATACGGTCCTACCTCGAAAGGGGGCCCCGGGAAGAGGTAGCCGGCTCCCTGAAGGGTCCGGCTCTCCGGGACCACCACCGCAAGGGAGTGCCACCACGCCGCGTTCCGCTCCTGCACCTGAACGGCCAGTCGGGAGCGTACCGGAAGGACAGTGGCGCCGTCCACCGCCGTGACGCTCCGAACCGCCGGATGCGGACCCGCATGTCCGGTGGTGTGGGAGGGGACAGCCGGGATCACCGGCTGCCCCCCTATCCCGTTCCTCCACTCCATCCTCGACTACGAACCGAGCATGCACATCTCAAACAACGACACATCTTCCCGCGCTCGCCCGTCACGCTGCGTCACCCTGGGGGGGCCGAGGAAGCAGATCGACGACGTGGACGACTCGATCATCGAACTCATCTCCAGCAGACTCGAGCTTGCGCGCCGGGCGGCGGCGGCCAAACACGCCCAGGGCGCTCCCGCGCGCGATCTCCAGCGGGAGGCGGAGATCGTCAGAAGGGCGGCGACGAACGCGCGCCAACGCAGCATCGAGCCCGAACCGGTCCGCAATGTGTTCTGGAGCCTCCTCGCGTTGTCCCACCTGGACCGAGAGGCGGACCGCGCGCGGGCGGCGCGGAGAGATCCATGAGCTCGCCGCTATGCGTCGCCATCCAGGGCGAGCACGGTGCGTTCAGCCATCAAGCCGCGCTACAACTGTTCGGAGCCGACGTGGAAATCCTGCCTTGTCGCGACTTCCCCGGCCTGTTCCAGGCAGTGGCCGAAGGGCGGGCGGAACGGGGTGCGGTGCCTATGGAAAACAGCCTGGCAGGCGCGGTCGTTGAAAACCTCGACCTCATGGCGGCCGCGAGCGTCCACGCCGTGGCAGAAACGCGGGTGCGGGTCGAACTGTGCCTTGTCGCGCCACCCGGCCTCCGCCTGGACGAGCTGAACCGAGTCGCGTCGCATCCGGTCGCGCTACGCCAGTGCCGGGCCTTCTTCGGTGCGCACCCTTCCATCGTTGAAGTCCCGGCGTACGACACGGCCGGCAGCGTCCGGGACCTGATCGGGGGAGGGGCCGACTACGACGCGGCCATCGGTTCGGCGTTGGCCGCGGAGCTCTATGGAGGCGAGATCCTCGTCCGCGGCTTGGAGGACGACCCGCTCAACCACACGCGTTTCCTGGGCGTCGCGCCCGGGATCGCCCCACCGCTCGGTGCTGCACGCAAAGCATCTCTCACGTTCACGCTACCCCACCGGCCCGGCAGCCTCCACGCCGTGCTGGGCGTCTTGGCCGAACGCGATGTCGACCTGCTGTGGATCATGTCGAGGCCCATCGCCGGAAAACCTTGGGAGTATCGCTTCCATGTCGATGTGCACTCGGACGATCCTACCGCGTTACGCTCGGCATACGAGGTGCTCGGTGCGTCGGTCGGCGACGTCAAACTGTTGGGTGCGTACGCGTGATGGGGAAGGAAATTCAACCGGGGTCGGTCCCGGATGGAGGGAACGTGGTGGGATGCGTTCGTGCGGCGCAAGAAGGGGCGTGGGGCCGGTTCGGTGCGCGTCGCCGGCGATCCGCTCGGTCTGCGGCGGTCCCCGAGCCGGGCTGACCGGTGGTGGATGCTCGGGGATGCGTAGGTGTCGCAGGATGGGGCGCGGCACGCCCGGGTCGGTGAGGAAGGCGAGGATGCGCATCGCACCGTGGCAGGCGGGACAGCGTAGCGGGTGCACCTCGTAGACCCGGGCGTGCTGCTGCGCCCAGCGACCGCGCGGGCCGCGGTCGGTCGAGTGGCCGCACGCGGAGCTAGGCGATGCAGCGCGAGGGCGGTCGAGCCCGTAGCGAAGGAGTCGCTCGAGCCCGGCCCGGTCGTGCGCTGCGATCCGAACCGAGCCATCGAGACTGAAGCCGCCGGTGCCCCGCCATGTGAGCATGTCCTTCGCATCCTGCTCGGAGAGGAGCCCGCGACGGACATACAGCTGGAGAGTCCGCCGCTGCATGATCGGACCGCCAGGTGGAAGTGAGGGTGGGGATTCAGGCCCGAGCCGAAGCGGTGCAGGAAGGACACCGCACCGAGACGTGCGTCGGGCGGAACAGCGCCCCGAGCGGCGCCGCGTAGCTCGGTCCGGATGACGCGCAGCAGGATCCGCAGGACCGCGCCACCGAGATCGGGATCCCGCATCAGCTGGGGACGCAGGCGCTTGGGCACCGACAGCACCCACTGCCGCACCGGCACCGTGGGCACGACGCTGTCGCTCAGGTGCGCCGCGAGCTCCGCCATGCGCCGGTTCGTGCATGAGGGGCTGACACAGCGTCCCTTGCAGCTGAACGCCACGAGGTGCTCCTGACCACAGTCCGTGCAGCGCGCGAGGGCAACCTCAACTCCACCGAGAACGCCATCAATCCGTAGACCCCAATAGCCGAGAGCGCCAAAGCCAATGCGGCAAAAGCGGTTAGGAGTGCCGTGTTGAACGTGCGCTGGCGCGTCCACTCGGACAGCATGTTGATCACCGGGCGGTTGGCCCAAATCGCCTGAGAAGTGTCAGCGTCCCAAAGGGCCTCCCGGATGGACCCGACCATTGCCGAGGCGTTCCCCCGGGTTCTGATCACGAAGAAACCATTGAAGGGTTCTTGGGAGAGTGGCAGGAAGACCTCCGGGCCCGCCTTCGACTCTAAGCCTTGTCTGCGGACGTCCTCCAGGACACCAACGATCTCCCATGTGCGCCGATCCCTGAAGTGGACCCTCCCACTCCAGTCTTGGTTCGCTTCTCACCCTTGTGATCGACCAACCGAACCGCCTTGTCACTGCCGCGTCAGCCACCGCGCCCGGTTCGCTTCGCTCGCTTCGGAGGATCACGACCCCAAACGTCTCGGGTAGGCTGGACGACGGCACAAGGGTCAGCGGAAGTGGAGCCTCAACCGGAGTTGCGGGGGGCTGCGCCGGTAACTCTGAACGTTAGCGTCCGCCGTTCTGAGCCACCTTCTGTCTTCGAGCTACCGGGGTAGCCGCAGCCCCTGAGCGAGAAAAGCACACGGTATGTCCGTCTGATGGTATGGGCGCAGATAGAGCGCCTCATGCCTAGCTCATTTCCAACGAGAGGACTTCTCATGCCACCTCCACCACCTCCCAACAACAAGGCGGAGCTCCAGCTGCTCAGAGATATTCGACGGAACACCGCTCCGCGGATTGGTAGCTGGTTTGTACGCATCGATTCCCCCGATGACGGCGCCCGTGTGTCCGTGGCTAGCAAGTGGTCGAAGGAGGCAGGGGGCGACGACAAAGTCGTCGTCTACACGAACAGACAGCTCGGTGGCGTCGCAAACGTCGATATCGTCCGCGATATCGTGGCGCTTCGCAATGACAAGCCGAACGTTTTCTCCGCACTCATAACGGGCGGTGACCTATACGTGCTTATAGAGGGGTACAACGCCGGTGGACCTAGCTCGTTGGACTTCGAGGTCCTTCAAGATGGTGGTGTGGTAATGCGCGACAAGAAGACCGGTCCAGCGACCGACAACAATTTTTGGGTTGCCGCCGAGTTGGTCATCCTACGCGGCGGTGCCCTGGGTGCCCGGGTCGCGGACGTCATGGATGGCGGTGGACCCAGGTAGGAAGGGGAGCGAAGCCAAGCATTGCTCAGGTAAAGGGTATTGAGGTGTCCGCCCCCTTTGACCTGCCCGCCGCTGGAGGTTTGGTGTCCCGAGAAAAAGACCGATCGATCAACGTGACGGAACCTATGGCAGCTTCATGCATCAGTGATCGTTCTTGCGTGGTCGCCGCACCGCAAGAATGGGCGGCGAGTTGTTTCGGGAGCCAAGGGTCCGGACAGCGTCCGTGAGCCTGATGACCACCCCAGTGGAACGGCACGCCGCTCTGCACGTTCAGGGCCAGATCCGATTCGAGTGGGATTCCCGTAAGGCGGAAATGAACCGTCGGAAGCACGGCGTCTCGTTTGAAGAGGCGCGCTCGGTGTTCTACGACGAGCAGGCGCTGCTCTAGGAGGACCCTCACCCCCGCACCGACGAAGAGCGGGTCGTCATGCTCGGTCTGAGCGCCTCGCTGCGACTCCTGGTCGTGGTGCACGCTCTACGAGACGGGGACACGATACGGATCATCCCTGCGCGGAAAGCGACCCGCCCGGAGACACGCGACTACGAGATTCGCTTGAGGTAGATCCGAATGAGAGACGAGTACGACTTCTCAAAAGCAAGGAAGAACCCGTATGCCGGTCGACTGAAGCAACGGGTCACGATCCGTCTGGATGGTCCCACGGTGGAGTATTTCAAGGGCCTCGCGGAGGAGACCGGGATCCCATACCAGACCCTGATCAATCTGTATTTGAGGGAGTGCGCGGAGGAGAAGAAGCGACCCACACTTGAGTGGCCACCGGAAGGGGTCGGCGCGCGTTGAGGTGTGAGAGGGGTGCTCGCCTCAAGGATGGGTCGCAGTAGCGTGGCGGAGCGAGGGGCGGTGGCGCCCATCGGTTAACACGGATCTTCGGACCGCCTCGCCCGACGTGATGTAGCTGCCCGGTCCGACCGACACCGGAGCTTCGGTGGAGCCCTGGCACGCCGCCGCGCTCATGACCGCCGCGCATCTCCATACCCGCGAGAAGCCAGCATCCCTTCTACTCTTCCGAGACCGTCACCTTCTCCATGCGGATCTCGTCCTTCGGGCGATCCCCCGGCCCCGTCATGCTAGCGCCGATCTTGTCGACCACGTCCATGCCCTCGACGACCTCGCCGAAGATCGCGTGCTTTCCGTCGAGCCAGGGCGTCGCGACGAGCGTGATGAAGAACTGGGATCCGCCCGAGTTGGGCCCCGAGTTCGCCATCGAGAACAGCCCCTTCTTACTGTGGGTGAGGCCCGGCGCGAATTCGTCCTTGATCGTGTAGCCCGGTCCACCGCGGCCGGTGCCTGTCGGGTCGCCGCCCTGGATCATGAAGTCCTTGATGACTCTATGGAACACGACGCCGTCGTAGAAGCCGTCCTTCGCCAGCTTCATGAAGTTGCCGGTGGTCTCGGGTGCCACGTCGGCGTACATCTCGGCTTTGATGGTGCCCTGGTTGGTTTCGATGGTCACGGTGGGGTTTGCCACGAACTTCTCCTGGTGTCGGTAGTGGGAGCCAACGCTACCCAGGACGGCCGGGGCGGGTCCAAGGGAGATGGGTCAGGCGAGGGCCTGCCGTTGCCGGTCTCCACTGTTTCGACCTAGTCTTTCGGCTATGACCAACCGATCTCGAAATGCCGCGACGGCGGCTCTGGCCCTGCTTGCCTCGTGTGCTCCCGCCCTCGAGTTCAGCCCGAACGACGCGCCGACCGTCCTCGCCCATCAGGCGTTGGACGCTCCCGACCCCGGTGCGACCGGCCGGTACGACGTCCTGACGCTCTACTACGGAAGCGGGACCGACAAGAACCGAGCCGAGTACCGCGATTCGGTTGCGATCACGACCGAAGCGGTCGATGCGTCCAAGCTGGTCAGCCTCGGCCAGTCCGCGGACGAGCGGAACGACTACTGGGGTTTCACGCCCAAGGAGATGCCGCTGAACGCACGCGTCTGGTATCCCGACGGTGCCGGACCGTTTCCCCTCGTGTTGGTGGTGCACGGAAACCACAACATGAAGGACTTCTCCGACCCGGGGTACGACTACCTGGGCGAGCTCCTGGCGAGCCGCGGCTACATCCTGGCGAGCGTGGACGAGAACTTCATCAACGGGGGCATCCGCGGAGAGAACGACGCGCGCGGCTGGTTCTTGTTGAGGCATCTCGGGCTCTTCCGTGACTGGACCGGAGAAGCAGGTAACCCATTCACAGGGAAGGTCGACATGGGCAATATCGTGCTCATGGGCCACTCCCGGGGTGGGGAGGCCGTGGCGAACGCGGCCGCCTTCAACACGCTGAGCCACTACCCGGACGACGCCACGCTCGACTTCGACTTCGGTTTTGACATCAAGGGCATCGTTTCGATCGCGCCGGTGGACGGTCAGTACCTCCCGACCGGTCGAAAAGTCGCTACGGAGAATGTGAGCTATCTGGTCTTTCACGGCTCCCACGACGGTGACGTGACGAGCTTCCACGGCCTGCGCATCTACAACCGCCTCCGCTTCACAGACGATGACTTCCACTTCAAGTCGGCCATCTACGTGTATCGTGCGAACCACGGGCAGTGGAATACGGTCTGGGGCGCGCACGACAACGGTCCCCGGAGTGGTCGGATTCTCGACCTGAGGACGCTCATTCCCGGAGAGGATCAGCGCCGCTTTGCCGAGCTCTACGTGTCCGCGTTCCTCGAGACGGTTCTTCGTGGAGATAAGCGATACCTGCCCATGTTCCGGGATCACAGGGTCGTGGGCGAGTGGCTTCCCAAGACGATGTACGTGACGCGCTTCGAGACGAGCGACTTCCGTCCGCTCGCCACCTTCGAAGAGGATATCGACGTCACCTCCGGCACCGAGGCGGGCGTGCGGCTGCGCGGCGACTCGTTGGCCGTATGGCGCGAGGCCACCCTCGAGCTTCGCTCCGCCAACCGGAACAACACGTCCGCCAGTCAGGAGAACCAGGCGGTGTGGTTGGGCTGGAACAATCGGATTGCGGGAGCGGATACCACGCGCATGGGCCCACCGGCCGCCTTCGAGGTCGCCCTCCCCGCGGGATCCGCCCGGCGGTGGGCGCTTTCGGCCGGCACCACGCTCGACTTCACTCTTGCTGCCACCGAGAACCTGCCGGGCCCCCGTGCGGATCCGGTCCCGGACACGACCAAGTCGGAGGAATCGAGCGGCGGCGGTCGAGGGCGTCCGGGGGGTGGAGACGACGAGGACGATGAGAAGCCCCCGGTCGACCTCAGCGTGGAGGTCCGGGACGCCTCAGGCGGGACGGCCAGTGTGATCCTGTCGGCCTACGGGCCGGTGCGCCGCCCCTTGAAGACCACGATCTCCCGCCGCCGCGACCAGGAAAACCGACGCTTCCAGACGCTCTGGGAGATGGTGCTGCAGACGTACTCGATTCCTCTGGGCGACTTCGTCGCGGCCAACCCCGCGCTCGACGTTCGCCGGCTCGAAGCGGTCCGACTCGTCTTCGATCAAGCGGTGGCCGGAGAGGTCGTGGTCGACCAGATCGGCTTCAGCGACCTGGATCCAGCGTTCCTGTCGGCGCGGGTGGAGGGGCGGTAGGGGGAAGATCGCGGCTTTCGGGTGCGGCGCCCGGCGACCAGTACAGGCGGCCGGCGGAATTACAAACGTGATATCGGTGCGTGGTGGCGATAGCCGGAGCCTCCCGCATAGAATACGGAATCCAGTGCCCTCGTCCCCTATCCTGTATGAGACACCCGACCCAACCGTCCACCGTCCTCCTCTGTCTCCTCGGCGGCTTCGCGCTCGGCGGCTGCGCCGCCGACCCCTCGCCGTCTGTGGCCCTGCCTACCGTTACAGATTCCGCCGACGTGCGGGTGGTGCAGACGGCGGGTAGCGGGACGCAGCTGGCTCCCTGGACGGTCGCGAGCCGACCGGATTGGCGCGTCGGTTGGAGTGACGACGGCCCGGAGTTCGAGGGGCTCGGGTCCGGTGCTCTGCGTAGCGACGGCGGCGCCCTGGTGACGGATTCCCGGTCGGACATCGTCTACGTCGTGGGGCCGGGTGGGGACGTAGAGGCGGTTTTCGGCGGGCGCGGAGACGGTCCGTCGGAGATCGGTGGAGGACTTCGGGGGGCCGTCCTGCTACCGGGAGATTCCGTCCTGACCGTGGGAGGAGACGGACGCTGGGCGGTATTCGACGCGACGGGATCGCTCGGGCGGACCTTCCGCCGGGAATCTCGCGCGCCGTATTCCCTTCGGCCGATGGTGGCGTCGCCTACCGGGCGGATTGTCATGGATGTCGGCGCTTGGTCTGCCTCGCCCGACCCTGCATTCATCCCCTGGCGGGACGGCCCCGTCGTGGCAACTGGATGGGACGGCGCCGCGCCGATGGACACCGTCGGCTGGTTCCCGATGATCGCGACGTATGCCGGTCCCGGCGGCTTTGCGGCAACCCGAAGCACCGGGGAGCGAGGCGAGGTCGATGCCACCGAAGACCGTTTCGTCTACGCGGCCTCGCCGGAGGCGGAGGTTCGCTGGTACGGGCTGGATGGAGAACTACGTCAGGTCGCACGTTGGGCGCCGGAGCGGGTGGCCGTCGACGATGAATGGTGGGCCGCACACAAGGCCGCCTATCTCGATCGTGCAAGCGGGCACCGCGAGGCAGCGCCGGCGGTCCTGAAGCGCATGGAAGACGCGCTCGAGCTCGAACGGTCGGTCGCGGATTTTCAGCCGGTCTTTTCGTCGATGACGGTTGGACGAGACGGGACGGTGTGGCTCGGATCGTACGAGCGGGGAGGTGCTCCGCCGCAGTTCTTTACAGTCCTTCTCCCCGACGGCTTCGTTCTCGGGAGGGTCGAGAGCCCGGGCGGGTGTCGACTGTTGGACGTGGATGGAGAGTATCTGCTGTGCTCCGAACTGGATCGGAATGACGTCCAGGCCGTGTCGCGGTATCGGATTGTGAAGGAGTAGGGGCGGGAGGGGGTATGGCCGCTCCATGAACTCATCAAGCGTCTCGGGATGAAGTCGGACTACCACCCGAATCGGGACCGGACCGTGGTACGGGCATCCTCCAACGGAATCCCCTCAACCGCGACCGATACCATTTCTTCTTACCACTCAGGTGATCCCAACGAGGTCTCGCCTGGGAACGGGCTCGATGCGCTCCAATGTCTTCTTCGCATCACGCTCTGCATGGAAGAGGTCCCAACGCAGCTGGTGATTCATCCAGAACCCGGGGGTGGTGCCAAAGACCTTGGACAGGCGCAGGGCCGTGTCCGGGGTGATGCCGCGCCTGCCGTTCACGAGGCTGTTGATCCGCTGGAGGGGGATCTCCATCCGCTCAGCGAGCTGGGTCTGGGTGATTCCCAAAGGCTCCAGGAACTCCCGTAAGAGCATCTCACCGGCGTGGGTAGGCGGGCGATGTGTGGGGACCCTGACCATTCTCCTTTTCCTCTCGCTACGAGTGATAGTCGACAATCTCAACGTCTATCGCCCCCCGCTCCGTCCACCGGAAACAAATGCGGAACTGATCGTTGATTCGGACGCTGGACTGACCCTCCCGATCTCCCTTGAGCGTCTCAAGGCGGTTCCTTGGAGGAACGCGGAGATCCTGAAGCACTTCCGCGTCATCCAAGAGGAAGAGCCTCTCCCGTGCGCGACTCACAAGGTCCGGTGGGCATAGCTTTCGGGCGGCCTTGGAATCGACACCGTTGAAGACATCCTCGGCGCACCGATTTCGGAACTCTATCGCCATACTAGCACGATAGCACACTCACTGTGCTACTCACTAGACCTCGATACGACCCGAACTTCCGGCGACCACAGAAATACTGCTCGATTAGCAGATACGCTACAGGGCCGTGATTCACCGGAGCGAACACAGTGAGTGCCGGCGATACCCGTTTGTTAACTTAAGGGCGCTTCCGGTGGCCTGCTCAACCCGTACTGCATCACTTCCATCCGCGACCCCTTAACACGTGGAACGCGCGCATCTGCTTCCGAGCGTAATCGAGGTCCCCATCGGGACCGTAAGAGAGGGAGCGAAGGGCGTCTTGCCGAACCCACCAGGCTCGGAACTTCGGGATCATCGCCCATTCCCATTCCGCCAGCGGCCCACCACTCGCCTGATAGGCTGCCACGAAACGCTGTGCAGCATGGTCATCAAGTTCATGCGCGTCGTTTCGACAGAATTCATATGATGCACCCGCGACCTCTAGGGCGAGCAGGCCGACGTCCATCTCGTGCCAGTCGATCACCCCCACTACCTGGGTGTCGTCGGCCAGCAGATTGGCACCGTAGTAGTCACCGTGGACCAATCCAGTCCGGGGCTGTCGGCTCCTTAGCCCTTTCCACCACTTATCCAACTCACTGTCCTCAAGCTCCGGCGGGACGGAAACCGGCCGGGGCCGATTCCCGGCCCCGGCGGGCCGGGGCTGCGGGTCAAGGCGACCGAGGGCAAGATGAATCCGTGCTAGGAGCCGAGCTGCCGCCTCAACGAGCTCAGGGTGGCCGCGAGGTACCGCTCTACCGGATACGTACGGAAATAGCGCAGCTCCCCGGCCATTCCACTCGAAGACAGTTCGGTTCTTCCTCTGGATGGGCCCAACTGCCACCGAAACATCTTTACGCACCATCTTAACGACCGAATGCACCCACTCGAGTTCCTCAGTCGTCCGCCATGCCGGGCTCAGATGAAGCACCAAGGAAATATCGTTGCAACTCGACAGGAACACCTCTGACTCATAGCCACCGCCAAGACTCTCTCCGCCAAGCAGAGGCTCTCCTAGGAACAGCGATGCCGACTCAACAAGACCCAGTGCGATCACGTAGGCCTCCTGACCAGTTCGTTGCGTCCGGTCGCTGAACCATCGTTTCCGGCCATTCCACTAAGATCCTCACCGCGCATTTCTGATTAATTTCTGATAACGTTCAAGGGTGCCGGCGCGGCTCGCAACGCGAGCCGTGTTCTCCGGAGCGAACGCAGTGAGCGCAGGCGGCACAGATGTTACGCGATGCCACGGTCTAAAGGCTGACACGACCCCTACTTCGGTCGGCCGAGCCTAATCCGGATGCGATCCCTCTCGATGACCGAGAAGGCACCAGGCAGTTCGTCAACATGATCAGCAATGGCCGTAGCGGCGATCCGCGCCTTCTCCGCCGCCTCGACGCCGTGCAGGCGAACCAACACGACGCCGTGGTGGGTTCGGCCCTGACGAAACACCAAGAAGAAGACTCGGGCAACACCGAAGAATGTGATCGACGTCTGTAAGGATCGACTCCGGGCCTATCGACGCGCCCGCACCAGCTAAGGAGAGGACGATGGACACCAAAACCAGGAAAAAGCTCGCGGCCGCGAAATAGGGGCGACGCTAAAGACTTCCTCGAGCTAACCGACGCCGAGGCTGAGTTCATCGAGTTCAAGCTCGCGCTCGCTCAGGATCTTCGCTCGCGACGGCTCCAGCGGCACCTCAATCAGACACAGGTCGCCCGGATCGTAGGGTCCAGTCAGTCCCGTGTGGCCAAGATGGAGGCCGCCGATCCAACCGTGTCCATCGACCTGTTAGTTCGATCGTTGTTGAAGCTTGGAGCCGCTCGGGAGGACCTGGCCAAGGCCATGTCCCGAGGTCCGCAAGCCGCAGCCCGCTAGCTCCGGTTCGACAAACTTAGTCCCGGGAGCATCCCGTCACGGTCGAACCCCGAGCCTGAGGCTCAATTTCACATAACGATAACTCGCGATTACAGACGTCCACGCTCGATCACGACAACTACGCACGTTGTGGGTAACAATCACCCACGATGTGAATCGTTATCAGGTTCTCAGCGGAGTGCCTTCCAGCCGCTCGCAACCCTTCCCCTACCGCCAGCGCACCCCGAATCGGTGCGTTCCGTCGTCGACCGTGCCGCCGAACGGCCGGTAGGCCCATTCCAGCACGATGTCGTCGCCCCAGAAGGCGGCGCCGACGCTGAGTGGGTTTCCATCGCCTTCGACGACGCGGCGGGCGCCGATGCGGCCCACGAAGGTCCGCCCGGGTACGGGCCAGTATCCGAATTCGATACCGCCAGCCGGAATCAACTCGTCCGACTCGTAGGTCAGGGCGCCGGTGAAACCGACGTCCAGGGGACCGAGGGGACGCCCGTACGAGCCGACCCCCAAGGTGAAGGCCGTCGGAAGGGAGACGTCTTCACGGCCCACGTCCATGTGCCGGCCGAGGTTGCGGGCCGACAGCCCCACGGTGACTGGACCGAGCCCCTTGGCCAGACCCACGTCGAGCGCGCCCGTGGTCTCGTTGGACGTATCGAAGCGCTCATCGAGCAGCTTCGCCGTCAGGCCGGCCCGCACGCCGAAAATCTCCCGGGCGTAGGCCAGCGACGCCACCCGTTCCGACACGGGAGTCGCGCCCCGGTCGAAGAGGAGGTCCTGTCCGACCGGATAGGCACCCAGATCCCCCGGGGGCCCGTCGAAGTGGAGGGTCTGCAAACCGATCGCGACCGAACCGCCGAGCCACGCCACCGCGGCGGACGCCGCCGACGAGCTGGACGCCCCCGACCAGGTCTGGACGTCCAGTCCGAAGCCGGACGCGCCCTGAACCAGGGCGGGGTGATAGAACACCGCGTCCGCGTGGCCGGCGTTCATCATATAGGCATCGCCCAGAGCCATGGCCCGGGTCGACGCGGGCAGCCGGAGAACCCTCGGGCCTCGCGACTCCTGGGCCTCGAGGGTAGGTGCGATGAGGAGGAGCGGCGCGGTGCACAGCGCGGCCGCCGACGCGCGTCGGAATCGGGATGAAATCTGAGCCATGGGCAGAAGCTACGCGCCGCCCACCCGTTGGAGAAAGTCGTCCACCAGCTTCCGCGCGATCGACAGGCCGTAGGGGAGTCGGGGTGGCAGGCGATTGGGGCTGAACCAGCGGGCGTCCTCGATCTCTTCGCCGTCCACCACGATGTCCCCCGAAGCCCAATCGGCGACGAACCCAACCATGAGGGAGTGAGGGAACGGCCAGGGCTGGCTGCCGAAGTACCGGAGGTTCGCGACCTCCACACCGACCTCCTCCCGGATCTCCCGGTGGACCGTCTCCTCCAGTGATTCACCCGGCTCGACGAAGCCCGCCAGCGTCGAATACACGCCCTCCGCGAAACGTGGCGACCGACCCAACAGCATCTCCGTTTCGCGCTGCACGAGTACGATCACGGCCGGTGCCACACGTGGGAAGTGGAGTTGCCCGCAGTCCGTGCAGGCCATGGCCTGATGGTCCAGGCGGCGCGCAGTCGGGTGCCCGCACCTCGCGCAGAATCGGTGGGTGCGGATCCACTCGAGCTTCTGCAGCGCCGTCCCGGATAGACGAAACAGCTCCTCGGGCCAGCGGCGTCCGACCTCTCGTAGTCCCACCACCTCGTAGCCCGGGGCCGGTTCGAAGTCGGCGGGCAGGTCGTGGATGCGCACGTCCAACCCGTCGGGCGGAGTGAGATCGACCGGGACGATCCGCTCGCCGTCGTTCACTCCGAGGTCGAGCAGGTCGGCCGGGGTCAGTCGTCCCAACCCATCCTCGCCGTCGGTCGATCTCGACAGCACGAGACGCGTGCCCGCGAAGACGAGGTGGAGCGTGGAATTCGTGGACCCCGGTGCTTCGCTCAACGGCCGTCCCTGCGGTCCAGGACCACAGTCGACGAGCATGCTGGACACACCAGCCAGAGTCGGTCGCGCACGTACGAAACGTCCTTGCGAGGCGGAATTGCCCGTCGGTCCAGCGCGACTTCGCACTCGGGACAAGTGAGGTCGTGATTGGCACGGAAGGCGCGCTCGATGATCTTCGCGCTCTCGTGCGAGAACGGCTTGCTCATGCCAGGGAACTCAACGGGCCCCTGCGTGAATGTGTCTGTAGTACACTCGATCCGGTTGTATCTTGTATGGCTGCACCCCTGCTCAGTCTGCAATCAGGTAAGGCCGACCGGCCCGCCACCGAGTCATAGATTGCGATGTCCATGAAAATTCTGCCGATAACCCTTGCCGCTCTGGTACTGAGCGGCGTTGGGTCACAACAGGTTGCCGCCGCTCAGGAGGCGGACGGCGGCGCCCGAGCGGCGCCCACTACCTCCGAAGAGTACAGCGGGGCGGACGGAAACGTGAACGTGCCGGTGCCGGTCCTGGAGGACGCGGGCATCCGTATCGACGGGCTGGCCGACGAGGATGCCTGGGCGACCGCCGCCGTTCTCACTTCGTTTACGCAGTTTGAGCCGGTGGAGGGCGTTGCGGCGGATCAGCCGACGGAGGTCAGGGTCCTGATGGACCGGTCGGCCATCTACTTCGCGGTGAAGGCGTTCGACAGTGACCAGTCGGGGATCCGAGCGACGCTCGGTGAGCGTGACTCGTTCACGCGCTCCGACGACTACGTGCGGATCGTTCTGGACACCTTCGACGATCAGCGGCGCGCGTATGTGTTCAGCGTAAACCCGCTCGGTGTTCAGCACGACGGTATCTGGAACGAGGGGGGAAGCACCGGGCGCCGGGGGGGCTTCGGTCCGCCCGTGGACGACAATCCGGACTTCCTCTGGTCCTCCGACGCCAAGATCTCGGAGTGGGGATACCTCGTGGAGGTGAAGGTCCCGTTCAAGAGCCTACGGTTTCCAGAGGTACCCGTTCAGGACTGGGGGATCCAGGTCACGCGTCGGGTGCAGAGGAACGGATATGAGAGCGCCTGGGCGCCCCTGACCGAGAACATCCCCAATCGGTTGACCCAGTCCGGCAGACTCACCGGCCTGCGTGAGCTGGACCCGGGCATGTTCATGGAGATCAACCCGGTGTTGACCGGGAACCGGTTCGGTTCGGTCGACGACACCGACGACTTCGTGCATTCGGATCCCGACGCGGACTTCGGCCTGAACTTTACGTACGGGGTTACGTCGAACCTGACTCTGGACGCCACCTACAACCCGGACTTCAGCCAGGTCGAGGCCGACGCGGGACAGATCTCGGTGAACGAGCGGTTCGCCCTCTTCTTCCCCGAGAAGCGACCGTTCTTTCTGGAGGGTACGGAGGTCTTCGGGATGCCGCGCCAGCTCGTCTACACGCGCAGCATCGCCAACCCGATCGGGGGAGCGAAGCTCACGGGGAAGGTCGGGAGCCTGAACGTCGGCTACATCGGTGCCGTGGATCAATCGTTCGACGCCGGGGCCGCCGACACGTACGTCAACCTGTTCAGGATCAAGAAGGACGTGGGGCGCTCCGGGAACATCGGTGCGGTCTACACAGACCGGACGGTCGGTTCGAACGACTTCAACCGCGTCCTCGGTACCGACGCACGGGTGGTCCTCGCCCGCCGGTATACGATCACGATGATGGGTGCGGGCAGCTTCACGGACGCTCCGACGTTCGGGTCGCTCGAGAGCGGTCGCTTCCTCTACAGTCGTGTGGAAAGGGCCGGCCGTGCCTTCTCCTTCAATGCCGAGTTCGAGGACTCGAACGACGAATTCGACGCGGGGAGCGGCTTCTTCAGTCGTGTCGGCGACACCCAGTTGAATTCCCGGATGTCCTTCAATTGGTTCGGGACGCCGGGTGCGTTCCTGGAGCAGATCTCCCCGTCCCTCGAGGCGCGAGGCTTCTGGGATCACGATGGCTTCTGGGACGGCGAGGGCATCGAGGAAGGTCGGCTGCAACTCGGGTGGCGCTTCTCACTGCGCAACAACATTTCGTTGTTCGGAAATCACTCCCGTGGAATGTTCTCCTATGCCCCCGAGGCCTACGAGGGGCTCGCGGTGGACGGACCGGGCGGCATTCAGCCGTTCGTTCCCGACCAGGATCTGTTCAGCGGCCTGGCCTCGACCAACCTCTCGATGTGGTTCAACAACTGGCAGCGGGTCAGGGGCAACGTCCGTGTCACGTGGAGCGACACTCCGATCTTCGACCGGGGCCGCGGAGTTGCGGTCGAGCCGGCCAGTTCGCTGAACCTCGACGGTTCGCTGAACCTCTACCCCACCCGCGCCCTCCAAGCGGAGGTCGGGATCCGCCACAACACGATCACCCGAGCGAGTGGCGGTGAGTACTCCACTGCGACGATTCCACGGATCCGCGCGCAGTATCAGTTCTCCAGAGCCTTCTTCATCCGCGGCATCTTCGAATATTCGGCGCAGGACCGCGCCGGTCTTCTCGACCCCGAAACGGGGCTCCCGATTCTGTCGTGCAGCGACGAGATCTGCTCTGCGGTCAGCGGCTCGACGGCGAACGACTTCTACGTCGAAGGTCTGATCACCTACGAACCGTCTCCGGGCACCGTGGTCTACCTGGGGTACAGCCGGGAGATGGACGACACCGGCGCGTTCGATTTCCGGGATATCCGTCCGACCGCGGACGGACTGTTCGTCAAGCTCAGCTACAGGTTCCGTTTCTAGGCGATCGCGGGTCGGGTAGTCCGCCACTGCTCCTGTGCCGATCCGGCTCGGTTGAGCCGCGGATATCTTGCGGGTCCACGGCGATCGGACGCGGGACGCACCGTCCCGCCTCACCATGCGCCCGCCCGCCGGATGGCGCCACGTTTGCGGCATGGACTCCCACTCCGACGCCCTGCGCGCGATCGAAGGCCCCAGCCCCGCGATGTCCGCTCTGCGGCGCTTTGTTGCCCAGGCCGGAGGCGTCTCGGTTCCGGTCCTCATCACGGGCGAGACCGGCACCGGCAAGTCGATGGTGGCCCGCGTCATCCACCGCCTGAGCCCGAGGGCCGACTCCCCGTTCGTCCTTGTCAACTGTGCCGGAATCCCGGAATCGCTCTTCGAGAGCGAGCTGTTCGGTCACGAGAAGGGCGCGTTCACCGGTGCTGACCGGAGCCGGGTTGGCCTCATGGAGGCGGCGGCCGGGGGCACGCTGTTTCTCGACGAGCTGGGTGAGATGCCGAGAACGCAGCAGGGGAAGGTGCTCACCGCGCTCGAGGATGCCAAGGTTCGCCGGGTCGGTGGCAACGATGTCCGCTCCATCGACATCCGCCTCGTCTCGGGCACCGGATGCGATCTGGCGAGCGCGATCGAAAACGGCGAGTTCCGCCGGGATCTTTTCCACCGGGTGGCGGTGCTCCACTACCACATCCCACCTCTGCGGGAGCGGCCCGACGATGCTCTCCATCTGGCCATCCGATTGATGCGCACGCTCTCGCTGCGACACGGTCTGGGCGAAGTGAGCCTGGCCGGCGACGCCCGTCGGTTCATTTCCGAGTACCACTGGCCGGGCAACGTCCGCGAACTGGCGCACGCGCTCGAAGCCGCGCTGATCCTGGGGGGTGGGGCGCCCGTATCGGCCGAGGGGTTGGAGGATGCCGTGGCGGGAGCCGGGAACAAGGCGGCCTGAGTCACTCCGTTGTGTCCCGACCCAGCGCCGGAGGCAGGACGATCACTCCGATCAGCCCGAGGGCGAGCCAGGCACCCCCGTAGGTGACGATTCGAGCCCACGAGTCGATCGGCGGGAGGGCCCCGCCACCTCCCCACTCACTGAGGTCCTGTAGCTCCGCCAGTGGGAACCGCACGATCCGAAGCAGCCAACCCCAGCGCGGGGCCGATCCGGGGTTCTGCTCCGCGTCGTGGCCCGCCAGACCGATAAAGAAGATCATGACGATGGCCGGGATAATGTCGAGGCGCACCCTCCAGCAGGAGAAGGCGAACACGACGCATGCCATCACGGCGATGCCAGGGATCCCAGCCACGAGAGCACTCGCGGCGTCGCTCGCGCTCGATCTGCGGTCGATGACCACGTACAGTGCCGCGAGCACGAGGTAAACCATGAGGGAAGCCACGAGCGCGTGGCCCAGTCCACCGAGCGCCAGTCGCCACGGAGACCGGCCCTTTTGCAGCCACAGATCGGCGACACCACTCCTCTGCTCGCCGGCCACCACTCCGGTGGTCATCAGCATCGTGACGGCTCCACCCACGAGGAGGAGGTAGGGGACCGCGACCTCCGGACCGTCGGTCCGATCCCATGCGACCGCGATCGTGGCCGCGGCGGCGGCGACGGTCCACCACAGCCGCCTCCGCATCAGGGCCGCCGTGGGCAGGACGGGGGCGGGGACCGCCAAGCGGGGCACGCTCATGTCGAGACACTCACGGGGGCGGGGGCACGGCCATATCGGCCAGGGCGCTTTCGAGGAGATCGGTGCGCAGGCGATCTCCCGTAAACGCCTGAGACACGTCGCCGTTACGCACGATTCGAACATGGCTGCACGTGCGGACCATTTCGTCCACCTCGTGCGACGAGATCAGGACGGTGGCGCCACGTGCCACGCAGTCCACGATCACCCTGCGGAGTCCCATACGAGAGGCCGGATCGAGGCCGCTCGCAGGCTCGTCGAGGATGACCAGGGACGGGGCGCCGGTGAGCGCCCACGCGAGCGCCGCACGCCGCGCCGTCCCCTTGGAGAGAGTCGACAGCGGTTCACCTCGCCGGGAGTCGAGCTCGAGGGTCGAAACGATCCGTGCCTGATCGGCCGCGACCCGGGCGCTGTCGGATGCCCGCGATCGGTAGCGAGCGTAACGTAGGAAGTCGTCGAGGATCCACCCGCCCGGAAGGACGGTACGTTCGGGTAGGTAGCCGATACCGAATCGCTCCCGGTACGCTGCCGGATCGAGGTCGCCGATCTCCACTCGCCCCTTCCGGGGGTCTCCGACGCCGAGCAGCAGACGGATGAGCGTGGTCTTTCCCGCCCCGTTTCGACCCATGAGCCCCGTCGCCGCGCCGGCCGGAAGGTCGAGGCTGACGCCGGTCAGGACGTCGCGCCTGGTAAGGAGGCCGTACCCGGCCGTGACGTCCCGAACCGTCACGGCCGGGCCGGTCACGGGAGTACGCTCTGCAGGGTCAGACGGGCGACCGTGGTCCCCTCCAGCGCCTGCCGAACGAGAAGAACGTCTCCACCAGCAAGGAACGGCGTCACTCCCTCGGGGAGGCGCAGCCGCCACGCGCGGTCGGACCAATCCAGGGATTCGATCACGAGCACGGATCCGTCCGGCCGCGATACCACCAACCCCTGGTCGGTCACGAAGAGCCGATCGAGATAGCCGTCATGGGTGGGAGCTTCGAAGCGGAGCCCGATGCGCTTGGCCATGGGCGTGAGATCGCGACGCAGGGACGTGATGACGGCGGGGGCCAGGGGTGGTCGGTCGGTCTCGTCCAGGCAGGGGCCGAGAGCCGGAGAGTACACCCCGCCCAAAGCGGTCCATGCCTCGTCCAGCGGTCGCGGGTCGGACCGACCGACGCAGTGGGCGCTCGATAGCGTGGAGGTCAGGCGCCCGTCCCCCCACGCCAACCCCATACGGTCCATGTCCACGACGCCCACGAGTTGGGAGGGTCGGGGGCCCGGCCCGCCCCACGGAGCCCACTCGGTCACTCCGTCGCTCAAGGACGCCCAGCCGAGAAAGCGCTTGGTGCCGTCGGGCGTGACGCATTGCACGGCCATCGCGACGCGGGGTGGGTCGGGCGCGACCGCGTGCAGGAGCGCTGGAGCGCACGGTGGCGCGCCGAGCGCGAGCTGCCGCAGGAAGCGCCCGTCAGGTCCGAATCCGTCGGCACGCACTGGCGCGGGCGGGAGGATCCAGACGGTGTCGCTGACCACAGCCGCGAACTCGGGCATTCGTAATTCGCCCGGCCCGTCGCCCTGGTGCGCGACAGGGCGAACCGACGTCGCGTGGTCGGACAGGTGGTAGGCCTCCCCCACCCGAACGTCGACCAGGAACCACCCGCTCGACGTTCTTCGCGCGTCCGATACGGAAGCGACCTCCGGGAGCGTAGTCCACTCGAGTGCGGTCGTATCCAGTGCCGGGCCGACGAGTGCAGGACCGAACGAACGTCCCTCACCGTCGACTGCCGAGTCGGCGCCGCACCCTATCGAGAGCATGGCGGCAGTGATCATGCCGGCGCGTAGGATGTTGAGGTCCATGGTGGGAATCTCTGCGCTGTGGGCCGCGGTGGAATGTCTGGATGGGACGGATAGCGTGGACCTTGTCCGAGGGTCGGATGCCCGGGGAGCTGGGCGCCCCCCGGGCTGGCCCGTCACTTCTTCAGGGTCCCGATCCAGATGTTGAGCGGGGATCCGACGATGCAGGCGGTGAAGTCGATGCCGAACGCGAAGTGGCACCGCCCTCTCGCGATCAACCCGTCGGCGTGGTCGATGCACCCGTTACGCGATTGGGTCGCCTCCCAGAGGCACTGCCCGAGCATTTCCGTGAACGTGCAGTTCCGCGGAAAGTCCCAACTGTCGAATGCGAGGCACTCGACCCCGGCGAGGCCGGGAACCGGACTCCATGCCAGCGCGAGCAAGCAGGTAACGGTCGACACGACGTGCCGACCCTTGTGGAGGAGCGAACGGCCTTGGATGAACATGACACCCTCCCGAATGGGAAGCAGACGTTCCCGAGCGAGGAAATCGCTCAGGCGCCGGCGGCACGTCAGCGTCGGTCGGGTAGGATGGCGTCGGTCGTGGAGCGAGGTCCGCGCGGCGTGAGGGAGTGCCATGCCACTCGCGTGCCGAAGCGGCTGCTTGCGCCACGGGAATGGCCGAATGGCAACCCATCGGTCCCGAAACCCGTCCAATCAACGGCGCGTAGGGTAGTGTGGTGGTATGGAAGTGCTGGCGGAGCCGACGGAACGGCCCGAAAACGAATCAAGGGACCACAGGAGGGAAATGATGAGAGCGTTCGCGACACTCACAGTTGCCGGACTCGGGGGGCTGCTTCTGGTGAAGCTTTTCGGCATGCTCATGTTCCCGATTCTCGCCCTCTTCTTCGGGCTCATGATGCTCACGGTAAAGATCGCCGTCATTGCGGCCGTGGTGTTCTTTCTTTACTCGCTGTTCAAGCGCCGTCGTGACGATGGAGAGTGGTCCGGCACCTCGTCGTCTTGAGGTGCCTTGTGTCGGTCCGCTACCAGCCGGTGAACGTTATTGGCCGGTGAACGACTTCAGATCGTGAATCTGGTCGGGCCGGCCCAGCACGATGATCCGGTCGCCCGCGTCGACCATCGTCGAGCCTATCGGATTGAACGTGAATCCATGGCCCCCACCCCCCACCTTCTTCACCGCAATGACGATGAGGCCGGTGTGCTGGGGAATGCGGGACTCTTCCAGCGTGCGTCCCGCCAGCTTCGACTGAGCCTTTACCTCCGCCTCTTCGACCCGAAGCGTCATCTCCGAGGACCGCGTGGCGATGTCCAGAAAGGAGACCACGGACGGCCTCAGAAGCATGGACGCCATCCGGATCGCTCCGCTGACGTTGGGGCTCACCACGTGATCGGCTCCCGCCCGGTACAACTTGTCGAGCGTCTCCTCTTCGTACGCGCGGGCGACGATCGTGACGCCAGCCGCGAGGTCCCTCGCCGAGAGGCAGACGAACAGGTTGTCCGCGTCGGCGCTCAGGCAGGTGACCAGACCGCTCGCTCGTGTGAGCCCCGCGTCGAGCAGGGTCTGGTCGTGCGTCGCATCGCCTTCGAGGGTGAGGGCGTCCGGTAGGTACTCCTTCAGATCCGCTAGACGAGTTGCACTTCGGTCCACGGCAATAAAGGGCTTATCCGCTTCTGCAAGTTCCTGTGCGACCTGGCGGCCGGTCCGGCCCGCACCGCAAAGAATGACGTGGCCACTGAGCGCTTCCATTTCCTTCACGAGTCTGCGTCTCCTGAGTGCGTCCTTGAGGTCGAGTTCGACGAGAAACGAAGTGATGAGCGCGAACCAGAATCCCAACCATGTGACCCCGGCCAGTAGGAGGCCCATCGTGAAGGAGCGGCCCGACACGCTGAGCGGAAAGACCTCCTGATACCCCACGGCCGTGAGTGTGATGGCCGTCATGTAGACGGCGTCCAGGAGTGAGACGCTCTCGATCAAGAGGTACCCGACGCTCCCGATGATCGTGAGCACGAGGAACGCGAGGATGGCCCCCAGAAAACGAGGTATGAAGTGCGACACGCGTGCGTTGCCTATCCGCCGAGAGGGCGAGGGAATGTCGGACAAATTCCTGCCCGGACGGCAAGAAGCTAGGTGGGGCGCGGCTTTTCGGCTACTTTATCCCTTGACGCTGCAGGGGTCGGGTCCTAACGTAGAGCCATCTGACCCGCGGGGTCCGGAAACACTTGATTCTCTTACATTTTCAGGTGGTGGGCACTCCTTGGAGAGACTCTCTGAGGCCCGCGCCAGGGCGGCCCAGGGCCGCGACCCATACCCTCCTCATCCAGCTTACAGGAGTTGCCAGATGAACAAGTCCGATCTCGTGGACGCCCTTGCCGAGGCGACCGGCATGACGAAAGCCGACGCCGGCCGGGCGGTGGACGCACTCTTTTCCCCCGGTAGCGGCATCATCGCCAAGACGTTGAAGAAGGGAGACCGCGTCCAGATCACCGGGTTCGGCACGTTCGAGGCCAAGCAGCGCAAGGCACGTACGGGTCGCAACCCTCGCACGGGCGAGACCATCAAGATCGCCGCGACCAAGACCCCCGGCTTCCGCGCCGGTAAGGGTCTCAAGGACGGCATCAAGTAGGAGGCCCGACCGACGCGGCCGGTTCGTGAGGCCGCGATGTGTTCAGTGAGGTGAGAGGCCGCGTCGCGAGTGCGACGCGGCCTCTTCCGCATCGCTTAGACACCACGGGGTGGCCACGGTGACGCCAGCGTGACGCCCTGGCGTGGCCCGAGGATCAGGTGGGTCGAGGCGGCCTTCCACGAGAACCACCGCCGCCGCCTGCGCCACTCCCCCGGCCCGGACCGCTTCGCCGCGGGCGATCGACATCCGCCCGTACCGCACGCCCGCGGATCGACGTCCCGTTCAACGCCGTGATCACCTGGCGTGCCACCGACTCCTCGACGTCGGCGAGCGAGTGGCTCTCCTTGATCTCGATCTTCCCGACTTTGCCACCCGGAACACCGGCCTCGCCCGTGATAGCGCCCAGAAGGTCGCCCGGGGTCAGCCCGTCGCGCTCCCCGACGCTGAGGAAGACGCGAACCCACGCAGGGGCCGAGCGCACCGCGGCGTCCGCCGGCGTGGCTGCCGCCACCGGGGCGTCCGGCACCTTCTTCCGCAGCAGCGCCGTGGCCGCCGCCGCCACCTGAACGGCGTCGTACTGCTCGAAGAGGGGCTCCAGCACGAGCGCGTACGCGTCCACGTCCTCCTGCTCGATGGCCCGGGCCAACTGGTCCCGCAGGTCACGGAGCCCCTCGGGTCGCGCGGCGGGCTTCATCGGCAACGGCTGGACCGAATAGCCGGTGCGGCGCGCCAGATCCCGAAGATGGGGAATCTCACGGGGGACGATCACGGCCACGCCGTCGTCCGCGATGCCGTGCCTCCGATCGAGTTCGTCGGGACCGACCGGCACGTCGGCGCTGACCACCGCCAGTCCGGTCACACCGCTGACTGCCGCCCGAGCTTCGAGCGCATCCACGCCAAGCCAGACCGGTGCGGTTTCGTCGCCCGGAGACGACGAGTCGTATCCGTGCATCGCGAGGTGGTCGCCGAGGTCGGCGGCGCGGTCCTCACTTCGCGAAAAGACCAGCACGTGACGGACATCGTCATCGAGGAGTTCCGCGACGGTAGCCAGAACGCCGTCTTCTCGGTTCTCCGCGACCACACGGAAGCGGATGGCGCCCCGCTTCAACGACGCTGCCGCCGAGCCCGCTTCGGGAGCGGCGCTCGGAATCATGGTCGCACGTCGTGCGTGCCGTTCAACGAAGTCGGACACGCCTTTCGTCACGGGCAGGGCGGTCACCACGCGCTGGCCCTCCTTGGGGAGGAATCCCAGCACGCTCTCCACTACGGGGAACAGGCCCAGCGTCTCGAGCTTCTCGGCCTGGTCGACGATGAGGGACTCGATGGACCCGATCGGAATCGAACCACCGCGGGCTGCGGCGAGCGCCGCCGCGGGCGTCGCGAAGAGGACTCGGGCTCGCTCTGGCATGACCCAGGGGGACTCGAGCGCCGCCACCGAGTGCCCTGCCGCGGTGGCGAGCGGAGCCAGCGAACGTGCGAGTGCCTCGGCTGTCTGCGCCGTCGGTGTCAACACCAGGCAGGCGGGCCCCTCAGTCTCGCCGTCCAGGGCGTCGAGGATGGCCGCGCCCCACGCGATCAACGTTCCCGACCCGGGACCGGCCGCTAGCAAGGCGTTGTTCGCCCTCCGCAGCACGGGGATCGCCGTCTCCTGGAGGGGTGTGGGCTGTTCGATACCGTCTGCTGCCAGCGCTTCGACCAGTTCCGGCCCGATTCCCAGCGCTTCAAAGGAGTCCACGGGTTACGGTGCCTCGGCGGCGATATCGCCAGCGGGAGACGCGCTGTTCGCCTCATCCTGGAGCGTGGAGTCGGGCTCACCGGAGCCGGGACCGCCTTCGTCTCCCGGCTCGTACGGCAGCCGGTTGAGAAACTTCTGCACCTCGTAGTCGACCCGTGACGTGCGCAAGCGGTCGGTCATCG
Organism: Gemmatimonadota bacterium; assembly: GCA_029262115.1. Classification (GTDB taxonomy): domain Bacteria; phylum Gemmatimonadota; class Gemmatimonadetes; order Longimicrobiales; family Gaopeijiaceae; genus JAJCZZ01. Next base: position 39,703 of record JAJCZZ010000084.1, on the reverse strand, counting down.
CGACGACCTCCGTGTAGTGACCATGACGATGTGCGGCCAGGGTCACGGTTCCCTCGGCCCCGGTGTAGGTCGCTCCGTGGCCGGAACTCTTCGAACGGGTGAGTCCGGCCAGCGCGGGAAGAAACTCCTCCGCGCGCTCGAGGATCTCACGGGGCGACAGGGCGGTCTTTCGTTGATATCCGGCCATTCTGTCCTACTGGGAGGGAGGGTCGGGTCCAGCCACGGCGGTCAGCCGGCAGTGTCCCGGAGAAAGGTGTCCAGGGCGTCGCGGTTGTGGAAGCCCCGAAGAACGCTGCTGCCGCGTACGAACGCGGGGGCTTCGACCACGGAGTGTGCCGTTGCGCCGAGGCGGGCGGCGGCCACTGCCTCCGCGTGGCGATCGACGTCCAGGACGGCCTTGGTCCGGCTGGCGTCGAGCCCCATCTCCCGGGCGAGGCCCACGAGGACGTCGATCCTGCCGAGGTCCAGCCCCTCGATGAGTGTCGCCTGGAACAGACGCGTACGTACCTCGTCCTCGTGGCCGACCTCCTTCGCGTGCATCACCATCTCGTGCGCCTTACGGCTCCATGGAACGAAGGACGGTCGCCGAAGGACGATATCGAGCCCGCCAGCGATATCCTCGGCGAGGTCCCAGCGCTCACGCCACTCGGGTGACTCGGAGTCGATGAGCCCCGCGGGGGGCGGACGTAGCTCGAAGGGCACCCGCTCGACTCGGATGGCACGCGCCCGCTCCACGGCGGTACACTCGACATCCAGGAGGTAGGAAAGCGGGTCGATCAGGTCGTAGTACAGACGCACAGCGATCATGGACATGGTCGAAGGTGACTCCGGGTGGGCGCGTCGCAAAGCGGGGCCCCTTCCTTGATTCCCCCTTTCGCGCGCTCAATATTGCGAGCCCCCCACCGCCGACGGGTTCGACCCGCCGGCCGAACACGAGAGCCCATGCGCCTGTCAGCGAACGTTCGAGATCTGAAGCCGTCGGCGACCATCGCCGTCAGCACGTTGGCCAAGCGGCTCGCAGCGGAGGGGCGCGACATCATCAACCTGAGCGCGGGAGAGCCCGACTTCGACACGCCGTCTTTCGTGTCGGACGCGGCCATCGCCGGGATTCGGGCGGGCAGGACCCGCTATACGCCGCCAGCGGGAGTGCCGGAGTTGCGAAAAGCCATTGCCGCACGGCTCTCCGAGCGAGCGGGTCACGACCTGCCGTGGGAGGGCGTCGTCGTCAGCTCCGGTGCCAAGCAGGCCCTCTTCAATTCGATCTTCTGCCTGTTCGGGCCCGGCGATCACGTCCTCGTGGCCGCCCCGTTCTGGACGAGCTACCCTGACCTCGTCACGATCGCCCGCGCGATCCCGCTCCCCGTCAGCGGACCGGAGGCCGACGGATTCAAGATCTCGCCGGCGGTGCTCGACACGGCTCGCACGGACGCGACCCGGGGGTTGATCCTGAACACGCCGTGCAACCCTACTGGGGCGGTCTATTCGCTGAGTGAACTCAGGGCGATTGCCGAGTGGGCCCGGGCGAACGGAGTCGTGCTCATCTCCGACGAGATCTACCGGAACATCTATTACGGGAATGACCGGCCAGCCGCGGCAGGCATCCTCGACCTCGCCGCCGATCGGGTGGGCGACATCGTTCTGATCGACGGCGCGTCCAAGAGCTACGCGATGACGGGGTGGCGGATCGGCTTCTCCTACTGTGAGCCCGATCTGGCGGCCAAGTTCACGTCGCTCCAGAGCCAGATCACCTCCAACGCGGCAACGCCGTCCCAGATGGCCGCGCTCGCCGCGTTTTCGGACGCCGGCGCGGCCGACGCATCCGTTCACGAGATGGGTCGGGCCTTCCGACGGCGGCGAGACCTCGTCACGACGCGACTGGGCGAGGTCCTGCCGGACGTGTCATTCGTCGAGCCGGAGGGGGCGTTCTACCTCTACTTCCGTGTGGACGGCCTCTTCGACGACGGGGTGACCGACGCCACAGCGTGGTGTAGCCGACTGCTCAAGGAGCAGGGGGTGGCCCTCGTGCCGGGCGCGGCGTTCGGCGACGACCGGTGGGTACGAATGAGCTACGCCGCTTCGGACGACTCGCTCGAAGAGGCATTCCGCCGGATTGGCGCGCTCGTCGGCGCGGGGACGTCGGCGTGAGCGAGCGGTCCGGACCGTCGCGCGAGGAGTTGGAGGACTATGCCCAGGCGCTGTTTGTGCGGGAGGATCCGATCTTGGCCGAGTTGAGGGCCGAACAGGAGGCCCGCGGTTTCCCTTCGATCCAGGTTCCCGCCCGCACCGGCCATCTGCTGTCCATCCTGCTCCGCGCCGTCGGCGCCCGTCGCGTGGTCGAAGTCGGGACGCTCGGAGGATATTCCGCGCTCTGGATCGCCAAGGCTCTTCCCGCCGACGGGCGCGTCGTGACCATGGAGAGTGAGCCGGAGCACGCGTCCCTCGCTCGGGAGTTCATCGACCGGGCGGGTCGGGCGGAGATGGTCGAGGTCCGGCAGGGAAACGCGGTCGACCTCCTCCAGGAGCTCGGGCCGGACGGCGGGTGGGACGCCATGTTCGTGGACGCGGACAAGGAGCGCTACGGCGTCTACTTGAAGCAGGCGCAGCGCCTGCTACGCCCGGGTGGGGTGTTGCTCGCGGACAACGTCTTCTGGCAGGGTCGGATTCTCGACGACTCGGACGAAGCCGACGCCGCGACCCGGGCGCTCCAGGACTTCAACCGCGCGCTGGCCGGCCACGATCATTTCGACGCGACCATCCTTCCGGTGGGCGACGGTGTGGCGGTGGCGGTCCGGAGGTAGAGTTGGGCGGCCACTGCCGGGCACGAGGACCCGGAAGGAGGACGCGCCGGTTGACTGAATCCGTGACGGACCATGGGTAATGAGTAACGGCTCCCCGATCGTAGGGCTGATAGCCCGCTATCCGGCGACGTTGGCGCTGGTGGCGTCGGAGGTGGCCATGGCGTTGGCATCCCAGGGAGTCCCTCCGACCATCGTCTGGCGTGTGCTCCTGGCCCCAGCCTATGTGGCCCATCTCGTCCTCGGGCCTCTCCTCGGGTTCAATGGGTTGATGATACTCGCTGTCTTGCTGCTCCTCTCGCTCGCCCTGGATTGGGGATGGAGGCGGCTGCGCGCCGGCGGCCGCAGGGGGCGAGAAGCCTCCTAGCCAGCCCACGCTCCGCTCCGCAGATGCTCGAGCAACCCCTCACACGACCGGTGGATCATGCGGTAGACGTTTTCAAAGCCGGTCGGACCTCCGTAGTAGGGGTCCGGTACCTCGTCCCCTTCCGACTTCTCGGGATCCCACTCTCGCAGAAGATGGATCTCCGCGCTCCCCTCCTCCTCGCTCGCCATGCGTTCGAGGTTCCTGAGGTTCTCGTGGTCCATCGCGACAAGGATGTCGAAGCGGTTCGTGTCCTCCGACTGAACCTGCCGCGCGTGGCTGTCGAGGGTGATCCCGTGGCTCTCTGCCACGTAGGCTGCGCGGGAGTCAGGCGGCTCACCGACATGCCATCCCCCGGTGCCTGCTGAATCGACGATGAAACGGTTTGAGAGACCTTCCGCTTCGAGCAGGTGCTTGAAGACACCTTCGGCCAGCGGGGACCGGCAGATATTGCCAAGGCATACGAACAGAACGGACGTGGGGGCGGGCCCGTTGTCGGAGGATTCCATCGGACCGCGGATAGGCGTTGAAAGGTGGGTCTGCGGGCGGGTCGGCCCCAAACTCGTGCCAGTCTACACGTCACGCAAGCAAGCCCGTTACCTTTCGCCAAACCCGGCCTGGGAATGGCCCGGGTCGTAATCTGCGCCGCCCTATCGGAGCGGCCGACGCCGGAGCGGACGTGGAAGCAACGAGTTTTCGTGAGTTGAAGTTGAGCGAGGAGCGCCTCGCTGCGATCGAGGCCCAGGGATGGACGACGCCGACGCCGATTCAGGCCAAGGCCATTCTGCCCGGATTGGAGGGCAACGACGTCGTCGGAATTGCCCAGACGGGTACGGGCAAGACGGGCGCCTTCATGATTCCGGCCCTCGAGCGGCTTCAGGCGGGTAAGGGTCTGCAGGTACTGGTGCTGTGCCCGACGCGCGAGCTGGCCCAACAGGTGGCAGAGGACACCGAGTCTCTGTCCAAGGGGACGAATATTCGGGTCGAAGCCATCTACGGCGGTGTTGGATACGGGCCTCAGATCAAGGCGCTTGAGGATGGCTACGAGGTCATCGTGGCCACTCCGGGTCGCTTCATCGACCACATGCAGTCGAATCGGGTCGACCTTTCGAACGTCAACTATCTGGTGCTCGACGAGGCGGACCGGATGCTCGACATGGGCTTCCGACCGCAGATCGAGCAGTGCCTACGCGGCATGCCGAAGAAGCGCCAGACCATGTTGTTCAGCGCGACGATGCCCAACGGGGTCCACGACCTCGCCACGCGCATCACGCGCGACGCCGTCTGGATCGAAGCGACGCCGGCCGGCACGACGGCCGAGGGAGTCACCGAGGTCTTCTATTCGGTCAAGCCGGAGAAGAAGCCGGACCTTTTGCTCAATCTTCTGAAGCAGAAAGGGTGGAGCCAGGTCCTGGTCTTCACCCGCACGAAGGCGGGCGCCGACGTACTCGAGTCTCGACTGCAGCGAGAGGGCATCAAGGCGGACGTGATGCACTCGGATCGCCAGATGAAGCACCGCACGCGCGCGCTCGATCGGTTCGCGACTGGGAGCGTCCGGGTGCTGGTCGCCACCGACATCGCCCAGCGCGGCCTGGACGTCGACGGGATCAGCCACGTCGTGAACTACGACATCCCGCAGGACCCCGAGGATTACGTCCACCGGATCGGGCGAACCGGTCGAGCCGGAGCGGAGGGAACGGCCGTCACGCTCGTCACGGCCGGAGATCTCGGCGCTATGAAGACCCTCGAGTATCGGCTTGGACGCAGTGTCGAACGCGTCCACCTTCCCGAGTACGACTACGCCGGCACGCCCCAGACCGAAGACCGAGCCGCGCCGAGGCGGGGAAGGAATTCCCGGGCGCCGCAGGGTATGGGGTCGCGTTCGGTGGACGACCTCTCGCCCGAAGAGCTGGCCGCGCTGCTCGACCCGAGCGACTAGGGTAGGATAACCTCTGCGTAGGTGAGGCGGGTCCGCGCGAGCTGCGCGGCTCGCGGCAGCCGACCGGCTTCGCTCGGCACTTCGCCCACACATCCCGCGACAACAGGGAGGAGCACGTCGTGATCTTCAAACAGTACGGCAACAGCTACCAGTCCGTTGTCCTGAACTTCGACTCCAAGGCCTTGAACGAGGTCTCGTTCCGGCGGGACCGTCAGGAGGCGATCCCCACGGAGGAATTCGTAGGCGGATACCACAAGGTCCAGCTCCACGAGTTGACCGCCTCGGCCGACGGCCCCGTGCAGGACCACACCGAGCAGGAGTTGCTCGACCGGCTTGAAGCAAAGATCCAGGAGCTGCTCGATGGGTTGAGCGAGCAGCAGGTCCTGGTCGTCGAGAACGAGAGCGGGCATGACTACCCCAAGACGCGCCAGAAGACCTCGAACGTGATCGTGGAAGGCGAGAACCGCCTCCGTTTTCACTATACGCTCGCGCCCGCGCTCCGGGTGGCGGTGTACGAGAAGCGGACCTGAGCCTCATCTGACATGCTGACGCTCGCTGACATCCGTTCCGCCCGTGAGCGGATCCGGGACGGCGTCGTCGAGACCCTGTGCGCGCCGGCCCGATCCTTCGAGGACGTCGCGCCCGGGACCCTCTGGTTCAAGTTCGAGAACCACCAGCGCACGGGCTCGTTCAAGGATCGAGGGTCCCTGAACAAGCTGCTCCAGCTCGACAGCGAGCAGCGCCGACGGGGCGTTATCGCTGCGAGCGCGGGAAACCATGCGCAGGCCCTCGCCTACCACGGCGGGCGGCTCGGTGTGCCGGTGACGGTGGTCATGCCCGACCCCGCTCCGTTGATCAAAGTGTCCAACACTCGAGCGTACGGCGCACGCGTCGTCCAATCGGGCGCGATCCTGGACGAGAGCGCCGTCGAGGCGCGCCGGCTGGCGGAGAGCCAGGGCCTCGTCATGGTACCGGCCTTCGACGACGAGGCGGTCATGGCGGGCCAGGGAACCATGGCGTTGGAGCTCCTGGAGTCGATCCCCGATGTCGACACCGTGGTGGTGCCGGTCGGTGGAGGGGGCATGATCTCGGGGGTGGCCGTTGCCATCAAGGAGCAGCGGCCGGAGGTCCGAGTGATCGGGGTGGAGGCCGAAGCCGCGCCGTCGGCGCGTGCGTCTCGCTCGGCCGGTCACATCGTGAAGATCAGCGCGACTGATACGCTCGCGGACGGGATCGCGGTCAAGCGGGTGGGCGACCTGACCTTTCCCGTCATCCAGAAGTACGTGGACGACCTCGTCGTGGTCAGCGAGGAAGAGATCGCTTCGGCCATCTTCCTGCTCCTCGAGCGGCGAAAGACCGTGGTGGAGGGCGCCGGCGCGGTCGGGCTTGCCGCGCTCGTGTCGTCGCGCATTCCGGTGCGAGGCCGAGACGAGCGGATCGCCGTGGTGCTGTCCGGCGGCAACATCGACGTAAACCGGGTGTCCCGGATCATCGATCGAGGGCTCGTGCTGGATGGACGCGCGGCCCACCTCATGGTCAAGGTGCCCGACCGGCCGGGCTTCCTGGCCCGGCTGACCGAGACCGTCGCGCGGCTGGGCGCCAACGTTCGGGAGACATACCATCGACGGGCGTTTGCGGACATTTCGGTGGGCGAGGTCGAGATCGTCCTCAACCTGGAGACCCGCGGCCGCGAGCACGTCGACGAGATCATCCGGATGCTGGAAGCCATGGGGCTGAGTGTAGAAGAGGACGGTTAGGCCCGGCGCCACCCTGACTCGAGGGGCCTACTCAGAACTCGGGAGGTCCTCCTCAGACGGTCCTCAGATACTCCTTCGGTGGCCTCCATGGACTGGTGACCCGCGGCAGCCCAGCGTCATCGGGGAAAGGACGCGCAAGGCTATGAAACCGGGGGTCCCGATGTATGGAGAGCGAGCGGATGTAGAGGTAAGTCGGACGTCACGGGCCCCGAATCCGGGGCTCAGAGCGATCGCATGTGGGATCGGTATCGTGCTGTCGAGTACGCTGGGTCAGCCTGGGGTCGTCGCGGCCCAGGACGACGATCCGGCAGCGGCGCGCGCCGCCTTCGTCGCGAAGCTCGCGAACCTTACCGATGGCGCGTGGATCACCTCGAACGCGGAGTATCGTGCCACCCCGGACGAGGACGAGATCTACGGCTTGGCCCTGGAGTTGATGCCCGGAGGGATGTCGGCCGTGGGGTGCTTGTGGGGTGAGATCGACGGCGAGGTGAGCGGCGTCTACTGGAATTTCTTCCAGGCGTGGGACCCCGTCGAAGGCAAGGGCATGCTGTACCAGTCGAACGCCGGTGGAGCGGTGGGATTCGGCCACTTCGACGAGGGGCGTGATCCGGTGCTCGTCCAGGAATTCCATTGGCCGACCGGGACGGAAATGCTGGGGCACTTCGAAGAGTGGCCCGACGCCGACACCCACGTCGCCGGGAGCCTGGCTCGGGAGAACGGGGAGTGGGTTCCTCGGCGCACATACACCTGGGTTCGCAAGCGAAACCGGCCGACGCCCTGCGGTTGAGTGGGGTCGGCGCTGCACGTGCGTCTGGCAGCGGGCGTGTCGACACCCCAACTTTGGCGCTCTACCCCGAACAGGAGCCGTCTGCATGTCCGTCCGCGCATCCGAGTCCATCCCGACCGAAGAGGTAAAGGCCGGTTCCGGCACCCGCCGGCAGGTCCTGATTGGCTCGGACGTGGGTCCGAACTTCGCGCTCCGTCGCTTCATCATGGAGCCGGGTGGGGGCATGCCGCTCCATACCAACGAGGTGGAGCATGAGCAGTACGTGCTGCGCGGTCAGGCTCGGGTTCGGATCGGCGGCGAGGAGCACCGCGTGAAGGCCGGTGACGTCGTGTACATCCCCGGTGGAACGCCGCACTCGTACAACGCGGAGGGAGACGAACCGTTCGAATTCCTGTGCGTGGTGCCAAACGGCCCGGACAGGATCGAGTTGGTGGACTGTTAGGTTGGGGGGTGCGCCGTGGGGGGAGGTGTCGTGAACCCGCTCGGACTCCCGCCGCTTGGCTCGTGTCGGGACCTGCCGTCTCGACTGGCGCTACGGATAAGTTGGTCGCATCTGTTAGGCTGAACTTCTCCACTAGTAGAACACGATGTACTTGGTCCTCGTCGCCCTCGTTGCCGCGCCGGCCTCTCAGGTCGGAGATACACTCGCGATCATTCTTCCCGCTGAGCGGACGGTTGCTCCGGCGGTTGCTCTGGAAGCGGTTCTTTCGCTCGGGTCAGTCGACGGGCCCGAGATGGAGGCATTCGGTGCTGTGGCCGATGTCGCGTTGCTTGACGGCGGCTACATTGCGGTGGCCGATCGCTATGCCCGTGAGGTGCGGCTCTTCTCTGAGGCGGGCGCATTCGTTCGTAGGATAGGGAGGGCTGGTGAAGGGCCTGGCGAGTTCCAATCGATTGACGGTATCGCGCCGCTCGATTCCGGACGCTTTTCAGTCTGGGATCCCTCTCAGGGCAGGATGACTGTTTTCGATACGGCCGGCGTCGTACTTGACGAGTTTCGCGTCGAACTCGGCACCATCCTCGTCGGCTCCGAAGCTGGAATGATTCGGGATCGTAGAGGCCGCTACTGGGTGCGGACTGCAATGCGATACCGAGGGCCGACGGAGCCACTGTGGCCTGGTTGGCTCCGTATTTCTTCTTCCGGAACGGTCATCGACTCCGTGTTCCCGCCCCGCCGCCACCCCTCCGCTTCCAACTGGGTCTACCCCACGACTGAAGAAGGTCGGACGCCGTTCGTGACGCTCACAATGTCTGCTCCGAGCCCTGACGGCTTTTTGGTGTCTGCCCGGAACGATCGCTATGCGATCTCCTGGCCGCTCGACGACGGGCGCGTCGTGCTTCTGAGCCGGACCTACGAGCCACGGCGGCCGAGCACGGCCGAACGCCTGGAGTGGCAGCGCTTCTCCGATCACGCAGCGGTCCGATTCGGGGTTTCATCCACCGAGGTTCCGCCGGTAAAGCCTGCTATGCGAGCGTTGCGGGTCGACGACGATGGCAGGATTTGGGTGGCTCGGTTTTGCCGCGCCTACGAAGACCCGGCCCCTTTGAGCGTCCTCGGCGGAGGTGACGCGCCACGAATCGGTTGGGTCGAGCCCAACGTTTACGACGTCGTCGATCCGAGAGGTCGCCTTCTCTGGACAGTGGTATTTCCCAGGGATATGACATTCGTGCGGGCCAGGGGGGATCGCGCGGTCGGTGTTCGTAGCGGTCAGTTCGATGAGAAGTACGTTGAGGTCTTCGCGCTGCCGGGTCACGACCAACTGTCCCGGCTCTCTGGGGCGGCCGGCCCCGAAGACGAACCCCCCGCGTGCTGAGAACTGCGACATCTGGATGTCACGACATCGCTCCCTGTGAACGGGTGAGCGAGTGGGATTCAGGCGGCGTGAGGGTTGAGGGGTCTAGTTGGCGGGCGACACCGTCGGACTCCGAGTCCAAGGAGGGCCGGTCGCCCGCCGACAGCCCGGAGGCGATCGAGGTGCGGTGGGTGCCCTATTCAATGTGGTGAGGACGGACCGCTCTAGAGTCGGACCCTACCAGGCTGGAGGGCGCGAAGGCGAGGCTGGCCAGGGCATCGGGTGCGCGCCAGCCGTGGCGGCAGCCCTCGGGCTCCGCTACATCAGGAAGTAGCCCGCTACCCAGAGCGCCGCTACGGTCGCCAGTGGCACGGCCAGGTTGTCGTCGAGCGGCCACCCGAGCCGCTCGGCCAGCGCGCCGACCACCGCTCCCACCGCTGCCTGGGCCGGCGGGTGGCGCAGCCCGAGCACGATGCCCGCGGCCACCAGGAAGGCCAGCGTACCTTCGACCGATCCGCCGAGGAACGGTCTCCGGCCCCAGCGCCGTCCGATCCACGATGCGGCCGGGTCCGCCAGGGCGAGCACCAGAATAGCGGATATGGCGTCGGCACGTGGGAAAAGACCGAGCGTCAGGAGAAGCGCTAGCGCGTACCAGGTGGACGACGCCACCCCGTTCGCTTCGCGCGGCGACGCGAGCGACGAGAACCACCTGAAGAAAAGCTCGTTGGCGCGCCGGACCCTCAGGCGGATGATGTCCAGGACGACCAGAGCGGCAAGGACGACCGCCAGCACGACGACCACCTGCTCCCGGGTCGGGTCGAACCGCGTGAGGGCCGCAGCCACCACCAGGCCATTGGCCGCGTGGAACACCCGCCGCCACGGTTGAGGGCCCCGTGTCCGCTCGATGAGCGCGGGATCGAGGGCCTGGTCCTCCCCCGTGATCAGACCTTCGCTGTGCGCGCTGTCGTGATCGTCGATCCGTTCAGCACCCTCGGCCGCCGGATGGCCCTCGGCCGGCACCCCCGTCAGTCGCTACCCGTCGGCCACACCACACCTTGGTCGGGAGCGACGTTGCCCATCCCCCGGTATACGAATTTCTGGACCCGCTTTCCTTCGTAGGTCTCCGTCGTGTAGATGTTGCCTTGCGAATCCGTCGCGATCGAATGCACGGCGAAGAACTGGCCGGGCTGACGTCCGCCGTCGCCGAACTGGGTGATGATCTCCAGCGACTCCCGGAGCATCACGTACACCCGCTGGTTCTTCCCGTCGGCGACGTACATGAAGCGCTGGTCCGGGTCGCGACTGAAGGCGATGTCCCAGGTCGAGCCGTCGCCGCGCGTCAATGGAGCGATCCGCACCTCGTCGACGTACGTGCCGTCCGTGCGGAACACCTGAATGCGGTCGTTGGGGCGGTCGCACACATATACGAGGCCGTCGTGGGATGGATCGGCGCAGTGCACAGGGTTTCGGAACTGCTGCGCGAGTGGAGCCGACGGATCGTACGGACCGAGATTCTCGTCCGACGGCTCGTTGCCGTACGCGCCCCAGTACCGCTTGAGCTCGCCTGAGTCCATGTCGAGGACCGCCACGCGCTTGTTGCTGTAGCCGTCGGCCACGTACGCCTCGTTCGCTCGGTTGTCGAAAGAGATTTTGGCGACCCGCCCGAAGTGGTCGCGCGCATGGCTGTCGGCCGCCTGCCCGGACTCACCGATCTGGAGGAGGAAGCGGCCATTGCGCGTGAACTTCAGGATGTGCGAATCCCGCGGACCGTTTCCGCCGATCCAGATGTTGTCCTTGGCGTCGATCGAAAGCCCGTGGTTCGAAGACGGCCAATCGTACCCGTCGGCCGGCCCGCCCCAGGAGTTCACGAGATTCCCGTCGGGATCGAATTCGAGGATATTGGGCGCTGGAATACAGCACTCGCCCGTCGGAGGATCGGTCGCCGCTCCGAGCTCCGTGCGCTCGTTGAAGCTCTCACGGCGGTGGATCACGAACACGTGGTCGCGCGAATCGACGCCGACGCCGATGGCCGATCCCAGCAGCCAGTGGTTCGGGAGCGGCTGGGGCCACAGCGGGTCGACTTCGAACACCGGCGCCTCGACGAGCCCTGAGCGGTCGGCGGCGCCCTCCATGGCGGTGGCGCCGTATCCGAGCGCGACCACCGCGACGATCATTCCGAGGGCCAGGAGGGGTCCACCGTTCGGCTTCATCGACAACGCTCCCTTTTCACCAGGGGGTATCACGAGTAACAATGCGTCATCCTACTGGAGGGGCACGGACCCCGTCCAGCGGGGGACTGACTGAAGCCCCGCGTTCGCATGAAGGGGCTTCCCTCTCCTACCCACCTTTGAGGCGCCGATGCTCCCTGCCCGTTCATCCGACGCGCGGCGTCGCTCCTCGAGGTCGGCGGGCCAGTCCGTCCTCGCTCGGCGCTCGGTCGCGCTGGTGGCGGTGGCGGCGGTGGGCGGCGGGGCTGGCCCTTTCGGTGGCGCTGCAGCCGCGGAGGTCGGAGGGCGGGGTGCGGACGTCGCGGCCGCGGTGGTCGTGGCCCTCGAGCCCACTTCGGCGGAGCCGACGCGATCACGCCGTCACGAAGTGCCCGCCGACGTCGCCGTGCAGATCTACATTCGACCGGACGCCGACACCCTCCGCCTCCTCGTGCGGGTGCCGCTGGAGGCCATGCGCGACATGGACTGGCCTGTCCGGGGCCCCGGATACCTGGACCTGACCGCGGCCGCTCCCCTCCTCCGGGAAGCGGCGTCCCTGTGGATTGCTGACTACCTGACCCTCTACGAGGATGGCCGACCGCTCGGGTCTGAGCAGATCGGTGCGGTCCGCCTGAGCCTTCCCTCGGATCGGTCGTTCGGTTCGTACGAGCAGGCGCTGGCCCATCTGCGCGCGGGGACGCTCGACCCCTCGACGGACATCGTGTCGGAGCAAGCCTTGCTCGACGTCGAGCTGACCGTGCCGATCGTGTCGGACGAGGCGCGCTTCTCGATCGACCCGTCTCTTGCGCACCTCGGCGTGGCGACGGTCAGCGTCCTCCACTTTCTGCCCGCCGGGGGCGGCGAGCGGGTCTTCCAATACGACGGCGACCCCGGGGTCGTGCGCCTCGACCCGCGCTGGCATCAGGCGGTCCTCCGCTTCGTGCGGATGGGCTTCATCCACATCCTGGAGGGGATGGACCACCTGCTGTTCATCCTCTGCCTCGTCATCCCCTTACAAAGCGTGCGTGCCCTGGTCCCTGTCGTCACGGCCTTTACCGTGGCGCACAGCCTTACGCTTCTGGCCGCCGCGGTCGGTTTCGTGCCGGGCGGCCTGTGGTTCCCACCCCTGATCGAGACCTTGATTGCCCTGTCGATCGTGCTCATGGCTCTCGAGAACATTCTCAGGGCCCGGCCCGGTCGGCGGTGGATCGTGGCCTTCATATTCGGACTCGTGCACGGCTTCGGCTTCTCCTTCGCGCTGAGCCGCTCACTCCAGTTCGCGGGAGGTCATCTGATCACGTCGCTCCTCGCGTTCAACGTGGGGGTCGAGTTGGGCCAACTCGCGGTGATTGCGGTCGTGGCGGTCCTGCTTCGCTGGGGCCTGGCACGGCTCCCCTCACCCAGGGCCGGCGTCGTGGTGCTGTCCGCGCTGGTGGCCCACACCGCCTGGCACTGGATGACGGCGCGTGGGGCGACCTTGATGGAGTACCGTCCGGCGTGGCCGGTTCTCGACGGCCTGTTCGTTGCCGGGCTCATGCGAGCCGCCATGCTGACCCTCGTCGCGGTGGGTGCCGCGTGGGGGCTTTCGGTCCTCTACGGCCGACTCGGATGGACGTCTCGAGGCGAGGGACTTGATCCTCACGTAACGTGAGGTCTTATCGTCTCCTACGCCGGTACGAACACTCACAGGAGAGAGGACGATGAGCACCGAGACGGAGAACCCGTACGCCGAAGAGGCGCGGGAGCGTTGGGGACACACGGACGCGTACAAGGAGTCCGCGCGTCGAACGAAGGAGTACGGTCCGGAGAAGATGGCCGCGCTCAAGGCCGAGTTGGACGACATCGAGGCTGGATTCGCCGAAGCGATGGCATCCGGAGCGCCCGCCGACGGCGAGCGCGCGATGGATCTGGCCGAGGAGGGGAGGCTCCACATCGACCGGTGGTACTATCCCTGTTCAACGGACGTGCACGCGAACCTCGCCGAGATGTACACGGCGGACGCGCGCTTCAAGGCGCACTACGACGATCGAGCGGAGGGTCTGGCCGAGTATGTGTCGGCCGCCATCAAGGCGAACGCGTCGCGGTCGGAGTAGGAGCCTCTAAGTAGGTGAGGCGGGCGCGGCGGCCGATGTCGGCCAGCAGCGCGGGAACCTCGGCCCGGGATTGCCACCCGGGCCGAGTGACCGCGTACTCGGGGTTCAGGGAACGCGGACGCCCGATCGGGCGGTAGACTTCCACGCCCCGCTCCCGGTGGGCGGGCCGAATCGAGTGGACGGGCACGATGGAGCAGCCCCCTCCCCCAGCGACGCTCTCGACCACTTCCTCCAAGCGAGAGAAGGCCGAACTGGTGTTCATGCGCGCCGGTCGGTGGCCGAAGACGTCCTGGAAGTACTTTCCGAACACGTAGTCGCACTCCTCGTACGTCACGAACGGTCGGTCGGCGATCTGTGCGACCGAGGCGTCCGGCGTCGGTGACCCTCCGGGAGGCGCGATGAGGACGAACTCCTCCTCGGCGATTTCAATGAACTCGAGCGAGTTCGTCACGCGAGTGCCGTACGCGATGCCCAGGTCCACGGTCCCCGATTCGACGAGGTCAAAGATGTCGTCGAGTGAACGGAAGAGGAGTTCCACCGGCATCGTTTGGAGGACTCCATCCTGGAGAGCCGGGAATACGACGTTGCGGCCGAACGTACCAGGGCAGGCGATCCGGAGCGGCGGAGGCGCCGCCGTTCCTTCGACGATCCCATCGACGAGGGTGTCGAGGTCCGGGAAAAGGCGCCTGCAGAAATCCCGAAGGGCCACGCCGGCTGGGGTAAGGATGATACGACGCCGCGGCTCCTCCAAGAGCGGCGTGCCGAGTTGGTCCTCAAGTCGAGAGACCCGGTAGCTGACGGCGGGCTGGGACACACCGAGTCGCTCCGCCGCGCGTGCGAAGCCCCTGGCGTCCACTACGGCCAGAAATGTTTCCAGGTGGTCGAGGTCAGGGCGGATGGTCAATCAAGAATCCTGATTGGACGTATCAAATAGTTCCTCTGGATTGATGATACGACTCCGGCGACCGTGGATTGCCGCTGGATCTTGATTCGTTTGATTCGTCGCTGATGGGGGAGGAGGGAGGATGGTCCGGACCGTGGGGATTACCGGAATGGTGGTGGCACTTGCCGTGAACAGTGGGAACACCTCTGCCCAGGACGGGAGAACAGCGCCGTCCGTAGATACCGTGCACACGCAGAGCGCTTCGTTCACGGTTACGGTGGTGGCGACCGGACTCACGACCCCCGTGGCGACGGCCTTCCTTCCCGACGGGCGCGTCCTCCTGGCTGAACGCACCCCAGGGCGCGTGAGCCTCCTCGATCTGTCCGACGGCTCCCGCCGGCCGATCGCCGGACTCGGGGACATCTGGACGGAAGGGGACGCCGGCCTCCTGGACGTGCTCGTCGGACCCGACTGGTCAGAGGATGCGTGGATCTACGTCGCATACTCGGCCCCCGCCGACGGGGGCTCGACCACAGTGCTGGATCGGGCGCGCCTCGTGGGCAACGCGTTCGTCGACCGGGAACGGCTGTTCACCTCCGACGCCTTCGAGCGGAACCAGCACTACGGAGGCCGCATCGCGTTTGCGGACCGGCACGTGTTTCTGACGGTTGGCGATCGTGAGACGAGGGATCTCGCCCAGTCGACGGGCACCCACAACGGCACGGTGGTGCGGCTGAGGATGGACGGAACGGTGCCGACCGACAACCCGTTCGTCGGTGTGTCGGGAGCCCGCCCCGAGGTGTGGAGCTACGGGCACCGGAATCCCCAGGGGATGGCAGTCAGCCCTCACACCGGTTCGCTCTGGGTGAACGAACACGGGCCTCAGGGCGGCGACGAGATCAACGTCGTCCAGCCGGGGGAGAATTATGGATGGCCTCTCGTGACCTACGGCGAGGAGTACGGCGGCGGGCCGGTCGGAGAGGGCCGGACGAGACGGCCGGGGACGACGCAGCCAGTCTACGTTTACCGCCCGTCGATCGCCCCAAGTGACCTGGTGTTCCCGACCGGCCCGGCGTTTCCTGGTTGGTCTCGGCACGCCCTGATCGGTGCCATGGGGCTGGAGCACCTGAACGTTCTGACGCTGGATGGCGACCGGGTTCTCCACGAAGAGAGGGTGCTCACCGACCGTGGATGGCGGGTCCGGATGATCGACGAGGCGTCGGACGGGACGGTCTACCTCGGCACGGATTCAGGGCTTCTGGTGCGTCTGGTGCCGCTCGGAGGAGAGTAGGGCGACTTCGTCTTTTGCCGGACGGCGGCGAGCGTGATGCGGTCCGCGCCGGCTGGGGGGGCGCGGCCGGATGGGGCCCACGCCGGTCGGAGGGTGCCATCACCATGCCTCTTTCGCGTACGTGTGGTCGCGACCACACGAGAGGACGGGACATGGAGCAGGAACGCGAGGGGCGGGCCCCGGCTCGGCAGAGCTACTTCTTCGACGGACATGAGGTCGACCTCCGCTCGGCCGAGCTACGACGCGGCGGGCGAGCGCTCGACCTCGAACCGCTTCCGGTGCGGATCCTCGGCTATCTGGCGGCGCATCCGGGTGAGTTGGTCACGCGGGAGGAACTGCGCCGATTCGGCTGGCCGCGGCTTCCGGGTGTGGCCGACGACTCCCTGAATACGTGCATTCGGCAGATCCGGGACGCGCTCGGCGACGACGCGCGCTCGCCTCGCTTCGTCGAGACCCTGCGGGGCCGTGGCTACCGCTTCCTGCCGGAGGTGACGAGGTCAGCCAGCGGGTCGGAGGACGGGGGTGTTTCAAGGCGATGGCGGTACGCCGCCGCCGCCGTACTGCTCGTGGCGGCCGGGGTGTCGTCCTCGACGTTCCTCCCCGGGGGGTCCGTGCCGATCACGGGCGGGGAGCGACCCATGGCCGCAGTTCCCGCCGAAGTCAGAGCCGAGCTGGTCCGCATCGACTTCCTCGCGCACCGCGGAGAGAACGAGCGCGCTCTGGAGGTGGCGCGTCGGGCGGCCGAAGCGTTCCCCGGTCGGGCTGACCTACACGGAGCAGAAGCCGAGTTCCTCGCGGTGCTGGGGCGCACCAAGGAGGCCCGGACCGCCATCGTCGCGTCGCGAACCGCGGGCGAAGACGCCCGCGCCTACCGCGCGGAGGTTCTGCTCGACCTCCTCGACCGTCGTTGGACCTCTGCGTTGGCAGCCGCCGATGAAGCCGTCCACCTGGATGCGTCCGCCGAAGGTTTCGTGGTGCGAGCGTTCGCTCGGGCGTTGGTTGGTTTGGGCGAGGCGGCCGTGGCTGACATCGAACGTGCGCTCGCGCTCGACCCACTGTCTCCGGTGGTGCATCACGACGCCGGTCTCGTGTACCTCTGGGCCGGACATCTCGCCCGTGCCGCCGACATGTGCGGCGAGGCAGCGGAGTTGGCTCCGGAGTTGACCTGGGCTCGGCTGTGCGAGTTCGACGCGGCGGAGGCGGCGGGCGACAGGGCCCGTGCAGCGAGAGTGGCTCGCGACCTCCTCAGCGGGCGTGCCGAGCCGATGGCGGTCGGCGGAAACGAGGCGGTCGGCGGTCCGCACGCGGCTGATCCGGTCGACGCCCTCTGGCGGTGGCGGCTGGCACAGGCTGAGGAACGCGGCTCACTGTACGAGCGGGCCGTGGCCCTCTCGGCGATGGGGCGCACAGCCGAGGCCGTGGCCGCCCTCCGCCAGGCCGTGGACCAGGGAGGCTTCGGAGTTCTGGCTGCAGCGGTCGACCCCCGGCTGGCCGCCCTCCGAGGCCAGGAGGGCTACAGAGCGGTCCTGTCTCGCCTCGGTCTCGAGCGGCGCGGTGGCGGTGCGTCCCTACTCGTCGCGGAAGGCGGAACCGGCTGAGGCGCCGTCGGTCGCGAAGCAGTAGAAGTACCCGTTGCCGCCGGTGCCCTGCAGGTCCGCCTGGCCGCACCCGCGAGATCCGTGGGCGGAGTTCCACGATGTCGGATTCTGTCCGCCGCCCTGCCGGTCGTGATGCCCCACCAGGGCGCTGCCCTCGCCGGAACTGGTCCAGTTGTCGCACGTGGTGTCGTCCATGCCGGCGGCGACCGTCCCGTCGAGGGTCGATCCCGTCAGGATGTCGTGCATGTTCGGAGAGTCACCACGACCGTTCACCATCGAGCCCTTCTCGGTCAGGATCGTCTCCTTGGTCAGATTCGCGTTCTCCGAGTGCAGGTCCGTGGCGTCGCGTGCGACCATGACCCCTGCATAGTTGAACCAGGGCCCGCTACCGATGCGGTCCCGGGCGTTGACCGCCGGGGAGCCGTCCTTCGCGACCGCGCTCAGGTACGCGCGCCACGTGAGGTCGCCGGCACCCGCCTGGTAGGCCAGGAAGGCACAGTGGTCGTCGGCGCCCTGGAGGCCGCCCAGGTCCGCGCCATCTCCCGGTCCCGCGCTGGTGATGAAGAAGCTCATGGTGTTGCTCTGGGCGGTGAGCGCTCCCGGGACAGCGAGCGAAAAGACCGCCAAGGCGATGGATCCGACTGAGGCCGCGCGCATGTGGGTGCTCCGAACTCGAGAGTGGCGTTGGTCGGCGCAGGTTAGGGCCGATCTGCGTTGGGGAGCAACCCCTGACGGGTCCGCGGCCACCGGCGCCGATCGGGCGCGTGACATGTGTGTCACTGGCGCGTACCACGAACGCACCCGCATTCTTCCCCAACGAAACCCCGATGTGGTGTGTCTTGAGGGGCGGAACGGTAGTCGGACCACGAGCGCCAGGAGATCAGCGTCGATGTACATCACCCAGAAACACATCCCGCGTCGGACCTTCATGAAGGGAATGGGCGCGTCGGTAGCCCTCCCGTTCCTCGACGCCATGGTTCCGGCACGGTCGTTGTGGTCCACCACGGCGAGCGAACTCGACAAGACCCGGCTCGTGGCCATCGAGATGGTGCACGGCGCGGCGGGCTCCAACGAGTTGGGTGCGTCCAAGCACCTGTGGGCTCCGGCCCAGGTCGGGCGCGACTTCGATCTGTCGACCAGCAGCCTGAAGCCGCTGGAGCCGTTCAAGGACTACCTCACCATCGTCAGCAACACCGACATGGAGAACGCCGAGGCCAAGTCCGCTCGCGAGATCGGCGGCGACCACTTCCGGTCCAGCGCGGTGTTCCTCACGCAGGAGCACCCGTACCAGACGGAAGGCTCGGACGTCCGCGTCGGCACGTCGCTGGACCAGTACTACGCCCAGCGCTTCGGCCAGGACACGCCGATCCCGTCCATGCAGCTCTGCATCGAGAATGTGGATCAGGCCGGTGGCTGCGCGTACGGATACGCCTGCGTCTACACCGACACGATTTCCTGGGCCGCGCCCGATCAGCCTCTGCCCATGATCCGTGATCCGCGCGTCGCCTTCGACCAGCTTTTCGGGTCGGGTGGCACCGCGGAGGAGCGTTCGATGCGCCGGCGTACCGATCGGAGCATCCTCGACTGGATCGCGTCGGAGGTCGTGGCCCTCAAGCGTCAGCTCGGGGCGGCCGATCAGCAGCGCATGGAGCGGTACCTCGAGAACATCCGCGAGATCGAGCGTCGGATCCAGCGGATCGAAGTGCGGAACCAGAGCGGCGAGCAACGGGCCCTGCCCGGCGCGCCGGCCGGAGTTCCCGACGACTTCGAAGAGCATGTGAAGTTGATGTTCGACATCCAGGCGCTCGCGTTCGCGGCGGACATGACCCGGGTGTTCTCGTTCAAGATGGGTCGTGACGGCTCGGGCCGCGTCTACCCCGGTTCCGGCATCGACACGGCGTTCCACCCGGCGTCGCACCATGGCGGCCGCGAGGATCGGGTGATCGACTTCGCGAAGCTGAACGAGTACCACGTCAGCATGCTGCCGTACTTCATGGAAAAGCTGAAGGACACCATGGAAGGCGATACGCATCTGCTCGACAAGACCATGATCATCTACGGCTCGCCCATGGGCGACTCGAACCTTCACAACCACAAGCGCTGCCCGCTCTTCATTGCGGGTGGGGCCAATGGTCAGCTCGAAGGCAACATGCACATCCGGGCCGAGGACGGGACGCCCATGGCCAACGTCATGTTGAGCCTGATGCACAAGCTGGGTCTGGACGACAAGGAGCAGTTCGGCGACTCGACGAAGGACTTCTCCTTCAGCGTGTAGGTCATGCGGCCCGGCTGACACGCCGGGAACGTGGACGTAGGGAAGCGGGCGGCTCCGGAAGGAGCCGTCCGCTTTCAGTCCAGGATCCGCGACGTTAGCCGGCGATGCCCCGATGGGGCCAACGGCCGCTATTCGCCCGCGGACGACCCCAGGAGCCACCACGAGGCGGGGGCCCAGTACACCCCGGTGGGGAGCTCCTGCCGGGGAGGGTCCGGGTCCAGAGTGAGCAGAATGGGCTCCGCCTCCGGGTGAGCGTTGCGTGCGTCCTCCAGTGCTCGGATCTCCCGGTCCCACGTCCCCGCCTCCGCGGTATCCAGACTCACCTGGAGAAGGAGCGGCGCTTCCCCGGGCCGTTCGGCGAAGAAGTCGACCTCCCATCCGTCGGATGTTCGGAGCCAGTCCACTGTGTAGCCACGACGTTCCAACTCGAGGAGCACGACAGTCTCCAGAGCGCGGCCCTCGTGCTCCCGCCCGAGCCGTGTAAAGAGAGGGATCAGGCCGGGATCGATGGGATACGCCTTTCTCGGGTTGGCCATTCGTTGACGTTCCGAGTGGCTGTGCATGGTGATCGTGCGGATCAGGAACGCATCCTCCAGATGATCCAGATACTCGTAGAGTGTGTCCTTGGAGACGGGCACCCCCTGCGAGCGTAGGGAGTCGTACAGCTTCTTCATGCTGAAATTCCCCCCGGGTGTCGACAGGAGGTGTCGCTGGAGCCACCGCAACGCTCGCGGATTCGAGGCCCGATGACGGTCGATTACATCCCGGAGCACCACGACGTCGACATAACCCTTCAGGAGGGCGAGGCGGTCGCGGCGTTCGATTTGTTGAGCCTCGGGGAACCCTCCTTCGACCAGGTACCGAAGCAGCCGAGCGTCGATCGCTGTGCGGTCGGACGGATCCAGGCGCTAGGGGCATCCGGCTCCTGGCCTTCGTGTCTCAAGGCCTCTCGGAAAGAGAATGGGTGAATCAGGATCTCCATGGCCCGGCCGCGGAGGGATGTCGCGACCTCTCGACTGAGCAATTTGGCGGACGAGCCGGAAACGAATAGCTCGAGACCGCCTTCGTCCATCAGCCGTCGGACCAGGGTCTCCCACCCATCGACCAGATGGACCTCGTCCAGGTAGACCGTCAGTGATTTCGCTTCCCGCGGCCGCGGGAAGCGGCGCGCATGTTCTTCGAGCATCCACCCCAGATCCGCGGCCGACATTCCCACGAGCCGCTCGTCCTCCAGGGAGAGGAGGAGCTGCGAATCGCGAGGCCGCCCCGCCTCGATCCGTTTTGACAAGGAAAGATGTCGCCTGTCTTTCCTTCGGTGCCCCACGCGTAGGACTCCTTGGGTGTGGCTTCGGCAAGTCGGACTGCGGTGAAGGCGTCAGGAATCCCAGAGATCATGCCCGTGCGTATTCGACTCCGGCGAACGGGCTCTCCTAGAACTCCCGCTCCACATCCAGCACCGAATCCTCCACCAGGAGCCAGTAGGCTGGCCCGCCCTCCCACCGCATCTGGATCCACCACTCCAATGTCGGCTCCTCGCGCACCGCAAAGTCGTCGGGACGGAACGTCGGGCACAGGTGTGCCTCGAGCGTTTCGGCGCCGATGCCGATGAAGCAGGAGCCCTCCGCCCGGTGGCCGAAGAGAGCGACTCCGTCGCCGGGAGACAGCGGCCGGGTGACCCTCGGGGCGTCGGGACCGTAGTACCGCCGGCGCGAGATCGTTCGGAAGCGGCCGAAAGAGCGACCCTCGATTTCGGTGGCGGTGCGCGCGACCGCCCGGCCCGGTACAACCGTGATCACGCGGCTCTCCTCGGCCTCGATTCCGCTTCCCGGTTCGGGTGCGTCGTTGCGGAAGACGATCTCTGCGGATCGGGACGGCCCCTTGCGGCCGACGATTGCTCGTCCGGTTGCCACGAAGCGAGGTCGTCCCTCACCCGGAGGCAACTGCGTGATGAAGGCGGCCGGCGCCGGCTCCGACGTATGGACGAGCCTCGGCGCCCTCCCCGGCGTCATCGGGCGACTGACCAGGAAACGGGCGTCGTCCGGAGGGTGGCAGCTCATCTCGTCGTCGCCCCGGAAAATGCCGATGGAGTCGTGGTGGACCGTATGGCGGACCGCCCGCCGCCCCTTCATGAAGATCAGAACCGACTTCCAGTCCGCGAAGCCTGGGATCGGTCCCAGCCACGGGGAGCCGGTTCCTTTCCACACCGTGGTGCGTCCCATGTAGGGTGTGGCGATGCACACACGGTCCCAGGCGAAGTCCGCGACAACGGAGAGGTCCACCGTGTCGGACTCCTCCAGTCGGAGGATCTCGGCGATCTGGGTGGAGACCTCCGGTGACTCCGGTGGGTTGCACTTCGCCACCAGGACGAGGATGCCTGCGGCGCCGAATGCCCGGAGCCAGGGTCGTGCGCGCGACCACTCGCGCCCCGGCGCGGGAGACTGATCCGCCTTCCTGCCACCCCCGGCCGTCACACCCGCTCCAACGGGCGATACGGCTCGCTCGGTAGCGTGACACGGATCGGATCACCCGCCCGTACCACGCCGCCGGTCCGCACCACCGCCATCACGCCAGCCTTGCGGACCACCTGGCCGGCCGGGCCCCGATCGAGGGTAGCCGCCATCAGCCCGGGCGCGATCCCGTCCAACTGGCTGCACGGGTTCCGGAGGCCGGTGACCTCGACGACGGCCGCCTCACCGAGCCGCGCCAGCGCGCCGGTCGGCAAGCCCAGCAGGTCGACGCCTTCGGTCGTGATGTTTTCCCCCATGTCGCCCGGGCGCACGTCGAAACCGGCCTCCGCGAGGTCGGTGAACAGCTCCGAGTGGATCAGGTGGACCTGCCGCAGATTCGGCTGCGTCGGATCCTGTCGGACACGGGAGCGATGCTGAACGGTCTCTCCCATATGCGCGTCACCCTCGACGCCCCGGCCCTCGATCAGGTGGATCACGTCGCGGGGACGCTTACCGACGCCGTGTTCGGCGCTCAAGCAGACAGCGACGACGGTCCCGGGGGGAGGTAGTCGTTGGGCGATGGCATCCTGCATGGTCCCCTGCCTCTGGAAGACCTGTTGGCGCCTCTGTTCATACGCTCGGCGCCGCCAGAGGTACCAGAGTTGATCCAGGAGCACGATGCACACCGCTGAGATGATGATCCAGTGCATCGGATCGCCGGTCGCCATCAGTACCGCGAGTGCGGTGGCGGCCATCGCAAAGCCGTGACTGGCCTTCCTGGTCGGAGCCTCGTCGTACTGGCGGTCGAAGGAGTTCACCTCTTCCAGCAGCGTCGAAAAGACCTGATCCCGAGTGGCGAGGGCGTGCTTCTCGCCCCCGCCTCCCTCCGCAGCGCCGTCCTCGGGTTCGTGGTTCCCCGCCGGACCGTCCTCCGCCTCGTGGTTCTCCCCTCCCTCTTTCACGTCAGAACGGCTCCGTCTCGTCCCGCCGCCGCCGGCCGAACCGGCCGAAGAGCCTCACCCGAAAGGAGTCTCCCTGGATCCAGAGAAACCAACACAGGAGAATCAGATGCGCGATATCCGGCCGTGCACGTCCAGCCTCCGAGAGCATCACCTTCGTCTCGGTCCCACCGAAGCGGAGAAACGCCGGGCGCAGCCGCAACAGCTCCGCGCCGGTCGAGTCGCGGAGGATGTTGTCGTACATGCGGATCAAGGAACGTCTCCACAGGAGACGCTCACCGGCCCCTGATCTGATGCGCCCCACGTTTACGAAGTGCCCACGAAACGACGGCCCGGCTCCCGGCGGATCCGCCCCGCCACTGGCCACCTCGTCCGGGCGGGTCACCACGGTGGTGCTCCTGACCCCCCAGGCCACGGTGCCGCGGTCCTCCGACGCGTCCATCTCACCAAGGAGGACCGAATCCTGGATCAACTCGAACTCCCACCCGAGCGGCACCGTCCGCCGCCAGATCAGCGGGCGATCGGGCTGGAGTACGGCACCGCTGATCGGGTCGGACAGGCCCCCGGGCAAATGAGATGCGACCATCCGGCCGGCCGGTCCCGACTCGACCGTGCCACGTGACGGAGTGGGTCCGACCAGCCGACGATCCTCCTCGGCCTCCGCCCCGCGCCCGTCCCCACTCATCGAACCGCCATCCCCCTACTACCGATTGATCGCCTTGTGAATCGCACGGACGGTTTCCTCGACTCTGAACGCCAGTACTGCATGTCCCAACATGCGTGTCTTATGCGCGTCAGCGATAGAGATTCCGTTGATCGTCGCATTGCCTGCGGCGAGTCGCTGCCCGTGCCGCACGGCCTCGGGAGACACGGTCATCATCTGCGCGGTGATGACGATGTCGTCGTGGATGCCTTCGTTCATCGGCTCCTCGACGCCCATTTCATCCTTTAGATGCGTGAAGGCGTCCGTGTACGACTGGTAGTACTCGGGAATGTAGTGCGCCCGCGCCCGGAGCCCTTTGGCGTTCATGGCGTCGGCTACGTTGCGCATGCCGGTCTGGTTGCCACCGCTGTCGCCGATGAAGACGATGTCCGTGAAGCCGTGCGCCGCCAGGCTCATGCCCACATCGGTCAGCATAGCCTCGAACGTCTCCTGCCGAACGCTGATGGTTCCTGGGTAGCGCATATGCCCTGACGGCTCATCAATGTTGCCTTCAGGAACCAGCTTGATGATCGGCGCGCACATCGCGTTGCCGAGGCTCCGTGCGATGCCTTCGCACGCACCCTCCAGGATGTAGTTGTGCTTGCCCATGGCCAGATAGGGCCCGTTCTGCTCGATCCCACCGGTCGATACGATCACGGTGGTCGTGCCGCCGCGCAGAGCGTCGCGGATCTCCATCCACGTCATTTCCTCGAGCCACACGGTGCTGATCCCGTCCATGGGGCGTTCGGCCGCCATCTCACGTTGGAACGCACGCTGTGCTTCGGCCATCCGCGCCGCACGGTCGGCGTCACTCATTTGGGCGATGGCGGGGGAGGCGAAGAGCAACGGGAAGGCAACGACGGCGAGCGGGATGATGCGGATGCGTTTCATGATGGCTCCGAGGAGAACGGCCGGTCGGGCGAACCCGTCAGATTAGGGCCGGCGGCTCTGTCTGGCGAGCGGTCAGTCGCAACGCACCTGAAGTAGGATGCCCGGGCCGCTTCGGCCCGCCTCCGAGGTGAGCATCAGGTCGATCGGGCCCTGGTAGGCCAGCGACTCGCCGCCGCGCTGCAGTCGACCCGTGAAGCAGCTCGACCGGATTTCCTCTCCCGCGGCACGGAGGGGCCAGGGGAGGAAGAAGATCTCGGTATAGGTTCGGACGGCTAGCTCGGCGCCGTCCCGACGGAAGGAGCCACCCGTCACGGTGCGCTCGCGGTCCCAGTCCGGAACGATCGGTAGGACGCGGCCCGCGGGAAGCACGACCGGCCTGTCCGCACGGATCGCTCGCGACACAGCGTGGGCCTCCAGTTCGAACAGCACGATGAAGCCGGTGCGGCCCTTGGTCACGAACACGAGGTCCCCGTTGGGCTCCACGGCGAGCATTTCGGTGTCGTGCGGCTCGTCCGGATACGTGAATTGAAGGCGGCCGACCATCGGGACGGACTTCCCCGCCGTGCGTGGGTCGGGCTCCTCGACCACGTACACGGTCAGGACGTCCCTCCGGCGGTTGTTGTCGCCCGTGTCGGCGAGGTAGAGGCAGGCTGACTCGGATGGCCAGGGGGAGGCAGAGGCAGTGGAAGGCGACGGGTCGACCGTGGCGAGGACCGCGTCCGCTTCGGCCGCCCCGGAGTCGGGATTCACGCCGAGGCGGGGGCAGGGTCCGATGTCCATGTCCTCCCAGTCGACGGCCTTGGCGCCCTCCACCTCGATGTCGCGGAGAACCTCCCCGGTCCGGTCGAAGGCGTAGATGATCGGGCCGTCGCCCGAGTCGTTGTGCGTCCAGAACACGCCCTCGGTCATCCGGCTGAGCGCCAACCCCGAGCTTTCTCGCATGTCACGGTCGAGGACGGCCACCGTGTCCGCGAACGTCGGCGCACGCGCGGCGTTCTCCTGCTCGAAGGCGCTCCAAGCGAACGCGTCGCGCACGGTCGGATACGCGACGGCCACAACGCCGACGACGCTGAGCAAACCGACGACGGGAGTGAGTCGAGACACGGGCGTCCGAGGCGAGAGGTGGTGTGGTCGAAGAGTGCGACGATATGATGCCTGCCAACACTATACCCGGAGATGTTGCATGGCGATTCGTCCCCTCTCGTTCCGTGCGTTCCCGTTGGCGTATGTGCTCATGAGCACAACGTTCCTGACGGCGTGCGGAGATGCCGACACAGGAGCCGACAGCGATACCGATGCCGGTGCGCCCACCCCTCTTGCTGAGGCATTGGCGCGCACCGCCGATCCGTTCGCGCGCGGGTACACAGTGGAGGACTTCCCTCGCGTGCAGCAGATCGCGGACGGCGTGTACACCTACGAGCAACTCCGCTCGGCCGGTGAGGAACTGTTCACGACGGTCAGCATGTTCGTGGTCACGGACGAGGGTGTCCTGGTCGCGGACGGTCAGGGGAGCGTGGAGGAGACCCGGCGCATGATCGACGAGATCGGCGCGGTGACGGACCAGCCGATCACACACGTGGTGGTGTCGTCCGACCACGGCGACCACACGGCCGGCAACTCGGCGTTCCCCGCCAGCGCGACCGTGTGGGCCCATCCGACCTCGGCGGAGAACCTCCGCCGGTCCGCGGACAACGCCTCCGCCGGCACGCCGGCCATGCCCCTGCCGACCCGGCTGGTGACAGACCGGGAGGTTCTGAATCTGGGCGGCCGCACCATCGAGCTGCGCTTCCTGGGCCGGGCGCACACGGGGGGAGATCTCACGGTCTATCTCCCGGAGGAGAAGGTACTCTTCATGAGCGAGGCCTACCTGCACCGTGTCTTCCCCGCCATGCGCTCGGCGTACCCGAGCGAGTGGGTGGCCATGATCGAGCAGGCCCAGGCGCTGGACGTTGACACGTACGTCCCTGGCCACGGCTTCGTCGACTCGCCGGAGGTGCTCGAGGAGGAGCTGGAGGTCTATCGCCAGGCGATGGTCACCGTGATCGAAGAAGCCAAACGGCTCCACGCGGCGGGCATTCCTGTGACCGAGGCCATGGAGATCGCCCAGTTCGGCGACCTCGAAGGATGGAGCCTGCGATCGAGCCAGGGGGCGCGGGCCGTCCAGCAGGTTTACGCCGAGTTGAATGGGGAGCTGCCGTAGGGAGGAGGGACTGCAGTGACATCCGGCCATTGGATCGCTCGATGCACATGGTGAACCTTGACATCATTCGGCTTCAGCGTCTTCGTATGGGGAGATGGTAGAACAATTATGGGTACCCATATGAAGACGACGGTCGAGATCTCGGACGCCCTGCTCACGGCGGCGAAGGCCGAGGCGAGACGGCGGGGGACCACGCTGAGGACGCTGTTCGAGGAGGGCCTCAGGTCTGTCCTCGAAGCCGATCCGCCGCGTGACTTCGTGCTACGCGACCGAGGCGTGGACGGGCAGGGAGTTCAGGAGGGAGTGGTCGAGGGCGACTGGGACCGAATTGCTGCGATGATCTACGAAGGGCACGGCGGGTGATCGCGATCGACACGAACATCCTGGTCTACGCCCATAGACGGGACTCCCAGTGGCACGATCGGGCTTCTGCAACCATCCGGGAGCTTGCGGAAGGCCCCGGTCGATGGGGCATTCCCTGGCCCTGCATCCACGAATTCGCGGCCATCGTCACCCACCCGCGTGTGTACCACCCCCCGAGTTCGGTGGCGGACGCCACGGCACAGATCGACGCCTGGCTGGAGTCGCCGTCCGTGACCCTCCTCGGCGAGGAAATCGGCTATTGGGAACGCCTGAGAGAGACGCTGGCGTCCAGCCGCGTCACAGGAGCGAAGGTGCACGATGCGCGGATCGCGGCCATCTGCGGCCAGCACGGTGTTCGTGAGTTGTGGACCGCGGACCGCGACTTCTCCCGCTTTTCCGATCTGAAGCGCCGCAACCCGCTGGTCGGATAAGGGCCTGCCGCTGGAGGGCCGTCCCCCTTTCTCACGCTTCCACGAGACCTACCGCCCCGCGGCCTCCCGTCCTGACCGGATGGCCTCATCCGCCTGCGGCCCTGACATCAGGAGCGCGTTGAAGCCCTCGTCCACCCGCCGCGCGACGTCCTCCGTGTTGGCGGTGATCATGTCGGCCAGCCCAGCAGCCTTCGCCGCCGCGAGCACCGCCTGATTGCCCGACTCGGCCGCGTCGCGGTCGCCATCGAGTGCGCGGGTGAGCGAGCCGATACCACATGCGAGGATCGAGAAGCCGGGAAGCGCCGCGATCTCCTTTGCGGCACCGACCGCGGCAGGATCCTCGACCATCAGCATGGCCACGATCCGTCCGTCGGGATTGCTCGGCGACCACACGTCCGCTCCGGCCTCCTCGAAGAACCCGATGGCGGTCCGGGCCTCCTCAAGAGTCCGGACGTGCGGGAGGATCACGCCGTCCGCTCCCGCCGCGAGGATCTCGGCCACGCGCGTGCGCGCAGCCTCCTCGCCGTCCGCGGAGATCGAGGGGATCCGAACCAGGAGGGTCTTTCGGGCACTCGACCCCGGGGTGCGGAGCCCCTCCGAAAGGGTCACGACCGCGTCGGGGTCGTAGGAGCCCTCGAGGTTGAGGAAGAGGTAGTCGTACAGCGGGTTCGCGGCGAGCGCCGCGGCGCCTTCCCGCGTGTAGAGCGCCGGCTGCCCGCGCCCCTCGGGACTGCGAGTGACGTCGGTGGGACGTTCGTCGGGCACGTAGACGCCGAACGCCGGCAGGCCGGACGCCCACAACGAGAAGATGTCCGAGGGCGCGGCGACCGCGGCGCTCGGAGTTTCCGTGCCCGCGTTTGTGGAGGCGGCGTCATCCGCGGCCTCACCGCCGCACCCGGTCAGAAGCAGTACCGCGAGACCATGAATCAGGGGCCTGCGGCCCGATGGGCCGAGACGCCCCGACCGCCGCTGGCCGGCGCCGGCGATACGCCTCACCGGCCCGCCGCGCGCTTCCCGACCGCGAGCGCCTCCGGCGCCGTGACGATGATCATCTTGAAGCCCTGGTCGAGCCGCCCGGCAATGTCGTCCACGCCGGCCGTGATGCCGCACGCCACGTTCATCTCCAGGCAGAGGGCCAGCACCTGCTGGATGGCATCCTCGACAGCCACCATGTCGCCGTCGTACGCACGACGGAGGTCACCGGGGCCGGGGATGGCAACGCTGATGCCCCCGGTCTCCATGATCGCGCGCGCGTTTCCAATGCCTTCCTGGTCTTCGATAATGAGGACGTTGATCAGGCTGCCGTCCGGATCGTCGGGCCATACGCCGTCGCCCATGGCGTCCACGGCGAGCGCCGCCTGCTCGGCGTTCTGGACGTGCGGATACACGATGCCATCGATGCCGGCGGCCAGCCCCTGGCGCACATGGTCACGTGTGGCCGCGTCCTCGTGAGGCGGTGGCACCCGGAGCACCATCGGGTGCGCGCCCTGGGCGCCGGTCGCCTCCGCCATGCCGGCCATGTACTCCTGCATCGCGGGAATGTCGAACGGCCCGTTCTCCAGCGAATAGAAGACGAAGTCCGTCTCCCGATTGGCCGCCATGGCCATGCCGCCCGCCCGGTCGTGGTCGCCGGAGAAGATGCCGAAGACGGCCTGCCCGTTCGCCAGCATGCCGGCCAGCCCGGCGGCCGAACTGGTGGCCGTCATGGCCGGGCCATCGGGCGTGTCCGCACCCTCGGGTGGGGCGTCCGAGGAGCAACCGGCGAGAGCGGTGCTCACGGCGATCAGGGAAAGGGCGGTCCGTGCGGAATGCGTCATGCGTCGAATCCGGCTTTGAAGGATGGGGGTGGTGCTCAACGGAGGATGTACTTCCGCACGGTCTGCGGTCCTACCTCGGCGGCGTAGACGTTCCCGGCTGCATCGACCGCAACGCCCTCGCCTCCGCTCGTGCCCGACTCGTCGGGCGTCGGCTCGGGGTCGGGAACGAAGGCGGTCAGCTCTCCGGTGAGCGCGTTCCCGATGTAGATACCACGCCGGACACCCGGATTTCGGCGCGTGTTGGACTCCGAGTCGATGGCGTAGAGGACGTCGTCCTCGGAAATGAAGACGCCGCTCGGCCGGCCGAAGTGCGTCCAGGTCTCCAGGTGGGTACCGTCCTGATCGAAGATCTGGATCCGGCTGTTGTTCCGATCGCCGACGAAGAGGCGGCCGCGGGAGTCCATGGCGAGCGCGTGCACGTCGGAGAACTGACCGTCCTCGGAGCCGGTCTCGCCCCAGGCCGTGATGAACGAACCGTCTGCCGCAAGCTTGACCACGCGGTTGTTGCCCTGAGCGTCGTGGCCGTCGGCCACAAAGATGCTCCCGTCGGGCGCCACCAGCACATCGGAGGGCTTGTTGAAGTGCGTTTCGTCCGCCCCGGCCACGCCCCGTTCGCCGAGCGTCATCAACAGCTCCCCGTCCGGGCTGAACTTGTAGATGACGTGCCCCCAGCCCGGCGGCACCGCAGCGTATCCCGTGGCGTCTGCCACCCAGACGTTGCCGCCGTCATCCACGAACATCCCGTGGGGCCAGGCGAACATCCCCTTACCGAAGCTCGTGAGAAGGTTGCCCTCCAGATCGAACTGCATGACGGGGTCGACGTCGGCGTCCAAGCAGACGTTGGCTCCGCACCGCTCGGCGACCCAGATGCTCTGACCGTCGGGGGCGGGGTAGATGGCGCTAACAGCTCCGAAGTCACGCGCGGCGCCGGAGGCCCCCTGCCCGAACGTGCTGTCGGACACGGTGAACGGGTTGTTGGCCATAGGATCGACCTGTGGGGCCTCGGCCGCCTCGGGGTCGTTTCCGGAGCAGGCGGCGAGGACGAGGAGGGCGACGGCCGAGGTGGCGAGAGAGGTCCGGCCGCGCGGGTACGAGGAGATCGGGCCAGTCGGGACGGGGCTCGGCGTTGGCGTCGCGGTGGCGGGCGCGGCTGTCGGCGCGCTCGTCACCTCGAGGGTGCGGGTTCGGAGGGATCGTCGCATAGGGCTTCTCCGGGGATGGCCGGGGTCGCAAAACGGTGGCGGGAAAGGCCTTCGGGGACCGGGCGACGGTAGGGGCGGCGGGGTGTGGCGGCAAGGGTGGGAGAGGGTTGGCGGAATCCCGCCCTCCGGCTAGCCGAGAAGAGGTTCGACAAAACGGAATCGCCAATTCCATTTTGCGACGCATTATGGAGATAGTCCGTCGATTTTTCGACCCACCTCCGACGAGCTTCTTTCTTTTCGGGCCGAGGGGGACCGGAAAGACGACCTGGCTACGCCAGCTCTTTCCGAACGCGCTTTGGTTGAATCTGCTCGACCCTGAAGAGCATCGAGCCCTGCAGGCGCGGCCCGAACGGCTCGTCGAGCTGGTCCGTGGGATCGGGACGGGTGGGGACGTGGGGACCAATCCGGACGTCGTGATCGACGAGGTGCAGAGGATCCCGGAGTTGTTGCACGTTGTGCACGACCTTCTGGAGCAGCCCAACCCTCCTCGCTTTATCATGACGGGTTCGAGCGCCCGGAAGCTTCGGCGCGGGGGCGTGGACCTCCTGGGCGGACGGGCCGTTCTCCGTACGCTCCACCCATTCATGGGTTCGGAATGGGACGCGTTCGACCTGGATCGTGCACTGGTTCACGGCTTGGTCCCCCTTGTAGTCGAGTCGCCATCACCGGCGGAAGTTCTACGGACGTACGCCGGCCTGTACATGGAACAAGAGGTCATGGCCGAAGGCCTCGTTCGCAACGTGGGTCACTTTGGGCGATTCCTGGAAGCAGTGAGCTTGTCTCACGGGTCGGTGCTCAACGTGAGCGCTGTCGCGCGGGAGTGTGGGGTTGGTCGAAAGACCGTCGACGGCTACCTCGGTGTCCTGGAGGATCTCCTTCTCGCGTTCCGCGTGGAGGTGTTCGCCCGCCGCGCCAAGCGAAGCACGGCATCTCATCCGAAGCTCTATCTCTTCGATACCGGGGTCTTCCGCGCGCTTCGCCCCTCGGGGCCGCTCGACCCGGCCACCGAGTTGGAGGGGGCCGCTCTCGAGGGACTCGTCGCTCAGCATTTGCGATCCTGGGTCGCCTACTCGGGGGACGCCGTGGAACTGTCTACATGGAGAACCCGAGGGGGGTCGGAGGTCGACTTCGTCCTCTACGGCCCTGAGACTTTCGCCGCCGTGGAGGTGAAGAACAGCCGCGCTGTCCGGCCCGGTGATCTTCGGGGCCTGCGAGCCTTCGGTGAAGACTACCCCGAGGCCGCGCTCGTTCTGTTGTATCGTGGGGATCGGCGGCTTCGAAAGGGTGGTGTACGCTGCATACCGGTGGAGGAGTTCCTTGGAGAACTGCGGCCGGGGAAGTGGGGGGCGTGAGGAGGAGCCGAGAGGATCGTCCAACTCTGACGGAAGCGTAGGACTGGTGCGGCTGGGGAAAGCCCGCGCGGGTTGCGCGTGTTCGATTTTCCCCCAAGGCAGTCGGGTGGATTCGGAGGAACGGCTGGGGCACGGGCACGGTGAAAGAGGAACTACCCGACGGAAGCGAGATCAGGCACTTCGAGGTTCGTGATCACCGTGCCCTGATCCGTTGGGTGCTGTCGCTCAAGGGTGCCGCCCGCATCGAGCTTCCTGCCGAGTGGCGGGACGATGCCAAGGCGATGGCTGATCGCATCGCCGCGGCTCACCGCGACGAGGAGCAGAACTGATGACGCCACGCTCTCGAAGGAGTCGCGTCCGAAAGGAGCCGATACGGTGACCGCCGACACCCCAGCGCGATCGAGCATCAGCCCAGCTACTTCGGATCCTCTACATCCTCACCCGTACGTCGCAGCCTCACGTGCTGGAGGAGCGTCCGACTACCTGCCCCGCAGATAGGCGCGGCTATTCGAATCGAGCGCACGGCCGAAGGGATCTCCGTCGTCAACTCACCGACGAAGAGGCGGCCTCGCGAGCCCATGGCCAGCGCGTGCACGTCGGAGAACTAACCGTCCTCCGAGCACGGGTTTCGCTCAGGCCGTGATGAACGAACCGTCTGCCGCAAGCTTGACCACGCGGGTGTTGCCCTGCGGTCGGCCACGAAGATGCTCCCGTCGGGTGCCACGAGGACGTCGGAGGGCTTGGTGAAGTGCGTCTCGTCCGCCCCGGCTACACCCCGTTCGCCGAGCGTCATCAACAGCTCGCCGTTCGGGCGGCGGGCTTCAGACGTCGTGTTCTCTGGCGGCGGTCGCGAGGTCGGCGCCTCAGCATGGGATCTCGGGGATGGGCGAGGGTAGGTGGCGGCGTAGACGGCAGCAAGATTATTATAGGGATAATCACGGTAGTTTCGTTTGTGTGTCTCTCCACCTGACGACCGGCCGGCACGTTCATGACTCGTACTACGCTTCCCGAGCTGTCCTTGCGGGTGCTCCTGGCACTCGGGGACGGTCCGCTCCACGGCTACGGCATCATCCAGGACATCGAAGAACGAGGGGGAGCCGGGAGCACCATCCGCTCCGGCACCTTGTACGCGACGCTCCGGGAATTGCATGCCGGGGGGCTGGTCGAGACCACACCCGCGCCGGAGGGAGTCGACGGTCGACGGCGCTACTTCCGCCTGACGTCGGTGGGGAGGGACGCCGTACGGGCGGAAGCGGTCCGGTTGGCCGGCCTGGTTTCGCGTGCGGCGGAACTTCGACTGGCTCCTGCCGATCTCCTGGCGCGCGGAGGGGGCGTATGAACGTCGTCCTGCGGGCGGTCCTGCTGGTGCACCGCTTCCTGTTGAGGGCGTCGCCGAATCGCTTACCGGACGGGTGGGCCGAGGATGCCCACGCGACCGCCCGCGAGGCTGTGGCCGCAGCCGCACGAGCGCACGGGTTCTGGCGAGCGCTGTGGGTCGGCGCCGCCGAGTGCGCGGACGTGGTCGGGCAAGGTGCGGGGGGGTGGGCTCGCGGTGGGACGGACGTTTGGAGAGGGATGACCGCCGGAATCGTGCCCGCCGTCCGCACAGTGGTTCGCCGGCCGGTGCGCGCCGCGACGTCCATCCTGACCCTCGCCGTGGGCATCGGCGCCGCGACCTCGGTCTTCAGCGTGGTCAACAACACGTTGATCCGCCCCATGCTGATCCACGACATCGATCGCCTCGTGCGAATCGACGACGTGAGCGCCGACGGGTCGCAGAGCTCGAACGTCGCCCCGCTCAATGCGGAGGCCTTTTCCTCCATCCGGGGGCTGTCCGAGATCATTGTGCAGGACTACCGCCCCTTCGTGGCCAACGGCCAGGGCGACCCCGAGCGCCTCCGCGGAGCCGGTGTGTCGGCGGAATGGCTGGGCGGCCTTGGTATCGAGCCCGTGCTCGGGCGGGCATTCACGGCCGATGAACACCGCGTGGGTGAGGCGAGCGGCTCGGTGCTGATCGGCTACGGGCTCTGGCAACGTCGGTGGGGCGGCGCGCCGGGTGCGGTCGGGGCGACGCTACATCTGAATGGGCGACCGCGCACGGTGGTCGGCGTGCTCCCCCGCGGCTTCCGGTTCCCCTACGAAGCGGAACTCTGGGTGCCGATCGACTACGATCCGATCGAGGGAGATGCGCACACCCTGCTCGTGTTCGGTCGTCTGGCGTCGGGGCAGAGCCTGGGAGACCTCCGAGCCGAGTTGGACGTGCTTTCCGTGCGCATGGCCGCCCGCTTCCCTGATACGAATACACGGATCTCGTACCAGGCGGTGCCGCTCCGCGACAACCTGGTCCGAGGGTACGACCGGACCGCGTTGGCGTTGCTCTCCGTCGTCGGGTTCCTGCTCATGGTTGGGGCAATGAACGTGGCGGGCCTGGCCTTGGCCGAGGCCACGGTGCGGTCCCGGGAGATGGCGCTCCGGGCGAGCCTCGGCGCCACACGGTGGCGCCAGGCCGGGCAGCTCCTTGCCGAGGCCGGCCTCCTCGTCGCGGCAGGCACGATGCTGGGAGTCGGTATGGCCCACGTTCTCCAACCGTATCTCGCGCTGCTCGTGCCGCCGGTCATGAGCGTCGAGCTCGCGCAGAACGAGATCGTGATGGACCGGACCGTCTACGCGTTCGTGGCCGGGATCGCCCTGCTCGCCACCCTTCTCGTGGGCGGTCTCCCTGCCGCCCGCCTCCCCGTTCGCAACCCCGCCCGCGTCCTTCGAGCGGGTGGGAGGGGGAGCCGGGGTGGCGGCGGATCGTTCGGTCTGTTCGGTCGGCTGGGAGGGTACGGCTTGATCGCGCCGCAGCTCGCCTTCGCGGTGGTGTTGATCGTCGGAGCCAGCACGGTCACGTCGTCCTTCCTGAATGAGCGTCTTCGACCTCTTGGATCCGATCCCGGGGCGGTCCTGACGCTGCGGACTTCCTTGCCGGAAGACCGATACCCTACGTCCGCAGCGCGATCCCGCGCCGCGCGCGCGCTCCTCACCGAGATCGAGCGGGTACCCAGAGTGGCCTCCGTGAGCCTGTCGACGAGCAACCCGTCTCTTGGCGGATGGGCTGCCATCGTGGGACGGCCCGACGCCGGTAGCGGTGAGGTGGGGCGTCGAGCCAATGCCCGCTACGTGGCGGGTGACTTCGACCGCACGCTCGGCCTTCCCGTGCTGAACGGGCGCGGTCTGGACGAGCGCGACCCGACGGGCCCCCTGGCCGCGGTCGTCTCCGCGTCGCTGGCGGAAGCGCTTTGGGGTGAGCGGGGAGCCAGTCTCGGCGGTCGGGTGTCGCTCACGGATCCGACGGGAGAGGTCCGGGAGTGGAGCGTCGTTGGGGTGGTCGGTGATCTCCGCGAAGCCGGTGGTGAGACGGCTACCATATATCTGCCGTACGAGCACCATATCGGGCGATTCCCCGCACAAGAACTTCATCTTTTCGTCCGCGCCGCACCGGCGGGTCCAACCGACCCCGGTGGGTCGTCGGCTGGGGGCCTCGACGCGACGGTCCTCTCGCTCGCCACACCGGTACGTGCCGCCCTCCGGTCGGTCGACTCGGACGTGGCGCTGTTCGGCATCCAGGCCCAGGCGAGCGTACAGAGTCCCGAGTACGTACTCGAGCGGACCGGGGCGGTGCTAGCCGTCGGGCTCGTGGTCTTTGGCCTTCTGCTCACCGGCATGGGCGTATTCGGGGCCGTGACCCAGGTGGTGGAGGCCGCTCGCCCGTCGCTCGGAGTCCGAAAGGCCCTTGGCGCGACGTCGAGCGCGGTCCTTTGGGCCGCTCTGACACCGCTTCTGGTGGTGAGCGGGATCGGTGTACTGGCCGGGGTGAGTGGGTCGCTACTGCTTCAAGGTCTGTTGGGAGCGGTCTTCGTCGGCCTGCCGGTGCCCTCCGCGGGCGTCTATGCCCTGGTGGCGACCGTTCTGTTCACGGTTGCCCTCGCGGCTGCACTGCGTCCGGCGGTGGGTGCCGCGCTGGTCAATCCGGCTGGTGTTCTCCGGGGCGATTGAAGCGGAGGGAGCGGGCAACATATTCGGTCACGCCGACGACCCCAGAGGCCGGGGGAGTCAGATGCGCGAGAATCCGCTCGCGGACAGCGGCCAACTTCCGCCTGACATTCCGTGGATCCGAGTTCCTTGTCCTGGTCCTTCTCCCGGTGCAGCGTCCGGTGGTCGAACCTTGGGACGCCGATGCCTCGGGCTCCGACCTCCTCCCCCGGTTCCGGACCGCCAAAGCCCTGTCCGACGACTTCGTGTGGGACCCCGCACTCTCGGGAGGAGTTCGCGGCCGGGACGGAGCGGACCGGGGAGGAGTTGGATCGTCGGAAGGAGGCGGGGGGGCAGTTGATCTGACGGAGTCGGGTGGAGTGGTGAGGGGGGAGGTAGGTCAGTCCCAGGTCCAGCCGAACGGGCCGTAGCGAATTTCGGTCCTCCCATTCAGGAGATAAACTGTTTCTCCGTTCCGGTCGGACTGCCTCGTTGCCCCTGGGGATGTCAGGTCGGATACGCCGACCTTCACTAGAAGCCAGAGCGGGAGGTCGACGGTTTCCTGAGTAGCGCCCGCCACGAAACGCGCAGCGACCGGTTCGTCCAGTTGAACCGTGATGTCATCGCTTCCCAGACGCGTGCGGATCTGCCGTTCGTTCGTGCGGTAGCGGTGCGCTTGTTCCATGTATGTGGTGGTGAAGTCGAGTGCTACTTGGTGTCCATGCGAGCTTCTGGCGAAGTCCTGGCCCTGGTCATTCTCCCACGCGGCCTGCCAGACCGGAGCGTTGTCGAGGAAGTCTTGGATGATGTCGGGGTGGTAGACAGCCTCAACCAGCCTGCGATTGTCGTCGGGGATCTGGATCTCCGGGTACGTCTCGATCAGGCGACGAGTCAACTCCAACGAAAGCCAGCTATCGTAGACCGTGCCCCGGCCGTGCTTCCCCTTCCTCTTCGGGTTCGTCTGAAGAGGGTCCATAGGGGCGAGAACCCAGAGCCCTGGATCGGAGGGAGAGCCCGGTCGGCGGTCACGTTTGTCAGCCGCTGTGCCAAGCACCCTCTCCTGCCTCGCCATCCAACGAACCTCTCCACTTGTTCTTTGGCGATCACGTTATTACCGTTGTTATAACTCTGACCCCTAAGGACTCGTCTAACATGCCCAAGCAAACCACCATTCGAGCCATCGGCAACTCGGCCGGCACAACCATCCCGAAGCCCATGCTCGAGCGCTACCACATGGGGGAAGGAGACACCGTCCACCTCGTTGAGACCGACGAAGGCATCTTGATCACGCCCTTCGATCCCGACTTCGAGGAAGCCATGGCGATCTATGCTGAAGGAGCCAAGCAGTATCGCAACGCCATGCGTGAACTTGCCAAGTGATTGAACCACGTTGGCTCTCCATTGTCCACGTCCTTCGTATTCACGCGGATCAGATCCAAGCCCACGGCGGCTCTCTCGGCGTCCGAGATAGGGGGCTCCTAGAGTCAGCTCTCGAGCGCCCTCGCAACCGGTTTCTCTACGAGCCCGAGTCCGACCTTTCCGCGCTCGCAGCCGCCTATGGGTTCGGACTCTCTAGCAATCATCCCTTCGTGGACGGCAACAAGCGTGTCGCCTTCCAGGCGATGTACCTCTTCCTCGGGTTGAACGCCTTCCGAATCGATGCGCCTGAAGAAGACGTCGTCGCCCTCATCCTCTCCCTCGCGAGCGGGAATCTGGATGAGCCGAGCCTCGCCGAGTGGCTCCGGCACCACATCTCTCCTCGCTGACCCGTTCCCCCTTCTTTCGGGGCATTGCGGCTAACGTTTGTTAACTGAAGTCCCGCGCTCTTTCCTTCAAACCCGGTCTCGCCAGTACCCAGGGCGCTGCTTCTGGTGGGCGAGTGCCACCACGAGGATCTCATCGTCCAGGGCCTTGTACACGATGGTGTACGGAAATCGATGCAGCAGAACGCGTCTGGTCCCGCTCTGGAACGGAGACCCTAGCAGGGAGTCGCAACCACAAACTCGAGCGATCGAGTCACGTCGGCATCGAGCGCGCTCGCGAGGCCACTGGCTTGCCCTTCATAGTACTCCAGCGCGCCGACTATTTCTCGCAACGCCGGGGTCAGGATCCTGACCTTCACGTTCCCTCAGGACCGCCTGCATTTGCCGACGCGCTTCATCCCAGGAAACTGCATCCAGCAACCCGGCGTCCCAATCCGCGAGCCGTCTCTCCACCTCTGCGGCCCAGGCCGACTCCACTTCAGGGTCGGTATCCAAGCTGGCGAGGAGCCGCTCGGCCAAGCGCGCCCGCCCTTCCGCGGGGAGGAGCAGGGCCGCCGATTCTAACGCCTGAATTGTTTGAGACATCCCGCCTCGCTATCCGTTTAGAAAGCCTGTCATCTAGTATACGGGGACCGCCCTCCCCGTTCCAATGGCGGCCTGAACAACAAGGGATTTCAGTTAACGTTCCAGGGTGCCGACGTGGCCCCTCCGCGAAAAGCCCAAAGGACCGACCGTGGGCGATCACGCCACCGTCGCCTACCTAGCAGATATGCTACAGGGCCATGTACTCCGGAGCGAGCGTAGCGAGCGGAAGCGGCACCGGCACGGACTCCTCCTCCCGACGGCACCAGTGTGCCGGTACATCGATCACGGCCCGAAGGCCAACAGCGGAAGGAGGAGTTCAAATGCACAGTACCCAGGCCGGTGTGGATCTGGCAAAGTCAGTGTTCGAAGTCGCGGTGTCCGACACGCCCGGATCGGTGAAGGAACGGCACCGGTTGAGCCGAGCTCAGTTCCGGCGCTTCTTCGAGGATCGCGAGCCGATGGATGTTCTCATGGAGGCGTGCGACACGGCTCACTTCTGGGGTCGCGAGCTCAATGCCATGGGCCACACGGTGTCGCTTCTTTCACCCCGGCGATGTCGCACGCTACCGCGACGGCAACAAGACCGACCGGGCCGATGCGAAGGCGATCCTCGAGGCCGCGCGTAACGAGGCGATCGACGCGGTGCCCGTGAAGTCCGAACAGCAGCAGGCAATCGCCGCGCTGCATTGCCTGCGCAGCGGTCTCATGCAGACCCGCATCGCACGCATCAACGCAGTGCGTGGGCATCTGCGTGAATTCGGAGTGATCATCCCCCTCGGGGCCCGCAAGGTCATTCCCCACGCCCAGGCCGCCCTCGATGCTGGTCGGATCCCCGAACCGCTGCGCGCCGCCCTCCTGGAGTCGCTCCGCGAGATTGAGGACCTCGCTGCCGGGGCCAAGCAACTCGAATCCGAACTCGAACGGCTCGCCAAGCAGAGTCCGGCCGCGCTCGCCCTCCTGAGTGTTCCGGGAGTCGGCGTCCTCACGGCCACCGCCCTGATCGCCCAGGTGGGTGACATTCATCGCTTCCGATCCGGTCGCCACTTCGCCGCGTACCTCGGCCTCACGCCCCGCGAGCACTCCACCGGTCACGCTCGGCGTCTGGGACGCATCACCAAGCGAGGCAACAGTTACCTCCGCATGATGCTCATCCAGGGCGCCCGTGCCGCCCTGCGCGCCGGCATGATCGCCGAC
>JAJCZZ010000083.1 GCA_029262115.1 Gemmatimonadota bacterium | reverse complement strand
GCTCGGGTACGGAGCCCTCGTCGCGTTCCACTCCTCCACCACCTGTGCTCGTTCCGCTTCACTCAGCAGCGTCAACGAGCCCACTCGATCCCCGCTCCGCCGCGCCATCCCCCGGAGCACTCGCTCCAGGTAGCCCACGTAACGCTCCACCGTCTCCGACTCGTACAGCGCTCGCGCATACGTCACCGTGCCCCGGATCCCGGTCTCCGTCTCCCACAGGCTCAACGTCATGTCGAACGGTTCGGTGACGCGGCCTGGATCGTCGGAGGTGGGCTGACGCAACGGAGGGTCGACCGAGACGCGTGGCTTGCCGTTGCTCGCACCGACGCCGGTATCGAGGTCCGCTAACCTGAGTCCGCTCGATCCTCCGTTCTGCCAGGCCAGCATCACCTGGAAGAGCGGGGTGTGGGACAGGCTGCGGACCGGGTCCACCAGTTCCACCACCTGCTCGTACGGCAGGTCCTGGTGGGCCTGCGCCCCCACGACCGTCTCCTTCACGCGGCCCAGCAGCTCACCCACTGTCGGGCTCCCACCGACGTCCACACGCAACGCCAGCGTGTTCACGAAGAACCCGATCAGTCCCTCCAACTCCGAGCGACTGCGGTTCGCGGAGGGCGTCCCGACCACCACGTCCGTCTGGCCCGATAGTCGACTCAACACCACCGACCATCCCGCCAGAACCGTCATGAACAGCGTCGTCCCGTGCGACCGGCTCAGCTCCTTCAACCCCGCCGTCAGCTCCGCGTCGAACCCGATGTTGAAGCGCTCACCCGCGTGATCCATCTGACTCGGTCTCGGCCGGTCGGTTGGCAGCTCCAGTCGGGTGGGCGCGCCGGCGAGAGTCCTCTCCCAGAAGGCGGACTGGGCTTGAAGCGTCGGACCGTCGATCCAACGGCGTTGCCAAAGCGTGTAGTCCGCATACTGAATCGGCAGGTCAGGTAGCTCGGGTCCGCGACCCGCCCGGTACGACTCGTACAGCTTGAACAGCTCACTCAGGAAGACGGCCGTGGACCACCCGTCGCTCACGATATGGTGCATCGTCACCAACAACACGTGGTCGTCCGCGGCCACACGCACCAAGCGTCCGCGGATCAGAGGCCCCGTGGTGAGGTCGAACGGAGCGTGCGCTTCTTCGCGAATCAACCGCTGCAGTTCCGCCTCGGCCTCTGTGTGACCCGTGAGGTCGACATCACTCAGGGCGAAACCGATGTCACGGGGCGCGACGTGCTGGCAGGCCACCTCGCCATCGGTTTCGAACGTCGTTCGAAGGGCTTCGTGGCGCCCCACGATCTCATCGAGGGCATCCGCAAGCGCGGTTCGATCCAACTCTCCTCGCATCCGAAGACGCCGGCGTATGTAGTAGGCGCTTCCGAGACTGCCCAGCTGCTCCAGAAACCACAGCCGTTGTTGTGCGAAGGAAAGCGGCAGTGGCCCTTCGCGCGATTCTGGTTCGATCGTCGGGAGAGCGGACGCAGCCGCCTCGGAGAGCACCGCGGCGAAGTCACAAAGCCTGGGCGCGGCGAACAGGTCCCCGAGTTCGACCTCGACTCCGAGTACTTGGCGCACGCGTGAGAAGACCTGCACCGCGAGCAACGAGTGCCCCCCAAGATCGAAGAAGTCATCCTGCCGGCCGACTCTCTCCGCGCCCAGGACTTCCGCCCAAATGGCGGCAACGTTCTCTTCCACCGTCCCCGACGGAGCTTCGAACGTGCGCTGAACGAACGACTCGCCTTCGGGCGTGGGGAGTCGCTTGCGATCGACCTTCCCACTGGGCGTGAGGGGCATCGCTTCCAACTGCACGTACGCCGCAGGGACCATGTACTCGGGCACCCTGGCTCGCATGTGATCGCGAAGCACTTCGGTGTCGACCGGGTCGCCGACGATGTACGCGACCAGACGACGATCGCCGGGCGTGTCTTCTCGAACCAGCGCCGCGAACTCTCGGACGCGATCGTGCTCTCCCAGACGGGCTTCGACTTCGCCAAGCTCGATGCGATGGCCTCGCAGTTTGACCTGGGTGTCAGCCCGTCCAACGAACTCAAGCACCCCGTCGGCCCGCCAGCGCACGAGATCACCAGTCCGGTACAGACGCGCCCCCGGAACCTGCATGAACGGATCCGCGACAAAGCGGTCCGCCGTCAGGTCGGGACGCCCCAGGTACCCGCGAGCCACACCCACTCCACCGATATACAACTCACCTACGCCGGTCGGCACGAGTCGCATCCGGTCGTCCAAGACGTAAGCCGTCGCGTTGTCGGCAGGCGGTCCGATGGGGGCCATGCCATCCCCGCTCGGTTGGTCGCCAACGTTAAAGAACGTGGCGCAAATCGTGGTCTCGGTCGGCCCGTACCCGTTGACGATACGGAGGGCCGGGAGAGCCTTGGCGAGACTCGAGAGCACGCTCTCCGGAATCGGCTCGACGCCCACGAGTAGCCGACCGAGGGTCGTGTGCAGACCCCGTTCAACGACTCGGTCCAGAAGCTCGGCGAGGAAGTAGGGAGGCAGGTACGCGCTCCGGACTTCGTGTTCCTCCATCCAATCGAGGAACGACGTCGAGTGCACACGAGTGTGTTCCGGTGGCACACACAGGCGCCCCCCGACCTGAAGCGCGGAGAAGACCTCGTACGCGGACACATCGAAGCTCGTGCTTGTCCAGAGACTGCACCCGTCCCCGCGCCCCAGCGGAGCTCGCCGCTGCATATCCGCGAGCATGTTCTGGAGCCCGCGATGTGTAACCCCCACACCCTTGGGCCGCCCGGTCGACCCCGACGTGTAAATGACGTAGCAGAGGTGATCAGCCCGGAGC
The DNA here is from genome assembly GCA_029262115.1 of Gemmatimonadota bacterium. Classification (GTDB taxonomy): domain Bacteria; phylum Gemmatimonadota; class Gemmatimonadetes; order Longimicrobiales; family Gaopeijiaceae; genus JAJCZZ01. The sequence goes on along the minus strand of JAJCZZ010000083.1, from coordinate 22,235 downwards.
CCCTCCACTCGCGGGTTTTCGCCAGGGTAGCCCGAGAACACTTGCCCGTCCGCGGGGTCGATCACGGGGATCGACCGTGGCATTCCCCCGGCGGACGTAGCTACGGCCAGCACCACGACGGGTTCCGCGTCCGTTACCATGAAGGCGAGACGTTCTTCGGGATAGGACGGATCGAGAGGCACGTACGCGCCGCCGGCCTTCAGCACGGCGAGAAGCCCCACCACGAGGTCGACGCCTCGCTCCATGCAGACCGCGACCCGCGCATCGGGTCCCACACCGCGCTCGATCAGGTGATGCGCCAAGCGGTTCGCGCGCGTGTTCAACTCCCCGTATGTGAGCGTATCGCCTTCGTAGTAAACGGCTTCGGCATCCGGTGCGGCTCGAGCGTGTTCCTCGATCTGCCTGTGGACACAAGACTCGCTCGGGTAGGGAGCACCGGTACGATTCCGCTCCTTCGTCAACTCGACGCGCAGGGCTTCAGGGAGGACCTCGAGATCCCTCAGTGCGCGTTCCGGCGACGTTTCCAGCGCCTCGACCAGCTCGGTCACGGCGCACACCACGAGGGCGCAGATGGCCTCCGGATCGAGGGTCGCGTGGGTGACCTGGGCCTTGAGGCGGAAGCCGTCCCCGAGGTCGTCGACGGAGAGTGTCAGCGGGTAGTTCGTCCGCTCCTCTCCATACAGCATCCGCATGCCGGCGAAGGTGCGCTGGGCGCGCTCTCGGCCGGCCCGGCCGCTGTGTCGATAGTTCAGAAGTGACGTGAACAGGGGTGCGGGAGCCTCGACCCCGCTGCACTGCTGCGCCAACGCGAGCGACGCGTGCTCGTACCGGAGAAGGCGCGCCAGCAGGCTGTGCGTTCGGCGGACGCTCGACTCTGCACCTTCCGTCCCGACGTTGATCCGGATCGGCAGCGTGTTGATGAACGGACCCATCACCCGCTCACTCCCTGACCCACCCTGCATGCGGCCGAAGAGCAGGGTTCCGAAGACCACGTCGGATCGACCGGCAAGCCGCGCCAACACCTGCGCCCACGCGGTGTGGTAGACGCTGGCCGCACTCACGCCGAGCTGACGAGCTCGTTCACGCAGTCGCCGGCTCAGGAGATCCGGGATCTCCATGCGGGCCTCGCGCATCCCGGTGCCGTCGCCGAGGACATCCATGAGACCGTAGGGGGCCGTGGGCTCCTCCACGTCTCCCAGGAGCTCGGTGAAGAACGCCAGATGCTCCTCCTGCCCTGCCCCGAGTCGAGTGCGCGCAACGTAATCGCGGAAGGGTTTCGGGTCGGGGAGAGAGTCCTCCCGACCTTCGACGATCGCTTCGATCTCGGACCAGAGCACCCCGACCGTGGTGTGGTCCATCACCAGGTGATGGCGAAGGTACAGCAACAGCCAGCGGTCGTTCGCTTCATCGTACGCAACCCGCACACGCATCAATGGCGCTTCTTCGAGCCCGATGCGGTAGCGGCGCGGGTCGAAGCGAGCGTACAACTGCTCGGCGGCGTCGCCGCCCCGGGAATCCAGGCTGAGCTCTTCCACCGGTAGCTCGGCCCGCCGCCACACGACCTGGACCGGCTCACGAAGGCGGTCCCACACGATGGACGTCCGGAGGATGTCGTGTCGGTTCACTACGGCCTGCAGCGCGGCGATATAGCCGTCGAGACTTTCGCGGGTCTCGAAGCTGATGAGGGTCCCCGCCAAGTACGGATCGCCCTCGCGGGCCATCAGATGATGGAAGAGGATCCCGTCTTGCAGGGGCGCCAACGGATAGATGTCTTGGATGTTGGTGTGTCCTCCGTGCACGACGGAGGCGACTCGATCGATCTCCTCCTGGGACAGGTCGACCAGTGGGAGCATCTCGGGCCGGACGCGGAACTCCTGTCGGACGCGCTCCGGCTCACTCGGGACGAGTTCGAGCAACGCCGCCTTCTTATCGCGAAGCTCGGTGAGAACCGTTTCATCCAGGCCTTCCGTGTTGCCCGATAGGACCAGACGGTCCCCCTCGCGTCTGAGCACGACCCCTGCCCCGGTGAGGTGCTCGATCAGCTCTTGCACACTCACAGGTACACGTCCTCCTCCGAGGACGGCATTACCTCGGGATCGGGGATCCGATTCGCGGGCACTTCGACGTCCCCGGTGTCACCGACTGCGGCGGCCGCGAGGGCCGCGAGCGTCGGAGCCTCGAAGAGGGCCTGAACCTCGACGTGCAGGTCGAGGTCACGCATCAGTGCGATCACCTGTACGGCAAGGAGCGAATGACCACCCAACTCGAAGAAGTTGTCCTGCCGACCGATCCGCTCGCGCCCCAGGACCTCCTTCCATATCTCGGCCAGGGCGGCCTCGATCGGGCCGTGGGGTGCCTCGAACGCGGCGGCACCGAAGGCGTCGTCACCGGGTTCGGGCAGCGCCTTACGATCGAGCTTTCCGTTCGGCGTGAGCGGCCAAGCATCCACCGAAACCAGAGCCGCCGGGACCATGTACTCTGGAAGCGAATCCGTCAGGTGGGACCGGAGCGCGTCGGCGTCCAGGTCATCGGATCCGCGCCAGTAGCCGACGAGCAGGGGCGCCCCTTGCGCATCCTGACGGGCCACCACAACCGCGTCTGCCACACCATCGTGCTCGCGAAGTCGGGATGCGATTTCCCCGAGCTCGATCCGGTAACCCCGCAACTTGATCTGGTGATCGAGGCGGCTGAGGAAGTCCAGGCTCCCGTCCGGTAGACGCCGGACGAGGTCGCCTGTCCGGTACATGCGCGCCCCGGGCCCGGTGCCAAAGGGATCGGCCAGGAATCGATCCGCGGTGAGGTCCGGACGCCCCAGATACCCGCGGGCCACCCCGAGGCCGCCGACGCACAACTCACCGGCCACCCCGACGGGTACCGGCTCGAGCGCGGGATCCAACACGTATGCACGCACATTCCCGATGGGGAGCCCGATGTCAGGCTTCCGTCCATCCGAAGCGCACTCCGACATCGTGCTCCAAATGCTCCCCTCCGTCGGGCCGTACAAGTTGAGAAGGCGGTATTGGCCCGCCCACTTCTCCACGAGCTCGACCGGAAGGGCTTCGCCCGCAACCGTGATCGTATGGAGCGCCGGGAACGCCTCGAACGGAAGCGCCGCAAGAGCAGACGGGGGAAGCGTGACGATGGTGACCGATTCGCGCCGAATCAGCGCGGCGAGGTCGGGACCGGGCCGCAGTTCTTCGCGCGACCCCAGGCAGATCGTCGCTCCAGATGCCAGGGCCATGACCATCTCGAAGGTCGCGGCGTCGAAGCTGAGCGAAGCGAACTGCAAGACGCGGTCGCCGGGCCCGACCTCGAAATCCGCCTGCTGCATCATGGCGACGTTGCAGACCCCACGGTGCGGTACCTGCACTCCCTTCGGCCTCCCGGTCGAACCCGACGTATAGATGACGTAGGCGAGGTCGTCGGGGTCGACGACCCGATCGCGGGTCTCTCGGTCGGCGGGTCCGACCGTCACGTCGTCCAACCACACGATCGTGACATCGGTTTCTGGCAGGTCGGCCTGCAACGCTCGCTGCGCAAGCATCACCCCCGGCACGCTGTCGTTCACCATGTATTCCAGGCGCTCGACGGGATAGCCCGGGTCGAGAGGGACGTAGGCTCCCCCGGCCTTCAGGACGCCGAGGAGGGCCACCACCATCTCAGGACTCCGCTCTACGCATACGGCCACCCTCACCTCGGGACCGACGCCCAGCTCCCGAAGTCTGCGCGCCAGTGCATTCGCGCGCTGGTCCACCGCTTGGTAGGTGAAGGCCTCCCCGCCGAACGTCAGCGCGATGGCGTCCGGCGACCGGTCTACGTGTTCCTCGAAGAGGCTGTGGATGCACAACTCGTCGGAGGAGCTCGTAGGTGCGCGGTGCCACTCCTCCACCGCATCTAGCCGCTCCGTCTCCGACTGAAGCGGCAGCTTGTCCACGGTTCGGTTCACGTCCTCGACCATCCCTTCCAGCACACGCTCCAAGTATCCGACGAAGCGCTGGACGGTCGACTCGTCGAACAGAGCCGTCGCGTAGGTGGCCACTCCACGGATCCGACCGTTCTGCTCGGACAGCTCGAGGCCGAGGTCGGAGAAGGCGGGTACGGTCCCGGACCCGGGAGAGACGGTAGTCAGTTCGACGTCCGGCAAAGGCGCGTCGTCCCCGCGGGGCGTGTTCTGCCAGGTGAAGACGACCTGGTAGAGGGGACTGTAGGCGAGGCTTCGGGTGGGGTCGACGAGTTCGACGACCTGTTCGAATGGAATGTCTTGGTGATGCTGTGCCTCGAGAGTCCGTTCCTTCACCCGTTCGAGCAGCTCGCCGACCGAGGGTGTCTCAGAGAGGTCCAAGCGCAACGCCAACGTGTTGACGAAGAAGCCGATCAGGCCCTCGATCTCCTTTCGTCCCCGGTTCGCGGTCGGACTGCCCACGACCACCTCGTCTTGCCCGGACAATCGATGGAGCACGACGGCCCAACCCGCGAGCACGGTCATGTACAGCGTCGCGCCACGCTGCCGCGCGAGCGCCTTCAGACTCGATGTCAGCTCGCGACTCAACTCCACGCCGAGGATCGCTCCGACGTGATTCATGCGGGGGGGCCGGGGGCGATCGGCAGGCAGTGCGAGGAGTTCTGGCGCCCCGGACAGCGTACGGGTCCAATACTCCGCTTGACGCCGCAGCCCTTCGCCGTCCATGTGTGCACGCTGCCACACGGCGTAGTCCGGGTATTGAACGTCGAGCTCGGGTAGTCGGGGTTCGGTCCCCTCGCAGAAGCCTGCGTAGAGGGCGGACAGCTCCTCGAAGAAGACCCGGCTCGACCAGGCATCTCCGACGATGTGGTGCATGGTCATCAGGAAGACGTGGTCGTCTTCGGCAAGCCGGACCAGACGCCCACGAACGAGCGGGCCCTTCTCGAGGTCGAACGGAGTTTCGACTTCCTCGTGGGCGAGCGCGGCCAGTTGTTCTCGAGCGTCTTCGCAATCGGATAGGTCGTGCTCGATCAGAAGAAAAGAAGCGGATTCTCGTGGCGCGATACGCTGCTCCGGAACACCATCCACCTGGGCGAAGCTTGTCCGCAACGCCTCATGACGAGCGACGATCGCGTCGAGCGCCTTCACGAACGCGGGACGATCCAGCGTCCCCTGCAGGCGTCGGCGCTTGCGCAGGTGGTACGTACTGCCGACGCCTCCTAGCTGCTCGAGGAACCACAGCCGCTGCTGTGCGAGCGAGAGCGGAATGCGGTCTCCGCGAGGTACGGGCGTGACGGGGGGTAGTTCGGAGTGCCCCGCTTCCCGCACCGCGCGCGCGAAGTCCTCGAGCACGGGGCGGGCGAACAGTTCACCAAGTGGTACCTCGGCATCGAGAGCGTGGCGCACGCGCGAGACGACTTGGACGACGAGCAGGGAGTGTCCCCCGAGTTCGAAGAAGTCGTCCCAGCGTCCGATCCGCTCCTGCCGCAACACTTCCGACCAGATCTCGGCCACGGCGGTCTCGACCTCACCGACCGGCGCTTCATCGCCACGCCGCATGTAGGCGTCGCCTTGGGGCGCGGCGAGAGCACTGCGATCCAACTTCCCGTTCGGGGTCAGCGGGAGCTCATCGAGCCGCACGTACGCCGCCGGCACCATATAGGGTGGCAGTACCTCCGTGAGGTGGGCTCGCAACCCGTCGGGAGCTGCCTCGTCGCCTCCTACGAAGTACGCGACAAGTCGACGCTCACCCGGTACGTCCTCCCGGGCCAGAACAACGGCCTCCCGTACGTCGGCATGCTCCAAGAGGCGGGCTTCGATCTCACCCAACTCGATGCGGAACCCGCGCACCTTGACCTGGTGGTCACGACGGCCGAGGAAATCGATCGTGCCGTCCGGCCGCCACCGTCCGAGGTCTCCAGTGCGGTACAGGCGTGCCCCCGGCCGCCCGCTGAACGGATCGGGAACGAAGCGTTCGGCGGTCAGCGCCGGCTGACTCCGGTAGCCTCGCGCCATCTGGATCCCGCCGATGTACAGCTCACCTGCCACCCCTACCGGGGCCGGTTCCCCCGTCCCGTCCAGTACGTACACCCGAGTGTTGGGCACGGGCCGCCCGAGCGGTACCGACGCATCCCCGTCCTGGACCGGAGGCACGGGGCCGACGATCGCCTGCGATGCCTCCGATGGGCCGAACATGTTGAACAGCTCGATGCCCGGTACTTCCTCGCGAAGGCGACGCACGAGCTCGGGAGGCAGAGCCTCGCCTCCGCACATGATCCTTCGAAGGCCACTGCGTGCCACGCCACCACTCTCGAGGAAGATCTGGAGCATCGAGGGCACGAAGAAGGCGGCTCGGACGTCTCCCCCATGGATCGCATCGGCCAACCCATCGAGATCGTGGTGTGCTTCGGCCGGCGACAAGACGACCCGGGCACCCGAGCTCAAGGGCCAAAGAAGCTCCCACACCGAGGCGTCGAAGCTGAACGAACTGTTCTGCAGCATCGCACCCGGATCATCGACTCCGAGTTGGTGCAAGCGCTGCATCCAAAGGAAGCGATTGACCCCACCCTCATGCTCCATCATGACGCCCTTCGGACGTCCCGTGGAGCCGGAGGTGTAGACGAGGTGGGTGAGATGCCCGGGCGTCAGCTCTCCTCTGGCCGGGTTGTCTTGCGACTCGTCCGCCCACACCTGGGTATCCCGGTCGACCGCAACCACCTCGACGTCGAGGTCTCGAACGCGATCCAACAGCGCGGCTTGGGACAGAAGTACGCCGGGGTCCGAGTCCTCCACCATGTATCGGAGTCTGTCCGGCGGATAGTTCGGATCGAGCGGGACATACGCTCCCCCCGCCTTGAGGACGGCGAGAAGGCTAATGACCATCTCGAGACTTCGGTCCATACATATCCCCACACGAACGTCGGGGCCGATCCCACGGCGGCGGAGGTGATGGGCCAGACGATTCGCCTCGCGATTCAACTCTCCGTAGGTCAGGCACGTCGTACCGTGGCACAGTGCCACCGCCTCGGGCGTGCGTTCGGCGTGACCCTCGAAGAGCTGGTGCACACAGAGGTCGCGGGGGTATTCAGCCTCGCTCGCGTTCCAGGCGAAGAGCACCTCATGGCGCTCCTCGGCGGGCAACACATCGATCGTCGTGACAGGCGCCTGGGGTTCCTCTTCGAGCGCATCGACCAACCCTGTGACCGCCTGCATCATCAGGGCAGCCACACGCGAGGCCTCCACCTGGGCCTTGGCCTTCGCCTTCAACGAAAAGCCGTGGCCTCGATCGTCCACGGTCATCGTAAGCGGGTAGTTCGTCCGCTCCTCCCCACGACCGCGACCGGCAGCCCCGCCATTCGAAGGCTGCGGTGCGCGGGCTCCGGTCCCACCGCTGTGCCGATAGTTCAGAAGGGTCGTGAAGAGCGGTGCGGGGGCCTCGACTCCGCTGCAGCGCTGGGCCAGCGCGAGCGACGCATGCTCGTGGCGAAGGAGTCGGGCCACCAGATCGTGCGTCGACCGCACGCTGTCTTCGACGCCGTCGGTCTTCACATCGATCCGGATCGGAAGTGTGTTGATGAATGGACCGACGACACGGTCCGACCCCTCACCACCGTGCATCCGACCGAACAGAACCGTGCCGAAGACCACTTCGTCACGGGCAGACGCTCTGGCGACGACAAGTGCCCACGCCAGATGGAAGATGCTGGCTGCACTGACGCCGAGCCGCCGAGCGTGCTCCCGAAGCCTCGTCGACAAGTCCTCGTCGAGCGTGAGACGGAACTCCTCGATCCCTGAACCGTCCCCCTGCACATCGAGTAGTCCGTACGGAGCCGTCGACTCGCGGATATCCCCGAGCAACTCGGTGAAGAACTCCGAGTGCTCCTCTTCCGACGTACCGAGACGGGCCTGAGCCACGTAGTTGCGGAAGGGAAGCGGTTCGGCCAACTCGGACTCGCCGCCGTCCAAATGTGCAGCGATCTCCGACCGTAACACCTCCAGAGTCGTGTGGTCCCCCGTGAGGTGGTGTCTCAGGAACAGGAGCACCCAACGGCCCGATGTCCGGTCTTCCGTCACGACACATTTCATCATCGGCGCCGCGCGCAGATCGATACGGTACCGGCGCGGGCTGAACCTCTCGTACAGCTGATCGGCGACGTCCCCGTTGGCTGGATCCAGTTCGATCTCCTCGACCTGGATCGGGGCTCGACGCCACACGACCTGCACCGGCTCCTTGACACCCTCCCAAATCACGGCCGTGCGCATGATCGCGTGCCGATCGATGACGGCCTGTTGAGCATCGAGGTATCGGTCGAGCTGCGTGCGATCGTCGAACGTACTGGTCATCGCCAGTAGGTAGGGGTCTCCTTCATCCGTCATCAGGTGGTGGAAGAAGATCCCTTCCTGAAGAGGTGCGAGCGGGTAGATGTCCTCCACGTTCGCAGCTCCCCCCGGAACGCTCGCCACGATCCGGTCGAGCTCTTCCCGCTCCAGGGAAACGAGCGGAATCATCTCCGGCGTGATGACGTCCGCCCCGGATGGGATACGGTTGGGCGGCACCGAGATCTCGGTGGATTGGGTACCGATTTCCTCTGCGAGAGCCGCGAGCGTCGGTGCCGTGAACAGCGATCTGACTTCCGCGTGCAGCCCTCGGTCTCTGAGCTGGGTGATCACCCTCACGGCGAGCAACGAGTGTCCGCCAAGCTCGAAGAAGTTGTCCCCGCGGCTCACCTGCGGGATCGACAAGAGTCCGGACCAGATATCGGCGAGGGCCCGTTCGACATCGCCGACCGGGGCCTCGTACCGCCGCTGGGCGAAGGCTGCCGCGTCCGGCGCGGGAAGCGCCTTTCGGTCGAGTTTCCCGTTTGGAGACAGCGGCAGGGAGTCCAGCCGGACGTAGGCGGCCGGCACCATGTACTGAGGGAGTGACTCCTCCAGGTGCTCCCGCAAGTCGTCCGCCGTCGGTGCGCCCTTCGTGACGAGGTACGCCACTAGCCGCCTGTCTCCCGGCTCATCCTCGCGGGCGAGTACGACCGCTTCCCGCACTTCCGCGTGGGCCAGCAAGCGTGTCTCGATCTCGCTCAACTCGATCCGGAAGCCCCGCAGCTTCACCTGGAAGTCGGCGCGGCCCACGAAGCGTAGGGTGCCGTCCGGGTTCCAACGAGCCAGGTCGCCAGTGCGATACAACCGGCTCCCTCCTTCCGAGGCGAAGGGATCCGCAACGAACTGTTCGGCCGTAAGGTCGGGGCGGCCGAGATAGCCGCGAGCGACGCTCTCACCACCGATACATAGCTCTCCGACTACACCCATCGGCACGGGTTGACCCTGTCGGTCCAGCACGTAGATCTGCGTGTTCGGAATCGGACCACCGATGCACGTGTAGTCGGGTACGCCGTCGCCGTAGGCGTGGAGGGTCGCAGTGATGGAGGACTCGGTCGGCCCGTAGCCGTTGACCAGGGTCCGGCTGCGTCTCCATCGGTCGACCAACGCGGACGCCGGCGCCTCACCAGTAGAGATCAACGCCTCGATGGAAGACAACTCCGTGGAATCCGGCATGGCGGACAGAACGGAAGCCGGGAGCACCGAGTGGGTGATCCGCTCATTGTCCACCAGGGTTCCGAGATCGTCTCCGAGCAGACGGGACTCCTCCGGTACGACGAGGACCGCGCCTCGGAACAGTGCCATCGACGTCTCGAACACGAAGGCGTCGAAGCTGAACGACGAGAACTGAAGCACTCGACTCCGCTCATCGACCGAGAACTCGGGGAGATCCGCTGAAGTCAGATTGACCAGGCCGCGGTGCGTCAGCATCACGCCTTTCGGTGCCCCTGTAGAGCCGGAGGTATAGATGACGCACGCGAGATGGCCCGGGTCGATCAGCGGAAGCTCGACGTCGGAGGAGGGACAGTCCATCCACTCCGGGTTCTCGGAATCGAGCACGAGTGTCGGGATATCGGCGTCGGCGAGTCGATCCAATAGATGTGTCTGGACCACGACAACGGCTGGAGCACTCTCGCTCAGCATGTACCGCAGCCGATCCGTCGGATAGTCCGGGTCCATTGGCACGTGAGCACCACCAGCCTTCAACACAGCGAGTACGGCGACGACGACATCTGCGCCCTTCTCTGCGTAGATCCCGACCCTTACGTCGGGGCCCACCCCCAACCGGCGCAGGTGATGCGCCAGGCGGTTTGCGCGCCGGTTGAGTCCGTCGTACGAGAGCGTCCGTCTTCCGCAGACCAGCGCAATGGCATCGGGGCGTGCGAGCACTCGCTCTTCGAAAAGTTGATGAGCGCACCGGTCACGCGGGAAGGGCGCCGCGGTCCGGTTGAACGTCCGGACGACCTGGTTGCGCTCGCCGTCGTCCATGAGCCCGATGTCCAACACCGCGTCGTCTTGTTCGTCGGCAACGGACCGGAGGAGGCTCACGAGGTATCCTCCGATCCGCGCGACGGTCTCAGGCTCGAAGAGCGCCGTCGCAAACGTGACTGCGCCGCGCACCGTACCGTCCCGCTCGGACAGTGAGAGAGCCAGATCGACCTTGGCGGCCCCGGCACGTCCGCTCTCTACAGCTTCGACGTCGAGCCCATCGAGGCTCAACCCCTCGCCCCGTGGCTCGTTCTGCCACGCGAACATCGTTTGGAAGATCGGCTGATGGGCCAGCGTCCTCGTTGGATCGAGAACCTCGACCACTTGTTCGAACGGAATGTCCTGGTTGTGCTGAGCCTCCACCACGAGGTGCGCCGTGCGCCGAACCACCTCGGAGAACGTCGGCGAACCGGTCAGATCGACCCGCACCGCGAGCGTATTCACGAAGAAGCCAATCAACCCCTCGACCTCGTTCCGGTTTCGGTTCGCTACCGGAATCCCGACGACGACCTCGTCCTGTCCGGAGAGGCGGCTCAAGAGGGTCGCCCAGGCCGACAACAGCACGACAAACACCGTAGTCCCGTGCCGTCGGGCTACGAGGTCCAACTCGCGGGTTAGTGCGGCGTCCAAGCCGATGGCGTGTTGCGCGCCCGAATGGTTCTGTTCGTCGGGACGTCCCCGGTCCAGCGGGAGCTCGAGAAGCTCCGGCGCACCGGCGAGAGACTTCGCCCAGAACTCGGCCTGGCGCTGTAACACCTCACCTTCGACCCAATCGCGCTGCCAGGCGGCGTAGTCGCCGTACTGGATCGGCAGGGGCCCCAACGGACTGGGCACGCCCGCTCGGAATGCATTGTACAGAAGGCTGAGCTCGTGCGTGAGCACGCCCATGGACCACCCGTCACTCACGATGTGGTGCATGTCGACGAAGAGTAGGTGCTCTTCTTCCTCCATCCGGAGGAGTCGCCCCCGGATCAGCGGCCCTACTTCTAGGTCGAAGTGTTCCGACCCTTCCCGAACCACGATCTCGGCGAATCGCTCCTTGCGATCCGGCTGGCCAGTCAAGTCGACGACCTCGAGCTGGAAGCCAACGTCCGAGGGAGCGATCCGCTGGACCGGTGTATCGCCGACCTGAACGAAGGTCGTGCGCAACGCCTCGTGGCGAGCGACCACCTCGTCGAGCGCCGCCTTCAGCGCGTCCTCGTCGAGAGACCCACGGAGCCGCAGTCGACCGTGAATGTGATAGGCATCCCCCAGGTCTCCCAGTTGCTCGAGGAACCACAGGCGCCGCTGCGCGAAGGAGAGCGGCGGTGCCTCGTCTCCCCGGGCGGGCTCGATGACGGGCAGCGCCACCGCCGCGGCCCCACCAACGTCCGCGGCGAAATCCGCGAGCACGGGCCGAGCAAAGACGTGTCGCAGGGGAATATCGATGCCCAAACGCCGACGGAGTCTGGACAGAACCTGGATGGCCAGCAGGGAGTGGCCACCCAGAGCGAAGAAGTCGTCGTTTCGGCCGACGCGCTCGACTCCGAGGACCTCCTTCCAGATCTCGGCGACCGCCGCTTCTCGGTCACCCCGAGGAGGCTCGAACGAACCGAGTGAGAAGGCGTCGGAACCCGGAGCATTCAACGCCCCGCGGTCGACCTTCCCGGTGGTGGTAAGGGGGAACTCCGAGAGCCGGACATAGGCCGCGGGCACCATATAGTCTGGGAGAACATCGGCCAGCCGCGCGCGCAAAACGCCGGGTTCAGGCGCACGAGCTCCCGTCACGTATGCGACGAGCTGCGTGTGGCCCGTCCGAGCCGGGTCGCTCTCGTGCGCCAGCACGATCGCGTCGTCGATGTCCTCCATCCGGCGAAGGGCCGACTCGATCTCCCCTGGCTCGATTCTGAAGCCGCGGACCTTCACCTGTTGGTCTGCACGGCCCATGAATTCCAACTCCCCGTCTGGGCGCCACCGCACGACGTCTCCAGTGCGGTAGAGTCGGGCTCCCGGGCGCCCCTCGAACGGATCCGGCACGAACCGGGCGGCGGTCAAATCACCTCGCCCCTTGTAGCCGCGCGACACCTGCGGACCGCCGATGAAGAGTTCGCCAGCGACACCTGTCGGGACCACCTCGCCCCAAGCGTCCAACACGTAGACACGAGCGTTGGGCACCGGGCGTCCGATCGAAACGGCCCCTCGGTCACCGTTGGCGCTACAGCGCCCTCCGGTCACCGCCACCGTCGCCTCGGTAGGCCCGTACATGTGATAGAGCTCCGAGTCCGGCACCTGCTGCTCGAACCGTTCGACCACGGTAGCGGAGAGCCGTTCACCGCCGGCCAGGACTCGACGCAAGCTCCGACATCCCGCCAGCCGACCGTCATCGACGACCACCTGCAACATCGACACTGTGAATTGTGCTGTCGTGACGCGCTCTCTGAGCATCGTGGAAAGCAGATTATCCGCGTCGGATTCGGCCCCTACGTCGGCAAGTACCAGACGGGAGCCGGCGATGAGTGGCGAGAACAGCCGCACGGATGCGTCGAAGCTGTACGGAATGTTCTGCAGAACGACATCGCGCTCGTCGAGCGCCCACATTTCCTGGCCCGAGCGCAGCATGCTCGAGACGGCCCGATGGTGATTCATGACACCCTTGGGCCTTCCCGTGCTCCCCGACGTGTACATGACGTACGTCAGATTCTCAGGTCGTACACGGCGTCGTCCATTCGCCGGCGTCGAACCCGATCCGGTGCCGGAGATGGGGCTCTTGAGGTCTTCGAAAACCAGCGTCGGCGCACGGACTCCGGCGAAGAGGACACTGAACTCCGACTGCGTCAGGACGACGGCCGGCTCGCTGTCCGCCAGCACCAACTCGATTCGGTCCTTCGGGTGCCGAGGGTCGAGTGGCACGTAGGCACCCCCAGCCTTCAGGACCCCGAGGAGGCCTACGAGCATGTCCAGACTCCGCTCCACGCACAACGCGACGAGCGTGTCGGGACCGACGCCGAAATCACGTAACCTCGCCGCCAATCGATTAGAGCGGCGATCGAGCTCTCCGTACGTCGCGTGGCTCTCTCCGAAGACGGCGGCGACAGCATCAGGAGTCTCGCTCGCCTGGGAAGCGAAAAGCTCGTGTACGGGAGACTCGTCGATACAGTCCACCGCGGACCGCCCCCAATGCTTGACCAGGCGCTCACGCTCTTCCGCTTCGACGACCGACGCCATGTCCAGCCGCCCAACCGGATCGGTCACCATGGCTCTGAACACACGGACGAGGTAGCCGGCGTACCGCTCCACGGTCTCTGCATCGAACAAGGCGGTCGCGTAGGTCAGGCTCCCCGTGATGCGACCCTCTCGCTCGCCCAGCTCCAAGGCGATATCCGTCTTGGCCGGGCGGGCGAACGGAGCCTCAACGCCCTCGACCGAAATGCCCGGCAGCGAGATGCCGCGCCCGGAGGCGCCCTGCCACACGAACATCACTTGGAAGATCGGATGGTACGCCAGACTGCGCCGAGGCTGCAGGTGATCGACGACCTGCTCGAAGGGCACGTCCTGGTGGCGCTGGCTCTCGACGACTCCCTCTCGGACCTGCTCGAGGAGCTCGGCAACGGTGTCGCCCTCGGACAGATCGAACCGCAGGGACACGAGGTTCACGAAGAAGCCGATCAACCCCTCGACCTCCGACCTGCTGCGGTTGGCGACGGGTGTACCTACCACGATGTCGTCCCGGGCGGAGAGCCGGCCCAGTAACATAACCCACCCCGTCAGAAGGGTCATGAAGAGCGTCATACCGTTCTCACGGCTCAGCGCCTTGAGATCGGCGGTCAGTTCCTCGTCCAGCTCTATGCGCACGCGGTCGCCGGAGTGGTCGATCTCGCCCGGCCTGGGACGACCGTGCGGGAGCTCGAGGAGCGCGGGTGCGCCCGACAGCTTGTGCCCCCAATACTCCAGTTGCTCTCGGTGCTCACCGGATCCGACCCGACGGCCCTGCCATACGGCGTAGTCGCCGTACTGGATGGGAAGCTCGGCAAGGGCGGCCGGGCGCCCCTCCACCGAAGCCGAGTACAGCTCTTCCATCTCTCGGAGCAGAACGCCACTCGACCACCCGTCGCTGACGATGTGGTGCATGGTGAGCAAGAGGACGTGATCGTCCTGGGCAAGCTTGATGAGGCGTCCCCTGAAGAGCGGGCCCTCCTCGAGATCGAACGACTCGGTCGACTCTTCGAGCAGGAGCGAGTCCAACTCCAACTCCGTATCGTCCTCCGCCGTCAAGTCGTGCACCACCATGGCACAGCCGCTATCCGGTGGTCCGATCCGCTGCTCCACCTCGTCGCCCCATTCGACGAAGGTGGTGCGGAGCGACTCGTGCCGGGCGACGATCTCGTCCAAAGCCCTGAGCAGCGCGTTCTGATCCAAGTGCCCATGCAAGCGAACTCGATTTCGCACGAAGTACGCTTCGCCCGCATCACCCATGCGCTCCAAGAACCACAGCCGCTGCTGCGAGAACGAGACGGGTGCTCGCCTGTCTCGCGGCACGGGCTGGATTGCGGTCGCACCCGCCCCTGCACGCGACAGCCCCCTCTCCCGCGCGAGGCGAAGGAGTTCTCGCCGCTCGGTGAGGGTCAGTTCAGATGCGTCGGATTTGATACTCGAGTCCATCGGAATCCTTGAGTACTTGAGCTCCAGAGGGTCGACTCACGGCTCGTCGCAATGACCGCGACGAGTCTGTGTGGGTTCAACTGCTCGATCGACGAGACCGAGGTTCCGTCAGAGCGTGACGGGGCGCGCTTCGGAGTGAGATTTCACTTCCGCGATGAAGGCGCAGATGCCTTCGATAGCCACTTCCGGGGCGTCCGGGTTGTGTTCGATCATCGAACTGAAGTGGCTTCCGACGATGACCCCGTTCGCTCCCGTGTCCCAAATCTGGCGAACGAAGTCCGGGTGGCTGATGCCGAAGCCTACAGCGTATGGTTTTTCGGTAACGGCCCGCAGTCGAGTAACGTGTTCGATCGTGGCATCACTCAGCCGACTATCGGCCCCCGTGGTGCCGAATCGGCTAATCACGTACGTGAAGGCATCAGACTCGTCGAACAGCGTCCGCGCACGGTCCCGCGGTGTGTTCGGCGCCACCATGTGCACACATCCCAAACCGTTCGACTTCAGACAGTCGACGTGATAGGCACTCTCCTCCATCGGCAGGTCGGAGATGACGATCGCATCCACTCCGGCCTCCGCCAGCTTCCGATAGCCCTCTCGTTCCTGACAAAAAAGGAGGTTGTAGTAGAGCAGAAGGCTGATGGGGAGTTCGGGGAACCGATTGCGCACTTCGGCCACGAGGAGAGTGCAGCTGTCGAAGGTGGACCCGGCCCGCAGCGCCCGGGCCATCGACTTCTGGTTCGTTGGTCCGTCGGAGATCGGATCGGCGAACGGAAAACCCAGTTCGAGAGCATCAGCTCCGGCTTGGACGGCCGAGTCGATGATTCGAAGGCTCGTCTCCCAGTCCGGATCTCCGAGGGTGAAGAAGGGAATGAAGGCCCGAGCATCGGGGTCGCGGAACAGCGTGTGGAATCTATTCATCGTTCCCCTCCGAGAGCTTCCAGTACGACTCCAGATCCTTGTCGCCCCGACCGGAAAGGCACATGAGCATGGTTCGGTCTCGGTCCTCCTTCGCCAGCTTCCACGTCGCGGCCAGGGCGTGCGCGGACTCGAACGCGGGTATGATGCCTTCGGCCTGGGACAGGACCTCGAAGGCTTCGACCGCTTCCGAGTCGGTGACGGTGATGACCCCGAGCCTCCCACGCTCCATCAGCTCCACAAGCTCGGGGCCGACGCCAGGGTAGTCGAGTCCCGCTGCGATGGAGTGGGTCGGCGCGATCTGACCGTCTTCGTTCTGAAGCCACAGGCTCTTCATGCCGTGAAACACACCGACTGAACCCCGAGTGAGTGCAGCCGCGTGATTTGTGCCGTCGAGGCCCGTCCCGGCCGGCTCAGCCGCCCAGAGACGGACATCGGGATCATCCAAAAACGCAGTGTACGTGCCTATCGCGTTGCTCCCGCCGCCGATGCACGCGATCACGTCGGTGGGCAGCGCTCCATGCCCCTCCAGCATCTGTCGACGCGCCTCGTCTCCGATCACGCGCTGGAAGTGCTTCACGAGCGAAGGATACGGGAAGGGGCCCGCCGCGGTGCCGAAGCAGTGGTAGGACTCACCCACGTTGGTGATCCAATCCCGCATCGCCTCGTTGATCGCGTCCTTGAGTGTGCCGCGACCGGTGCTGACGGGAATCACACGGGCACCATGCAGCTGCATACGGCGTACGTTCGAGTGCTGCCGCTCGATGTCGACGACACCCATGTAGACGTCCGTGGGCAGCCCGAACTTCGCAGCCGTCATCGCTGTCGCGACGCCGTGCTGCCCAGCGCCTGTTTCCGAAATGATGCGTGTCTTTCCCATGTACTCGGCGAGCAGGATCTGACCGATCGTCGAGTTCAGCTTATGCGCGCCGCCATGGACCAGGTCCTCCCGCTTGAGGAAGAGGCCCGTGCCCCAACGCTCGGAGAGGTTGTCCGCGCGGATCGTCGGGGTCTCCCGCCCCCCGAACTCTCGATGGAGCTTGTCGAGTCGACTGACGAAGGCCGGATCGTCGATCGCCGTCAGGAAGGCTTTCTGCACCTCGTCCAGGACGTGGACCAGGCTCTCCGGGACGTAGGAGCCGCCGTAGCACAGCTCTCCGAACGTTCGTTCCCAACTGGCAGTCGTCATTTTGGCGGTCCGTCCAAAGGATTCATCGTTCCATGGGGGTAGCAGCGTCTGAGGGTGGGCCCCGCATCAGTGCGACCAACTCGGCCATCTCCTCCGGGTCGAATCGGGCCAATTGTGCGTCGAGCACTGCACGGGCGAAGTCCTCCAGCGTGGGTCGAGCGAACAGCTCTCCGAGAGGCACCTCGATGTCGAGTTCGTGCCGCACCCTCGAGATCATCCGAACGGCGACCAGCGAATGCCCGCCGAGCTCGAAGAAGCTGTCCCACCGCCCAACGCGCTCAACGCCGAGCAGGTCACTCCAAATCGCGGCCAACGCCGCTTCGGTCTCGTCTTCCGGCGGCTCGTATCCCTGGCTGACCAACGAGTCTTCCCCTGGGGCAGGAAGGGATGCCCGGTCGAGCTTCCCGTTCGGAGTCAGGGGCATAGCAGGGATCCGGACGAAGGCGGCCGGAATCATGTAGTCAGGCACGCGCTCGCCGAGGTGGTCTCGAAGCCGTGAGGTTGTCGGTTCTGCATCGCCGACCGCGACGTAGTAGGCGACGAGCCGTCGACCATCCTCTTCCCCGTGGACCACGACGACGGCCTGCGCGACCTCCTCGTGCTCGATGAGTCGGGCTTCGATCTCCCCGGGCTCGATTCGAAAGCCCCGAACCTTCACCTGGAAGTCGTTCCTGCCTTCGAATTCAAGGAGACCATCGTCCCGCCAGCGAACGACATCGCCGGTTCGGTACAGCCGCGTGCCGGGTAAAGACGAAAAGGGGTCGGCGACGAAGCGCTCCGCGGTGAGTGCGGGGCGGCCGAGGTACCCTCGCGCGACCCCGACACCTCCGATGAACAGTTCCCCCGGCACGCCGACCGGCGACGGGTTGAAGTTGCCGTCCAGGACGTAGGTTTGCGTGTTCGCGACGGGCTGGCCGATCGCAACGATCTCACGTTGCGCTCCTTCCTCGTCTACTTGAGCCACGACGGATACGGCAGCCTCCGTGGGCCCGTACCGATTGTGGAGTGACACCCAGGGCAGGCGCTCTCGAACCCGGCGGGCGAGCGCAGGCGCAAGGGCCTCGCCTCCGCACGGCATACGTTGAAGGTGCGTGCACCGGCCGACGTCCTCATGCTCGACAAACAGGCGGAGCATCGACGGGACGAAGTTCACCGTCCCGATTCGCTCCCGCTGAATCGTCTCGATCAGGTATCCGGGGTCCATCTGGCCTTCCGGTCTCGCCAGGACGATTCGTCCTCCGACGGAAAGAGGCCACAGGATCTCGTACACGGAGACGTCGAAACTCAAGGTGGTGCTTTGGAGGATGGAGTCCCCGACGTCCATGCCCCAAGCCGATTGCAACCAGGTGAGTCGGTTGACCACGCCCGCGTGCTCGACCGCCACACCCTTGGGCCGCCCGGTCGAGCCTGACGTGTAGATCACGTAGGCCAGATTACCCGGCACGGCCTCCCCGCTACTCGGCCCCAACCCGGACGCCGCTGCCCCCGCCCCCTCCAAGCGATCGAGCTCGAAGATCGGCGCATCGACACGACCAACGTGGTCGCGGAAAGCGGATTGGGTCAGGACGGCGACGGGCGCACTGTCGGACATCATCTGCTCGATCCGCCCCTCCGGATAGCGAGGGTCCACCGGGACATAGGCTGCTCCGGCCCGCAGTACCGCCAAGACAGCGACGACGAGCTCCGGACTCCGGTCCAAGCACACGGCCACCCGAGTATCCGGACCGACTCCGACAGCGCGAAGTTTATCCGCCAATGCATCGGCACGACGGAGGAGCTCCCGATAGCTCAATTGACCGACTTCGGAGCTCAAAGCCACCGCGTCCGGGGTGCGGTTCGCTTGCTGCCCGACCAGCTCAGCGAGTGTCAACCGAGACGGCCACTCAGCCTGGGTCGCATTCCTACGCTCCACCGCCTCGACCCGATGGTCCGGCGGCACGATATCGAGGGCGGTCACGGGAGCGACGGAGCCGGTCTCGATCGCTTCACAAAGCTCACCAAGTGCCCGAATCACGAACTCATTGATGAGCCCGGCCTCCCTCGGCCTCAGAACCTTCGCCGTGATACCCAGGGCGTCACCGAGATCGTCTATCGCCAGCGTGAGCGGGTAGTTCGAACGCTCCTCTCCCCGCAGGAAGCTCAGCCCGACGGCCTGAGCTTGGGCGGCAGCCGAGGAGTATCGAGTGGTGTGACGGTAGTTCAGGAGCGTCGAAAAGAGTGGAATGGCTGGATCTACCGCGCTGCACCGTTGGGCGAGCGATAGCGAGGCATGCTCGTGCTCGAGAAGAGAGGCGAGCTCGTGATGCACCCGACGCGCACAATCATCAGCAGGTGAGTCGTCGAAGTTGATACGGATCGGGAGAGTATTGATGAAGGGCCCCATGACTCGGTCGGCTCCGTCCCCCGCGTGCATGCGACCGAAGAGCACGGTTCCGAACACCACGTCGTTCTTGCCCGAGAGGCGGGCCAACACGAGAGCCCACGCCAGGTGACAGAGGGAGGCCACACTCACTCCGAGTCCCCGGGCCTGGGACCTCAATCGCTGTACGAGGGCTTCATCCACGATCACGCGACACTCGGATACCTCCGTCCCGTCCTGCCGCACGCTGACCAACCCGAACGGTGCGGTAGGAGTGTCGACATCGCCGAGCCGCTCAGCGAAGTACCCTACGTGGGCCTCCTCGCCAGTACCCGACGTCACTCGAGCTACGTAGTCACGGAATGGGAGAGGTTCGGGCAGATCGGCCTCGCGTCCGGCCAAATGCGCGGAGACCTCGGCGTGGAACACCTCCGTCCCGACGTGATCGCTCACGAGGTGGTGCCGGACCATCATCAGCAGCCAGCGGTCTTCGACGGGATCGTAGGTCACGTAGGCATGCAGCATCGGGGCCTGGCTGACCGCGATTCGATGGTGACGAGGATCCAGACTCGCGTAGAAGCGCTCAGCGATCGTGCCTTCGCCCTCGGGCACGGCACGCTCGTCCACCGCCAGCGGCGCATGCCTGAGGACGACCTGGACCGGAGCGTCTAAGCCATCCCACAGGATGGCCGTCCGCAAAATGTCGTGGCGGTCGACGACCGCTTGTACGGCTTCGAGGTATCGGTCGAGACCCTCACGACTCTCCAGAGAGTATAGGAAGCCGAGCAGATAGGGATCGCCCTCGGTCACCATCAGGTGATGAAAGAGGATTCCCTCCTGGAGCGGCGTGAGGGGATAGATGTCCTGGATGTTCCGGGCACCGCCCGGGACGGACCGGACGATCGAGTCGAGCTGCGGTCGGTCGAGCGCCACGAGGGGTAGCATTTCGGGAATCAGCTGATCGCACCCGTCCGGAATCGCATTTGGTGGGATCGGTGGTTCATCGCGATCAGCAGAGATCTTCGAGGCTAGAGCAGCAACCGTCGGGGACTCGAATAGCGCCCGGGTATCCACATGGAGGTTGTGTTTGTTCAGTCGGGCGATGACCTGGACGACGAGCAGGGAATGACCGCCCATCTCGAAGAAGTCGTCGAAACGACCGACGCGCTCGACCCCGAGCACATCCGACCAAATGTTGGCGAGCTGCTCTTCGATCAGACCCTCCGGCGGCTGGTACTCCTGCACCGCGTATGCGTCTCCACCGGGTTCCGGCAGTGCCTTCGGGTCGAGCTTGCCACTCGGGGCCAACGGCAACGCGTCGAGCCGTACGTACGCGGCTGGAAGCATGTAGTCGGGCAAGCTCTCTTTGAGATGCGCGCGCAATGTATCCGCAGTCACGTCTCCCGCGGTTGTGAAGTGCGCGACCAGGCGACGATCTCCCGACACGCGCTCCTGGACCTGAACGACAGCCTCGCGGACCTCGGAGTGCTCGAGGAGCTTGGCCTCGATCTCACCCAACTCGATCCGAAAGCCTCGCACCTTTACCTGGTGGTCATTCCGACCGAGGAACTCGAGCGTGCCGTCGCCTCGGCGGCGGGCCAGGTCCCCGGTCCGATACAGTCGAGCACCCGGCGGCCCGAAGGGATCCGCAATGAATCGCTCTGCCGTGAGGCCCGGCCTGGCCAAGTAGCCACGTGCCACTCCCGCACCGCCGACGTACATCTCTCCTGCAACCCCCGGGGGTACCGGGTCACCCTCCCGATCCAAGAGGTAGATCTGAAGGTCCGGGATTTGTACTCCGATCGGACTCCCGGAAGTCTCCAGCGCGTCCTCGGTCGCGATCGGACGGTAGGTGACGTGCACGGTCGTCTCGGTGATGCCGTACATGTTCACCAAGCGCGGCACACGATCACCGAACCGAGAGAACCACGGCCGGAGCTTCGCCGGCGCCAAGGCCTCGCCGCCAAAGATGACGTAGCGGAGAGCATGACCGTGGCCGGCCGAGGCGGCCTCTTCCGACAACGGGTAGAACGCACTTGGTATCTGATTCAGCACGGTGACGGCCTGGTCACGCACCAAGCGGTAGAAGGTCTGGGAGTCCTTCGCCGTGTCACTCGGGACAACGACGAGACGGCCCCCATAGGTCAGCGCACCCCACATCTCCCACACGGAGAAGTCGAACGCCGTGGAGTGGAACAGCGTCCAAACGTCGGACGCGCCGAAGTCGAACCACCTGTCGGTCGCGGCCAACAGACGACCGACGTTTGCGTGCGGGACGCCAACGCCCTTGGGTCGGCCGGTGCTGCCGGAGGTGTAGATGACGTAGGCGAGGTCCTCGACCGGTCCGGGGCACTCGGCGGCCGTGAGCCGCTCGGGGGACTGCGCCTCGATGGCGTCGCGATCGCAGTCCAGCCCGATCACCTGCGCGCCGGTGTGGGCGAGGCGTTCGGCGAGCCGCGCGGTGGTCAGCGAGATCGAAACGTTCGAGTCCGTCGTGATGTAGTCCAGGCGGTCGCTTGGGAACGCCGGATCCATCGGCACGTAGGCGCAGGAGATTTTCAGCGTCGCGAGCATGGCGACGTAGGACAGGGTGGGGTCGTCGAAGAGCAGCCCCATGCGCATGCCCGGGCGCGCGCCGCGGGCCAGCAGGTGGCGCGCGAGTCGATTGGCGCGGGCGTCGAGTTCGTCGAAGGTCAGCGCGCCCGTCTCGGCGTCCACCGCCAGGCGATCCGAGTGGCCCGTGGCGCGCAGGTCGTCGCAGAGCCGTTCGAACAGATGGTGCAGCCGGGTGCCGGGCGTCCACTGGA
>JAJCZZ010000082.1 GCA_029262115.1 Gemmatimonadota bacterium | reverse complement strand
CATGGCCAGCGCGGCCTTCCTCCGCGCTGATCAGCGCGGCCTCGTTGAAGCCACTCGCTTGTGATTCCTGTCGCCTGGGCGAACGTGATCTTCCTCCGCGCTGATCAGCGCGGCCTCGTTGAAGCATCACATCGTCGAGGTCGATGAACTCGACCTCGACCTTCCTCCGCGCTGATCAGCGCGGCCTCGTTGAAGCTCCAGCTTGTCGCCACCACCCGACAGCGCAGTCTCCTTCCTCCGCGCTGATCAGCGCGGCCTCGTTGAAGCTTACAGAGCGCCTTAACTACGGAGGCTGCCATAAACTTCCTCCGCGCTGATCAGCGCGGCCTCGTTGAAGCATGGCGGGCCCGGACTACCAGAAGCTGTCTCCCGAGCTTCCTCCGCGCTGATCAGCGCGACCTCGTTGAAGCAACCTGGACTGCATGATGGCGCGGTCCTCGTCGCCGAGCTTCCTCCGCGCTGATCAGCGCGGCCTCGTTGAAGCGTGTTGAATGGGGAGGCAGGTCCGCCGAGGCTGCCGGCTTCCTCCGCGCTGATCCGCGCGGCCTCGTTGAAGCAGGCTGGGGGGACCGTACGAGCATGTGCTCACGCACTTCCTCCGCGCTGATCAGCGCGGCCGCCCCCCCGTCACGAACAGAACGGCGGATCCGCCATTCCCGTGTACGTCGGTCGCTTCAGCTTCATCCCTCCGCCCACCATCTTCCGCATGAAATCCCGGGTGTAGACGCGAACGAGTTCGCCGCCGAACAGGAACTCGATACGCTCGATCTCCTGGGCCATGGTGGTCTCCAGAATGGCGCGCCCCATCGGCGGGTGGATATACCGTTCGTCCACGACGAGGCAGCTCGCACCCCGCATCCGGTATTTCTCGCGAAGCAACTCGAGGAGAGACGCGCCCCGAAAACGCAGGAGATCCACACGGTTCATCGGGCGCCGGGTGATCGACATCAACCCGCCTGCTCGGTCGTCGAGTCGCTTCATCTCGATTTCGATCATCCGCATCAGGATGGGGTCGGTCGCGAGGTAGAATGAGTATGACGTGTCCTCCATCGGTACGACCACTGTGTCGAGCGGGAGATACCCGAAAGCGCGGATCCCGACGTAGAGCGGAACATCCTCCCACCCATCGACCGAGAAGCGGCCCGCGCGGTTCGTGCGCGTCGAGTCGCCCTCGCTGGTCAGCACTTCGGCCTCGGGAAGGGACACATCGAGGATCGTGTCCCTCACCCGACCGTTCACCGACCGGGAGCGCGGAGAGACGACGAGCGAATCGAGTTGGAAGGGGGCCATCTCGAGCACCAGCGTCAGGGAGAGGTCCCGCCCCACCTGAACGACGCTCTCGAGCGATGAGTACCCGAACGCCTCCACCCGGATCGTGCGCCGTCCCAGCGGCACGCCCTCGAAGCGAAACAGGCCCCCATCCGCCGTCAGCCTGGGGGAATATCCATCGAGGGAGACGATCGCATTCGTGATGGGCGCGCCCTCGAAGCCGACGACTCGGCCCTCAAGTACCGCGGTGGTCTGCGCAGCCCCCGAACTGGTGGACGCGACCATGACCACGAAGATGAAGGTGCCAACAGAGCCGATCCGCCCGCCGTGGGACGGCGGACTCCTCACCTCGGCACGGGCACGCAGCATAGCTCTTCCTCCCACCGGAGCGGAGCCCAACGGACCGGGCGACTCGCGCCGGGGCGGGGGTCGCCCAATTCCAACGCCCCCTCCCTACGAAATTGGCCGCCTGCCGATTTCATACCCAACCGGCGGCTCAGCCCCCAGCAGGTGCCGAACGAAGTAGTCCCACCGTCTGCGCATCATATACGGTTCGTTCCCGAAACCATGACGCCGATTGGGCAGCAGCAGCAGGTCGAAGTCCTTGTTGGCCGCGATGAGCGCATCCACCATCAGCATGGTGTTGGACGGCGGTACATTGTCGTCAATCGTGCCGTGGGCGAGCAGTAGCTTTCCCTTCAGGTTGCCCGCCTTCAGTTGGTTGGCCTGGTTGTCGTAGTTGGTCGTGCCGTCCGGGTACTCCTCCAGAAGTCCCTGCCACTTCTCGCCCCAGTCGTCCTCATAGTTGCGCTGGTCATGATTGCCCGCCTGCGAGACCGCGACCTTGTAGAAGTCGGGATACGTCAAGATGCCCGCGGTCGAGGCGAAGCCCCCGCCTGAGTGTCCGTAGATGCCCACCCGGTCGAGGTCGATGAAGTCGTGGCGCTCAGCCAACTGACGGATGCCACCGACCTGGTCGGGTAGTCCGTTGTCGCCCATGTCGCCGTAGTATGCCTCGTGGAACGTCTTCGAGCGCATCGGCGTGCCCATCGCGTCCAGCTCGATGACGACGAAGCCGAGCTCGGCCAGCGACTGGAAGTCACGGTGCGCCGCCCGAAAGCTGCGGCTACCCACACTCCCGCTCTGAGGACCCGGGTAGAGGTAGTTGATGACGGGATACTTTTCGTCGGGGTCCATCCCGGGCGGGGTGAACATGATGCCGTACAGGTCCGTGACGCCGTCGCGAGCCTTCACGGTGAAGGGTATCGGCGGAGTCCATCCGCTGGCGACCAGCCGGGACGCGTCCGCCTCCTCCACTCGCATCACTTCGGCACCATCCATGTTGCGGACGGCCGTGACAGGAGGAATGACCGGAGTCGACCACTGATCGACGAAGTAATCTCCGTCAGGCGATAGCGACATGGTGTGGTCCGCGCTGTCCGGGGTGAGGAGCCGCACATCGCCGTCGTCCATCCCGACCCGATAGAGGTACCGGAAGTAGGGATCGCCGGCTTCGCGTTCGTTGCCCAGAACCAGAAGTGAGCGTGCGTCCTCGTCCAGACGCTCGATCCCGAGCACGTTCCAACTCCCCGACGTGATCTGCCGCTTCATGCGGCCCTGGAGGTCGTAGAGGTAGAGGTGCCCCCAGTCGTCTCGCTGGCTGTACCAGATGATCTCATCCGACTCGGACAGGAAGCGCCAGTTGGGGCCGTTGTAGCCGGACTCGTAGAAGGTCTCCTCGACCTCTTCCAGGACGTCCCGGACCTCGCCGGAGCGTGCGTCCGCCATCCGGAGCGTGGCCCGTTTGTGATCGCGGCTGCTCGAGACGAACGCGAGGCGCCGGCTGTCGTGGCTCCATTCGACGTCGCCGAACGTGCCTCCGCATTCGATGTGATCGCTGCACGTCGAGCGGTGCTGGTCCGGCGGCATGTCAAGCCGCACCACTTTGCTCCCTGCCTGTCGATCGAGGTCGATGATGACGCGGCTGATGCGGAAGATCACCGTGTCTTCGGGAAGGGGATAGCGCCAGGAATCCAGCTCCTGATGGCCGACACCCGTCCGTACCAAATGCATCTTGCCGACGCCCCGGCTGTCGTGCTGGAACGTTGCGATCTTTCTCGAATCGGGCGACCACCGCACGACGGGCCGGTCCCGACGCACCCATCCCGCGTTGTTGGTGCCGTATCCGAAATCGTCGATGCCGTCGGTCGTCAAGCGGGTCTCCTCGCCCGTGCGCAGTTCGCGGACCCAGAGGTCGTGTCCACGGATGAACACGGCCATCGTGCTATCGGGCGAGGCGACTTCCCGGCGGGGATCCAGCGGAGTGCCATCGCCTAGAGGAGCCACGCGGCAACGGTACGTGGAGGTGTCACAAGCGAACCTGCGCTCCTCGACTTCGAGGGTCAACGTCAAACCGTCGTAGTCGGCGCCGGCGAGCGGGAGGTCGAACGGCTGCGTCGTGCGCCCGCTGGCCGTGCCGAGCGCCCCCGCCAGCCGCTGGTGGTCGAATGCTCGGTTCTTCGTGCGGGCGCGAGGGTCGACGACCATGACCTCCTTGCCTTCCGAGAAGTCGTTGACGTACCAGAAATGACCGTCGTCGAGCCACTGCGGCCGGACCGTGGCGCCCAGGACCAAGGGGGAGGAGCTATCCGAAAGGCGGCGCTCGGCGCGCGCGTAGTCCGCGGCGCTGAGTTGCTCCTGGGCGTGGAGAGGGGTCGAGAGGAGGAGCGCGACAACTGCAGAGCGGACGAGCATGGGCGTATCCGAACGTGGGGCAGAGGCGAGGAGACCCTGGAATCTGTCCCCTCACCCATGCCTCGGTCCACTACGGGCCGATCAGCTCTCCCTCGATTTGCGTTCGGCGGTGAAGGGTACATCGCCCCGCGGGGTGGAGATCGTTCCGGTGATTCGATTCCCGTCCAGACGACCGGTGAAGGTCTGGGTCATCGTACGGTCTCCCCTCCCGAGGGATAGAGAAAACGTCACGCGACCGCCTTCGACCGTACCGTCGGCCACCTCGATCGGGGGCGGGCCGCCCTCCCGGTTGCCGGGCCGATCACCGCCCCGCTCCGCTTGCCCGCGGCCGGAACGCGCCTGCGGCTGTGCCGAACCCGTGAGCGTCGCGCCGGACTGCTCGAGCGTGACCAACATCGTTCGCGCCACCACTCCGCGCGGGGTTTCATTCTCCCACTTCACTTCCCATTCCCCTGAGGCGTCTTGCGCCTGGACCGGGCTCGCGAGTACGGCGGAGGCGAAAAGGAGGAAGGTCGGTGTGGCAAGACGGGTCTTCAAGCGTGTTTCCTCGATTCTGCAGTCGGTTGTCGGCACACGGGTGGCCAGGTCATCGACGCCCTGATCGGCCTTGGCGTCAAAAGGCGCATTGGTCGGCCTGAGGTCACCTCAGTGTGGGATCCATCGTACAATGGGTAGCCCCACGTCACAGGCCGCTCCATCCCTGGCCGGGGCAACCGCACATGAGTCCGGAGGCGAAGAGCTGAGACAGATTCGGCAAGGTGGGAGCCAGCGGCTCCCCGAGCTTTTACTCCTGCTTCCCTTGGTGGCCACCGTGGCGCTGGCCTGGGTGCATGTCAGGAGCGTGCGACAGCACCGCCTGGCGGTGGAGAGTGCGTCGGTCGACGTGACGGGCGTGATGCTGCGAGACGTGTTCGATGTCCTGGCTGCTCGTACCCGTCGGGCCGCCGCGGCGGGGCTCGGATACGCGGTCAACGAGGTCGCTCGTCGAGAGTTCATCTCGCCGACGGCGCCCCTCGAGACGCAACGGCTCGTGACCGGAATTCTCTCGGCCCTGGACTCCGTCGCCGCGTGCGCGTGCGGACCGACCCTACCCGTCCTGGGCGCGTTCGTCTATGAGGTCGCGAGTGGCGAGGTGAGTACGTCGGGTCGCGTGCCGCTCCCTGCGGACGTTGCGATCGCACGGCTCGGGTCTCTCGACTTTCCCCCTCCGCCGGCGGGCGGGGCGGTACGCGTGCTGAGCGCCGCGGGCACCGGACCACCGGCCCCGTGGCTCGCCTTTCTGGTCGTGCTGCGGTTCGGAGATGAGACCTTGGTCGTGGGCGTCGATGTCGACGTGGACAGCGTGGGCGACGCGCTGGTACGGCCCGCACATGAGGAGATCGCGGAGGGGTTTCTTCCCGACGCCGACGCACCCACCGAGAAGTTCGGCCTCACGGTCGCCGACCCAGCGGGGAGAGTGGTGTATCAGACCAGATCGGGCGCGATGGGGCCTGAGTACCACCTCCCGGTGTGGGGGCCCGGGTACTGGGACTCCGGCGTGCCCGGGTCGGAAGACTTCCTCGCGACCGCCTCCCTGTCGCGGTCGCTCCTGGCCCAGATGATTCCCGGTGGGCTACCGAGGTCTCCCGTTCCGTTGGTAAGCGCCACGCTGCTGACCGCAGTCGGGCTCTCGGTGGTCGCGCTACTGCTTCTGGCTCGAGGGCGCCGACTGCTTCGGATGCGTGAAGAGTTCGTGGCGTCGGTCAGCCACGAGTTCCGGACCCCCCTCTCGCAGATCCTTCTCTACGCGGAAACGTTGCAGATGGCGGAGCCGCCCGAGGAGACACGGTCGCGCGCAGCGAGCGTCATCGCCCGGGAGGCCCGCCGACTTTCCCACCTGGTGGAGAGCTCGCTCGCGTTCGTCCGTAGCCAGCGCCCCGAAGTCGGCTTCGACCCAACTCCTCTGGACCTGACGCTCTTGACGTCCGAGGTCGTGCGAGAGCAACGGGCGACGTGGGCGCACCGTGACGTGCGGATCGAGACGGTGGACGGCGACGACTCGGTTGCGCTCGTCTGCGTCGATGGACCCACGATCCGGTCCGCGATTCGCAACTTGATCGACAATGCGGTTCGATTCGGGCCTGACTCCCAGACGGTCAGGGTGCGGATCAGCGACGAGCCCATGAGGATCGAGGTCGAGGACGAGGGCAACGGCATTCCCCTGGACGAGCGTCGGGCAGTCTGGGAACCGTTCGTCCGTGGTACCAACGCGCACGCCGGATCGGGGAGCGGCATCGGCTTGGCGCTCGTGCTACAGGCCGCTCGACTTCATGGCGGCGACGTGTTCGTCGCAGAGGGCCCACGGGGTGGCGCCGTCGTGGGATTCTGGATCGGAGTGGAGGCGGTCGAGCGCAGCAGGGCCGTCGCGCCGCCACCCATGGAGGTGTAGTTGGCCAGGGTTCTCGTGGTCGAAGATCAGCGAGACCTGGCCCTCGCGCTCGCGGAACATCTCGAGGCTCGTGGGCACGAGTCGCTCGTCGCTGGCACGGCACGCGCAGCGGAGGCAGCGGTACGAGGAGCCCACCCCGACCTGATCCTCCTCGACCTCATGCTTCCGGACCGCCCCGGCGACCACGTGCTGCGTACCGTGCGCCGCCAGGGCTACGACGGTCCGGTCTTGATCCTCTCCGCGCTTGGCCACGAAACAAGCAAGCTCCGCAGCTTCCGGCTCGGCGCCGATGATTACGTTACCAAGCCTTTCAGCATTCTGGTGCTCCTGGCACGGATCGAGTCTCTCCTGCGCAGGGTGCCGCCGCGCCCTGAGAACGTCATCCGTCTCGATGGCGGACGGATTGAGCTTTGGCCGGGCGCGCGGCGGATTATGGTGGAGGGCGCTGAAGTGCATCTCCGTCCGCGGGAGTTCGATCTGCTTCTCGCGCTCACGCGCCGCCGCGGCCGAGCGGTATCTCGGGAAGTCCTGCTCACCGACGTATGGCGGTACGCGCGGGCCTCTCTGACGCGGACGGTCGACGTCCACATCGGCGGACTCCGGCGAAAGATCGAAGTCGAGCCCGCCAACCCGCGGCTGATCACGACGGTGCGCGGCGTCGGTTATCGACTGAGCGGACCTCCGTAGGTACTCGAATCCCGACGCCCCCGAGGGTTCTGTAAACGATATGTAAGAAGGTAGGCGAGCAGGAAACCGACCCGCATCGTCGGCGAATACCCGTAGGACGGGCCTCATCGTGTGGCCTGCGCGCGCTTTCTACGGGAGATGTAGTCATGGTGCCTAGACCTGTTGGACCACGCGGCGTGATCGCCCTCGGCGTCGCCCTGTCTACTCTCGGCCTGGCGGGGTGTGGGGACGAAGTTGTCATAA
Organism: Gemmatimonadota bacterium; assembly: GCA_029262115.1. Lineage (GTDB taxonomy): Bacteria > Gemmatimonadota > Gemmatimonadetes > Longimicrobiales > Gaopeijiaceae > JAJCZZ01. The sequence goes on along the minus strand of JAJCZZ010000082.1, from coordinate 204,252 downwards.
CGGCTCCGGAGCCATCGCCAGCCGCAGTGCGCCTTTCCGTTCCGACCCGCGCTCTCTTCGACGTCGGAGCGACGCTCCAGCTCTCCGCAGAACTGATCGACGCCGTGGGTAGGCCGGTGCCAGGCGGGGGCGCCCAGCCGGAGTGGTCATCCGACGATCCTGGTGTCCTCACCGTCAACCAATCGGGACTGGTCACCGCGGTTACGGAAGGAACGACTCGAGTCGTGGTCCGGACGGGTGGCTTCGAGAGCTCCGAGCAACTGTGGGTTGTTCGAGATCTCCAGGGATCGGTGGCGCTGGTCGACGTCACCGTGCTGCCGATGGATGGGAGTGGCCCCGCTCCGGGCCAAACGGTTCTGGTCGAAGACGGGCGCGTCACGGCCATAGGCCCAGTCGGAAGCGTCTCGATTCCGGGGGCCGCCCACCGGGTGGACGGCGCCGGTCGATATCTGGTCCCGGGGCTCACAGACGCCCACACGCATCCGGAGGAAGAGACCGACTTCCTTACCTATCTGGCGAATGGGGTCACCACGATCATCAGCCTGGGGAATCATCAAGGGGCGCCTGTCCTGGCCTGGCGAGATCAGATCGCGGCAGGCGAGCTGCTCGGTCCGACGATCTACGCGACGGGACGGATTCTCGATGGCGCCCAACCGCGCGGCCGCGCGACGATCGTCACGAATCGAGAGGAGGCGCGCGCCGCAGTGCGTGCGCAGGTGGCGGAGGGCGCCGATTTCCTGAAGGTCTACAACAGCCTGACGACCCCGGTGTTCGAGGCGATCATGGATGAGGCCGAAGCGCTCGGCGTGGCGGTAATCGGGCACGGGGTGCGGGAGCCGGGCTTCCAGGGGATACTGGACGGCGGCGTCTCGGCCATCGCGCATATGGAAGAGGTGTTCTACACCCACTTCGGATCCACGATCGACCCGAGTCTTATTCCGGCCGCCGTAGCCGCCCTGCGGGAAGCGCACACCTGGGTGATGCCGAACCTGTCGACCTTTGAACGGGTGAACGCGCAGTGGGGTTCGTCCGCCGCGCTGGAAGGATGGCTCGGTGGAGACCTCGGTCGCTACGTGAGCCCCGACCGGGCAACCGCGTGGCGGGCGTTCCACGCCCAGGTGTATGCCAACCGGACCGGATCGGTGGCGCCGATCCTGAGCTTTCTCGGGGACATGACCACGGCATTCCACGAGGGGGGCGTCCCGTTTCTGCTGGCGACGGATTCCCCGATCATCCCCGGGATGTTCGCCGGATACTCGATTCATGACGATCTGCGCCTGTTGGTCCGCGCCGGCCTGAGCCCCGCGGAAGCCCTCGAAGTGGGGACGCGGAACGCCGGTGAGTTCGTCGCGGCGCACCGGGCCGGAACAGAGCCGTTTGGAACGGTCACCGTGGGGGCGCGGGCCGATCTGATTCTGCTCGATGGTGACCCGACCCAAGGGCTCGAGACGATGAAGCGTCCAAGAGGCGTTATGGTGGCCGGCAGGTACCTCTCCGGTCATAGACTCGACCAGCTTCTCGAGGACGTGGCGCGTGGGTGGCATGGGGCGTGAAGGCCGGAGGTCAGAGACCGTCGCCCGCACGCACGTGCGTCGACGGAGCAGGACCGCCTGCTCGCATGAACGACAGGCGTCGCTGATCACGGGTCAGTCCGACAAGGCCGGGCCGCTGTGAGCCAGGACGTCGCGACCGGCTCCGACGTTAAGAGGCGCCCGCCCCCTCAGTTCGACGCGATCGGCCGGATGAGCGAACTCCCGCCGAAACGCCGGTGTGGACTGGCTTCCGCAATGGCCCGCGCGGCATCGATATCGGGCGCACGCACGATGAACATTCCACTTGGGGCATCCGCCCGATCTGAGGCACCCGGCATGGGCGGCCCGATCCAACGCGATTCCACGCCCAGCCGCTCCGCTACGAGCAGGCGTCCCTCCTCACGCTCAGAACGGATCCAGTCACCATACGCCCGCACGAGCACGTCCTGGCCAACGTTGGTCGGGTTGAAGTTGGCTGGATTGTAGAGGAGGATCGCAAAGGTGCCTGCGAGTGCGTCCGACCAGTCGACGGAAGGAGCGGTGACCCGCCCGCCGACGAACGCCAGGACCAGGCCGGCCGCCATAGCCAAACGGTGGACGGTCGAACCGGAGCGGCGGCTTGCGGAGGGTGGTCCGTCCGGGGCACGCCCGATGAACCCTCCCCCACGCAGTCGTCGGAAGGTCTTCGTGCGGAGACGGGCCGGCGGGTCGACCTCGGGTCGAATACTCTCCAGCATGTCGTCGATGTTCATTCTTGGACTCGGAGTCATGGTTTGGGGGCACCCGGTCGGTCGTGGGCCCCGGTGGCGGCACGCAGGGCGCTGCGGGCTCGCGACAATTGGCTCTTCGATGTGCCGACGGAGATCCCCAACAGGTCGGCGATCTCGGCATGCGAGAATCCGTAGATGGCGTATAGGACCACGACCGCGCGGTACCCCGGGGCCAGCGCGTTCAGGGCTTCTCGAACGTCGATGATGTCACCCATTGCCGACGCTCCACAGCACGGATCCAGGGTTTGGTCGTCAAGGGCGGTTTCAGGCTTCCGGCGCCGCAAGCGCTCTCGCCACACGTTGGTGCAGATTCCGCAGAGCCACGAGGACAGCTTCGCCTCACCTCGAAAGCGATGCAGGTTGGATACGGCGCGGGTCCACGCCTCCTGCACGATGTCCGACGCCTCGGCCTCCGCGCCTCCCGTCAACCGAAGCGCCAGACCCCACATCCTGGGCGTATGCCTCTCGTACAGCGTCGCGAACGTCCGCTCGTCTCGCGTCTCGATGAACCGCACGACGAGTTGGTGTTCGGCGTCGCCATCACTCATCGACCGGTCGTTACGCCCCGACGGACCACGTCTACGAACGATGGCATGACGATGATCATGTTCGACGAAGGACGTCCCTCGTCCGACAGCATCGGGCCGTCGGCGTACGGCGTATCCCCCAGCCCGAGGTCGGCGCTCGTCATATAGGGGAAGTAGATCATGAGGTGGGGCTTCCATGCGCCGACCCGCCGGCCCTCATCGCTGAAGAGCACCTGATCCGAGGACATCATCCATGTGACCGCCGGCCGGGTGGGGGTGCGGAACCGTCCAGTCCGATAGCCGTCTGCGACCGACGCGCGGATCTCCGCCTGTGACCGACCCCGCTCGCGAAGCGCAGCCTCTTCACGGTGGACGGCGAATATGGTCTTCGACGCCTCGGGATCGTAGCAGTGCGGCTCGATCGCCTCCGGCCACGACCGGTTCACCACGCACGTGACGCCATTCGTTCCGCTCACCACCTCAACGAAGCCGATCCCCCGTTCGAGGACGAAGACGGAGGCCTCGAACGAAGTCTCCGAGGGCGCCGCACTCCGGGCCAGCGCGACCTCTTCGGTGCGGTCCAGAATCGGCGGGAGACCCTCGCCTCCCGCGTCGGAGCTCTGCGCACCGACTCCGGTCGCGGCGACCCCGCACGCGACGACCGCCGGCGCCACCGTGCGCAGGAAGTATCGCCTCTGCGCGTGGTCGAGTCGGGTCCGAGTTCTCATGGGCGCTCCTCTACGTCCAGGGTGGGCTCTGTCCGTCCTGAGTGACCCCGGGCCGGCATTGGTTGCATCGGCGTGCAACCATCCGCGGCGTCTCGACACTCATCGGTGAACTCAACCGACCGCATCGAGACCCACGCAGGCCCCCCGGACAACCGGAGTCCATCATGCCCAGACGCTACGCTGTGACCCTCGTCCTCCTCACCGCCGTGTTGGCAGCGCGGTCGATCGCCGAAGCCCAGACGGTGCCGGCATACGATCCCGCAGACCCGCTCCCGCCGGCGGAGAACGTCGACCCGGACCGCGAGATCGCCATGGCCCGCGCGGCGGCCCCGCGTGAGGTCTCCGACCACGCCACGATCTGGGTGCTCGGCCCGGCAGGGTACAAGGTGGCGGTCGAGGGAACGAACGGGTGGGGCTGCATCGTGCAGCGCGATACTACGTCGCCGGGCCTGTTCCCCCGATGCGACGACCCTGCGAGCGTCGCCGTCAACTTCAAGCGCTTCTTCTTGCTCGAGGAGATGCGCGCTTCGGGCCGATCGCAACGAGACTACGAGCGCGAAGTGGAAGCGCGTATCGAGAGCGGACAACTCGGCTCACCACCTGTGGGCGCGGTGTCGTACATGTTCGCGGAGGGCATCATCCCGCCCCACGTCATGATCGCCCGACCCGGCTGTTCTCCGGCGGACCTTGGGGCATCCAGCGTGTCCGATCTCGCCAAGATGGAAGGCGTCACCCTCCTCAACCGCGGGATGCCGTCCTGCAGCCTGATCATCTATACGCCGGAAGACACGCGACGGAAGATCCCCGGATGAGGCGCCGCGGTCACCGAACCCGCCCGCGCCCCAGCTTCTTCTCCATCTCCAGATGAAGCATCCACCATGACGCTGCGGCCTGCAGCGCCACCGTGGCCACCGAGGTGAACCACAGATGATGCAACTCGAACCACGGCTGGCCCGCCATCCAGACCGCTGGGATCGTGAACGTCACGATGCGCGTCGCGCTGGCCACGAGCGATGGCACGGTGTTGCCCATCGCCTGAAACATGCCCGAGCAGGTAAAGACGATGCCGGTCGCGACGAAGTTTATGGAGATGATCCGTAGAAACTGGACGCCCACGGCAATCACGGCGGGATCGTCGGTGAAGAACCCGATCAGGGCGCCGGGCCGGACCTGACAGAGCAGAGTCAGGAGCACCATGATTCCGCTGAGCACCCACACTGCGGATCGGAATGTCTCCCGCACCCGGTCTCCGCGGCCCGCACCCATGTTCTGCCCCGCCACCGGCGCAGTCGCGAAGGCGATGGCCATCGCCGGCAGGAAAACGGCCTGCATCACGCGCGACCCCACCCCGAAGCCGGCCTGCGCCTCCGGTCCGAAGCCCCGAATTGCCCAGTAGATCACGGCCATGTAGACGAACATCAGGGCGAATTCACCGCCGGGAGGGAGTCCCACCGCGAGGATCCGCTTCCACACGGCCGGGCGGGGTGGCATGAGCGCCGCCTCGAACACGACGAAACGCTCCAGCCTGACGAAGTACGCGAACATGAGCATCACACCTACCGCCACCGAGATCGTAGTCGACAGCCCGGCCCCCATCAGCCCCAACGGTCGGCCCGTCATCCAACCTGCGATCATGATGGGTGACAGCACGGCATTCAGCGCGACGGTCGCCACCTGCACGATGATCGTGGGCTTGACGATGCCCGTCCCGCGGAGCGCCGATCCCATGGAGATGAGCGCGAACTGGAGCCCCAGTCCCGGCAGAAACCAGTAGAGGTACGTCACGCCTGCGGCCATTGTCCCGGCGTCGGCGCCCAACATGCCCATGTACACGTGGCTAAGGGGGTAGCCCACCACCAGGGTGCCGGCCCCGCACAGCGCCGCCATCCCCAGGCTCTGGTTGAAGATCAGATTCGCGTCGTCGCGGTCCTTCCGTCCGGCGGCGTGGGAGATGAGCGCCATCGTGCCGACCCCGAGGACCTGGGTCACGGCCATGATCAGAAATTGGAGATTCCCGGCTGAGGACAGACCCGCGAGGGCCGTGTCGCCGAGTTGCCCGATGAAGTAGAGATCGACCAGGTAGTAGAGCGTCTGGAACACCATCCCGACGGCAATGGGCATGGCCATGCGGGCCAGATGGCCGGGAATCGGTCCCTCGGTCAGGTCCTGCATGCGCACTCGGGTCGAAGACGTTCGGACGACACCAGCCTACCGCCCGTCGGAGTAGCCCGGAAGCTCGCTCAGGGAGATGCGGCTGATGGCGAACGTACCCGAGCCACGCGCGAGCAGGGTGCCCGCTTGGTCGAACAGTTCCGCGTCCGCGGTCACGAGGCGAGCGGCCCGATGCACGACCCGACCCTCGGCCCGAAGGGTGCCCGCCGACACAGGACGGAAGAACTGGATGTGGAAGGACGATGTGAGCACCAGCACGTCCTCGACCTTTGAGTTCGCGGCGAAAAAAGCGGCATCGTCCAGGGCTCGGAAGTAGAGCGAGCCGTGCACGGCTGCGGCCGCATGGTGGAAGTCCTCCCGCACCGGAAGTGTGACGGTCGCGCGGCCGTCACCCACCGAGGCGCTGCTTCCCATCCATCGCGTGACAGGCGCGGCGGAGTATGCCCTCTCGAGGCCGCGGAAGTGCTCGTCGGTCATGTGCCGTCCTCGGCTCGGAGAAGTGCCGCATCCGGCACGGGGACCGGTATCGACACCGCCCAACCTACCGCGACAGGGAGTAGCACGCCGAACGGTCGAGTCGAATACGTTTCCAGCGAAAAGTGAGATCTGTCCCCTCCGCCACGCCACGGGGGAGGGCTCGCGGCGCCAACCGGGTCCGGCTCACCGAGCCGGGAGTCCCACCCGCCGATTCGGCGTGTCGCAACCCTTCCGGACGCCACGCGATTCCGTCAGGCTTTCCCGCACGCCGCAGCAATGAACGGGGAGGGGACGATGTCGGTTGGCTCAATTAGAGTCGGGGTAGGGAGTATGTTGCTAGCGGTACTCGTTGGGAGTCCACCACCGAGCGCGACCGGCCAGAGCCCGCAGTTCCGACGGGCGGCGGCACACACCGGCGTTGCTCAGACTCAGGGTGTCGAGCGGTTGGCCGGCGTCCTCTGGCGGGTCCAGACACAGGGCGCGGTTCGGTCGAGTCCCGCGCTCGTGGACGGCACGGTCTACGTCGGGTCGGCCGATGGATTCCTGTATGCCCTCGACGCGGACGACGGCAGCGAGGTGTGGCGGTTCGACGTGGGGTCCCCGATCGCCTCGTCGCCCGGCGTATCGGACGGCGTGGTAATGATCAGCGGACGCTCGGGCGTGCTACACGGCGTCTCCGTCGCCGATGGACGATCGCTCTGGAGCCTCGAGACCGGTCCGGACATTCCCCTTCCCTGGGGTCACGAGGGGTGGGACTACATCCACGGGTCGGTCAGCATCGCCAACGGGATGGGTTACTGGGGGAGCGGAGACGGATACCTCCACGCGTTCGAGCCCGCCACCGGGAGGGCGCGCTGGCGCTTCCAGGTGGCGAGTCGCATTCGGACCACGGCCGCGATCTCGGGGAACCTGCTGGTGTTCGGAGATTCCGACGGCTACGTGTACGCACTCGACGCAATGGACGGCGGGGAGCGTTGGCGCTTCGCCACGGACGGGGTGGGATACAACTCAGCAGACTTTGGCTTTGATCGGCGTCAGATCTCGGCGTCGCCCGCCTTGGCGGCCGATGAGGTCTTCGTCGCGGGACGCGATGCGTCCGTCTACGCGCTGAACGCATCCGACGGCTCGTTGCGGTGGCGCTTCGACGAAGGCAGTTCGTGGGTGATCGCCACGCCGGCGGTAGATGACACGCGCGTATTCAGCGCACGGTCATCGTCCGGAAACGTCCGAGCCATAGACCGGCAATCGGGCGAGGAAATATGGAGCTTCGGCGCCGGTGATTTCGTCTACTCGTCGCCGGTGCTGGTGGACAACGTCTTATACCTCGGGCAGGGCGACGGCGAGATCAGTGCTCACGACGCGGATACCGGCGAGACGCTGTGGGCGTACCAAACGGGGGCCAGCATCTACAGTTCGCCCGTCGTCGAGGACGGTCGGCTCTACGTCGGAAGCGACGACGGGGGTGTATACGCTCTCGCGGCTGGCGAGCAGACGGTCCGGCGGGCGGTCTTCTACGACTCGGCCCTTGCCGGTCGCTCCATCCTCGGACGGCGGCCCGAGCACGACGTGATCGGGGACTACTTCGTATCTCGCGGATACGAGCGACTCGATGCCTCCACACTCGTGGACTTCCTCGAGGCCCGGCTGAACGACGGTGCTCCAAGCGTCGTGATCCTAGGGATGGACGGTGTCCCCTCAGAGCTTCATGAAGGGAACGACCCCCTCATCCGCCGATATCTCGACGCTGGCGGAAAGATCGTGTCCATGGGTTCGCTGCCCGGGCAACTCGTGTACAATGAGGACGGCCAGATCGTCCGGTTCGACCAGGAACGCGCAGGCGACATCCTGGACGTCGACTTCTCGTCCTTCGACGGAGACCGCTATACGGTCGTGCCGACCGAAGCGGGCCGGGCATGGGGCCTCGAGACGTGGTGGACCGGGACCGCTCAGACGTTACCGGAACACGTGTCCGAAGTGCTGGCCAGGAACGAACTCGGTCGGGTCGTCGCCTGGGTAAAGAGCTACGGAGGACCCGCCGGGACGGGATTCGTGAATGCCTTCCCCACATGGAATCGTGCCCGATTGGCTGAGATCCAGCGGATGGCGGAGCACGGACTGGCCGGCACGAACCGAGGTCGCTGACGCTTGACCGTTCCTCCGTCCCGGGCGAGCCTCACGAGACCCGGGGCGGGACATCGGCTCATCCTGAGCGTGTCCAGGAGAAGTGACCTGAGCGAAACCGACGAGCACGCCGAACCAAGTCACGCGAGGCTCTCGCTACGCTTCGCGCTGGCTGTCGGTGTGTTCTGGCTCGTCGCGTCACTATTGACCGGCACGACGGCCTTCCTGGCCCGACGCGGCACGCTCCCCGGCATCACATGGTTCGACTCTGCGATCCCGCCCCTGGTCGCCGGAGGCGTCTGGATCCCCTTGACGCTCGTCGTCGTCACGGCCGCCCGGCGATATCCCCCCGTCCACTTCGGGGAGCGACTCGAAATTGATGGACGACTGGCACTGGCGCATGTCGTCGCGAGCCTGTCGATCAGCTTCATCGTGAACGGCGCGTATCTCGCGCTGACCCTTCCTGACTCGTTCGGTTCACTTGCCGGCTACGCCGGCTCCACCATCCGCCTGGGGCTCGCATACCTGCACTTCAACGCCGGTGCCTACTGGGTTCTCACTCTCGGGACGTTCGGCGTTTTGGCGATTCTCGACCGCAGACGGCGGAGCGGCTTCCAGTCGAAGGCACGGACGCTGACGGTCCGCTCGGGCTCCACCAGCGTCCTGGTCGCCGTGTCCGAGATCCGTTGGATCGAGGGAGCCGGTGACTACGTGTCTCTCCACCTCGCCGACTCGACGCACCTGCTCTCTGAACGACTCAAGACGTTGGAAAAGCGACTCGACCCGGAGCAATTCGTCCGCGTGCATCGCTCCGCCATCGTGAACGTATCAGCCGTGCGAACTCTCAAGCGTCTCGGGCATGGTGACGGTGAGGCACGTCTGGACGACGGGACGAGCGTGAGGGTCTCGCGGACACGTCGCGCACGCCTGCAGGACGTGCTGCAGGGCCGTGAACTTCCCGCCGTCCGGGACGGCGCGTAGACGCCGACCCCGAACCACCCGCCTGTTCCCGCTGGACGCGCTGGTTGTATCGTGCTGGGACTCATACACCTCGGAGGAAGCCCATGTCGTCCCTGTCTCGGCCCCTGGCCGGTGAAACCCTCACATTCGAACTGGCGGCTCAGATCGCCGACCTTCAGAAAGACGAGGCGTACGCCCGCAGTGGGAGGTCGGGGCGCACTCTGGTGAAGTCGGGGCACCTCCGCGTGACGCTGACCATGCTCGCCAGGAATACCGACGTCGGTACCCATCACGCCGAGACGCCGATGACCCTGCAGGTTCTCCAGGGTCGACTGAGCTACCGCGTAGGCGACCAGTCATTCGAAATGGGTCGAGGCGAGGTGCTCTACTTCGGACCGGGGCACGCCCAGGACATCCGCGCCCTGGACGACACCGCCCTGCTGCTGACGATCACCGGAGCGGACACCGGGGAGGAGTAGCTTCTACCCCCGGCGCGCCCGACAGGCCGATCGGACCATTCTCCGGGCCCGGGGACGACGCAATCGTTCCCACCCACCCAGACGGTTGAGGGTGGGCTACCGAGTCGAGAGTGGACCACCAAGCTGGGGGCGCCCCTCCACGCTACCGAGTGCTGCGAGGCGGAGTCCGGCACGCCGGCCAGTCGCCGCCGTCGGGGAGCGGCGTCGCACGCGTGTCAGCCGTCAAGCGACGGTCGTCCTCCGAGGCCTGGTAGGCCAGCATCGCGGCAAGCGTCGCGTTGTTGCGCAGATCGTCGAACACCAGCTTGTCGTACGTATCGATGTCCGTGTGCCACGTGTACTGGCGATAGTCCGGGTAGTTCGATTGGAGCCGGAAGCCGGGCGCCGGCTTGCAGATGAACGACATGTGGTCGCTCCCCCCTCGCTCCGGCACGCCGGGAATGTCCAGGTCGATGTGCCGGGTGATCTCTCCGGGGATCTTCGAGAACCACCGTCCGAAGTGCTCGCCGGCGTCCAGGAAGCCCTGCATACGGATGAAGTCGACGCGCCACGTTCCGTTGTCCTGATTGAACGCCGCCTGCAGCCCGTCCACCACCTCGGGATGATCCTCGGCATACGCTCCGGATCCGATCAGCCCCTGCTCCTCACCACCCCAGAGCGCCACCTTGATGGTGCGCCGAGGGTTCGGGTAGGCCTCCCTCAGGAGGCGCATCGCCTCGAGCATCATGACGGTGCCGCTGCCGTTGTCCGTGGCGCCCGACGCCCCGTCCCAGGAGTCCATGTGCGCGGTCAGGAGGACGTACTCGTTCGGTAACTCGGTACCCGGCAGCGTCCCGATGACGTTGAACACCGGCTGCTCGCCGAGGAATTCGGACTGGGCATCCGCGCGGATCACAGGACCCTGACCCCTGGACGCGAGGCGATGCACCAGGCCGTAGTCCTCGCAGCTCACGTGGAACGACGGGATCCGCTCCGTAGACGCGCTGAAAATCTTGTTGGCGCCCCAACCTCTGGACCAGTTGGCCGTGAGCAGTCCGACGGCTCCAGCCTGCTCGATCGCGGAGATCACGGCAGCGGCTCCACCCGCCGCGGCGACCGACCGGCGCCAGCCGCCCGAGACTTCTGCCTGCCGCGCCTGCATGCGCTCCACCGATTCGGGGGTCGCATGCTCGGCCCAGCTTTCCGGCGCCCGGCACGTCGGCTCGGCATACGAATACGCCACGAAGTTCCCGCGGACGGACGGCAGCCAAGCGCGTAGCTCGCCGGGGCTGGAGAAGGTGGGCATGGCCACCACACCGGCCTCGACGGGGCCGTTCGTCGGCGGACTCCACGCCAGCATCATCCCGTCGAGGCTGCGCACCCGCGGCTCCACCAGATCGAGGTGCGAGTACCCGCGCTCCCATCCCCGCCAGGTCCCGTACTGTTCGGCCTCAGCCGAAACGCCCCAACTGGTCAGCTTGGCCGTGGCCCAATCGATCGCCCGCCGCTGCCCGGGACTACCCGACAAGCGGGGGCCGATCGAATCGAGGAGCGCTTGCGCCAGATCCTCGACCTGGGACGCGTCGGTCATGCCGGCCCGCCAGATGTTGCGGATGACCGCGTCGTCCGAAGGAAAGGTCTGGGCGGCGGCGGGCGCGACAGGCGCGCCGATCAGGAAACCGGTCGTGAGTGCGCAGGCGATGGCGGAGAGACGCATTCGAACTCCCAAGTTGGGTTGTGGCATCGGCTCAAACTCGGGGAAGTGCCGGGGGAATGTCCAGACGGCCGGCGTCACCCCCCGGGCAGATAGGGACCGAGCTCGATCAATTCCACGTCTCCTCGCAGTCGGAGTTGCTCCAGGATCCAGTACTTATGGCCGCCCCCGAAGGTCACGAGAACGCGGGCTCCCGGGTTCTCCCGAATGACACGGTCGATCTCGCGATAGTGCGCGACGTTGATGTTGGTCCAGCCACCCGGTCCGATCAGGTCGTTCTGGTACCGGTCGTAGACGGCCAGCCTGGCCTTCTGGCGGCGGTCGTACTCGGGGGAATGGATGTAGCGCGGGTCGTCCTCGGCTCGCGACTGCCTCGGCAGCGCCTCAACGGCGGCTTCGACCGCCCGGTCGTACTCTGCCCGGCGCTCCGGGACGGCGTTGAACTCCGCGATGATCGTATTGCGCGAGTCCGACATCTCCTGCGTCCACCCGGCGCAGGGCTCGACTCGATATCCCAGCTCGCCCATTCGCGGCAGGATCGCGCCCTCGTCGACGTACTCGGGAAAGCGCAGCACGCGAGTGTCCTCGATGACGCCCCGCTCCGTGAGGTCTCGTTCAATTCGGCTCCAGCGATCCGGAGCGATCTCCGCGCATATGATGTCCGGGTCGAACGCCTCGATCGTGCGCATCACCTCGGGAATCCCCCAGAGATCACTGGTCCGGTGCGTGCCGTGGATCATGCCCATCACGGCGACCTGGGTCACTGGCAAGTCATCCCGCGCCGTGATCGTCCTCCTCGCGGGATCAGGCCGGTCCGTCGGATCGTCGAGAAAGCGCGCTGGAATCGAGAAGACGGTGACAAAGTCCTCGCCCTCGGTCGACACCCAGAGCGACTCGCCCGACGGATGGACAGCCATGACAATCGGGATCTCCGGTGTGGGAATTCGTCCGATGACCCGCCGCTGCGCCAGATCGATGACGGAGACGTCGTGGCTGGCGGTGTTGTTGACGAAGCCGAGCCGCCCATTCGGCGACACCACGAACGAGAAGGGAGAATCGCCGATCCCGTCCGTGAGTTCGTCCACGATCCGGTGCGATGCCGTGTTGACGAAGCGCACCGCGTCATCTCCGCGAACGACGACGGCGTACTCTTCGTCGCCGGGTAGAACCACCCCGCCGCTCGGGGTCGTGCCGACTTCGATCGTTTCCAGAACTCTGCGTCCGTACAGGTCGATGACGGTCACGGTGCCGTCGTCGTACCCAGGCACGAAGGCCTTTCTGAAGTCGGAGGTGGCGGCCCCCGGAAAGGGCCTACGCCCGACCGGATACGCCGCCCGGAACGTGAAGCCGCGGGCGTCGAATACGTACGCGCTGTCCGCCCGTTCAACCGAGAGCAGGTACTGATGATCCGCGTAGGGACCGGCCAGGAGCGACGGCCCGACCGCGGTCGGCCGGTCGCCACCGAGCGCGGTGCCCGCCCGTGCGTACCGCCCGACCCCGCCCCCCACGAAGCGGGTCACGGCCAGATCCAACCCGTTCGGGGTGGGAATCACGCCGAGTGGCACCCCCGGTGCCTCGATCTCACCGACGCTCCGGAACGCACGGGTATCGACAACCGCCACGCGGTCCGAGCCCGCCATCGCGATCCAGGCGGTCCGACCGTCCTCGGAGAACGAGATCTGGTGGGGATTGAGGCCCAGGTCGAGCTGAGCGAGGCGTGTGAAATCAGCTACCTGTGACGCCGCCGGGTGTGGAGGCACCAGGGTCGCGAGCAGGGCAAAAGCCGACACCGTGAGGCAACGAACGGTGGAACGATCCAAGGTGACCTACCGGTCGAGGGTGGCCGCCCGGCACTCGTGGGGCGTGCGCCAAACTCGGGCCGATGACCGCACGGCGTCCAGCGCCTACCCGGCCCAGTCGTCCATCCCGGGTACCGTCACGAAGCCCAGGCCGACCCGCCTGACGGACACCGAACCACCGTACTTCAGGTGGGGAGACTCAGCGGCCACGGCGACCGCTTCGTCGTAGCTACCTACCCGGAGAGCGAACATGCCCACCACATAGTCCGGGTCATCGACGACCTCCTCGGGTACGTCTATGGGCAGGCCGAGCGGGCCGAGCCGCTCGCCGGCCTCCCACTGGAGGTCTCCGGCCGCTACGAGAACGCCGTCCCGAGCCAAGCCAGTCGTCCACTCCCAATACTCGTTGGCCCGCCGCTGACGTTCGTCCGGCCGCAACCCGTCAGCGTCGGGCCACCGCCCATGAAGCACGAGCACGTAGCTGTCCGTCGGGTCCGACGGCCGGCCCCCGGCGAACGTGGTGGACGGCAGGCCACTGGCGGGCCGCTCCGGTGAGTTCTCCACCACGCCGCTCTTCACGATCTGAACTGTCGCCGGAACCGAAATGAGAAGCGTCGCCACTGAAGCCGCCACGGCCCACCAGGGCGAAACCTTCCCGCGGCCGGGCGCTGCGACAGGTCGGACGGCGTCGGCGGTCGAGAAGTCCATCGACTGGACCGCTTCCATTCCGGTCGCCGCTCGGCGGACCTCGGCGGCCAACTCCGGATCGGCGTCCATCCGGTCGAGGAGCGCATCGCGCTCGGGCCCTTCGAGCGACCCTTCGAGAAATGCGAGGATGACTTCGTCGGTTGGGCGATTCACTTGAGCAACTCCAGATGTCTGGACTCGAGGTCTTCTCCGAGCTTCTTCAAACCACGGAAGACGCGCGACGCTACCGTCCCGTGTGGCAGCCTGGTGACTCGTGCAATCTCCGCGTAGGACAGGTCCGACAGGTATCTCAACGTGATCACCTCGCGCTGCTCTTCCGGGAGACGTTCGACGGCCTGGCGGACCGCAGACCGCCGGCGCTGGCGGTCGACCGACGCGCCTGGATCGGTTTCGACGCCGATTCGCCGGGCGGCCGAGGCGGGTCCACCCGGTGCGTCGAGCGACTCATGCCTCCGGCGGCGCAACACATCCTTGCACCGGTTGAGAGTGACCCGGTAGAGCCACGTGCTCAACTCGGCATCGCCTCGGAAGCCGGCGAGCGCGCTTTGCAGCCGAAAAAAGACGTCCTGTGCCACATCCTCGGCGAGTTCCGGGTCACCGAGGACATGGTTCGCCGTCCGGAGCACGGCAGGACGATGAGCCGAAACCAGTCGGTTCATGGCCTCGGGCTTCCCGTCGAGGGCCTCCGCGATCCACGTCTTTTCTGGGTTCATGTCGGTTCGACGCGTTTTTCTCGTGCTCTTTTCCCACCGGCGTGCCCGACCCGGCTCCATGCACCGCGGTCCCTCGGGATAACAGACCGAGGCCAGCCCGTCCAATCCTCCGCACGTCCAACCCAAACCGTACCGGAGGACATCATGCAACTACGATCGACCGCTCTCGCCGCCCTCGGCGCCCTCGCTGTCGCCGCACCGGCCGATGCATCAGCGGCCCAGGAGATCTTCGCGGACTTCCTCATCCCGACCGCGGAAGAAACCGCCCTGGCCCGCAGCGGCGCACCCGCCACCGTCGCTGACGCGGCCGACCTGTATCTGCTGGGAAGGGAGGGATTCGAGCGGGTCGACATCGGCACGAACGGCTTCGCATGCCTTGTTGAGCGGGCATGGCAGAACGCCTCGGTGCGTGCTCCGATTTGCTACAACCCCGGAGCGGTCGAGTTCGTGTTGCCGGTTCGACTCTTCGAGGCGGAGACGGCGGCCTCGGGAGCGACTGTTCAGGAAATCCGAGCGGGGGTGGAGGCCGGCTACGCCTCGGGTCGCTTTCGCGCGCCGGGCGCGGGCGCGTTCGCGTATATGATGTCCGAAGGCCAACGCCTCGGGGCGGCCGGCCAAGCCTTCCCTCATGTCATGATGTACACGCCATACCTCATCAACGCCGAGGCGGGCGGCCATCCGCGTGGGTCTGTGCTCCCCACGGTCCTCGACCGTGAAGGGCAGCCCTCCGCGATTCTGACGATCGGGACCACGGAGTTCACGCCAGTGCGAAGTCTGAAGCTGCGGCCCGTCGGTGCGGCTGAGCGAGTGACGGCACTCCGGCACCTCGATGCGAACGAGGCGCGGCTTCGCGCGCTGACAGGCTCCCTGAGCGAGGACGAGTGGACGAGCCGGCCAGACGCCGACTCCTGGTCGCCGGCCGAAATCATCGAGCACATCGCCGCCGCCGAAGCCGGCCTCCTGGGTCAGGTGCGGCGCGCGGTCGAAGGCGGCGCGCCGGTCGAGCGCTTCCGGTCGAGTCACCCCGACGAGTTGGTCCGACACGTCCTCCTCGACCGCGGGGAACGGTTCAAGACCGTCCCGGCGATGGTTCCGAACCAACGCTTTGGCGACCACACCGGCTCCCTCGGAGCACTCGCTTCAAGCCGGAGTTCACTTCGCGCGTTCATCGCGGCCATGCCGGCAGACGTCCGTGACTACGGGTTCGACAGCCCCGTGGATGAGGAGCCCATCGACGGGTATCAGATGATCCTGCTGACGGCGGCGCACGCCGACCGTCACACCGAACAGCTCGACGAAACGATCCGGCGGCTAGAGGCCGCCGCTACCGCATCGAGATAGGGGGCATCGGGGCGACCGCGCGCGGTCGTCCCGCACGGCCCGCCCACGGCTAGACCGCGTCGACAATCC
Source organism: Gemmatimonadota bacterium (assembly GCA_029262115.1). GTDB lineage: Bacteria > Gemmatimonadota > Gemmatimonadetes > Longimicrobiales > Gaopeijiaceae > JAJCZZ01. The sequence goes on along the minus strand of JAJCZZ010000082.1, from coordinate 188,163 downwards.
GGTTGAACGTCTCGCTCGGTCGCATGGCCGCCGCAGCTTTGTACTCGTCGGGATGGTAGTATCCGCCGATGTCCTGAGGCTCACCCTGGGCGGCCTCGAGCTCCGCCAGGATGGCGTCCTCCGACTCTGACAGAGCCTCCGCGACCGGCTTGAAACGCCCAGCGAGTTCGGCATTGTCATCCTGCTCGGCCAACGCCCGTGCCCAGTACATCGTGAGGTAGAAGGTGCTCCCACGGTTGTCCAACTCGTTGACCTTCCGTGAAGGCCCCCGGGAATTGTCGAGGTAGCGGGCAACCGCCACGTCGAGCGCAGCGCTGAGCACGAGGGCACCTTTGTTGTCGAACGTCTCGCCCAGCTGTTGGAGTGAAGCCGCCAGGGCCATGTACTCGCCGAGCGAATCCCAGCGGAGGTGTCCCTCCTGGAGGAATTGCTGGACATGCTTGGGCGCCGAGCCGCCCGCCCCCGTCTCGAACAGTCCTCCCCCTTCGAGGAGCGGCACGATGGACAGCATGCGCGCGCTGGTGCCTATCTCGAGGATCGGGAAGAGATCGGTCAGGTAGTCACGGAGGACGTTGCCCGTCACGGAGATCGTATCCTCTCCAGCGCGCACGCGGTCGAGTGTGAAGCGCATCGCGTCCTCGGGCGCCATCGACTCCACGCCCAACCCGGCCGTGTCGTGATCCGTGAGGTCCGACTCGACCTTCTTCAACAACTCAGCGTCATGAGCGCGCTTCTCATCGAGCCAGAACACGGCCGGACTACCGCTTGCGCGCGCCCGCGAAACGGCCAGCTTCACCCAGTCGCGCACGGCCGCGTCCTTGGTCTGACAGGCCCGCCAGATATCGCCCTCCTCCACCGCTTGCTCCAGGAGCACGTCACCGCCGGAGTCTACGACCCGAACGGTCCCGGCGGCTGCCACTTCGAACGTCTTGTCGTGCGACCCATACTCCTCCGCCTTCATCGCCATCAGGCCAACATTGGCCACGGAGCCCATGGTCGCCGGATCGAACTGTCCGTGTTCCTTGCAGTCGGCTACGACCGCAGCATAAATTGAGGCGTAGCTCGAGTCGGGGATGACAGCCTTCGTGTCCTGGAGCACACCGTCCGCGTTCCACATGCGCCCCGAGTCACGAATCATCGGAGGCATGGAAGCGTCGATGATCACATCGCTCGGAACGTGGAGGTTGGTGATGCCGCGCCCCGAGTCGACCATCGCGAGCCCTGGGCCGGAGTCGTATGCAGCCTGGATATCCGCCTCGATGGCGGTGCGGTCGGACTCGGGAAGCTCCGCGAGCTTGGAGTGCAGGTCCGCCAACCCGTTGTTTGCGTCGAACCCGATCTCGGTCAAGGTGTCGGCGTGCTTCGCGAAGACATCGGCGAAGAAGACCCGGACCGCGTGACCGAAGATGATGGGGTCCGACACCTTCATCATCGTCGCCTTCAGATGCACGGAAAACAGCACGTCTTTGTCCTTCGCGTCGTGCACCTGCTTCCCGAGGAACGCAAGTAGGGCGCGCCGACTCATGTGGGTGACGTCGAGCACCTCACCCTTCTCGAGGGGCAGCGACTCCATGAGGCACGTTACCGAGCCATCCGAGGCAACGTGTTCGATTCGCGCGTTCGTTGCCGTTTCGAGCGTCATCGACTCCTCGTTGTGACGGAAATCATCTGCCGTCATCGTGGAGACATGCGTCCGGGAGTCCTCGGGCCAGGGGTGCATCGGCGGCGGATGCTTCTGGGCGAACTCCTTCACGGAGCGAGGTGCGCGCCGGTCCGAGTTGCCCTGTCTCAGAACGGGATTGACCGCGCTGCCCTTGACCCTGTCATAGCGGGCCTTCACCGCCCGGTCTTCATCGCTCATCGGTTCGTCCGGATAGTCCGGTAACGAATATCCGGTCGCCCGGAGCTCATCGATACACGCTTTGAGCTGGGGAATCGATGCGCTGATGTTCGGGAGCTTGATGATGTTCGCTTCCGGCGTGTCCACCTTCCGGCCCAGGTCGGCCAGCTGGTCCTCGACCTCCTGCTCCTTGCAGAGCACATCGGGGAAGGCGGCGAGCACGCGGTGCGCAAGGGATATGTCTCTCGTTTCGACCGGTACCCCGGTGGCCCACGCGAACGCTCGGACCACGGGGAGAAACGCGTGAGTGGCGAGCGCGGGAGCTTCGTCCGTCCACGTGTAGAAAATGGGCGGTGACTTTTTCATGGAGATGGCCGGTTTGTAGGTCGGAGGGCCCGATAAAGTAGGGAGCGTGTGAGTGATGTGCACGCGTCCGAGCGACCGCCACGGAGCCCTGTTCCCGAACCCGTCCGATCCGGCGACCTTTCTGGGCCGGTCTCGGCCCTCCGCCACCTCTCGTCGACGCCCCATGCCCCTTCGCCTCGTACAGATCGTCCTGCCGCCGAAGTGCCAGGACGACACGGATCGGCTGCTCGACGGGGTGGCCCCCGTGGGGCGATGGCCTCTCGATCACCCTGAAGGCTCGGAGCTCCTCGAGTTGGTCATGGAGGCGGACGAGGTCGAGCCTCTGGTCGATCGCTTCACCGACTGCTTCGCCGAAGAAGACGGCTTCCGGGTGACGTTGTTGCCTGTCGAAGCCACCCTCCCTCACCTCGGGGACGACGAAGACGACGAGAAGGGGGACGCGCCCTCGGACACGGACGGGTCGAGGTCACGCGTGAGCCGGGACGAACTCAAGGTCGATGCCTTGGAGTCGTCCCAACTGACCTGGGTGTATCTGGTGATGGTCGCCGCGTCCACCATCGTGGCCTCGGTCGGGCTGCTCCGGGACGATGTCGCCGTGATTATTGGAGCCATGGTAATCGCGCCGCTTCTCGGGCCCAACGTGGCGCTCGCGCTATCCGCTGCCCTGGCCGATCTGGACCTCGCCAAGCGCGCACTCGTGACCCTTCTGGCAGCCGGCAGCGTGGCCCTGGCCGTCAGCATGGGCACCGGCTTCTTCGTGGACGTGGACCCGACCGTCGCAGCGATTGCCGATCGGACCAGACCGGGGAACTCCGACCTCGTGCTCGCCATGGCGGCCGGGGTCGCCGGGACGCTGGCGTTCACCAGCGGATTTCCTCAGGCGGTCATCGGGGTCATGGTGGCGGTGGCCCTCCTCCCACCTCTGGTGATCTTCGGGCTGCTCATGGGCTCCGGGAACGGGGCTCTCGCCGCCGGGGCGTTTCTGTTGTTCGGATTCAACGTGATTTCCGTGAACCTGGCGGGCGTGGCCACCTTCCTCGTCCGTGGCGTGCGCCCGGCGGGGTGGTCGGACAAGGAAAACGCGAAGAAGTCGGTGCGCGTGGCCGCGCTTACGTGGACCGTCCTGCTCCTGATGTTCCTCGTCGCGCTATGGGTGGCACGGGACCAGGGGTTCGGTCCGTTCGCCGACTAGGTTCACCCCCGCCGGCCCCGTTCCTCACGGTCGCCGCCCCGCACCGCCTGCTCGATCTGGCCCAGCAACGTGTCCGAGCCGGCCTCGCTCGCCCCAAAGAGCCCGTCGTCCGTATCCGAGGACTCGAGTTCTTCAACCACGCTGTGCATGTTGAGCCACAATTCCCAGCGCTCGCTCAGCCGCACGACCGAGTAGAACAGCCGAGGACGACGGCCGCGACCTGCGAGCACGTCGAGGACCATGGCGCCGATGGACAGGTTGAACACAACCACGTCACGAAGGCCATCCAGCATGAGCTTGGCCTGGAAGATCAGGAAGTCCCTGAAGGTCACGCGAGTTGAAGCGAGGATCATCGGTCGCTTTCGTTTCATTGGCTTGCTGTCAGTGGGAGCGTTCGGCCACTCGGCCGCCGCACCCGGCCCTACGTATCTGCGCTGGATCAGGTTCGCGGGCGGGCTGGAGCGGCTCGGGATCGTGTTCGAGGGGGATCGGGTGCGACAACCTGAATGTAGACGCTGGGTCGGTTGCGAACAGCGCGTGCGGGTGCTCGCGTGTCCACGCTCTGCACCCGGCACTTCGGGTCCTCGCGCAGCGTGAGGTCCGACTCGCCACCACCGGCATGGGTTCCGTACGGGAACGTCTCCGCCAGGAACCTTCGATCAGGGACGACGTAGGATCGAAGCCCCGGATCTGGCGCTTCGCAACTTCTCTCACCAGCTCGAACATGGGGATTTTCTCCCGAGCCAGACCGCTCTACGCGGTCCTGATTGCCGCCGCATCCGGCGCATGCGGTAGCGAGCAGCACGCCCGGGAGCCGGTCGATACCGGCCTGCTGATCCAACAAGCTCCGCCGAGCGCGCGTGGCCGCCTCAGCCGTCAGGATGCAGACGATGTCCAACTGCGACTGCCCCCGTCGGATGAACCGCCGGGCGGGCGCCACGCGTTCTACTGGACCCGCGCAATCTATTCAGGCTACGGGCGCCGCGGGTGGTGGGGTGGGGGCGGCCGCGGGTCGTGGGCCACGGACTTCCCCAAGGGCGACCGGCAGTTTCTGGTCGTTCTGAAACGGCTGGTCCGCATCGACGCATATGACTTCGAGAACGCGATCAGTCTTTCCGACCCGAACCTCCGCCGATTTCCACTGATCTACGCGGTCGAGGTTGGACGGATGGATCTGACGGATGAGGAAGTCACCGGCTTGCGTGGCTTCCTCAACGCCGGCGGAATGCTACTCGTGGACGATTTCTGGGGCGGACGTGAATGGGCGCAGTTCGAGTACAACATCCGACGGGTGCTACCGGGCCGACCGATCGTGGAGCTCCCTCTCGATCATCCGCTGTTCTCCGCCTACTACGACATCGACGAGATCAAGCAGGTGCCGGCGCAGGGTCGTGGCGTCGGCGGCATCCCCACGTGGGAGCGCCCGGACGCCCAGGTTCCTCATGTCCGAGGCATCTTCGATGACGACGGCAACCTGATGGTCGTCATCAACTTCAACACCGACCTCGGCGATGCGTGGGAGTGGGCGGAGAGCCCCTACTACCCGCTCGAGTACTCGACGTACGCCTTCGAGATCGGCGCGAACATGATCGTCTACGGCATGAGCCACTGATGCCCGATCTCTTCGAGTTTCTCTTCAAGTACCGCCGGCTCGTCTACGAGCAGGGTGATTTCGTATTCGCGGCCCCCGCCGTGGTGCGGTGGTGGCTCCTCGCCGCGGTCGCAGCGAGCGCAGTGGCCGTCGCGTCGTATTCGCTGGCGCGCGGCAAGGCCAGTCCGATGGATCGCACCGTCATGGCCACGCTACGGGTGGCGCTGCTCGGCGTTCTACTCTTCTCCCTGCTCCAACCGACCCTTCAGATTTCGACCGTCGTCCCGCAGCAGAACTTCGTCGGCATCCTGGTCGACGACTCACGGTCGATGCAGCTTCCCGATGCGTCCGGCGCGGCTCGTAGCGACTTTATCCGCGCCACGTTCACTCCCGGCGAGAGCGAGTTGCTCGAGGCGATGGCGGAGCGGTTCAGCCTGCGCTTCTTCAGCTTCTCGTCCCGGGCACGGCGCATCGAGGGGCCGGGCGAGCTGACGTTCGACGGAACGAGCACGGATCTGCCCGCCGCCCTCGACGTGGCCCGCGAGGAGCTGTCCGGCGTGCCCCTGTCCGGCCTGGTCATGTTGACGGACGGCGCGGACACCCGCGGACGGCCGGTGACCGAGGCCCTCGTCCCCCTGCAGGCGGCGGGCGTACCGGTGTTCACCGTCGGGCTGGGCGAGGAGGCGGTGTCGCCCGATATCGAATTGGGCCGGGTCGAAATGCCGCGAGCGGTTCTCGAAGGCTCGTCGATGGTCGTCGACGTCGTCGTGACCCAGACCGGATTCCGACAGACGACCGTGCCCGTAATCGTCGAGGACGACACCGGCATCCTGGCCGAGGAGGAAGTCACGCTCGGGCGCGCGGGAGAACCCGTCGTCACCCGTGTCCACTTCCAACTCGACCGCGTCGGATCTCGCCGGGTGCGTTTTCGCATCCCGACGCAGGACGGCGAGAGGGTGACGCAGAACAACCGCCGGGACGTGTGGGTCGAGGTGCGCGGTGAGCGCGAAAAGATCCTGTACTTCGAAGGCGAGCCTCGACACGAGGTCAAGTTCCTGCGGAGGGCCATCCAGGACGACGACAACCTCCAGGTCGTCGTGCTTCAGCGCACCGCGCCCAGCAAGTTCTTGCGTCTCAACGTGGACGACGGCGACGAGTTGGCGGGGGGCTTCCCCCGGACTCGGGAAGAGCTCTACCGGTACCGCGGCCTCATCGTCGGGAGCGCCGAAGCGAGCTTCTTCACGCACGATCAGCTTCAGATGATTGCCGACTTCGTATCCGAACGGGGCGGTGGCTTCATGATGGTCGGGGGACGGCAGGCGTTCTCCGAGGGCGGCTGGGCGGGAACCCCAGTCGAGGAGATCCTGCCCGTCCGGCTGGGCCCTCCACCGGCCGCAGCCGATCGTTTTCTCGCCGAACTTCGCCCCGGATTGACCCCGGCGGGACTCGCAAACGCAGCCATTCAGTTGGGCGGAGATGCCGAGGAGACCGACTCGCTGTGGCGCACCCTGCCGCCCGTGACGTCGGTCAACCGCATCACCGAAGTGAAGCCGGGTGCCACCACGCTGATCGAGGGGCACGCGGAGAGTCTGGATCGTCCGCAGGTGCTGCTCGCCCACCAGCGGTACGGACGTGGCAAGGTTCTGGCCCTGACGGCGCAGGATACCTGGATCTGGCAGATGCACGCGGACATCCCGCTCGAGGACCAGAGCCACGAGACGTTCTGGCGCCAGCTCCTCCGCTGGATGGTGGACGGCGTCCCCGAGCCCGTCGTCGCGTCGGTGGAGCGCGAGCAGGTGGAGCCGGGTGAGCCCGTCCGTCTCACAGCGGAAATCGTCGACTCCACATACATCCAGGTCAACGACGCGCAGGTCACAGCCAGGATCACGTCGCCGACGGGCGCCATCCAGGAGATATCGCTCGACTGGACCGTGGAGCGCGACGGCGAGTACACGGCGGACTTCGTTCCCACCGAAACGGGCGACTACGAGGTGGAAGTATCCGCCGCGCGAGACGGTCTCACGGTGGGCACCGATGCGCTGGCGCTCCACACGGCACGCTCCGACGACGAGTACTTCGGGGCCGGACGCCGGAGTCGCCTCCTTCAGAGGATCGCCGAGGAAACCGGCGGCCAGTACTACACGCCGGCCACGGTGGGAACGCTACCGGACGACATATCGGTTACGGGTGCGGGCGTGACGCTCGTCGAAGACCGGGATCTGTGGGACATGCCCGCGCTGTTCATCTTGATGTTTCTGGCCATGGGCGCCGAATGGGCGTACCGGCGCGTGCGGGGGTTGGTGTGAGGCAAGTTGTGAACCGTGTCGCCCGTTCTGTTTTTCCCGCGCTGGTCATGGCGATGGCAGGCGGTGCACCCGTGGCCGCACAGCAGACCCACGCCGTGATCGTGGCGGGCCTGGGTGGCGCCGAGCCGTACCGCACGTCGTTCCGGAGCTGGGCCGTCGATCTCGGCGCGGCGCTCGTGGGGCGCCACGGCACGCCGGTCGCGAACGTCGCGGTCCTGATCGAGCGACCCTCTCCCGACGGCCATGGTGTCGCACGGTCGACCCGTGAGAACGTCCTGGCCGCGCTGTCGGACGTGGCCGGACGGGCCGAAGCGGACGACCGCGTGCTGGTCGTGCTGATCGGGCACGGAACCGTGCAGGAGCGGGTAGCGCGTCTCAACCTTCCAGGTCCCGACCTGACGCCTGGCGACCTGGCAGAGGCACTGTCTGCGTTTCCCACCCAGTCGGTCGCCGTGGTGCACACGGGAAGCGCGAGTGGCGGATTCGTCGCGGACCTCGCTGGGCCCAACCGGATCGTCATCGCCTCGACAGCCTCGGCCCTGGAGCGCAACGCGACCGAGTTCCCACGCTTCTTCGTGGAGGCGGTGACGACCGATGGTGCCGATCTGGACAAGGACCGCCGGGTGTCGCTTCTCGAGGCGTTCGAGTACTCCAACCTCGAGGTGGCCCGCTTCTACGACGAGGAGAACGAACTGCTGACGGAGCACGCTGTCCTGGACGACAACGGAGACGGCGAAGGGAGCCGCCAGCCCATCCGCGACGGCGACGACGGGCCGCGCGCGGCCACGTTTCACTTCGGTTCGGGAGCCGGGGCATCGGCCACCACCGCGGTTCCGTCCACCGACGACCCCGAACTCAGCCGGCTCTACCAGGAGCGCTCCGAGATCCAGTCACGCCTCAATGAGTTGCGGGCCGCTCGTTCGGAGATGAGCGACGCCACCTACGAGGAGAGCCTGGAGACCCTCCTGGTCGAGCTCGCCCTCAAGGCACGTGAGATTCGTGCCCGGGAGGTGTCCGGGTGAGCGGCATACTCGCCTGTTCGGTGCGCCTCCGCTCCGCCCTGGTGGTGCTGTCGGCTACTGTCCTGACGGTCCCGTCGGCCTCGGTAGCCGCTCAGAGCGTGGCGGAGGGTCGCGCCGCCCTCCGCTCGGGCGACTACGCCGCGGCCGAGTCGACGCTTCGCGGGGTCATACGACGCGATGCTGAGGCGTTGGAGGCACGCCGTCTCCTCGTCGAGACGCTCCTCCGGACGGGCGCGTACGGAGACGCCGCAGAAGTCGCCCGCGAGGGAGGGCCCGCCCTTGCGGGTTCCCTGGGCCGCGCGCTCCAAGCGGCCGGTGACCTCGGCGGGGCCGAGGCCGCGTTCGTCGTGGGTGTCCGCGCGAACGGGCCGTACGCACTGACGACCCGCGCCGACCTGGCCGAGTTGCTGTTCCGCACCGGTCGGATCGACGAAGCGATGGAGGCCTTCGACGCCTTCATCGACATCTACAACGGGGCGGGTGGGTCTCTCCGCGCCGACGAACTCGTGGCGGTGGGACGGGCCGTACGCTACCTGGGCCGCCGTGACCCGGCGCTTTTTCAGGATGCGCTCCGTGCCTTCGACGAAGCGGCCGCCGCCGCGCCGGAGTGGGCGGAGCCACCCGTCTGGATGGCCGAACTGTTCCTCGAGAAGTACCAGAGCCCTCAGGCGAAAACGGAGCTGGAGCGAGCGCTCACCCTCGAGCCGAACCATCCGACCGCTCTCCTGCTCCAGGCTCGGGCGCTCGAATTCGACGGATCGCCCGGAGCTCGAGCCGCCGCCGAAGGCGCGTTGGCCACGAACGAGAACTTCGTGGAAGCGCAGGCGTTCCTCGCGCAGTTGGACCTGACCTCGGAGGGCCTCGACGCCGCCCGGCGTCGCGCCGAGGCGGCTCTGGAGCTCAACCCTGCCTCGCTCGAGGCCCTGACCGCGCTCGCCGCCGCCCACTACCTGGCCGGAGATCTGGACCAGTTCGCGGCGGTACGCCGGCGCGCCCTCGCGATCAACCCCCGATACGCCGAACTCGACGCCACCGTAGCGCGTATGGCCGAACAGACCCGTCGCTACGCTCAGGCGGCCGAACGCGCGGCCGCGGCCGTGGCGCTCGATTCGGCGGCGTGGACGGCGTGGGGCGTTCTCGGGATGAACCAGCTTCGCACCGGCCGCATCGACGACGGGCGGGCGAGCCTGGATCGCGCGTTCGCGGGCGACCCGTACAACCCTTGGTTCAAGAACAACCTGGATCTGCTCGACACCTTCGACCGGTTCGAGACGATCCGCACGGAGCACTTTCTGCTGTTCGTGCACGGAAGCGAAGCCGAGCTGCTGACGCCCTTCCTCTCCGACGTGGCCGAGGAGGCGTACGACAGCCTGGCGGCGAGGTATGGGGCAGAGCCGCCGCTTCCCATCCGTATCGAACTGTTCCCGAGTCACGCCGATTTCTCGGTTCGCACCATGGGAGAAGTCGGCTTGGGCGCCCTCGGTGTAAGCTTCGGCAGCGTGCTGATAATGGACTCGCCGGCGGCCCGGGAGCGCGGTCAGTACAACTGGGCGTCCACGCTCTGGCACGAGCTCGCGCACGCCTTCCACCTGGGGCTGACGGACCACCGCGTCCCGCGATGGTTCTCGGAGGGTCTCGCCGTGCACGAACAGCGGAGAGGTCGCGAGGGTTGGGGCCATCAACCCGGCTTTCCGTTTCTGATGGCGCTCCAGGAAGGACGCCTGAAGAAGGTCAGCGAGCTGAATGACGGATTCATGCGGCCGGACTATCCGCAGCAGGTCATCTTCTCGTACTACCAGGCCTCCCTGGTCTTCGAGATTCTCGAGAGCCGCCACGGATTCGGAGTCGTGCGTGACATGCTCGCGGGGTACCGCGCGGGCAAGACCACGGAGCAGCTGTTCGACGAGGTCGTCGGGACGCCGCTGGACGACTTCGACGAGGAGTTCGACGAGTGGATCCGCGACCGCTTCGCCGGGCCGCTGCGCGGCGTCACGCAGATTGCCGAAGCGCCACCCGCCCAGGCCGGGCTCGCCGCCATGGAGGAGCACGTCCGGTCCCACCCTGGTGATCTGGTGGCCCGCCTCCGCCTGGGTGCCCTCCTCGTTCGGGAGGATCGGTACGACGACGCACGCCCCCATCTCGATCAGGTCCTCCGGACCTTCCCGAACTACGGTGGCCCGGATAGCCCGTACTGGTACCTCTCGCGATTGCACGCTGCCCAGGGCGATACCGTACGGGCCGCGGCGGCCCTGGCCCGCTTGAACAGCCTCAACGAGACGAACTACGGCGCCCTGCTGGAGGAGGCGACGCTGGCCGAGGTGCTCGGCCGAACAGAGCGAGCTTCGTGGGCGCTTGAGCGGGCCATGCAGATCTACCCGTACGACCTGGACGTCCACCGGCGCTTGGCTGACATCCAGGAGTCTCTCGGGGATCTGCCGGGCGCGGTGCGCTCACGCGCCGCCGTGGTGGCGCTCGGCCCCGCCGACCGGGCAGAAGCGCTCTACCAGTTGGCCCGGACGCACTTCGCGGCGGGAGACATCGCCGCAGCCCGATCCACCGTCCTGCAGGCCCTCGAGGTCGCGCCGAACTATGAGGCGGCCCTCGAGCTCCTTCTGGACCTGCGTGCGGGCACCGATGTGGATGCGTATTTCGAACCGGAAGCCCCATGAACCGGCCCGCAGGCGGCGCATGGCTCCGAGTACCTCTCGTGACGCCACGATGTCGCGGTCTCGCGCTCGGCTGTGCGGTCGTGGCTGGCTTTGCCATTTCGGCGGCGCCGTCCGATGCGCAACTGCGCTTTCGCCGGGAGGCGCCCAGCGTCGAGAGCAACAACCCTGGGTACGACGGGCTCTTCCAGTTCGTGCGACTCCGATTCAGCTCAGGGGGCGGCGGCGGAGGGGGGTTCGGCGGCTTCGGAGGTCGACGGGAGCCGCCCTGGGCTCATGACTATCCGCGCGCCGAACGGAATTTCCTGCGCATTCTCGATGAAACGACGCTCGTCGGCCCTCGCGTCGACGCGTCCAACATCCTCGCGGTGGACGATCCGGAACTCTTCAAGTTTCCGATCGCCTACATCGTGGAGGTCGGGTTCTGGAATCCGACCGACGAAGAGGTCGAGGCGCTCGGAGACTACCTCAACAAGGGTGGGTTTCTGATCATCGACGACTTCCGGGACCAGCGCGGCGAGTGGAGGAACTTCGAATTCCAGATGCGGCGCGTCCTGCCGGGCTCGAACCTGGTTCAGCTCGACGGCAGCCACGAAATCTTCGACTCGTTCTTTCGGATCGAGCACCCGGAACGCTTCGTCACGGCGACGTACCGCGGCTTGCCCCCGCTCTACTACGGCATCTTCGAAGACAACGACCCCACCAAGCGGCTCATGATGATCGCCAACTTCAACAACGACATCGCGGAGTACTGGGAGTTCAGTGATCGCGGCTACTACCCGATCGACCTTTCCAACGACGCGTATAAGCTGGGTGTCAATTACATCATATACTCCCTAACCCACTGACTCGCTTGACTCGCTTGGATATTTGCCGCCTCCCGGCGTTGGACTACGGACTCGCTCGGTGCGACGTAGCTGGGCTACGTCTCCCTCGACTCCCCTTGTCCGCCTTGGGACGCGACAAATCTCACGGCGCGAGTCATGTCGGTGGGCCGGACCGGGTCGACGTTCACGCGTCTTCGTGCTCGGCGGCTTCGCCGCCAGTCGCGTCCAACATGGTCGGCTGGTCCGTCAGTTCTTGCGGGGCGTTCGCTCAGCAGGTCGGTCGACGTTCAACGGTCGGGAGGCAGGAGCGTTCACAGCATCTGGTGCTCGGCGGGCTTCGCCGCCAGTCGCTTCGACCATGGTCGGATCGTCCATCAGTTCTTGCGGGGCGTTCGATCAGCTGCCCGGTCGACGATCTGTGTTCGGAAAACAGGAGTTAGCTGGAATGACTTGCAATTTCTTATGGGATGGGAGAGCCGGGTGACTGCCACACGTATCGTGGCAATGAGGCGCTGGTTCTACAGGGGGTGCCGGTTGTCGTCCGCATCTCGATTGGCCCTCGTCCTTGGAGTCACACTATTCGGTAACGTGATCAGTCCGATGGCAGTTCATGCAGACAGCGATGGCTACTACTGCATTGGCTCAGAGTACCTGGCGTATCAGTTTGGCCTGGCCGCCCCTTCGCCAGAGTCGCACCGGCTGTACATTGTGCCGCTGCGGGCGGGTCAGATCCTCGGGGAGCCGTTCGCACTGGAGCTCCCGAACTTCCAGGTGCATGGGCTCCTCTGCGGGGACAACGAGGTTCGTCTTGCGTCTTTTCACGCCGTCTACACGGTGAAGCTTGATGGCGAGATGCGACCGACCGAGTACACTCGCGAAGAGTACGGCGCCGAGGGCCAGATCCCGGCCGAGTTCGGCGGGGCGGCACTTCCTGGGAACCTGGCGAAAGGAAGCCCCGCCCGTGGTGACCTCCGAGTCGCCCGCCTTCTTCTTCTGAGGAGTGACACCGGTCGAGAGTTCGTGCTTGAGATGGCTCCCATCGCCCGGACCGCCACGCCGTGCTCCGTCGTTCTGGTGACGCGACTTGCCGAAGTCGGTTCGTCAGGCGGCATCGTTTCTGATAGGGTCATCTTCGAGGGGACGGTGAGTCGAGAATGCGGTGGCCTTGACTCTCAACGTACCTCCCTGGGCGGTCTTTCGGAGGATTTCCGGCATACTGCCTCGCCGCCACGCAAGTCACTTCAGCTAAACACACGGTGGCCGGCTTCGCTCCCGTTGGTCGCTCCGCTGAACCCGGCTCGCGTCGCGAGCCGCATCGGCCACCTTAAACGTTACGAGGCATTGGCTAGAAGGCTGTTGAAAAAGTACAGTGGGCCGCGCCACCCAGGGGGTACCCGGGTCTTGCGAGTGCTCAGACCAGGAACAACGACGAATCGTAGCCATAGCTACGGTGAGGAGGAGAGACGACGTATGAGTCCGCAACCCCCCTGCGCGACCATCACCTTCGGTGACGGTGCCCCGGGTTACTGCGGCGAGAGGCCATCTTCTGCGTTGGGGCGCCTCACCGATGCTATGGCATCGCTTTCGTCACCCCGCCTTGAAGCTGACACCCTCGGCGCGAGTAACGCGGCCCGTTGTACTTCTTCAACAGCCTTCTAGGGAGCGTGAAGTAATAGTCGCGAATGAGGCGTGTCGAGATGAAGATTCGTAGTGGGTGTCTCTCTTCCTGAATGGTGGGCTGGAGCGAAAGATGACTGATATTGAGTCGGCTGTGATTTCGGCGACGACCTTTGCCGCGGAAGCCTATCCGGACGGTCGTGTAAAGGACCCACTTCTCGAGGAGATAGAGCTATCCGACGATGGAAGGCTCTGGCTTGTCACCCTAAGCTGGGTCGATCCCGATCGGCAAAACGCCTTCCTTGTCTCTCTCGGACCCGGTGCGGGGAAGCGCACCTTCAAGGTCTTCAGTGTCGAGCGGGAGACAGGTGAGGTGCTCTCGATGAAGATTCGTGAGTTCGGCGTTGAGCATGCCTGAATCCGTCTCGCTCTGCTTGGACGCGAACCTGCTTCTCCTGCTCGTTGTAGGGACAACGAATCGGGCCCTGATCGGACGCTACAAGCGCACTCAGATGTTCACCGTGCACGACTACGACCTAGTCTTAGAGATCATCGGTCGGAGTCGGGAACTCGTCACGACGATTCATGTGCTCGTAGAGGTCAGCAACCTCGCAGGGGCGCTCTACGGCGAGACCCGTGAGAAGGTCTTCGCAGCCTTACGCATCTTGGCAGTGGATCGCCTCGACGAACAAGATGTGGACACGCATGCGGCGCTCAATGACAGCTCGTTTGTCCGACTCGGCCTCACCGACGCGGCCCTTGCAACGCTAGCTGCGGAAGGTGTGACCCTGCTGACCACCGATGTGGCCCTTTACCTCGAAGTTACTCGGCGGGGCGGATCAGCGGAGAACTACAACCACCTGCGCTTCTCAGCTTAGGGCAGAGGCATCTACCAAATTGGTCGCATGGTCAAGTCGAAGGGGGGCACTACATGGTGGATGCAACGCCGTTCAACAAACAGTTACCGCTTCGTTCGCGTCGCCACTGCGACGGGCACGGCTCTCAAGCGAGCCGTCCCGGCACCCTTGAAACGTTCACAACATCCGCTGCTCGACGGCTTCGCCGCCAATCGCGTCCAACGTGTAGGGATCGTCCAGAAGTGCCCGCGTTCCGCGGGCGGTCGTACATCGAGAATTTGCTTCGCACTTACGGAGAAATGCTTTGTCTGATGTGATCGGGGAAGTTCATCTGGAGGGAGAGGACGATGTGGCGCTGGCCGACCGGATGAAGTCGGGGCGTCTGCAGGTGATCTCCGAGTTGCGAAAGCTCATCGTGGGTCAGGAGGAGGTCATCGAGCAGGTGCTCCTGACACTCTTCGTCGGCGGCAACTCTCTCTTGATGGGCGTGCCGGGCCTGGCCAAAACGCTCCTGATCCATACGGTGGCCCAGGTACTTGACCTCCGGTTCTCACGCATCCAGTTCACGCCGGACCTGATGCCGTCGGACATCACGGGTACCGACATCATCCAGGAGGACGCGGAGACCGGGCGCCGCGAGATGGTCTTCGCGCCCGGTCCGGTGTTCAGCAACATCGTCCTGGCCGACGAGATCAACCGGACGCCGCCGAAGACGCAGGCGGCGCTTCTCGAGGCGATGCAGGAGCACCGGGTGACCGTCCAGGGCCGCACATACACCCTCGAGGAGCCGTTCTACGTGTTCGCGACGCAGAACCCGATCGAGTTGGAGGGGACGTACCCACTCCCCGAGGCACAGCTCGACCGGTTCATGTTCGAGATCGTCATCGAGCACCTCTCGGAAGACGAGGAGATGGAGGTTGTACGGACCACCACCGGCAATCTCGATCCAGAGTTCGGACACGCGATCACCGGACCCGACCTCGTGGCCTTCCAGAAGCTGGTGCGCCGCGTTCCGGTGTCCGAGGCGGTGCTCAAGTATGCGGTTCAGTTGGTGCGGGCCAGCCGCCCATCGCCCAACGGAACGTCACCCGACTTCGTCAAGAAGTGGATCGCGTACGGCGCGTCCGTGCGGGCAGCGCAGTATCTGGTCCTGGGCGCCAAGGCGAAGGCGATCACGTCGGGGCGGTACCACGTGTCGTTCGAGGACATCCGGGCGCTGGCCCATCCGGTGCTCCGCCACCGGGTGTTGACCAACTTCCATGCCGAGTCCGAGGGACGGACCTCCGGCGAGATCGTCGATCTCCTCCTGGGGGAAGTCCCGGTCCCTTCATCCGGGATGTAGGGACGACTCTTGCCTTCCTATTCGCGAGCCCGGTCGACCGCGTCCGGAGCGCAATTTCTCGACCCCTCGGTCCTGGCGCGGATCGACAACCTCGAACTCCTTGCTCGCACGGTCGTGGACGGGTTCCTGAACGGGTTGCATCGGTCTCCCTACCTCGGATTCAGCCTCGACTTCGCGGAGCACCGCCCCTACATGCCGGGCGACGACATCCGACGCATGGACTGGCGGCTCTTCGCCCGTACGGATCGGCACTACATCAAGCTGTTCGAGGCCGAGACCAATTCGAACTTCGCGGTGCTCCTGGATGTGTCCCGATCCATGAGCTACGGCAGCCACGAGGTCACGAAGCTCGACTACGCGCGCTATCTTGCGGCGTGCCTCGCGTTCTTTTCGAACCGGCAGCGCGACCGGGTTGGCTTGGTGACCTTCGACCACGAAATCGTCGAGTACGTACCGCCGTCGATGAAGCACTTCGATACGGTACTCCACCTCATTGCTCGCGCGGAGGCCGGTCGGCCGGGTTCTTTGACCGCTCCGCTCCTGCAGATCACGGAGCACCTGGGACGGAAAGGCATTCTGGTTCTCATCTCCGACTTCTACGAGGGCCCGGACGCCGTACTCTCGGCCGTGGGCCTTCTGCGCGCTCGAGGTCACGACGTAATGGTGTTCCACGTCCTCGACCCGACCGAGCTCGAGTTTCCCTTCGAGGACGCGTCCGGCTTCGAGGACCTGGAAACCGGCGAGCAGATTCCAGTCATTCCGGGCAAGCTGCGAGCTGATTATACGCGCATGGTCGGCGAGCATACGGCGGAGCTGCGCGAGCGATTCACGGCGCAGCGGATCGACTACACACTTCTGGATACGTCCAAGCCCCTCGACCTGGCGCTCTTTCAGTATCTGACGGTGCGCGAGCGACTGGCGCGTAAGCGATGAGTCTGTCCTTTCTGGTCCCGCTGTTCCTCCTGGGCATCGCGGGGATCGTGGTACCCATCGTGGTCCACCTGACCCGGCGCCAACGCAAGAACGTGGTCGCGTTCCCGTCGCTGATGTTCCTGCGGAAGATCCCCTTCCAGGAACAGCGTCGGCGTCGTGTACAGCACTGGTTCCTGCTGGCCCTGAGAGCCCTGGCGCTCGGCCTGCTCGCACTGGCGTTCGCTCGCCCGTTCGTGGACGACTCGGACAGTGCGTTGGCGTCGTCGCGCGGCCCGCGGGAGGTGGTCGTGCTCCTCGATCGGTCCTACTCGATGGGGGTGGGCGATCAGTTCGAGCGGGGACTCGACGCGGCCCGGGTGGCCTTCGACGGTCTCGGGCCGCTGGACCGGGCCTCGCTGGTGCTCTTCGGCCAGGGCGCTCGCGTCGTGGCGCGGTCGACGTCCGACCGCCTCCGCCTCCGTGGCGCGCTCGACACGGCGCGGGTCGGCTCGGGCACCACGCGCTTCGGGCCCGCGCTCAAGGTGGCCCAGACCATTCTGGAGGAGTCCGAACTGCCGGGGGGCGAGGTCCTCCTGATCAGCGATTTCCAACGAACCGGTTGGAGTGGTGACGAGGGCGTTCGGCTGCCCACCGGCACCGTTGTGACACCGTTGAACATGGCGACCGCCCTCCCGGACAACCTTCAACTCGCCGACGTGTCGTTGAACCGGCAGTCCGCTGGTGGACGCGATCGCGTGACGCCTTCGGTACGAGTGGTCCGCCAGGGCGGATCCGAGCCTGTGACGGTGCCGGTCACGCTGGTGCTCGACGGCCAGGAGATCCAGAGCCGGGAGGTCACCGTGGCGCCGGACGGCGTGCAGACCGTCGTCTTCCAGCCGTTTACGCTGTCTCGCCCCCACACGCCCGGCTCGGTGCGACTCCCGGCCGACCGTCTCGAGGCCGACGATGCGCGCCACTTCGTCCTGTCACCGGGGAGCGCGCTCGGGCTCCTGATCATCCAGGGCGGCCGTGCCGAGCGAGATGCGAGCCTGTATCTGGAACGCGCGCTGGGCATCTCGGAAGAGGGCCGCTTCGACGTGTCCGTCCGGCGTCAGGACCTCGTCCGGGACTCCGACCTGGACGGAACGTCGGTCGTCATCCTGAACGATACCCGTCTCAATGGGGCTTCGGCCAACCGGCTACGGACGTTCGTCGAAGGGGGCGGCGGCGTTCTGCTTCTCGCCGGACCGTCCGCCTCATGGCCGGCGTCCGCGGCCGATGTACTGCCCGGGTCCCTCGGCGCGGCAGGCGATCGGACGGACGGACGGGGCGGGCGCCTCGGCTTCCTCGAATATGCCCATCCCATTTTCGAGGCGTTCTCAGGGCCCCGTACGGGCGACTTCACCGGCGCGCGTTTCTTCCGGACCCGGGCGTTCACTCCGACCGACTCGGCCGACGTGCTGGCGCGCTTCGATGACGGCTCTGTCGCGCTGGTCGAGCGGAGGCTCGGGCGGGGATCCGTGATGGTGTGGACCTCGACGTTGGACAGCTACTGGAACGATCTGGCTCTTCAGCCCGTGTATCTCCCTTTCGTGCATCGCCTTACGGAGTACTCGAGCGGGCGGTCCGACCAGCTTCAGTGGTTCGAAGCGGGACAGGTTCTCGATCTGGCCGACAGCCGTGCCCTCGAGACCGCTGGCCTGATCTCGCCTGAAGCGGCTGGGCTCACCGGGGGCGAGGACGCGATTGCTTTGACGCCGTCGGGAGGGACGTTCCCACTGCCCGCGGGCGACATGGGACCGCGCTATCTCCCTTTGGACGAACGCGGGTTCTACACCGTTCGCCCTCCGGGCTCCGATCCGGACCGCCCGTTCGTCATCGCGGTCAACGTCGACCTGGCCGAATCGAATCTGACGCCGATGGAACCGGACGAGCTTGTAGCTCAGATCGTGGGGGTGCCCGGAACGGACGGGGGCGGGCCGGGCTTTACGGATGGAACCGTGCTCCGACGCGAGGATCAGGAACGAAGACAGTCCCTGTGGCGGTATCTACTGGTGGCGGCGTTCCTTCTCCTGGCCGGCGAGACCCTCCTGTCGAACTGGGTGTCGCGCGGTCGCGGCAGTGGGGCGCCGGGAAGCGTGGGCGCCTGAGGAGGCCATCTTCTGGTGCGTGAGCGTCGCGCGGTGCAGCGTGACGTGAGGTGGGGGCCAACGGGCTGAGGTGCCCAGCGGTCCTTTGTGGGTGAGGTCGGATGTGGGTGCGGTCGGAGCGGCCACCGTGAGGTGAACGTGGATGCCGAGAGGTGGAAGCGGCGACGATAAGCGGAGTGCCGGCGCGAGAGGTTGGAGCGGCGACGGTGGGGTGGAATCCGGACTGATACGCGGTCCGGGCGGGGAGGCGTTGGGTTCAAGGGAGACGGGACGATGAACGGTACCAAGCACGACGACGGTCGAATCCTGAAGCTGGTGCGCGGCGTTCGCCGGCGCTGGCGTCTGCGCGTGGCGCTCAGGGGCCTCGCGTGGGCCGCGGGCGTGACACTGGCCGTGCTCTTCCTTTCGTCCATGCTGCTGGAAAAGCTTCGGTTCGCGCCGGACGCGGTCGTCTGGCTGCGCGTCATCACCTGGACCACCGGCGTCGCGTCGGTCCTCTTCTTCCTGGTACGTCCTCTGTCCCGTCGGCTCTCCGACGAGCAGGTGGCCCTGTACCTGGAGGAGCACGAGCCGTCCCTGGACCTCGCCGTGATCACGGCGTTGGAAGCGGGACCGGACACGAGCCCTTCGCCCTCGCTCCGCAGCGGCCTGATCGAGTCGGCCATGGAGCGCGCCCGCATGGTCGAGTTTGGCAAACGGGTCGAGCAAGGCCGCCTGTATCGGGTGGCAGGGGCCCTCGCCGTGGTGGCCGTGGTGGCCCTGACAGTCGGGTTGTTGGCTCCGCAGCACTTCCGGCTGGGCGTCTCCGCCCTGCTCTCGCCGACAACCGAGGCGGCGGCGGTCAATCCGTACGCTGTAGACGTGGTCCCTGGTGACGTGACCATCGCGCGTGGAACCGATCAGCTCGTGACGGCCACCCTCCGTGGCTTCGAGTCCATCGACGCCTCGGTGTTCACCCGCACCGGCCCCGACGGAACGTTCCAGCGGCTCAGCATGGTGCCCGGGGTCGACGACGGGTTCGAGGCGCTCTTGTTGAGCGTCTCCGACCGGACCGAGTACTTCGTCGAGTCGACCGGAATCCGGTCGCCGACGTATGTGATCGACGTGGCAGACCTTCCCGCGGTGGACCGGCTCGACCTCACGTACCGCTTCCCGTCCTATACGGGCCTCCCGCCCCGGGTGGTGGAGAACGGGGGGGATGTGGCCGCGCTCCCGGGCACGGTCGTCGAAGTGAGGATCACCCCGACGATACCCTCCCCGGGCGGGCGCCTCACGATCGAGGGGACCGACGGCGCCGATCTCAGCGTGGCCGGGGACGGCACGCTGGTCGGGACGTTCACCGTGACGGCCGAGGGTTTCTACTCGGTGGACCTCGCGCGGGACAATGGAGTGCTCGTGTCCGCCTCACCGGAGTACACGATCGACCTGCTGGAGGATCAGGAGCCCACCGTGCGGTTCAGCCGGCCGGGTCGTGACGACTCGGCATCGCCCATCGAAGAGGTCTATCTGGAGGTGGACGCCGACGACGACTACGGCATCGGAGACGTCCGGCTCGTGGTGACGGTCAACGGCGGGGCGCCGGACACGGTTGAGATCTTCCGGCAGGGCGGCGCGCCCCTCCCCGAGGTGTCGGCCGGCCACACACTCTTCCTGGAGGAGTATCCGCTCGATCCTGGCGACCTCGTCTCGTACTACGCCATGGTTCGGGACAATCGGAGCCGTCGCAGCGAGCGGACGGTGACGTCCGACATCTACTTCCTGAACATCCGGCCCTTCGAGCGAGCATACCGTCCGGGCGAGCAGCAGGGGGGAGGACAGGGGCAAGGACAGGGACAGGGCGAGGAGTCGGGCCTCGCTGAAATCCAGCGTCAGATCGTGGCCGCGACATTCAACCTGGATCGCCAGCGGAGTACCTACGAAGCCAGCGAGTTCAGCGAGAATGTCGTGAGCGTGGCGCTCGCCCAGAGTCGGTTGCGTGACCAGGTAGGGACGCTTCTCGAGCGCATGGAGAACCGCGGCCTGACGGAGACCGATCCTGGCTTCCGGGACGTTTCACAGATCTTGCCTCGGGCCACCGCGGCCATGGATTCGGCCCGCTCCTCCCTCGACGAGGAGGCTCTGCCGGAGGCGATGCTGGCTGAGCAGTCAGCCCTCCGATACCTGCAGCAGGCTGAGGAGACCTTCGAGCGCTACATGGTCGAACAGCAGCAACAGGGTGGCGGTGGCAGTGGGCAGCAGGCGGGGGCCGCCGAGGATCTTGCCGACCTGTTCGAGCTCGAACTGGACAAGCTGAAGAATCAGTACGAGACCGTACAGCGTGGTCAGCAGCAGACGGCCGATGAGACGGTCGATGAAATGATGGAGCGGCTACAGGAGTTGGCCCGCCGGCAGCAAAAGGAGGCCGAGCGGCAGCGCAGGCGGGCCCAACAGTCCGGCCAGAGCGCTTCGCAGGGGGGCGGGCAGTCCCAACGAGAACTCGCGGAG
Organism: Gemmatimonadota bacterium; assembly: GCA_029262115.1. GTDB lineage: Bacteria > Gemmatimonadota > Gemmatimonadetes > Longimicrobiales > Gaopeijiaceae > JAJCZZ01. Next base: position 166,991 of record JAJCZZ010000082.1, on the reverse strand, counting down.
GAGGTGGAAGAAGCGGCTCGCGAGCTGCAGCGGCTCGCCCGTGAGCAGAACAATGAGGAGTTGGCCCAGAGCGCCCGCGACCTCCAGCAGGCTGCGGACAACATGCGGCGTGCAGCAGCGGAGTCGGGAAGCAGTGGAACGGCCGAATCGCAGCGGGCGCTCCAGCGTCTGGAAGAGGCGCGCCGACGGCTCGCCCAGAATCAAGCGAACCGCGCCGCGCGTGACGCTGAAGACGCGCTCGAGCAAGTGAACGACCTCACGCGCAGGCAACGCGAGATCCAGAGGGATGTTCGGGAACTCCCGGCCGGCGGGCAGGAACGCGCCAACCAGCTCCGTGATCTGGTCGAGCGGAAGAATCAGATGACGGAGGAAGTTCGGAGTCTCGAGCAGCAACTCGACCGAGCGGGCCAGGATGCGCGGCAGGACAACCCCGAGTCAGCCGACGGTCTGACGGACGCGGCAGATGAGATCCGCGAATCCAAGCTCAAAGAGAAGATCCAATACTCACGGGGCACGATCCAGCAGCGCGACGCCGAAACGGCCAGCACGCTCGAGATCTCGATCGAGGGCGACCTTCGCGCGCTCACCGAACACCTGGAGCGGGCCAGGCAGGCCGCCGGACGAGCGGAACCGGATCCGCTCGAGAAGGCGCTCGAGCAGGCTCGCGATCTCGTCCGCGGCATGGAGGGGATGGACCGGAGGCTCCGCGAACAGTCCGATCCGGCCCAGCAGGGACGCGCCGGGCAGCAGAGCCCCGAGGGTCAGCAGGGAGAGGCCGGCCAGGATCAGCAGGGTCGGCCGGGTCAGTCCGAGGGGGGTCAAGCCAGCGAGCCTCCGGCCGGCCGCCAGGGACAGCCCGGCCAGGAAGGGCAACAGGGACAACAAGGACAGCAAGGAGGCCAACCAGGGGGCGCCACGGACCAGGCGTCGGACGCCCAGAACCCGAGTGGGCAGCCGTCAGGGGGCGCCACACGCGGCAATCCCCGTGGTCTGTCGCCCGACGAGATCCGCCAATACACGCGTGAGTTCGGCCAGCGCGGCGGTCAGATCCGCGATCTGCGCAACCAGTTGCGTGAGGCCGGGCGGCCCGTTGAAGAGCTGCAGTCCGTCCTCGACGCCATCGACCGTCTGAGCAGGGACGGCCTTTACGCCGATCCTGCGGCGGTCGCCGACCTGAACGAGCAAATCATCGAGCAACTGAAGCGGCTGGAGTTCGGTCTTCGGCGGGAGGTCGAAGGCGAACGCCACCGTCGGGCGACGCTCACGGGTTCGGACGAGGTTCCCAGCGGGTATCGGGCACTGGTCGAGGAGTACTACCGGGCGCTGGCTCGAACCGGACGGCCGGGGGGAGGTAACTGACTCCGCCCGACGTCAGTCTGGTCGCGCGGCTCGATCCGGCCGGAGGGGAGCGCCGGACGCAAGGATCTCCTTCACCTTGGTTCGTAGCCCCTGCACGGTGAACGGTTTGGCAATGAAGTTCACCTCCGCAACGCGTACCCCCTGAAGAATCACCTCATCTTCCGTGTACGCGGACATATACAGAACGTGGACGCCGGGGTATCGCGACGACAACTCCTGGCCGAGCTCGCGCCCGCTCATACCGGGCATGACGACGTCGGTCAGGAGGAGGTCGAGCTTTCCCTTTCGTTCTTCGACCAACTCGAGCGCTTGTGCGCCGCCATTGGCCTCCAACACGTCGTAGCCTGCCCGGGCCAAAACCTTCGAGGCGACCCGCAACACGGACGCATCGTCGTCCACCACCAAGATCGTGGCGTCCGGCACTTCAGCGTCGTCCGTGGCCATCGGTTCCTTTGGGGAGAAGCGCGCTGATCGGCGCGCCGCGCCGAACTGATTCATCCTTGAACGGAATTCCGAAGATCGACGAGTGCGGCGGTGCCCGCAAGCCTATCAATTCGATACTCGCTCATTGGGTGTTTGGGATTACGGTCGATCTGCCGGTGCTTCATCGGCCCCGAAACGGTCCGTCCCTGTGTAGATTGTTCACTCTCGAAGTATATGCAGGATTCACGCCGAGCCGACCGACTTCATGAGTGGACCGCAGTTCATCTACCATATGCACCGCCTCTCGAAGATCGTCCCGCCCAAGCGGGAGATCCTCACGGACATCAGCCTCTCGTTCTACCCCGGCGCGAAGATCGGTGTCGTGGGACCCAACGGATCCGGAAAGAGTTCTCTTCTCCGGATCATGGCGGGACTGGACGCCGACTTCCTGGGGGAGGCCTGGGCCGCGAAGGGCACCCGTATCGGCTACCTGGCTCAGGAGCCCGAACTCGACGAAAGTCTCACCGTCAGGGGTAATGTGGACCTCGCGGTCGGCGAGACGCGGGATCTTCTGAAACGATTCGAAGAGGTGAACCTCAAGTTCGGAGAGATCTCCTCCGACGAAGAGATGGAGGCTCTGCTCGCCGAGCAGGCGAGGCTGCAGGACCGCATCGACGCGGCGGGTGCCTGGGACCTGGACCGCAAGGTCGAAGTGGCCATGGACGCGCTCCGTCTGCCGCCGGGAGACGCCGATGTGACGTCTCTGTCCGGTGGAGAGCGGCGGCGGGTGGCTCTGTGCCGGGTGCTCCTGGAGGAGCCCGACATGCTCCTCCTGGACGAGCCCACCAACCACCTCGACGCCGAGTCCGTGGCGTGGCTGGAGCACCACCTCGCGGCGTTTCCCGGCACGATCGTGGCCATCACCCACGACCGGTACTTCCTGGACAACGTGGCCGAGTGGATCCTCGAGTTGGACCGAGGCCAGGGGATCCCGTGGAAGGGCAACTACACGTCTTGGCTCGAACAGAAGCAGGAGAGGCTCCGCATCGAGGAGAAGCAGGAGAGTTCACGCCAGCAGACGCTTCAACGCGAGTTGGACTGGATCCGGATGTCACCGAGGGCGCGTCATGCGAAGGGGAAGGCGCGCATCACCGCGTATGAAGATCTCCTCGCGGCCGACGAACGGCAGCAGGTCCGCACCGCCGAGATCCTCATCCCCAAGGGACCCCGGCTCGGAACCACCGTCATCCGTGCGATCGATGTCACGAAGGCGTTCGGGGACAAACTCCTGATCGACGGCCTCAACTTCGATGTGCCGCCCGGCGCGATCGTCGGAATCATCGGTGCGAATGGCGTTGGCAAGACGACTCTGTTTCGGATGATCGTCGGGGAGGACGCGCCGGACTCGGGAGAGGTGGAGGTGGGACAGACGGTCCAACTCGCGTACGTGGACCAGTCCCGGGATACGCTCGACGGCACCAAAACCGTGTTCGACGAGGTCAGCGGCGGGGCGGACGTGCTCGCCTTCGGCCGGGTGGAGGTGAACCCCCGGGCCTATCTGTCCTGGTTCAACTTCCGCGGTGCGGATCAACAGAAAAAGGTCGCGGTTCTGTCCGGCGGCGAGCGCAACCGGCTGCATCTGGCCAAGCTCCTGAAGGAGGGCGGAAATGTCATGCTCCTCGACGAGCCCACCAACGATCTCGACGTCGATACGCTGCGGGCCCTCGAGAACGCCATTCTCGACTACGCGGGCTGCGTGCTGGTCATCTCCCACGATCGGTGGTTCCTCGACCGTATCGCCACCCACATCCTGGCGTTTGAAGGCGATAGCAATGTGGTGTGGTTCGAGGGGAACTGGCAGGAGTACGAGGAGGATCGGAAGCGGCGCCTGGGTCGCGACGCCGACCGCCCCCATAGGGTGAAGTATCGTCGACTCGTCAGGGACTGAGCACGGAATACCGGGCGCGCGGCTACTCCGCGCGCATCGCGATGATCGGATCCACCCGCGTACCGCGGAACGCCGGCACCCAACTCGCGACGAGCGCCGCCAGGAGCAACAGAAGGGAAACACCCACGAAGGTAAGCGGATCGGAAGGCTCGACCTCGTAGAGGAATCCCTCTACGACGCCGGACAACAGCCGTCCGCCGAGCACGCCGAGGACCAGGCCGATCACGACGGGACGGAGGGCGCCCTTCAGCACGAGACCGCGTACGGAGTCCGGTTGCGCCCCGAGGGCCAGCCGGACGCCCATTTCCCGGGTCCGCTGCGCCACCGAATAGGCGACCACGCCGTAGATGCCCACCGCCGCAAGGATCAGGGCCAGCGCCGCGAAGCCACCGAGCACGAACAGCATGAAGGTCCGGTCACCCAGGGAGTCGAGGACCACGTCCTTCATGTATCGGATCTGGACCGGTACCTGATCGTCCGCCTGGCGAACGATGGAGCGGAGCGGCTGCGCCACGAGCGAAGGGTCTCCGGTCACGGATTCGGCCAGGAGCGTGGCACCGAAGCGCGTGCGGAAGGGGCGCTGGCGGTAGTTCCAGTAGACAGTCGGGCCGCCCGGCCGGCCGAGTTCACTGTACCGGACCTCGCCCACCGTCCCCACGACCGTGCCGAAGACCACGGGATCCGCTTCCCAGTAGTTGTCCATGCCGCCGCCGCTGACCAGACGCCCGATCGGATCCTCGTCCGGCCAGTACTCCTTCGCGAAAGACTCGCTGACGACCACGGCATGCGGCGCCCCCGGTCCGTCTCGCTCGTCGAACAGCCGGCCCCGGATCAGCGGAATATCCAGCGCCCCGAAGGCGCCTTCGCTCGCCACGAGGTAGAGCGCGTCGCCGTAGTCGTTGGGGTCCCCGTTGAGCGCAACCCGACCGTTCGGGACTGACGTCACGGGGAGGTTGGTCAGAAGACCGACCGACGACACGCCAGGCACGCGCTCAGCCTCAGCCAGGAGACGGTCCCAGTATAGGACGTGGTCGGCAAGCTCGGGGTACCGCGTGGTCCCCAGGGCCACCGTAGCCATGGCCACGTCTGAGGGATCGAAGCCGCCGTCCTCGCTGAGGAGGGTCGCGAAGCTACGAATGAGCAAACCCGAGCCGACCAGGAGGACCAGCGCCAACGCCACCTCGACCACAACGAGGATGTCCCAGGTGCGGCCCCGCCGTCCCGCGTTTGCGCGGCCGGACGCCCGCAGTGTATCAGCCTGGCCACCTTCCGCGCCTCGGAGTGCCGGAAGCAGCCCGAACGCGACCGCCGTGAGCCCGGCGATCGCTAGCGCGAAGAGGAGCACCCACCCGTCCACCGAAACGTTCTCGAGGCGAGGAATCGCGCCCTCTCCCAGGCGGCGTAGGACACGGAGAATCAGTGCGGCCAGCGCAACGCCGGCCGCCGCCCCCACCGTCGCCAACACGAGGCTCTCCGTGAGAAGCTGGCGCACGAGTCGACTCTTCGTGCCACCCAGTGCGGAGCGGACGGCAAGCTCGCGCGCCCGGACCGTGCCCCGAGCGAGGAGCGTGCTCGCCAGATTGGTGCAGGCAACCAGCAGGACGAAGCCGGCTGCACCGAGGAGAATGAGCAGGGGCGTGCGGGCGTCCCCGACCAGTTCTTCCCGCAGCGGGACGACGTTCACCCCGGTTGCGAGATACGCCAGGTCGCTCGCCGACGCTCCTGCGGCAATGCGTTCCTGGAACGCGTCGAGCTGCTGCTCGACGGCCTGCGGGGTGGAGCCCGGGCCGATGCGGCCGACGACCCTGTAGTTGTGGGCGGTGCGGCTCCCCGGGTCGCCCGTCTCGGCCGTGACCCACACCTGGGCGCCCGCGGGGAAGTCGAAGGAGCGGTCGACCACGCCCACGATCTCGTAGCCCCGCCCGGAGATGTCGATACTCCGCCCGATCGCGGAGCCACCCCCCAGCACCTCCTCCGCCACGAAGTCGCTCACGACGGCAACGGGGGCGACGTCCGGAACGTGGTCCTCGGGAAGGGTGAGCCGCCCCTGAGTCGCTTGCACGCCGAAGACCTGCCAGAACTGCTCACTCACGTTGGCGGACGGCACCTGGACCGGCTCTGCCCCGCCCAGGATCGTGGCCGTCCGCGGGCTGTACGCGGTCAGCGCACGGAAGCCGTCGGACTCTCGCTGCCAGTCCTCGAAGTTGGGCCACGCGACGGTCATGGAGCGCCCACTCTGGGCGACCTCGTCGATCCAGTAGAGCTCGTCCGGATCGGGGTACGGGAGCGGGCGCAGCAGGACCCCGTTGACCACGGAGAAGATGGCGGTATTGGCTCCGATCCCCAATGCCAAGGTTATCAGCGCAACCACCGTGAAGCCTGGGCTCGCCAGGAGTGAACGTACACCGTACCGGATATCCTGCCCCATCGTCTCGAACATCCTCGACCTCCTCACCGCCCGTTGATGACTTTTTGCGATCTCCGTGCATTCACGTGCCACCGCCTCCAGGTCTCCGAGGCTCCGCTCCGCCTCCGCCCGGGCCTCCGCCCGGTCCCAGCCGGCCCCGACCAACGCGTCCTCTCGAAGAGTCACGTGCGACCGGAGTTCGCGGACGACGTCTTCGTCCGCCGCACCGCCCACCACCCGCCCGCTGGGCGTGCGCCCCTCGCGCTTCATCCCGTGGCCGGACTCCCGAGCACGCGTCCCATGGCCTCGACGTACCGACTCCACGTGCTCAGACTTCGGGCCAGTTCGGCCTCCCCGTCCGCGGTCAGGCGGTAGAACTTGGCCTCGCGTCCCGTGTCCGTTCTGCCCCATTCCGCCTCCACCATCCCCTTCTTCTCGAGTCGTCGTAGCGCCGGATACAGCGCTCCTTCGTCGACCTGGAAGGCCTCATCGGTGGCCTCCTCAAGCCAGCGAGACACCCCGTAGCCGTGCAACGCCCCTCGACTGAGCGTTTTCAGGATCAACACGTCGAGCGTGCCCTTCAGCAGTTCCAACGATTCCTTCGCCATCTGTCGCTCCTCCATGGTTCGCTCGGACGCTAACCATAAGGGTCATACCCATAAGACTACAAGGGGTATGTTCGGGTTGGAATGTGGCGGATGGAAGACCCCCGGTCCAAACAATTCGCCCTGTCGCGGTCATCCAAGGGGTGTCGGTTGGAGCGACCAATCGATCCGCAGTTTCTTTGGATAGACGCGATGGGTGAGGCGATATGAGACGGAGCATATGGGTGGGTGTCGGCGCGGCGGTGGTGGGGTTCTCCTTCGGCGGAGCGACTCCCGGTGTGTCGCAGGTCGTGGTCGAGGGGACGTGGTCTGGCCGGTTCGACCGGGAAGGCGACCGTCCGGACCGAATCCGACTTCAGCAGTGGGACGACGACCTCCGCCGCGGGTACCGCGACTCCGATCTGAACGCGGCCGGAGTGACCGCTGTTCTTCGGAACGCCGCGGCGAACGAAGGTGTCGTGGAACTCGAGTTGGTGCGCGACGCGGGAACGCTCCATTTCGAGGGGCGTGTCCGTGACGGACGTGGAAACGGCGAATTCACCTTCGAGTCGAACGACTCGTTTCGCTCCGCGATGTCTGCGGCGGGATTCTCCGGTATCGACGACGACGAGCTCTTCGCGTCCGCGGTCCACGATGTCGGCCCCGCGCACGCTCGTTCCATGCGCGACCTCGGCTTCGCACTCGACTTCGACGAACTGCTGGCGTCCGCGATCTTCCGGATCGACGCCCCGTTCGTCCAGGAAGTCAGGGCCATGGACTTCGGTGATCTCGCCTTCGACGAGCTGCTCGCCTTCAGGATCCACGGGGTGAGCCGCCCCTGGGTCCAGTCCCTCCGGGACGCGGGCATCTCACTGCGCGATCCGGACGACGCGCTCGCGTTCAGGATCCACGGCGTGTCGCCCGAATTCGTCCGCGAGATGCGAAGCCTCGACCTCGGGAAACCACTGGACGCCGACGACTTCGTGGCCTTCCGGATCCACGGCGTGTCGCCCGAGTTCGTACGGGAGGCACGTGCCCTCGACCTCGGCACACCGCTCGACGCCGATGACTTCGTGGCCATGCGAATCCACGGCGTGTCGGCGGAGCAAGCACGAGAAGCCAGCCAACTCGGGCTGGGCACCCTGGACTTCGACGACGTACTGGCCATGAAGATCCACGGAATCGACGCGGATTTCGTGCGCGACGCACAGGCCATCGGCTTCGAGCGTCTGGACTTCGACGACATCATGTCCATGAAGATCCACGGCGTCACCCGCTCCTTTGTGGAGGAGATGGCCCGCGAGGGATTCGACCTGCGCGACTTTGACGACGCTCAAGCGTTCCGCATCCACAACATCGATGCCGAGTTCATTCGGGAATTGAAGGAGGCTGGCTTCGAAGACATGGAGGCGGATGACGTCGTCCAGATCAAGATCCAAGGGTTCGACCGTATCCTCAGGAAACGGCGGAAATCTTGACAGCGATTCCGTAGCGATGTAGCTTGCCTGAACGTTTCAGGGGAACGTGAGCCCCGGCATCTGACGGATGTCGGGGCTTCACTGGCAACGCTCCCCTCAACATTTCAGGGTGGGCCAGATGTCTCCCAAGCACATGAATCTGCTGCAGGGAACGTTGGACGTTCTGGTGCTCAAGGCGCTTGCGGCCGAGCCGCGACACGGGTACGCGGTGGCCGAATGGATCCGGCGCACCAGCGACGGCAGCCTGGAGATTGAGGACGGCGCGCTCTACACCTCGCTCCACCGCATGGCGAAGCGCGGTTGGCTGAGCGCCACGTGGGGTGTTTCCGAGAACAATAGACGCGCCAAGTACTACGCGTTGAGCGACGCCGGACGGCAGGCCTTGTCAGAAGCCGCCGCGGAGTGGACGCGGTATTCGGGCGCCATGGCCAAGGTCCTGGCTGCGGGGCGTTGACTGATGCGACTACCGCGTGGCATCCGCCGGTTCTTTCGACTGGCTTCCCTGACGGGGCAAGGCGCGAGAGAACTCGACGAAGAGCTTCGCTTTCACATCGAGAGCACGGTGGAAGCACTCCGTACGCTGGGTATGACAGAGGGGGACGCGCGGCGGGAAGCGCACCGACGGTTCGGAAACCGTGAGGCGTACCAGCGGGCCCTCAGGGCAATCGATGGGGTGGCCAGACGACATGGGGAGGGGCAGATGGTGGATGTGATGGTGAGGAACATTCGATTCGCCTTCCGAGGGCTCCGACGCGCTCCGGGCTTTGCGGCGGCGGTCATCCTGATTCTGTCGCTGGGCATCGGAGCGAACGCCGTCATGTTCGGCGTCATCGATCGATTGCTGTTGAGTCCACCGCAGTACGTGCAGGACGCAGATGCGGTGCGTCACATCTACGTCGAGCGACGTGGCTTCGACCGCAGTGTGAATACGTCGCGCACCCTGGCATACCCTGACTTCACCGACCTCACCACGGTCCCCGGCTTCAGTTCGGTCGCAGCGTACACAAGCATGTCCGAGCGCACCATGGGCACGGGCGCGGACGCCGAGCGGGTCAGGGTCATCAGCGCGTCGGCATCCCTCTTTCCCCTGCTCGGCGTCGTCCCGGTCGCGGGCCGCTTCTTCAACGAAGAGGAGGATCAGGTCGGAGCTGCGCTCACGGCAGTGCTCTCCCACGAGTTCTGGGAGCGACGGTTCGGCACGGATGCCGACCTGGCCGCCCTGACCGTAGAGATCGCCGGCATCCGGGCGCAGGTGGTCGGCGTTGCACCGCGCGGCTTTACCGGGGCGGAGCTCACGCCCGTCGACCTCTGGCTCCCCATCGTGCCGGCACAGGAAGCCGCCACCGGCGGAACCGGGTGGATCGACCATCGCAACTGGTGGTGGCTTCGTGCGGCCGTGCGAATCGAGGACGGCACCACCACGGAAGTAGCCGAGGACATGGCCACCGCCGCGCACCGGGGGGGCCGGGCCGAGTTGATCGAGCAGGACCGATACGACGAGAACGCCCGGGTCATCGCGGCACCGATCATCGCGGCTCGAGGCCCGAATCCTTCCGACGAGGCACGGGTCGCTCGTTGGTTGGCGGGGGTGTCCGCCATCGTCTTGATGATCGCGTGCTTCAACGTGGCCAACCTCCTGCTGGCGCGCGCGGCCCGCTGGCGCCGGGAGCTCGCTGTCCGCATGGCTCTCGGCGTGACTCGAGGGCGACTTCTCGGCCAGTTGCTGACGGAGAGTCTCGTCCTGGCCGGTCTCGGAGCGCTCGGCGCCTTGCTCGTCGCTCGGTGGGGCGGAAGCCTGGTGCATACGGTGCTTCTTCCGAACGTCGCCTTCATCGACGATGGCATCACGGGTCGCCTTGCCGCTTTCCTGACGGTGGCGACGGTCATGACCGCGCTTCTCGCGGGCTTCCTGCCCGCGCTCCAGGCCACGAAGGGTGAAGTGGCGCACGAACTGCGCGCCGGCGGGCGTAGCATCACGACGGGTGCGAGCCGCACGCGGACCGTCCTCCTCGTGGCCCAGGCCGCGCTCTCGGTCGTTCTGCTCATTGGCGCGGGTCTGTTCGTCACGAGCCTGCGCGCGGCGGAAACGACGGATCTCGGCTTCGACGCGACGAACGTCGCCGTAGTGCGGCTGGACTTCGCCGACAAATTGGATCTCGATGCTCAGCACCAGATCCATGAGGACGTACGGGTGAGGCTGGCTCGCCTCCCCGGCGTCTCGAACGCGGCCCTGAGCTACACGATTCCCTTCTGGTCGAGTATCGGCATCGGGCGCCCCCGGATTCCGGGCGTCGACTCCCTCCCGCCTCACCCGGCGGGAGGCCCCTACGTCAATAAAGTGAGTCCAGAGTATTTCGCGACCATGAGCATTGATGTCCTGCGCGGTCGCGGCATCGAAGCGTCCGATCAGTCCGAGCGCGCCCCCCCGGTCGCCGTCCTGACGGAGAGCATGGCCGACGCCATCTGGCCGGACGGTCCCGCGTTGGGCCAATGCCTCCTGTTCGGCGACGAGGACGAGGAGCCACCCTGCACCACTGTCGTCGGCGTCACGGAGAACTTCCGGCGCCAGGAACTGCGAGAGGACGATCCTCACCTCCAATATTTCGTGAACTGGAGCCATCCAGCGGCGAAGGGACCGGCCGGGGCCTTGATGGTTCGCACGGTCGGACCCATCGCGGAGGCGCTCGATGACATACGGCGAGAAGCCGCCGCGACATCGTCGTCGATTCGGTTCCCGATCGTACAGCCACTCATGGACAACATCGAGCCACAGATGCGGTCGTGGAAACTCGGCGCCTCGATGTTCTCCATCTTCGGCGTGCTGGCCCTCGTCGTGGCCGGACTCGGCCTCTACAGCGTACTCGCCTTCGATATCGCCCTCCGGCGTACGGAACTCGGGATCCGCTCCGCCCTGGGCGCGGAGTCGTCGCGACTGGTCGGGACCGTGCTGCGGCGCTCTCTCGGCCTGGTCACATTGGGCCTCGGCATCGGGGTGCTGGCCGCTCTCGCCGCCGGCCGATTCGTGCAGCCCTTGCTCTACGGCGTCTCACCACGCGACCCGTCGGTCTTCGCGGCCGTCACGGCCACCCTCTTCGTCGTCGCCCTCGCGGCCGGTTCCGTTCCAGCATGGCGTGTCACGCGGGTGGATCCGAGGGAGGCACTCCAGGCGGAGTAGCGGTATCTTCGGCGCCATGGATCGACCCGCTCGGCGCCCCGATATCGACCACTCCCGGCTTCTGCGCTTCGTGGCGGAAGCGTTCGGCCTGGCCGGCGTGTGGTCTCCGCTTCCGGGCGAGCGTGACCGGAATGCGCGGCTCGACACGGAGGACCGTGGGAGCTTTGTGGTGAAAGTGTCGTCGCCGGACGAGCCCAACGACGTCCTCGCGTTCGAGGTCGAGGCGATGGCATGGCTCGCGGACCGGGGCGTCGTGCCCGTGCCGCCCGTGGTGCCGACGCGCGACGGCCACTTCATTGCACGAGGCGATGTCGGAGGGAGTCGATCCGACCGTGTTCGGGTTCTGGGACTGCTCCCTGGCCGGACGCTGGCAGCGACGCGGCGGCGGGGGTCGGCACTGCTGGTGGAGCTGGGTCGCACGGTAGGTGCTATGACCCGAGAGCTCGCCGAAGTGCCGGGCGAAGCTCCGGAGCGGCCGGACTTCGACTGGTCGCTCGACCGCGCCGGCGCGGTCATGACGCGGGTGCTGGAGGACCTTCCCGATGCTCGGCGGTCGCTGATAGCCGGCATTCTGGCCGCCTTTGAGGGCACCGCCGGGACCCGCGCCGACCTGCCGCGACAGACCATCCACGGCGACGTAAACGACCACAACGTCCTCACCTCCGTCGACGCCTCCGATGAGCCCCACGTCACCGGCGTGCTCGATTTCGGTGACCTCCATTCTGCGCCCGCCGTCTACGAACTCGCGGTCGCGATCGCCTACGCATTGCTCGATCAGACCGACCCCATGGTAGTCGCAGCGGACGTCGTGGCGGGCTTTCATGTGTCACGCCCGCTGTCCGCGAAAGAGCTGTCGGTCGTGATGCCGCTCGTGCGCGCCCGTCTGGGAGCGAGCGTCTGCATGGCCGTCTGGCGAAGACGGGACAACCCCGACCCAGACCCCTACCTGCTGGTGTCCGAGGAGCCCGCTTGGGCGGCCCTCGCCGCCCTCGACCAGGTATCCGCGGCCGTCGCTACAGGATGGGTCCGCCGCGCGTGCGGCCTGGAGCCATGCGAGCGGTCGGCAGACGTACGTGCGTGGATCGCCGGCCGCGCGGTCGGTCCCATGGTGGAACCCGGCCGCGGCGTGACCGTGCTCGACCTCTCGGTGGCGAGCCCGCTCCTGAACGGCCGGGACACCGACAACACGGACGACTTCACGCGCCGGACGTTCGAGGCCATCGAGCGCGAGGGGGCGTCCGTCGGAGTCGGCCGATACGACGAGCCGCGCGGCTTCTACCTCACGGACGCGTTCGCGGGGCGTTCGTCGGAGATGCCCGAGCGGCGTACGGTCCACATCGGCCTCGACCTGTTCGCCCCACCGGGGACGCCCATTCACGCCCCGCTCGACGGCCGTGTCGTCTCCGTCCGGGACAACGCGGACCGGTTGGACTACGGACCGACAGTGATCCTCGAGCACGAGACACCGGTCGGCCCCATCTGGACGCTGTACGGGCACCTCGAGCGGTCGGCCCTCCGCGAAATCGTAATCGGCGACCGCATTCCGGCTGGCGGCGACTTCGCCCGAGTGGGACCATTCCCCGAGAACGGCGACTGGCCGCCCCACCTTCACCTGCAGCTCCTTCTCGACCGGATGGAGTACGAGGGCACGTTTCCCGGCGTCGCCGCCCCGCGCGAGCGCACCGTCTGGACCTCCTTTTGTCCGGATCCGTCCGTGCTCACCGGGCTCGGCGTCGACGCCCGCTGGCGGGAGCCCGATACCACCGATCTGCGGGTGAGACGTGCTCGCCATCTCGGGCCCAGCCTGAGCCTGTCCTACGCGAACCCCATTCATGTGGTACGGGGGCGGGGCGCCGGACTGTTCGACACGTACGGTCGGGAGTATCTGGACTGCGTGAACAACGTGGCTCACGTGGGACACGAACATCCGCGAGTGGTCGATGCGCTGACGCGGCAAGCGAGGGTGCTGAACACCAACACACGGTATCTCCATGAGTCGACCGTGGCGTATGCCGAGCGACTCACGGCCCTCTTTCCCGACGCTCTGTCCGTCTGCTATCTGGTGAACTCGGGCAGCGAGGCGAACGAGTTGGCCCTTCGTCTGGCACGCGCGCACACCGGTCGTCGAGGCGTCGTAGTCCTTGAAGGCGGGTACCACGGCCACACTCAGGCTCTGATCGACGTCAGTCACTACAAGTACTCACGCGCTGGCGGTCTCGGGGCGCCTCCCTGGGTTCGAGCGGCCCCCATGCCCGATGTGTTCCGGGGGATGTATCGCGGTGGCGGCCCGGACCTCGGCGCTCGCTACGCGAGCCACGTCCGGGAGGCGGCCGAGGAGCTGTCCGAAGGGGTCCACGGACTATCCGCTTTCCTCTCGGAGGCGATTCTCTCATGTGGCGGCCAGGTCGACCCGCCCGTCGGCTTCCTGTCCGCGGCGTACAGGGCCGTGCGCGCCCTCGGAGGCGTGTGCATTTCCGACGAAGTGCAGATCGGCTTCGGCCGGCTCGGCAGCCACCTGTGGGGCTTTGAGACCCAGGGCGTCGTACCCGACATCGTGACGCTCGGCAAACCGATCGGGAATGGTCACCCGATGGGCGCGGTCATCACCACCCCGGAGATCGCAGCCAGCTTCGACAACGGCATGGAGTTCTTCAGCACGTTCGGCGGCAACCCCGTGTCGGGCGAAGTCGGAATGGCGGTGCTCGACGTGCTGGAGGCGGAGGGACTGCAGGAGCACGCGTTACGGGTGGGCGGCACTGTTACGGATGAACTGCGCGCCCTTGCCGACCGGTACCCGACCATCGGGGATGTACGCGGGCGGGGGCTGTTCCTCGGCGTGGAGATGGTACACCCGAGCGAGATCCGCTCCGATGCGGCCGCCGCGTCCTACATGGTGGGCCACATGAAGGAGATGGTACACCCGAGCGAGATCCGCTCCGACGCGGCCGCCGCATCCTACATGGTGGGCCGCATGAAGGAGCGCGGCATCCTCCTCAGCACGGACGGGCCGTACGGTAACGTCATCAAGTTCAAGCCGCCGATGGTGTTCGACGCTACGGACGGTGAACGGCTAGTCAGGGAAATGGGCGAGGTGCTGGGCGAATGGGAAGAACGCCTGTAGGAGTTCCGGCGCGACGGTAGGCAGCAGGCCGATCCCGCACGTTGTTCACGCGGCCCGTCGTCGGCCGGCCGATCCTACCTGGACCTGTTCATCTTCTGGATGTCAGCCAACGCCTCCTCCGATAGACCCACCCTTCGGAGAATCCCCATGAGAAACTCGGTCTTGGCCTCCACGTAGGCGGCCATGTCCTCCGGAAACTCCCGAGCGAGGTGCCGCTTCACGTTCCCGTATTCCACGGCCGCGGCAGGATTTCGCCGGAGGTGGTCCCTGACGGCGAGGTGGTTGGCCAGAGCCGGGCTGCACTCGGGGCACAGGTACAGGTGATGCCGTGGCGAACCCGGGGGCGCGGTGAAGGCCTCTCGACCGGAGATGCCCAAGTTACCTCGGTGGGCGTACCCGAGTCTTCCCAGCCGAGCGATGCCCAGACTCACGTCCTGGTCCCGTACCACGACGTCCATGTCGATCACCGGTTTCGCGGTCAGACCGGGCACGGCCGTACTTCCGACATGCTCGATGGTGAGAGCGAAGTCGAAGACGGCGGGCCAAACGGACGCGCGAAGTTCCTCGAACAGCCGCGGCCAGTCAGGGTCGTAACCGACGACGGTTACTCGCTTCATCTACGGTAGGCAAGGTTCGGCCATTCCTATGATAGGCGCTGCCCCAAGGAGTGCGACGCGAGCGCGAGTGACGGTTATCATCCAGCCAGGTGGGGGCAGAATAATGATGGGCGCCCCGGCGCTCGTGTAACAAGGGGGGAGCGGTATGGCCGGCACTACACGAGCCAAGCGATCTTTTCCGTCCACCCGGCAACCGTGAAGCACAACACCCCGGGTCCCGACCTGGTCCTCGTCGGAGACTCACACGTGGAGAAACAGTGTCCCTTCCCCATTCCTGGCACGATGAACCTCACTTCAGTCAGCGAGTCGGCTGGCTGCGCGCCACCGTCCTGGGGGCGAACGACGGTATCGTGTCCACGTCGAGTCTGGTGGTGGGTGTCGCCGCGGCCGGGGCCGGCCGCAGTCAGATCCTTCTTGCCGGGGTCGCGGGTCTCGTTGCGGGGGCGATGTCGATGGCCGCCGGCGAGTACGTATCGGTGAGTTCCCAATCGGACTCTGAAAAAGCCGATCTCGATCGGGAGCTTCGCGAGCTCAAACGGAACCCAGACCTCGAGCTGGAGGAGCTGGCCGCGATCTATGAAACGCGGGGCCTCGATCCGACTCTTGCCGTCGAAGTGGCCGCGCAGCTTACAGCTCACGATGCCTTGGGCGCGCACGCACGCGACGAACTCGGGCTGTCCGAGGTGCATCTGGCTCGCCCCATCCAGGCCGCGGTGGCCTCGGCATTCGCGTTCGCCGGAGGCGCCGCGCTTCCTCTCGGGGCAGCACTCGCATCGCCGATTGCGTCGCTCAGCACGGCGGTCACGGCGACCTCGTTGATTTCGCTCACCGTCCTGGGAGGAGTCGCCGCCAGGGCCGGTGGCTCCAGTGTCGTTCGAAGTGCTATCCGGGTTACGGTCTGGGGCGCAGTGGCCATGGCGCTGACGGCGCTGGTGGGACGGGCGGTGGGAGGCGTGCTGTAGCCGAGGGCAACCCGACGCACGCCTCAGGATTACAGATTCAGCGTAAGCTCCGACCGGAAGACCCCTACGTTGAAGGCGTTCTCGGAGGCTCGGCCCGAATCCGAATGTCGATACCGGGTGGCCACGCCCGTCCAACCCGAGACGCTCATGCCGCGAAGGGGAAGCCACTCGGCCCCGACGCCGACACCGCCACCCAGCGCCCAGGCATCGTCTGAAGCACTCTGGCAGGTGAGCTCAGCGTCCAGTCCCACGAAGGGCACGACCGGGCCGGCGGACCGACGGTACAGGCGGAGGTCCGGGCGCACACCGACACTCACCGAGCTATTCGAGTGGTCGCCCGCCAGCGAGTCGCTTCGTTCCTGCCACCCCGCACCGAAGATGAGGGTCGTGCCAAGGCTCGTCCGTGAGGACAACATCTTGCGGAGACCGAGCCCAGTACCACCGCCTTCGGGCAAACTGAAGGACAGGCCGTAGGAGCCCGTGGAGGGAAGGGCGTGCCCCTGCGCACGAACAGAGGTGGGCACACAGACAATGAGCAGCGCGAGCGACGCGGCAGACACGGATCGGATCATTTCGCACCTCGGCGAATCATGTGGTCCTGGGGAGACTGGGCATGCAGAAGGGCACACGGCGTGCCGGCCCATCCTGCCTGGCAAACTGCGGAGCGTGTACTGAGCGCCGTCCTTCGGAGGGGACACCGAGGCGTGTTGGTGGGAGACGTCCCCGCTCGCCTCTGGATCGCCGGGAAGTCACCAGATCGCCAGGTGAGGTCCAACGCCGACCGCCGAGACTTCCCCGCCCTTGCCGCTCAACACACCCATTAGTATCATTGTGATACTAATATCATTATGACACTACATTTCCAACCCATGCCAACGAACTCGGAGTCTCCAGTCGATTTTCTTCCGCTCCACCCCGAAAGCCTGCGTATCCTCCTCGCACTGCGCGACGAGCCCCTCCACGGGTACGCGATCGTCAAGGTCCTCGAGCGAGATCCGGAGCGGGCCGGCCGCGTTCTCCCGGCGAACCTGTACCGCCGGATGCGCACGCTACGTGACCAGGGCCTGATTGCCGAGTCGCGCGCGGTAGGGGAAGCCGTGGAGGGGGCCAGCGAGCGACGCCGCTACTTCGAGATGACGCCGGTCGGGAGGGCCGTCGCGCGTGCTGAGCGGGAACGTCTGCGCGGCTTGCTCGCCGAGGTCGAAGAAGCCTTGGGTAGCTGACCGGATGCGCGATACCAAACGCGGAGTTCGTCTCTACCGATTGCTCCTGCTCACCTTCCCACCCGCGTTCCGGCGCGAGTTCGGTGCGGACATGACAGAGCTTCTCGCGACCCGGCTGGAGGAGGAAGGTCGGGGCGCTGCGGCCCGGACGCGGATCTGGTTGGAGGTCCTGGGAGATCTGGCCACCGAAGTGCCGAAGGAATGGGCCCGCACGATCACGATGACACCAAGAGGTGGGGAGAGAATGTCGATGGGTGGATGGTTTCAGGACTTGAGACTCGGTGCGCGTAACCTGGTGCGTCGACCTGGCTTCACGGCTGCGGCCGCCGGGACGCTGGCGCTCGGCATCGGCGCCGTGGTGGCTCTGTTCAGCGTAGTGCATGGCGTCCTGCTGACCCCGCTTCCCTATCCCGACTCCGAGCGAGTCGTGGTGCTGTGGAAGACGGACATCGCGCGCGGAGGTCGGAGCAACACGGTCGACCATCCGGACATCGCGGCGTGGCGCGGCGCAGCCCCGGGCTTCGACCTGGCGGGGTACGCGGGCTCCCGGCCGACACTTACCGGCCTTGGTGACCCCGAGGTCATCGAGATCGCACGTGTTACACACGGGCTGCTGTCCGTCTTCGGCGTCGCTCCGATCCTCGGGCGCGACCTCACGGAGGACGATGATGTCCCGGACGGACCACGCGTGGCCGTCGTGTCCCGCGACTTCTGGCAGAGCCGGCTCGGCGCCCGCCCGGACGCCGTGGGAGAGTTGATCGAACTCAACGGCGAGGCCTGGGAGGTGGTGGGGGTGGCCCCGCCAGGCTTCCGCTTCCCCGACAACACGAAGGCCTGGGTGCCCCGGCGCCACGACGTGTCCGACTGCGGTCACGGGTGCAACATCATGCGGGCCGTCGGTCGCCTCCCTTCCGGCTCCACGGCGGAGGCGGTCGAGCAGCGCCTCGCGGGGGTGGATCGGGCGCTCTCCGAGGAGTTCCCGGACAGCCACCGAGATGACGGTACAGACCTCCAATCGATGCACGAGTACCTCGTGGCCGACGTACAGACCGCGCTGTTCATCTTGATGGCCGCTGTTGGGATGGTTCTGCTCATCGCGTGTGCCAACGTGGCCAACCTGATGGCAGTGCGGGCGGCTGGCCGGACCGGGGAGTTGGCTGTGCGGTCCGCGCTGGGCGCGAGCGGAGGGCGACTTGTCCGGCAGCTCTTTGCCGAGGCGCTCGTGCTCGCGGGCTTCGCGGGCGCGGCGGGACTCATTCTGGCGGCGCTCGGAGTCGAGGCACTCACGGCACTCGCACCGAGCGACCTTCCTCGGGCGGACGAGATCGGTCTCGACGGTACATCCGTCGCGTTCGGTCTGGCCCTGACGGTCTTCGTCGCGGTGCTGTTCGGCGTCATGCCAGCTCGGCGCGCTGCGAGCACGTCGGTGGCCACCACCCTGCGCTCGGCGGAGCGGGGCTCCGGCCACCACCGAGCCGGCCTGTCCCGTGGACTTTTGCTGGCCGGAGAAGTCAGTCTGTCGTTAACGCTCCTCCTCGGTGCGGGGCTGATGTTCCGCACGCTTCAGGAGATGCGCTCGGTCGACCTTGGCTTCCGACCGGACGGGGTCGAGCGCTTCCGGATCTCCGCGCCCGAGAGTCGATACGACACCGAGGGCGCGCTCCAGTTCTTCGACGAGCTGGAAGACCGCCTTTCGGCCATCCCCGGGGTCACCGCTGTCGGCCACGGCTTCGGCGTACCCTTCAGCAGTGGCTCCATCGGAACCGGTATGTCGTTCCCGGATCGGCCCCCCGTCGACGAGCCCGACCAACCGGGCGTAAGTGTGCGGCCAGTCAGCCCCGGTTATCTCGACGCACTCGGGCTGAAGCTCGTCTCCGGGCGATGGTTCAACCCGTCCGATCGCGCCGACGTTCCGGCGGTGGCAGTGCTGAACGAGGCCGCCGTGCGCGCGCACATGTCGGACACGGACCCGATCGGACGGAGGTTCGACCTTCCCATGAGTTGGGGCTTCGACGAGCAACCGACGTGGACGGTCGTCGGAGTGGTGGCCGATGTGCGCGGACGTGAGTCCACACAACCCGAAGTTCCAGCTGTCTACCTCCCGAACGCTCAGTTCGGGAGCAACGTGGTGTACTTCACGATCAGACGTGGAAACGGAGGTGCCAGCGCACTCCCGGCCGCACGGCGGGCCCTGGCGTCGCTCGATCCGGAGATCGCGCCTACCGGCATGGAGTCGCTGGCCGAAGCCATCGCCCGCGCGAGTGCCGACACACGTTTCTACCTCACCCTCCTGACCGTGTTTTCCGGCCTTGCCCTTCTGCTGGCCGGGGTCGGTCTCTACGGCGTAGTGGCCTATACTGTGAGCCAGCGGGCCCGCGAAATCGGCATCCGCCGGGCGCTGGGCGCGGGGGAAGGCAACGTGGTGGGCATGGTCATGCGGCAGGGAGTTGCACCCGCGGTGCTCGGGGTGGTGGTCGGCCTCGGTGGAGCGTGGTACGCCGGCCGGGCGCTCTCGTCGCTGCTTTATGGCATCCGCCCGTACGACCCCTTGACGCTCCTTTCGGTCACGGCACTCCTGTTGGCGGTCGTCGCGGTCGCGACGCTCGTGCCAGCCCGACGCGCCTCCCGGATCGCACCGGCAACCGCGCTTCGAGACGACTAGAAACGAGCCAGGCGGCTACTCCAGAGACTGCCACAGAACGTGGACGATCATCCAGCGGCCGTCGATCCGAGCCATCTGGAGGTAGTCCTGACCCCACCAGGCGATGATCTTCACGACGGCGGTCTGGTCCTGGATATCCAGAGGGATGACCTCCTTGGGCGCTCCGGCCGGCGGCGTGCCGCGACCGGCGCGCACGTTCTCCGCGAACTCGAACATCGCTTCGAAGGACATCGGGACCCGCTGATACGGCTCATCGGCCGCGGCGCGGTAGTAGCCGAACTTGTCCACGGTCGGGTGGACGCTGCGCCGCAGCTTGGAGTCGTCGCCTTCGTAGAAGCCCTCGAGGTAGTCCAGCGCGGCGCGCCGGACTCCTGCCTCGTCCGGAGTGGCTTGGGCCCACGTCCCCGTCGGAGCCACCGCCGCAGTGAGCAACATGCCCGCGACAAACGCCGCTTCCATGTTCGCCACCCGCGCACTACCCCTCTTCATCCGCATTGCAATTCTCCCTCATTTTTTTGGTCGTGAATCCACTGATGATCACCGATACGCTGCGCTTTCCGCTTCATCCCTTCAGCGCGGTGACCGGGTCCACCCGGGTCGCCCGCACGGCCGGCACCCAACACGCGAGCATCGCGACGCCACCGAGCACGGCGCTCGTGATCAGGTACGTGATCGGGTCCACCGGCTCCACCCCATACAGTAAATCTGCGGCCGTCCGACTCAGGAAAACCGCCGCACCCAACCCCAACACCAGCGCGACCGCCACGAGCCGCGCGCCCTGCGACAGGACCCTGCGGCGCGCTGCTTCAGGCGCCTGGCCAAGGGCCATCCGCACGCCGATCTCCCGGGTCCGCTGTGACACCGCGAACGAAAGCACACCGTAGATGCCAACGGACGCGAGGAGGAGCGCCACGACGCCGAAGCCGGTCATCAAGGCGAGCGTGAGGCGCTCAGGAGCGAGCGAAGCGGAGGCCAACTGGTCGAGACCACGCATGTCTTCCACGGGAGCGCCCGGAGCCAGCCGGCCCATCAGAGTCCGGATCTCGGGCGCCAGAGCCTCCGGGTCACCGTCGGTGCGGACCACCATGCTGAATCGGATACCCGCCGTCTGGGCGAACCAGATCTGGGTCAGATGGGGCTGGCTGAGATCGTGCAGCCGGAGGTGCTCGACGACGCCGACGACCGACGCATACCGGACCTCCTCGGGTGCATCGTTGGGATTCACCTGCAGGCGCTCTCCGACCGCGCTTCGCCCCGGGAACGCCCTCTGTGCCAGCCGGTCGTCGATCACGATGGTCCCGCCGTCCACCTCCCCCTGTCCGGTGAAGGTTCGCCCCTCCACGAGGCGGGCGCCGATGGCGTCGAAGAAGCCCGGCGAAATCCACCGCTGGTCGGCGGTCACGCTCTCCCAATTTGTGGCAGTCTCCTCGTCGTACGCGTAGGGCTGTAGCGGACCGGAGCCGGTCAGCGGTAACTGGCTGACCACCGCCGCCCGTCGGACTCCAGGGAGCGCCTCCAGTCCCTCGATCAGTTCCTGTTGGGCCACCCGCCGCGACTCACCGTCCGGGAACGAACCGATCGGGAGGTTCGTGCGGAAGGTCATCGCCCCCTCCATGGCGAAGCCCGGATCGACCTCGCCCAGCGCCATGACCGTGCGGATCATGAGCCCGGTGCCCACCATCAGAACCAGACTGGCCGCAACCTCGACCACGATGAGCGCATTTCTCACCCGCTGACGCCTCCGGCTCTCGCCTCCGCGGCCCGCCCCGTGAAGTTCAGCGGCCGGATCCCGGCCGGCGGCGCTGAGCGCCGGAACCAGTCCGAACAGGGCTGCCGCCAGCGCCCCGGCACCCGCCGCGAACGCGAGTACGGGGCCGTCGAGGCGGACCGCATCCAGCAAGGGCACGCTACCCTGTCCCAGGGTCGTGAGCACCTCGATTCCACCCCACGCGAGCAGGAGGCCCAGGACTGACCCGGCCGTGGCAAGCAGGGCGCTCTCCACGAGGACCAGTCGTGCAAGGCCTGCCTTCCCGGCCCCCAGCGCGCTCCGAAGGGCCAGCTCGGCAGACCGGCTCTGCCCCCGCACCATCACCAGATTCGCGACGTTGGCACAGGCGATTAGCAGGACGAAGCCCACGGCCCCGAACAGCAGCAGGATGGTCCGATCGGCGCCCTTCACAATGTCCGCCTGAAGGGGCTCGATGCGGGCGACCAGCTTGGAAGCAGCGTGCTCCGGATGCTCCTCTTTGAGACGGGCGGCCAGCGACTCGACCTCGCTCTGGGCCTGGGCAAACGTCACCCCTTCCTCGAGGCGTCCGAATCCGGTAAAGCCGGTGAAGTTACGCGGCGGAGTACGGGCGGGGTCGAGTCGAAGGGACAGCCAGAGCTCTGCATCCCGAAGGAGAAATGCCTCGCTGGGCAGTCGAAGACGGAAGTCCTCGGGGAGGACGCCCACGACATCTATGGTCCCGCCCGCCAGAGGCACGGCCGACCCGACCACCGCCGGATCGGCGCCAAACCTCCGGACCCACAGTCGATGGCTGAGTACGGCCGCTGGTACGGCGCCGGCGACGTCCTCCTCGGGCGTGAACGTCCGCCCGTGCTCGGCGGCCGTCCCGAAGAACTCGAAGAAACCGGCCTCGACGAGTCCGACGTCCACCACCTCGGGATCGGTGGACTCTCCGAGAATCATCTCCCGACCGGTCGCCATGGTGAACGTCTCGAACAGTTCGCTCCGGTCCCGGTAGTCCCGGACGTCGAGCGGATGGACCGCGGGCAGCTTCTGGGCACCGTCGCCGAACTCGTGCCACAGAATTCCGATCCGGTCAGCCGCCAGGTACGGCAGAGGCCGGAGGAGCACACCGTTCACCACGGAAAAGATGGCGGTGTTCGCGCCGATACCGACTGCGAGGGTAAGTACCGCGAGCACCGTGAAACCGGGCCGGCGTTGCAGCGCCCGGACGGCGAATCCCACGTCCTGGAACACACGATCCATCGTCATCCCCTCCGCCCTGTCCAGTCTCCGCGCCGCCCGCCGCATGCGGACCGCAGCCACCACCGTGTCCGCGACCGCCCGGGCCCACACCGCCGGGCGACCAATCGCGCCCTTCCCTTCGAGGTGCCACTCGATCACCCGCCCGATGTCGTCTTCGTGGCGCGCTCGGAATTCGGGCGGCAGGAGCCGCAGCGCCGCGCGCCAAATCCAGGGAGTCCTCACGTCGTCACACTCCTCGGAGTCGCTGCTCAGCCACACCGGCCATAGCCGCGAGCCTCTGGGCCTCCGTGGAGAGGACCCGCCGCCCCTCTCGCGTGATCCGGTAGTACCTCCGCCGCTCGCTCACACCCGCAGGCCTGTCCGCGCCTTTCAACTCACGGATATGACCCGAGGACTCCATCTCATCCAGGGTGCCGTACAGCGTCGCCGGCCAGAGGCGCAGGACCCCCTCCGTTTGCCCGAGGACGTCTCGCACGATTCCTGATCCGTGGAGGTCCTCACCGGCCAGCGCCACCAGAATGTGGAATCTGTGGCGGGACAGAGGCTCGACTGCGTCGCCCATTGTGAGTCCGGTAGGGGGATGGCGGGGTGACGTGCCGCCCGCATGCGCGATGCACATATCGTATTGTATCGTTGAGTACAATACAAGGCCCCGTGCTGGAGGTCGCCTTCCCCATCCCGGACTGGAAGTCGCTTCCCCTACGACCCCTCGGCCGCCCGCCATCGCGGGTCGGGCCGGCCGGCCCACAGCCACCCGATGTAGTCGACGAGAGGGGGCTCGGCGCCTGCGATACGCAGAAGCCGGTTCGCCTGGGCGCGGTGGTGGGCGCTGTGCAGCGCGACCTGGAGCATGGTCTCCCCCAGCGTGGTAGCTCCGGCCTTCTGACCCTCGGGCGCAAAGTAGTGCGCCCAGGGCACAATCATCGGCTCGGCAAGCTCCGCGGGCGACCGCTCCGTGAGATATCCGCAGACTCGTGCCAACCCGTCGCGCGCCCAGACCATGGTGGCGTGGGCGGAATCGAAAGCATCGCTGTCCAGCATCTCGAACGGGCACCCTTTCCACGTGTCGAGGAACGCCTGCTGCGTGAGGTGCAAGTGCACCAGGAGATCCTTCAACGCACGGTCGTCGGAGGCCGTCTCGTTACCGAGAACGGCCTCCCAGACCCTGGCGTCCGCCCATTGCATGTGCGCGTACAGGTCCAGCAGCACATCACGCATCACCCCTCCCCGTTTGGACCCCCGACCTCGCTACGACCTACGTAATCGTGCGCAGCAACCGCTGCAACCGCTCCTGATGCATGCGCAGTTCCGTCCGAAGATCCTCCAGCCGTGTGTACATGTCGCGCCCTGGCTTCTGATCCGCCCGGGTGGTGTTGCCGTACAGGTAGCGAAGCTGATCGGCCAGCATCGGCTGCGGATAGCTCGAGATCTCCCGATCCGTCACGAGGGCGTCCAGGATCTCCTCGAGGTCGCGGTCCACCGCCGAACCGTCCGCGGCGCGCTCCATGGCTTGTTCGACGCGGTCGATCGTGCCGGTCGCGTCCTCCATGGCTTGCTGGATCTGCATGGCGAGCTCGAACTGTTCTCGAAGGTCAGCCACCGTCACACCATCGGCAGCCACCCGCGGGTCCATCACGACCTGGAAGTTTCTGGAGCGCGTCGCACCGTCGACCGTCAGCCGAGCTTCGTAAACGCCCGGAACGACCATGGGCCCACCACGGGCGGCCCCTCCGGGCCCAGGCACCGTGAGATCCCACACGAAGCGATGGACGCCCTCGCTCGCGTCGAGCGTCGGGGCGCCCGTCTGGCGCTGGAACGGCGCGCGCATCTCCTGCGCCTGCTCCGTCCGCGTTCCGGGACCCTCGGCCGAGTAGGAACGGACGACCCCATCCGATCCGCGAATCTCCAGTTGAACCGAACTGGCGTTCGAGGGAAGGTAGTAGTCGAGGGTAACCCCGGCGGGAGACCACTGCGGCTGATCCGGAGCGGCACCGCCGAAGCCGAAGAAGCCGCCGCGCTGCTCACGAATCGCATCGGCAGGCTGGAACAGATGCACATCCGCCGCGGCCACCATCTCCGTCCAGGCGCGCACGGGCGTGAGGTCGTCCATGATCCAGAACGCCCGGCCCATGGTCGACATGACCAGGTCGTCGTCCTTCACCTTGATGTCCGTGATCGGCGTGACCGGCAGGTTGAACTGGAACGGCCGCCAAGTCGCCCCGTCGTCGAACGAGACGAACATCCCGTACTCTGTACCCGCGTAGAGCAGGCCTTCCCGTTCCGGATCTTCGCGAACGACCCGAGTGGGATAGTCGGCCGGAATGCCGTTGCTGCCGGTGGTCAGCCGCGTCCACGTCTGTCCATAATCTTCCGTCCGGTAGATCAGCGGCTGGAAGTCGCCGAGCAGCGTCCGGTAGGCCGCGAAGTACGCCTTACCCGCCTGATGGGGTGATGGGTCGATGGTCTGCACCCGTCCTTCGGCCGGCATATCGGGCGGCGTCACGTCCGTCCAGCTCCGTCCACCGTCTCGGGTCACGTGGACCGGTCCGTCGTTGGCTCCCGTCCAGATGACCCCGGGCTCCACCGGCGATTCCTCGATCGCGTAGAGCACCGAGTAGTGCTCCTCACCGGTGATATCGCGGGTGATCGGTCCCCCGGAAACCATCTGGCGCTCGGGGCGGAAGGCGGTCAGGTCGGGGCTCAGCGTCTCCCACGTTACGCCCTCGTCCGTCGTCTTGTGGACGAACTGGGAGCCGTGATACACGACGTTGGGATCGTGGGGAGACACCTCGATCGGAACCACCCGCTGGAACCGGTAATTCAACTCGGCCGGGTTGACCCCGTAGAGGTTCTGGAAGCCGACGTAGTACTGCTTCTCCTGGCCGGTCAGGTGGCTGTACCGCCCGAAGCGGCCCTTGCAGTTGCTGTAGACGATGGTGGGATCGCCCGGCTTCGGCACCGCGGGTCCGGTCTCGCAGCCGCCGACGTCCCGCCACAGGGCCGTGTGCCCGCCCGGTGATCCATCCTCCGGCGGGTTCGACGGCACCATGATGGTCGTGTTGTCCTGCTGGCCGGCATACAGCCAGTAGGGGTGGCGGTCGTCGATGTCCAGCGAGTACAGCTCGGCCGTGGGCTGATTGTGCTGCGTCGACCACGTCCGTCCGCCGTCCAACGTCACATTGGCGCCGCCGTCGTTCGACTGCACCCAGATGTCCGGATCGTCCGGGTTGATCCAGATGTCGTGATTGTCTCCGTGTGGGGTGGACTGCCGCTCGAACGAGGCTCCGGCGTCGGTCGAAACGTAGAAGCCCTCGTTGTTGATGAAGACCTTGTCCGCGTCCGAGGGGTCCGCATCGACGTTCGTGTAGTAGAACGGACGGTTCATGATGCCGCGCTGGTTGCTGACCAGCCGCCAACTCTCACCGCTGTCGTCGGACCGGTACAAGCCCTCGTCCGGATCCGTGGTCTCGACCACGGCGTAGACGCGGTCAGGGTCGTCGGGCGTTACGGCTAGATCGATCTTCCCGATGAGCCCAGAGGGGAGGCCGCGCGTGACGATCCGCCAACTGTCGCCGCCGTCCGTCGACTTCCAGATGCCGTCTTCCTCTCCTGCGGCCTCCATCCCGGAAATGATCGTCCACGGCTTCCGCTCCACCCGCCACATCGCGGCGTAGATCACGTTCGGATTCGTCGGATGGATCTCGACGTCGATACCGCCGACCGAGTCCGAGGTGAACAGCACCTGGTCCCAGGAGCGTCCGCCGTCCCGTGTCCGATAGATCCCGCGCTCCTCGCTCGGAGCCCACGGATTCCCGAGCGCGGCCGCGTAGGCCACATCGGCGTTGGTCGGGTGGATCTCAACTGCGCCGATCTGACCGGCGTTCTCCATTCCCGTCAGCCGCCACGTACGGCCGGCATCGTCCGAGCGGTACATCCCCTTACCCAGGATGACGTTGCTGCGGATGCCGTCGGAGCCCGTTCCGACGTAGACGATGTCGGGGTTGGAAGGAGCCACTCGGATCGAGCCGATCGAACCGGTCTGGAAGAACCCGTCCGAGATCGGGAACCACGTGGTCCCATAGTCTTCCGTCTTCCACACGCCGCCCCCGGTCGCCCCCATATAGAAGGTGTAGGGGTGCGATCGATGGCCCGCGACGGCCGTGACCCGCCCACCACGCGACGGCCCCACGTTCCGGTAGCTGAGATCACCAAATACCTCGGAGAGATCCGCGGTCGGACCGCTCTGGGCGGCGACCGAGGCGGGGGCGGCCGTGCCGGTGCCGACGCCGAGGAAGAGAAGGACGGGAAGCCACGGGAGTCTGTTGCGCATCGATGCGTTCCTTCGGGATGGTCGAACGGGCCTCCGACGCCTGCGACCGCGGGGCCCGGAACCGATCACAATGCTCGTCGAGCACCGTACGGGTCAACCATCCAGACACCCAGGTGGCCGAACGACGTTGAATCTCTTATCTATACATTTCCGTATAGATACAGGGTCGTAGTAATGGCAGGCACTCGGGCCGGCCCAAGAGCGACTCGAAGAGAGACACGAGGGCATACATGGCAGCGAACCGACGATTGAAGGGCCACTGGTTCCACATCTTGTTGAGCCTGGCGGACCAGACGCTCCACGGCACAGCCATCATGGAGGAGGTGCTGGACCGGACGGACGGAGGGCTCCGCCTCTGGCCGGGAAAGCTCTACGGGTCGCTCAAGGACCTCGCGCGCGCCGGGTGGATCTCCGAGGTGGAAGCCCCTGACGGTGCTCCGCTCGAAGGGGGCACGCGCAAGTTCTACGCGCTGACGCCGGAAGGCCGCTTGGTACTCCATGAGGAGGTGGAGAGGCTGGCCGCGCTCGTCCGGATCGCTCGAGAAAAGCGCGTCGGGACCGACGGGACGCACGCGTGATGTCGGCCCTCACCGTTCGAGGCGCCACCGCTCGGGGACCCGCCAACGCCTGGGTCCGACGCTCGTGACTCTACGGAACGTAGAGCGTCGCTGGTTCCGGCGGCTCCTACGCCTCTACCCGCGAGAGCATCGAGAGCGGTACGCGGCCGAGATGGAAGAGTCCTTCATCGCACTCCTGGAGTGGGACCAGGGGACACGAGGGCGGCTGGGGACGGTCGCCCGCTGGATGGGCGCCACATGGGATGCCCTCCGAACAGGTACGGCGCTGAGGCTCCGAGGAGCGGGTGTCGACACGACCACAATGGGAGGATGGGAGATCATGGGTACGGTGCTGTCGGACATCCGCTACGCAATTCGCTCGCTGCTGCGCCGGCCGATCTTCGCGATCACGGCCGTCGCGACCCTGGCTCTGGGCATCGGCGCGAACGCGTCGGTATTCACGGTCGTCAACGGCTTTCTGATGAGGCCGCTCCCCTACGAGAGCCCGGAAGAACTCCTCGTGGTCTGGTCAGAGAACCACGAGCTCGGGTGGGAGAACACGGACGTCAACGCCGCGGACGCGTGGGACTGGCGGGAACGCGCGCGGAGCCTGGATGACCTCGCGATCTTCAACGAGGACAACTTCAATCTGACCGGAGACGGGGCTCCGGAGTTGGTTACGGGTATCCGTACCTCCCCCAACATCCTCCGACTCCTCGGCAAGGCACCAGTCCTGGGCCGCGACTTTGCGGAGGACGAAATGGGGGAGGGGCGCGACGGGGTCGTGATTCTGACCGACGGCTTCTGGCAACGCCGCTTCGGTGGCGATCCGGAGGTGCTGGGGTCGACACTCGTGCTGGACAACATCCAGAAGACCGTGGTGGGCATCATGCCGCCCGACTTCCTCTTTCTGGACGAGGCGCCCGACCTCTTCATGCCCTGGGGATCGCACCCCAGCACGGCCAATCGCAGCAATCACAACACGAACGTGATCGCCCGCCTGGCCGACGGAGCCACGCTCTCGCAGGCTCGCGAGGAGCTGGCCGCCGTGGCTCGCCAACTCGCGGAGGAGTACCCCGACTCGAACGCGGGTTGGACGACCAGGGTCGTGTCCGCCCACGAGGACTTCCTGGGAGACGTCGCCAGGGCGGCCTCCCTCGTACTGCTCACCGCGGTGAGCTTCATCCTGCTCATGGCATGTGTGAACGTGGCCAACCTCCTCCTGGCTCGGGCTGGATCCCGTAGTCGGGAATTCGCCGTGCGAGCGGCGCTGGGTGCCGGGCGTGCGCGGGTCCTTCGTCAGTTGCTGACGGAAAGTCTGGTCCTCGCGGTCCTCGGCGGCGGACTGGGAGTCCTGCTCGCGCAGTGGGGCTACCGGGCCATCGTGGCGGCCCTGCCGTCCACGCTCCCACCCGTGTTCCAGTTCGGCATGGACGGGACGGTCATCGCCTATTCGCTCGGGATCACAGCCGTGTCGGCCATCGTCTTCGGCCTGGCGCCCGCCCTCCAGTCCTCCTCCGTCCCCATGCTCGAGTTGCGTGACGGCGGTCGCGGCGGCAGGGGTCGAAGGGCCAGCCGGTTCGGAAGCACGCTGGTGGTGATCCAGACGGCTCTGGCCGTAGTCCTGCTGATCGGCGGTGGACTGCTGATGAAGAGCATGGCCGGAATGCGTAGTCAGGACTTCGGCTTCGAACCCGAAAACGTATTGACGGTGCGGGTGTCACCGCCGAGCAGCGACTACGCCGCGGGAGAAGAGGTCTCCGCGTTCTGGAGCGCCGTAGAGGACCGCGTCCTCCAGTCGTCGGGCGTCGAGGCCGTCGGCACCACCCAGAGTCATCCCCTCATGGGATCCAACTGGGGGAATTCGGTCCGTGTCGCCGGACCCGACGGGCAGCCCAGCGCCCCTCAGCGCGTTCGGAGCACCTGGGTCACGCCAGGCTACTTCGAAGCTTTGCGCACCGAGATCGTCGCGGGACGCGCGCTGACGGCGGCGGATGCCGTCGAGGGTGGCCTGGTCACCGTCGTGAACGAAGCGTTCGTGTCACAGTACATTGCCAGTGGGACCGACCCGCTACGAGCGTATATCGTCGGGGAAGACGGGGACCCCGACATCGCCATCGTCGGCGTCCTGCGCAACATCACGGAGCGCGGCCTCGACGACGCGCCTGAACCGTCGATCTACGGCCATATCGACGCGCGCGGCGTACGCACGCGCTCCCTGGTCATCCGCACGGCAGGCCCGCCCCGGGACGTGATCGAGGGTGTGGAGCGGGCCGTCTGGTCAGTGGACCCCAAACTTCCCCTCTACTCGATCGAGACGATGCCGGAGTTGATCGAGCGGCGGGTCGGCGGCTTCGCCGTCATCGGCTACCTGATGGGCACCTTCGCACTGATGTCGCTGGTTCTCGGAGCCGTCGGCATCTACGGAGTGACCGCCTACTCGGCCCAGCAGCGCACCGCCGAGATCGGTGTCCGGCTGGCCATGGGGGCGGAGGGAGGAGACGTCGTTCGGATGGTCGTGCGGCAGGGAGCCTATCGAGCGCTGCTGGGACTCGGCATCGGGCTGGTGGCCGCGTTCGCGATGGGCGGAGCCCTGTCGAGCATTCTCGTGGGCGTGAGCCCGACAGATCCGGCCACGTTCGCCCTGGTCATCGGTGCGCTGTCGGTCGTTTCCCTGCTCGGACTCTGGCTCCCGGCGCGGAAGGCCTCACGAGTCGATCCGGTCCGGGCGCTGTCAGCCGAGTAGGCGGAGAGGGCACGCGCGGAACGCCGTGGCTGTGGGCCTCGGCCGTCCCGAGCCGTCGGGCGGCCGGGGTCGGGAAAGAGGCGGCCTCAGGAAATCACCTCGTCCGTCCACGCTGCGAACGCGTCGCACGCTTCTTCCAGGGCCTCATCGTCCGTGCGCCCGGAACGTTTGAGCACATGAAAGCCGTGGTCCGCCCCGTCGATTACACGGAGCGTGGGGGGCGGAGTCACACCGGCGAGGACCGGGCGGAGGAGATCGAGATCGGCAAGCGCGTCGCGGGTTCCCTGAAGAAACAGCATGGGTAGCCCCACCTTACTCAGGTGGTCGCCGCGCTCGGACGAAGGCTTGCCTGCTGGATGGAGCGGGAAGCCGAAAAAGGCGAGGCCCCGGACGTCGTCGAGCGCTTCCTTGGCAGCGGCCATCGACGTCATCCGCCCGCCCATGGATTTTCCCCCGGCAAGCAGCGGAAGGCCCTCCGCCAACTCGGTGGCCTTGTCGACGGCGCTGCGCACGGTCTTCAGCAGGATCGGTCGGGGATTGGGCCCACGGCGGCCCGCTTCCATGTACGGAAACTGGTAGCGGAACGTCCCGATGCCCCGTGCGTGCAGCCGCGCCGCGCTGTCCTCCATGAAACGGTGCGTCATACCCGCGCCCGCGCCATGGCCGTAGACGTACAGAGCCCGCGCGTCATCCGGCACCCAGAGGAGGCCGGACACCTCGCCGGACGAATCCGTCGCGACGAAGCGGTGACGCGCGGGCTCAGTCATCGAACAGCGGAGCCTGAGGTCAGCCTCCGAAGCCGATCTTCACGCCGAGTTCAGGATGGGCCAAAGCTTCAGGTAGCTGCCGAGGTCGTCCTCGGTGCGCTGCTCCTGCTTCGCCAGCTCGGCCTGAAACTCCGCAGAGCCGACCACATTCCCCGTCGCGGATAGCTGCACGTCAGGCTCTCCGAGGAAGGCGACTCCGAGGTCGAGGAACAGCCCGACACCCGGTGCGGCATGCCGGCCGAAGCCCATAATCACATACGGGGCCTGATCCTTCGAATCGAGCACACCATTGAGCTGCGCCACCTCCGCCGACGTGTAGACCTCGTCACCGATCTCGATGCTGGCCGTTCCCGACAACTCACCGGTCAGAGTAGGATCATCAGGCTTGAACAGCATGCCCCCGCCTATCCGGAAGCCGCTTCCCAGGAACAGATCTGCCCCGATGTTGAACCAGGTCTCGGGGAGACCGACCGTGAACTCGATGTCGTCGATCGTCGCGGTGGGCTCCAGGGGCATCAAGCCGAGCCCACCTCGGAGCGCGAGCTTGGGCGACAGACCAACGGCGGCCTCTGCACCGAGCCCGAGCGTGCCGACCCGCCCAGCGATCGCGAAGCCCTGGGCGCTCAGGGCGGCAGGACCGATGGCGAGGCCCGCCAGGGTGCAGAGGACGAGACGATTACGCATCAACAGATCTCCGTGACGTGGAAGGACACTCGGTAAGACCGGCCAGCCGAAATGGCGACCCATAGCCGTCCAATGTATGTGCCAGTCGGCGCTTGAGGAATACCGAAGGGCCTGAGTAAACCGGTTCGTTTCTTTCACCTTCCGCGAGCGAGACCGTTTCGCCCGCCCACGATAATGGGTAACTCTGGACGCGTTGGGCGCCGGGAGCATCAAGGGGATGTCCTGGCTCCGCCGCGCTTGGACGCACCTCGACGACGAAAGGCTGGGAAGGGCCATGGAGAACCGCACCGAAATGGCGGAACTGTTCACCGTATCCCGCGGCGTGAAGTGCACGCCCGAGGGCGTCCTGTCCTTTCTGGCCATGGCCATGGAACGGCCGCAATGGTGTCCGGGCGTGCTCAGCATATCAGGCGCTCCGCCCGGCGCGGCGTCGCCTGGTGACGGCTGGCAGGAGGAGAGAGACGTCTTCGGTCTCGCCGAGACGGAGCACGTGACGGTCGTGACGTCCTCGGACCCGGCCGCCTTCGTCTTCGAAGTGGACGGAACCAAGGGCACAGCCAGGTCGGGCCGCCTGAGGTTCGAGTGGCGCGCCACGCCGAATGACGACGGTAGCCACGTCAGCGTCTCCTGCCTGGTGGGCGAGTTCAGTCGAAAAGGAGTGATCCTGGCCCGCTTTCTCATTGGTCCATTCGCGCGGCAGGCGGAGGCCGAGTTGGCCGCCCTGGCACGGGCGGTCGATTGCAACGATATTATGTGACACCTAATATATGGTAACACATGATGTCCATTGAACCGGGGGACGGTCGTGCCGAGAGTGACGAAGGCGTGGATGCGGGGAGCAGGCCCCTTGGCCATCCTGAAGCTTCTTGCCCAACGCGAGATGTACGGATACGAACTGGCCGAGGCCCTCGACCATCAATCGGAGGGGGTGCTCGCCTTGGGGCACTCCTCCCTCTACCCGCTCCTCTACAACCTGGAGTCCAAAGGCCTGATCGAGGCGAGAGCGCCCCGTGAGGCGGGAGGCCGCACCCGGAAGTATTACGCAGTGACGACGGCAGGACGTAGTTGGCTCACCGACCACGAAAAGGAGTGGGCGGGGCTGGTCGCGGCCATGGCGAAGTTGGGCCTCGAGTCGTGAGCGACATTCCTGAGGGCGACCCACGCGACCGCGACCTTCCCGAAGAGTTGCGGCAGGCCGTCGACGACGTAATCCGGCAGGCAGGAGTCCGGGGTCGTGCGGCCAGAGCGGTCCGGCGGGATCTGGAGGCACACTTCTCCGACGGTCTTGCCGCCGGACGATCACCCCGAGAACTCCTCGACCGGTTTGGCGAGCCGGAGATGGCCGCCCCGCTACTGGCGGCCTCCAAGGTGCCGGCCTCGGCATCCCGATTCGATCCCGACCCGTCGATCGCGTCCGATTTCCTGACCGACCTCCGGTTTTCGGCGCGGGCACTTCGCAAGAATCCCGTCCTGGCCCTCACGTCCATCTTCGTCCTCGCACTGGGAATCGGAGCGAACACGGTCGTCTTCTCCGCCGTCAACGAGTTGCTGCTTCGTCCCTTGCCGGTCGACGATCCCGAGTCGCTCGTCGACGTGTGGGCCGACGTGGCCGGGGGCAACAGCTTCTCCGGCTTCTCCTACCAGGACTTCCTCGACTACAAGGGATCCGTCGACGCGGTCCAGGAAATTGCTGCGTTCACCGGCCTCCAGACCACCCTCGGCTCCGAGGAGGGAGGCCCCACCGCCATCGCCCAACTCGTCTCGCCGGAGTACTTCCCGCTGCTCGGGCTGCGCGCGACGCTCGGCCGAATGGCTTTCCCGCAGGAGGGCCGCTTCGGGGACGAACCGCTGGTCGTGCTCAGCCACAGGTTGTGGACCGACGCGTTCGGCCAGGACGCCGGAATCGTCGGGCGCGCGATCCAGGTCGGAGGTGATCCGGCCACCGTGGTCGGGGTGGGGCCGGAGGGCTTCAGGGGTCACTTCATCGGCTTCGCATCGGACCTCTGGATGCCGCTGACATCGGCAGACCGATTCATCCCCGGCTTCGACCCGAACGATCGGGGCAGCAAGGTCTTCGAGATGATCGGTCGGCTCGCGCAAGGTGCATCGGTCGGCGAGGCGCGGGAGCAGTTCGGCGCGGTAGCCCGTCGACTGGAGCAGACGTACGCCGAGAACGAAGGCCACGGCGTCGGCATCACACCGACGACCGGTCTGGATCACAGTCTTCATGCCGGAGTCATGGCTTTCGCGGCCATCCTGATCGCGGTCGCGGGCATGGTGCTGCTCATCGCCTGCCTGAACGTCGGCAGCGTCCTGCTCGTGCGGGCCATGTCGAGGGAGCAAGAGATGGCCGTCCGACTGGCCATGGGCGCGGGCAACACCCGTCTCGTTCGCCAACTCGTGACGGAAGCGGTACTCCTCGTTGCCCTCGGGGCGACCCTCGGCGTGATCGCGGCCGTGCGGATCAACACCTATCTCGGCGAGTCCCTTCTCAGCGCCGTATCGGGCGGATTGGCACTCGCCCTCCCGCTGGACGGTCGGGTCCTGGCCATGACGGTAACCGCAGCGCTGGCGGCTTCAGTGCTGGCAGGCGCCGCCCCAGCGTTTCATCTCCTGAAAAAGGACCCCGCCGGAGCGCTCCGCACGCGCGGGGGAGGGGCCGGCCCGTCGTCACGGCTGCGAACGGCCCTTGTCGTCGGACAGGTCTCCGTATCGGTCGTGCTCGTGGTGGCTACCGGCCTCTTTGTCAGGACGCTGCTCGACGGGGCGACCACACGGCCCGGCTTCGACCCCGACCGCGTGGCTTCCTTCACGCTCAGGCCCGACCCCCAGCTCGATGAAGCCGATCGGGCGTCACGGATCCGTGACATCGTCACGAGGGTGCGCGCGGAGCGTGGCGTGGCCTCCGTGGCCGTGGCCGACGCACCCGTGCTCGGGTGGGTCCGAACGCCGAGGCCGATGGACATCGCGGGCGTCCAGCCGCCCCCCGGCCAGGATCGGCTGGCCGTGGACGTTCGGCGTGTGGGCGGCGGCTACCTCGGAACGGCGGGGCTGCGCCTCCGGGAAGGTCGAGACTTCACCGACGCGGACGAGCAGGAGGGGCCACCGGTCGCCGTCGTGAGTCACGCATTCGTTCGGCGCTACTGGCCCGAGGGGAACGCAATCGGGCGGTCCTTCCGAATCGGCGAGGACGACATCCGGGTCGTCGGCGTGGCCGAGGACGCGCGCTACATCGTGCAGGACGTCACCCCTGATCCACTCGTCTATCTCTCGACGGCGGGGGTGCCTCCCGCCAGAGCGTTCGTGACATTCGCGGCCGCCGACCCCGCCGCTCACGAGGCCGCCATTCGCGACATCGTGGCGGCCAATCTGCCGGGGCACCCGTCCGCCGAAACCATGACCGCCCGTCAGATCCTGACCGACTCACTCTTTCCGCAGCGCATCGGCGCGATCCTGGTAGGCACAATGGGCATCGCCGCACTCGTCCTGGCGGCGGTCGGACTTTACGGGTTGGTACAGTTCACCGTGTCACGCGACAGCCACGAACTCGGCGTCCGACTCGCGCTCGGAGGCACGGGTGGGGACCTCCTGCAGGTGGTGCTTCGGAAGGGGCTCTGGTTGGTAGCGATCGGCACGGGAGTCGGAGTCGTGGTCTCCGCGTTGGCCGCCCCTGCCCTGGGCTCCTTCCTGCCGGGGGTGAACCCCCGCGACCCCGCCACCTATGCCGCCGTGACCCTGGTCTTCCTCGGTATCGGTTTCCTCGCGAGTTACTTGCCGGCCCGCCGAGCCGCCCGCATTGCGCCGAACCGCGTACTCAGGGGCTCTTGAAACCCCCGAGCTCGTCCGGTCATCCCTGCTCCTGAAACAGGTGCACGTCCCGCTGCGGGTAGGGGATCGTGCATCCGGCCGCTTCGAGCTGCTCCTTCAAGGCCCGCGTCAGGTCCCAGCGAGTGGGCCAGTAGTCCGGTGTCGCGACCCAGGGGCGGACGACCAGATTCATCGATGAATCGGCCATCTCGCTGACTGCCACGACGGTAGGGGGATCGGACAGCACCCGGGGGTCGGCGGCGACAACGTCCTGGCACGTCCTTACCGCGGTACCGAGATCGTCGTCGTACGCGACTCCGACGACCAGATCAATGCGCCGGTTCGCATTGGCGGAGAAGTTCTTGATGGTCTCACCGAAGATGCCCGAATTGGGCACGTTGACCTGCACGTTGTCGGGGGTGGCCATGACCGTCGCGAAGATCCCGATCTCTTTGACCGTCCCGGCCTGACCGGCCACCTCCACGAAGTCACCGAGCTTGAACGGACGGAAGGTCAGCAACATCACGCCGGCCGCGAAGTTGCTGAACGTCCCCTGGAAGGCCAACGCGACGGCCAGCCCCGCCGCGCCGATGACGGCGACGAACGAGGCCGCGGGGATTCCAAGAGTGCTGATCGCGGCAATGACGACCATCGCCCCGAGACCCATGTGGATCACGCTCCCGAGAAACGGGATCAGGCTGTCGTCGACCCGTGACCCCCTCAGGGCCTTCTTGCTGACTCTGGTCAGTGCACCGGCCAGGATCCAGCCGATGAGGAAGACGGCAACCGCCCCGCCGATTTTGGGAAGCCAGGCGACGGTCTGCTCGATCACGACGGCGGTCAGGGTCTCGAAGTCGAGGGACATCGGATGGGCTCCGTTCTAGTGTGGTGACTCGAAAGTTCGCAAGCCACCGAGAGGGACCGAGGCGCGACGACGAGTAATAGCAGCGCTACTTCGAGGATGGAGCAACGACCTAGGGCCGGATGCGGGCACCGCGCGAAGCGTGGTCCCCTCGAATGGCCGAGACACTTTCGAGTCACTACACTACGTAGGCGAAGTGGTCAGGGCGCCAAACGTCGGCGGCCGGTGCAACCCTCGCCAACGGCCGATGTTTCACATCATCAGGCGCCACACCTGTGCAACGAGGAAACACACCACCACGCCCATCGCCACCGGCAGGAAGGTCGCAACGGATGTCCATTTAGCCGACCGCGTCTCCTTCCAGATCGTGTAGATCGTGGTGGAGCACGGGTTATGGAGCAGGCTGAACAGCATGAGGTTCACCGCCGTGAGCAGCGTCCAGCCACCCGCACGGAGGAGCTCTCCCGTCGCATCGATGCTGTCGAGCTCGAACATCACCCCGGCGCCCTCGCCGCCTGCGATCCCCGCGGTCATGACCGTGAGCATGAGCACGGTGGGAATGACGATCTCGTTGGCGGGAATGGCCACGACGTACGCCAGCAGAATCACGCCGTTCAGACCAATGAACAGGCCGGCCGGATCGAGGAAGTCGACGATGTGAACGGCGAGACTGGCCTCACCCACCGTGATGTTCGACAGGAGCCAGATGGCGGCCCCGGCCGGGACCGCGAACACGACGGCCCGCCACAGAACGATCAGCGTGCGATCGATGATCGAGGTGTAGAGCGTCTGCCAGAAGCGGGGCGGGCGGTAGGGCGGCAGCTCGAGACTGAAGCTCGTGGCCTCGCCGCGGAGGACCGTGCGCGACAGCCCCCACGAAACCAGGAACATGAAGAAGATCCCCAGCAGCGCGATGAAGACTACGGCCGCGGCCGAGACAAGCCCCGCCACGGGTGCGGGCGCGAGCGCGCCGATGAAGATGGTCGCGATGAGGATCTGCGTCGGCCAACGTCCGTTACACAACGAGAAGTTGTTGGTGATGATGGCAATCAGCCGCTCCCGCGGACTGTCGATGACCCGAGTGGCCACGACGCCGGCCGCGTTGCAGCCGAAGCCCATGCACATCGTCAGCGCCTGCTTCCCGTGCGCGCCCGCCTTCTGGAACATCGAATCGAGGTTGAACGCCACGCGCGGCAGGTAGCCGAAGTCTTCCAGGAGGGTGAAGAGCGGGAAGAAGATGGCCATGGGTGGCAGCATCACGCTGATGACCCAGGCCGTAGCCAGATAGATTCCGTCGATCAGGAATCCGTCCAGCCACCACGGGAACGAGAGCGCGGCGGCCCAGCCCTTGAGGATCGGGTGGAAGGTGTCGATCAGCAGGGTCGCCAGCATCGAAGACGGCACATTGGCGCCCTCGATCGTGATCCAGAAGACGGCCGCGAGGATGGCCAGCATGAGCGGAAAGCCGAGCCATCGGCTCGTCAGGAGGCGATCGAGCGTGCGGTCGAGATCGAAGCCCACCTTCTTCAGGCCGCGTACCTGCACCTTGTCCGCGATTTCCTGAGCCACGGCGAACGTCCGCTCCATGACCGCATCGTGGAAGTCGGGGGGAAGCTCCCATCGCAGTGCACGCGCCTCCTCCATGACCCGTTCCCGGTCCATCAACGGGGGTGGCTCGAAATCGTCATCCCCTTCGAGAGCCCCGAGTTCCCCCGACGATACCGCCTCCGCCACGGCTTCGTCCGCGTTGAGCAGGCGCAGCGCCACCCAGCGGGAGTTCGGCACCGCTGGAAACACGTCGGATACGGTCTTGGACAGCTCGACCAGCGCCTCTTCGACCTCGGGCACCTGCCGTTCCAGGCGATAGGCTGTCGTGGCCCTCGCCCCGGTTGCCACGGCGTGGACCGCATCGAGTGCCTCCTCGACGCCGATGCTCTCACGGGCGACGCCTTCGACCACCGGAACGCCGAGGACCTTTTCCAGGCGGGCGCTATCGACCTTGATGCCGTGACGGCGGGCCTCGTCCACGAGGTTCAGAAAGACCACGACCCGGTCGGTGATCTCCAGGATCTGGAGGACCAGGTTGAGGTTCCGCTCCAGGCGTGTGGCGTCGACCACGACAAGCGTCACGTCGGGACGACCGAACAGAATGAAGTCGCGGGCCACCTCCTCGTCCTCACTCCCGGCCTGGAGCGAGTACGTACCGGGCAGGTCGACGACCTTGACCCGCTTGCCCTCGTGGGCGAAAGCGCCCTCGGCGCGCACGACCGTCTTGCCCGGCCAGTTACCCGTATGCTGTCGTAGGCCCGTCAGCGCATTGAAGACGGTGCTCTTGCCGACGTTGGGATTCCCCGCCAAAGCCACCAGGTAGTCCCACTTGCCCGGGTTCAGACCGAGCCGGACGAGGCTGCGCTCACGGTGCGCGCCGCAGCCGGGTGCCGGAGGTGCGAGAGTCGCCATCAGGCGGCCCCCTCAGCGGCGTCGGAGACGACTTCCTCCACGACGACCCAACGGGCCTGGCCGCTACGCAGGGCAATGAGGGCCCCGCGGATGTCGTAGGCAACCGGATCTCCGGCGGCGCTGACGAGCATCGGCGTGATCTCGGTGCCCCGCACGAGTCCGAGATCGAGCAGGCGGCGGCGCTGCGTGCCCTGACACGCCGGGGTGAGACCGACCACGCGCACGGTCCGGCCCCGAGGCACGGAGTCGAGCGTACGGGCCTCGCCCTCCACCTGTTCGCCAACCGCGAGCGCACGAACCGTGACGTTGCGCGCGGCGACAGGGTCGAAGGACCACTCACCATCACCGTTCCGAACGCGGACCGCGCTCTCGGACCGATCAACGATTTCCAGCCGACTGCCGGGTGCGAGGCCCTGCGACACGAGACGCTTGTAGAGCTCCTCAGGCTCGTCCTCCAGGTGGGTGACCTCCACTACTCGGCCGGCCTCCACGTCCATGAGGCTGGTGTCGCGGAAGGGAGGGAGGTCCCCGCCCGACGTGGGAATCGGATCGCCGTGGGGGTCGAAGCGAGGATGGCCGAGGCGGGCCGCCAGGACCTCCGTCTCCTCGGGCGAAAGCGTATGCTCCATCCGCTCCGCCTCCGCGTGCCATTCGCCGGCGGGCACGCCGGTCCGATCCGCGAGGTACCGCTCCCACAGCCGGTGTGTCCGCACGATCCGCAGTGCCGATTGACGGCCGTCGTCCGTGAGCGCCGGGTCCCGCCCGTCCGTACGGACGAGACCCATGGCGGTCAGGCGTGACAGCAGATCCGCGGCACGCCCCGTGGAGATTTCGAGGCGACCGGCGAGGCTCTCGAGCGTGCACGGGCGACCCCTCCGCTCGCACGTGTACACATGCTTGAGCGCGTCCTCGACACGAACGCGCTCGTCGATGCGCGCGAGCCGTACGATGCGAGGAACGAGGCCCGTGCGCGGCCAGAACGCGAAGACAGAAAGAACTGAGAGTAGGGCGAACGCGCCGAGGGCCAGGGCTGGATCCAACATGAATGTCCCGATTCGATGATTTTTAGGCTAGGCTAAAAATAATCGAGGAGGGGTGTTACGCAAGGCCACCCCCCACTCCTCACTCCCCCCAGAGTCCCTGATACAGCGCGCGGTTCCGCGTCAGGATCTTCACGTAGTCGCGGGTCTCGGCAAACGGGATGCGCTCCGTGAACAGTTCGTCCTGTCCGAACTCCGGGTACCGCACCCAGCGCTCGACGCGGTGGGGGCCCGCATTGTACGCGCCGAAGACGGAGGGGAGGGATCCGTCCCAGCTCTCGAGATGGTCGGCAAGCAGGCGGGTACCCAGGTGCACGTTCATCTCGGGTTCGTACAGCGTCTCCGCGTCCCAGTTCTCGATTCCTTCGAGAGCGGCAACCTCACGACCGGTGCCCGGCATCAACTGCATCAAGCCTCGAGCACCGACGTGCGACGTGATCCGAGCCTCGAACAGCGACTCCTGACGGATGAGGGCCGCGGCAACGAAGGGATCGAAGCCGCGCTCCTTCGCCTCCTCGGTGACGAGCGTTCGGTAGGGGAAGGGATAGCGGATCCGGAGCAGACGTTCGTTGGTCGGACCGTCGTCTCGAAGGCCGATGGCCAGGATGATCGCACGACGTGTATATCCGCGGGCTGTCAACGCCTCTCCGAGCGAGTAGCGGACCTCACGGTCACGCCCCGCGCGATCGACGATCTGCTGGACCAGTCCCGCGGCCTCGTCCGGGAAGCCGGCTCGCACCAGAATGGCCACGGGCCCCATCCAGGTAGCCACCCGATCCCGAACGGCCGCATCCGGCGGCGGACTCTCTTCCATGGGGATGGGCCAGAACGGTTCTCCCAGCCGTTCGCTCGCGCGTAGCGCGTAATACGATTCCCGGTCCATTTCGCGCACGTCCCGGAAGACCCGCGCGGCCGCGACCGAGTCGCCTCGTTCCTCCCGGGCGCGACCCGACCAGTACGTGGCCTGGACGGCGTACTCTCCGCGCGGCGAGCGTCGACGATAATTGTCCCAGATCGTCCGTGCCGCCCCGAAGTCGCCTTCCAGGAACGACATACCGGCAAGCCGCAGCGAGGCCAATGTGGCGAAATTGCTCCGAGGATACCGACGCACGACCTCTTCGTAATACTGTCGGGCGTCGTCTCGCTCGTCCGCGTCGTGGTATGTGTCGCCGGTCAGGTAGAGCGCGCGCAGCGCCGTCGGTGAGCCCGAATGCTCGCCGGCGATGGCTTTGTAGATCCCGACGGCCTCATCGACGCGGTCCGCCGTGGCGAGAGACCGCGCCTTCAGGAAC
The DNA here is from genome assembly GCA_029262115.1 of Gemmatimonadota bacterium. GTDB lineage: Bacteria > Gemmatimonadota > Gemmatimonadetes > Longimicrobiales > Gaopeijiaceae > JAJCZZ01. The sequence goes on along the minus strand of JAJCZZ010000082.1, from coordinate 125,492 downwards.
TGCACCTCCGTACTCGACCCCAACGGGTCCAAGGCCGGACCAACCTCGTCGAAGCGCTGGGCATAGTGAAGCGCGTTCGCATACTCCATCCGGACGCCCCGCCTCTCGCGGGCGTCGCCTCGGCGGGCGTCCAGCCACGCCTCGAAGTGGGGTAGGGCATCCTCCTGGAGCCCTTGCTCGACCAGGACGCGGGCCATGGCGAGGTGATCGTCGGGCGCCATCTCACCCTCCGCGAGCAAGGCGGCGGCGGCGCGGCCGTGGGCACCGGCGGGGTCTCGATCGATCGCGGCACGTAGCGCCGCACGCGCGTCGAGCGTGTCGCCCATGTCGAGGGCCGCACGAGCGGCCGCAACGAAGAACTCCGCCGTCGTGCCATCCGTCCGAGCCCAGTCGCGTGCCTCGTTCGCCAGGGCCCGCGCACCGGGAGCGTCACCCGCATTCCGTGCGGCCGCCACGCGGGCCCTCCATGCCCGCAGTCCCAGAATGCCATCCTCCTGTTCCTCGACAGACAGGCGGACCGCCGCCGTGTCGCCGGCTCGTGCCAGCGCGTCCGCCCGAAGGATCGTGAGCCAATCGTCGGCACCTGAAAGGTCCCTCTTCAACTGAGCCAGTTCCTGATCGGCCAGGTCGGCATTGCCGACACGCAGGCGTGCCAGGGCTAGCCGCAGCCGAGCGGCGCCCACGTCCAGTTGGCTGGCCTCGTTCGCCGCCGCGGAGGCCCGTTCGAGGAAGTGCTCGTAGGCCTCGATCGCGCCGGCGTCGTCGCCCAACTCATCACGAGCGCGCGCCACCAGATGGGCAGCCGTGTCCGACCGCTGAAGGGCGTCGTCGTCGTCGAGAAGCTCGGACACGCGCTCCCAATCGCCGTATCTCGCTTCCGCCCGCGCCGCGAGGAGTCGGTCCGCTTCGGAGGGCCGATCAACTTCGTCGAGGTACTCTCGCATGAGCCGGGCGGCCCGCCACGGGCGGTCGGTTTCCAGCAGGCGACGAGCCTCGTCGGGCATCAGTCGAACCGACTCCGAAGCGTCGGGCGCGCCACCACAGGCGGTCAGAAGGCCGACCAGGGCGAGGGTGGCGAACGTGGGAAGGCGGCTAGGGCGTCGGTTCTTCACAGGCACGGTGTCTGAGGAGAAGGCGAGGAAATCCGTCCACCCTCTCAAGAGTTGCACGAACCGGGCCGTCGGGGTCGAGCCCCCCCTACCGCACCATCACCCTCCCATACTGCTCCAGCGGTCCCTCCCCCTCCAGGGCGGGAGCCGCACGGATCTCCTCGAGCGGACCGACCAGGATGATCGTCATGCGCTCCGGGTGCAGATACGTCCGCGCCGCCCGCAGGGCGTCGCCCGCGTCGACGCCCCGAACCCGTCTCTGGTACGTCTCCGACCACGACAGGTCCCCGTGGCGCGCATGCTCCTCCGCAAACGAGCGCGCGGTGGTCCACCCGTCCCGGTAGCGGACAGCGAAGACACCGTCGGCCAGGGCGCCCTTGGCCACGAACAGCTCCTCTTCGGTCACACCGTCCGCCCGAATGCGGTCGATCTCGCTCAACGTGAGGTGGAGAAGCAGCCGGACCACCTCCGGTCGCCCGTAGGTCCGAAACGTGTAGGTCCCAGGGCCGTTCGAAGATGGTTCGAGGAATCCGGAGTCGTCGTTGGTCAGCCCCCGCTTGTCACGTGCCTCCTGAAAGAGGCGGGTGTCGAAGTGGCCACCGCCCAGGATGTAGTTCATGACCTCCAGTGCGGCCTCGTCCTGGCGGGCAACGACGGGCAGGGCCGTGCCCATGACGAGCCACCCCTGAAGTTTGTCAGCCGGGTACGCATGGATGACCCGCGCCTCCGGTGCGGCGGGAGCGGCCACCACGGAGGCGCGACGCCGGTCTCCGGGACGGATATCCGAGAACGCCTGTAGCGCCCTCCGGCTCCGCTCGCTCGCCAGAGCGCCCCCGACCGCGAGCGTGAGGTTCCGGCTCACGAAAAAGCGCCGGTGGAACGCGGCCGCATCTGCGACGTCCAGACCACCGAGCCCGGCAACTGCGGGTGTGGGTGCGTAGCGCGAGCCCTCGAGCAGATGGGCCCGCGCGAGCCGCGTGGCTCCGTCCAATGAACCCTCGTATCGAGGGCCTTCCGCCGAGATGGGGCTGGCTGTCCCTGCTTCCGCACGCACCGCAGACACATCCGCCTGCGTCACGTCCGCGCCGTCCCGCACCATCCGGTGAAGGAGCGCCATGGCTTCGTCCGCGTCTTCCGAGGGCACGTCGAGCGTCAGTTCCACCAGCTCCGGACCCAGCACCACACGGTAGTCGGCGGTCATCCTGCGGAGCGCGCCCTGGAAGTCCTCGGGCGCCATGCCCGCCGGACCTCCACGCCGATACGCACGGACCAGCGCCCGGGCCGCACCAGGCTCTCCATACGCATACCCCGCGTTGACGAACACGGACACGGTCACGAGCGGAACGGTGCGGTCCTCCGCCACGTAGGCCACCACCCCGTTGGCCAGGGAAACACGATGGTCGCTCGGGTCCGGCCGAGGCGAGCGGGCTTCCGCGAGGCCCATCTCCCTGGGGTGCGTGGTGACCTGCGCAGCCACATGGGCTGTCGAGGCAAGCAGGCACAGGGCGAAGACGGCGGACGCCGGCCCAAACGCAGCGAATGCCGGGGCGAACGTAGCGAATGCCTTGGCCAACGCAGCGAACGCCTGCCCCAGTCCCGCGGAGCGCAGGAGCGCCGGCCCGTTCCGTCGCTCGTCGGTCGAGCCGTCATGCGTCGACGCCCTCATCGGTCATCCTCCTGACTGATGGGGCGATCCTCAGGAGGCCGGACGACCCCCCATGCCCGGTTGTTCGGTACGAAGTAGGTGGACGAGAGACGCCGCAGGTCATCCGCCGTCGTGGTCTCGCGCGCCGCCATGTACGACTCCAGCGTCAGCCACCGATCCATCGTCTGGAAGTGACCGATCTCGAAGGCGAGCTGGTCCGGGTCGCGCACGGTCCGGTACCACGCCGTCCTCAGCCGTTTCTTGGCCAGGGCGAGATCGGCAGGCGTCTGGGGCGACGACCCGAGGCGGTCGAGGATCTGAGTGACCACCGTCTCGGCGGCCCCGAGGTGCTCCACGGGCGTGACCACTTCCACGTTGATGGACCCGGGGATGCCGAATCTGCTCGTATGCACCACGCGGGTATTCACATCGACCGTCCCCGGCACGCCGGCCGCTTCGAGCGCTTGGCCGATCTGAATGCGCAAGACGTCTCCCACCACGTCCATGTGGGGCCGGTCGGGATGCCCGACGCCCGGAATCATGTGCCGCACCTCGACGCGCGGCGCCAGCTCGTCCGAGCGATAGGTCAGTCGGCGCTCCGAGGCGGGCGGCGGCTCCACGGCGCGAGCGCGCGTGGGCTCCGGCACTCGTTCCATCCACCCGAAGTATCGGTCGACGAGCGGGACCATCTCTTCGAGCGTCACGCCGCCGATGAACACCAGGGTCGTGTTGTTCGGCTGGAAGTACCGGTCGTACAGATCTCGCTGGTACCAGCGGGAGTATTCGTCGAAGTCGGTCATGTACCCTTCCGGCCAGAAAACCGGATGGACCAACCCGACGAGTCCGGCCATCTGCTCGTAGTACGGCGTGGTCGGGCGGTTGAGGTCACCCAGACGCTGCTCCACCAGGATCATCCTCTCCTGGTCGAACTCCCGAAACACGGAGTTGCGCATCCGATCCGCCTCGACGCGCAGAAACAGCTCGACACGCTCCACGGGAAGGTTGATGTCGAACTTCATGTACTCCTGCTCCGTGGTGGCGGTCAGGTTGGTGCCGCCAAAGGCCTGATACCACCGCATGGTGGTGCCGTAGTCGCGGAACCGGGCGACCTCCTGATCCAGCCGCGCGATCTCCGCGCGCAAGGAGTCGATACGCGGCGTGCTCTCCGCATGCTGGTAGTCGCCCCAGACGCCGCGCTGACGGATGTCGTTGCGCGCCTCGTTGAGCGCCTCCTCCAGCTCGAGCTCCGTCGCGCGGATGGCCTCGATGTAGGGCCGCTCGGCCTCCCAGTCGGTAGTCCCGAGCGACGGCGTGCCCTTGAACATCAGGTGCTCGAGATAGTGCGCCGCACCGAGCTCGCCGGGCTCCTCGACGATGGCCCCGAAGTCCGTGAAGATCTTGGACGCCACGCGCGGGTCGCCTTCACGGTGGAGCACGAGCAGGCGGAGGCCGTTGTCGAACACGTGCTCCCGGATCGGGAGGTCGTAGTCGGGTATCTGCGCGTCGAGCGCGGCGCCCAGAACAGGTGCCAGCGCAAGCGGCGCGACGGCCAGAAGCGAGAGGGCGGCGGTGCTTGCGCACACGAGCAGTCGAGAGGTGGGGCCGAACGTCATTGTATCTCCGAAACGGTGGAGGATCCGAACGGAGAAGCTACGGGGCGGGAGGGTTCAGCGCATACCGACCACCGCTCCGCGCGACCGACCACCGGGGCCCCCGGCCGCCGCGCCCTGGCCTCGTCCGTCCTACCAGATCACCCCCATCCAAAGCTGCGCGACCGACCGGTCATCACGCCCGTAGAGGTTCAGCCGCGTCTCCACGTACCACGGAATCCGTCCGCCCTCGAACCAGAGCCCACCTCCGACGACCGGCGCCAACGGTGAGCGGATGTCGGAGCCCGCCGCGAGAAACGGGCGAGCCGAGCCACGCGGCGAAAGGAAGTGAAGCCCAGTCAAGGCACCTGGGAGTCGCGTCCCCAACTGAGGTCGGCCCGGGCCACGTGCACGAACGACAGAAACGGATTGTCGCGGGAGCCAATCAGGAGGCCACCGTGCACCTGGGGGTCGTCGATCGAGCCAGGTCGACCCTCCAACGTGACGCCCAGGTCCGCGCCCGTGAACAGCCGCATCGAGTCGAAGCGCTGGCCGGACGCGGGAGCGGAGTAGAGGAGAAAAAGGCCGACAACCGCGGCCAGGATCGGGCACGTCTTGGTCAACACCGAGCGCGTCGTCATGGTATGCTCCCTCCCGGAACCCAATACCGCGGACAAGGCGGCGCCCTCGACGGTCGCCTCCCTCCGGGCGACGCTCCCGATAGCCGCCAAATTTCAGGATGTCGACCACCGGCCGCCGCCGCAAGGTTCGCGCTACCCCACCACGCTCCCCCGGAGCCTCAGTGTCACACCGCCGGGTCTGTGCTCCGGGGCCCCTCATCTTCCTACTCGGCCCGCAGCACCTCCACGGGATTCACGCGAGTGGCACGTCGCGCCGGCAGATAGGACGCGATGAGCGCGGCCGAAAGAAGCACCGTCGCGGTGGCCAGAAGCACGAGGATGTCGGTCGGGGACGTCTCGAACAGCAGGCTCTCCATCACACGGCTCGCGGCCAGGGCCGTGGCAGCTCCGACCAGGCTGCCCACGAGCGCCAGAGCCAGACCGTGGCGCAGCACCATGAGGCGCACGTCACTCGCTGCGGCGCCCAACGCAACCCGAATCCCCATCTCGCGCATCCGCTGACTCACGGAATACGAGAGCACTCCATAGAGCCCGATCGCCGCGAGCAGCAGGGCGCATACGGCGAATATCGCCATGAGGGTCAGGAAGAACCGAGGCTTCGATACGGAGTCGTGGAGAAGGTCTTCCACCGGAAGGAATCCCGCGATCGGTTGACCGGGGTCGACCTCGCGAACGGCGGAAGCCATTGCCTTTCGGATCGGCTCGAACGGTCCAGTCGTTCGGACCAGGAATCCAAGATTCGACCCCGGGGCGTCCTGGTCATACAACGTGAAGAAGGCCTCCTTCCCGAACACCGGGTCCATGCCTTCGAGACGGGCGTCCTCGATGACCCCGATGGCCTCCCTGATCGCAGTCCCCTCGCCGAGCGTGAATCGAAGGCCGACCGCATCAGACGGTGATCGGACCCCAAGTCGCTTCGCAAACGACTCCGTAACGAGTAGGCGGCGGTCGGCGACCTCGTCATCGACGGAAAAATTCCGTCCGGCGATGAGGCGGGTGCCGAGTGTCGCGAGTAGAGTGCGGTCACCCGAAGCATAGGGGAGTATCAGCGTCGCCTCGGTGACCGGGGTCGCTTCCCCTTCGATATGAAGCCCCTCGGCAAAGGCGACGCCGCTGCTCGGCAGCCCGAATCCCCCTACGGTGAGGCTGGACACCCCGGGGATGGCCGCAATCCGTTCGGTTACGCTCCTGAGAAACGCGGCTCGCCCCTCCGCGTCGGGGTACCGACCGCGCGACAACTGGATGTTCATCGTGACCAGGCCCTGCGGTTCCATCCCCGGATCCTGCCGGATCAACGCCGAGAAGCTCCTGCCAAGCAGGCCGGCTCCAAAGAGAAGCGTCAAGCTGGCCGCGACTTGAATCACCACCAAGAGGTCCCGACTCCCGGTACGCCGTCGGTCGGAGGCGGAGTGACTGCTGAGTCGGGCGCCGGACGTAGAGTCTCCAGCGCTTACAGCACGGACGGCGGGGAGCAGGCCGAATCCGAGACCCGAACCCGTCGCAAGTAGTGCGACGAAGAAGAGAATACGAGTATCCACAGAAACGTCCTGCGCGCCGAACCGAGAGAGCTCGGCGGGCGCCATCGACCAGAGAGCCTCGACTCCCACCAGAGCCAGGGTGAGCGCGACAACACCGCTCACGAGCGCGAGCACCAGGCTTTCGGCGAGCATCTGGGCCACGACCCGACGACGGCTGCCGCCCAGAGCAAGGCGAACCCCGATCTCACGCGCCCGCCCCGCGCCCCGGACGAGCATCAGGTTCACGCCATTGACGAGAGCGACCAGCAGCATGAGCGTGACCGCTCCCAGCGTGAGGTAGAGTGCCCTGCGCACGTCCGGGTTGACCCGGGGCTCGTTGAGGGGCGCCCAGAACAGCGACCACGAGTCCGACTCGCCCCTCTCCATGGGGAGGGCCGCCAAGAAGGCGTCGCCGACCGCCTGTGTGCGTTCCACTGTCTCGGGATCCGTGCGCGTCAGGACCGCGAGGCGGTCGAGCGTGCGGCCCAGAGAGGTTCCATCCGACGCCAGGGGCGAGTAGACATGGGTCGTACCGAATAGCGGATATCGGAACTCGGGGCTCATGACTCCAGCCACCACGACCGGGATGCTGTCCAGGACAATGGTGCGTCCGACGATCTCCGGATCCTGACCAAAGGTTCCTACCCAGTATCCGTAACTCAAGATCACCCTGTGTCCGGTGCCCGGAACGGCATCGTCGGGATTGAATGGGCGTCCCACAGCCGGGGGGAGCCCGAGAAACGCGGATAGTCCTGGCTCGATGGCGACCACCGTTATCGTGGTCGGTGACGCCCCATCGTCGCGGACCATGGACATTCGTCCGGAGCGGAACACCGGTCCGATATCGGCATCGTCGAGCGTCCTGGCCACGTCGAGAGGGATCTCAGGAACTCGAAACCCCTGCGGCCGCAACGCCTGGATGACATAGAGCTCGTCGGGCTTTTCGAAAGGGAGGTCGCGGATGAGCAGATGGTCGACCACCGTGAAAATAGCCGTGTTGGCACCGATCCCGAGACCGAGGGTGAGAACCACGGCGGCCGCGAAACCGGGCCTCTTCCGGAGCCCCCGGAGCGCGTAGCGCAGGTCCGCGCCGACAGCTGAAAGCAACTCTTTCATCCCCCTCATCCTCGCCTCCCGTCGTCGTTGGATCACACACGCATGGTGGTAACGGACGCGATGCCCGAATGCGGCTTCCGCGATGCTCCGGGCCTCGCCCCTCGAGTGTCCGTCCTCGATCAATTCGTCGATTCGGGACTCCAGGTGATGGTGGAACTCGAGGTCCACCTCGTCCTCCGCCCAACTCCGCCTGCCGCGGAGACGGAGAAGGCGTCGGACGCCGCGGGGCCTGCTCACGTCAGCCGGACCCCGCCAAGTCGATAATGCGATTCACGGTTCGCACGTACTCCCGCCACCCGGTCTCTTCGCGCGCGAGATGCTCCCGTCCCGCCGTCGTCAAGGTGTAGTACCTGGCCTTTCGGTTCTTCTCGGACAGGCCCCACTCGCTCTCCACCCACCCCCGTCTCTCAATGCGGTGTAGGGCCGGGTAGAGCGCGCCTTCTTCGATGGAGAGCGCGCCCCCGGTGGCGTCTCGAATCCACCGAAGGACGCCGAAGCCATGACGCGGCTCGCCCGACGAGAGTGTCTGGAGAATCAAGAACTCCAGAGTGCCTTGAATCAGGTCGATTCCGCGCTTGGTCATCACCTTCCCCTAAATGAGACAGGGAAACGTGCCGGCACTTCCCTAAACGCGCAAGGGGAGGGGTCGTGAATGAACGCGGAGATGGGCGTCGCGATCCGTCGGCGGTTCGAAGTGCGCCCACGAGGACGCCTCCGGCGGGCCCGTCGCTTCGCCCGTGATGACGATGGGGGCGACGACGACCCGGGTGGGACGGTCCGAAGTCAGCGGTCGGCCAACTCGGCCGCGACTGTCATGTGGAAGACCGGCTGACCCCGCTCGAGTGTCACCATGACGGCGCCCTCGTCCTGCATCTCCCTGAGGACCCTTCCGAGAATCGCCTGGAGCTCACGGGACTTCCGGGCGGCCGCCGCGTCGACCGCGAAGGAGCTCAGGCCATGGACGGGCGCCTGAAGCCATGCGTCGTCGCCGGTCATCAGGACGAGCGGCTCCGCCGGAGCGGAGAACGCGCTATAGGAGACGTCCACAGTGGTTCCGTACTCGTGCGTGCTGGTCCCCCTGGTCGCGTTGGCGTTGCGCCGGCGCAGGGCGGCCTGCGTCGCGGCCGTGCGCAGCCCCGAGCTGACCTCGAAGCGAAGCGGTGGGACGCCGAGCGAGTCGAGACGGGCGTGGAAGCGGCGACCGATCTCCTCGAGGAGAGTGTGTGTATCGGGCGTCACAACAGGCATGCTGTACCCCATGGGCTGTAGGACCCACCACGTCGTTGAGTCCTGCAGTTGCACCATCGCACCTGCCTCCACCAGAGCATCCGCCTCGGCCGAGTCCGACACGACCCCACCACCCATCTTCTCGGCGGACTCGAGTTGGGCCGCATTCAAGTAGCGCCGCAATGCGCCCTCTTCGCGGGTGGTGAGGAAGGCGACGGGCGCGAGTGCATCTTCGATCGCGTTCGCCACGCCCAGCACGCGCGGCATGACGCGCTCGAAGGCGGCCACGGTGCGCGCCTGGACCTCCCGCTCACGTTGCAGAAGGTCGGCTTCACTGGGACCGCAGGCAGCCAGCGCGACGGAGAGGGTAAGGCAGAGGCCTACAAGAGAAGGGCGCACGATTCGAACCGGCTGGGGAGATGGCAGGTGGATAGGTCGGGGGACCGAACGGGTCACTCCTGAACCATAGCGAGGTCTGGCCAGGCTCCGGCCCGTACCACCAGGCTTCCGTGGAAGCCCTTCGTCTCGGGCAGGTGAATCAGGAACACCTTTCTCGAACCCTCTACCGGCGCGCCGGTTTCCGGGGCGTCGGGAAGTCGTTCGGCGGATTGCCACTGTCCTGCACCTCCGAACGTCCGATAGCCGACCTCCTCCCCCGGGTCATCCGGATCTTCGTCACCGACCCTGACTTCCAGAGCCGTCGAAAAGATCTCACGGCCGGGGTACTCGCGATCCCACAGGAAGCCGTCCTTCTTCCGGTGCTCGACCACCCTCAGCGTGAGGGCCAGGTGAGAATAGGCCACCTCGACCTGATCCGGCGTCTTCAGAGCGGAATTCAGGAACAGCGTATGGAGCAAGATCCGGTCCGGTAGCTCTCGAAGGCGAAGTGCGTTCTCGCACGGATCCTGTTGCCGGCGGTGGAGGTGGGTCGTCGTGTTTCGGATCGTGAAGGTGAACTCGAGATCGAAGAAGGATTCGATGCCTTCTTCGTCGGGGGTCCGCGACGCGTGCGTCTCCAACCAGACCTCCGCAATGATGTTGCCGAACAGAAAGCGCTGGATGTTCTCGAAGCTCTCATAACTGTTGACGATGCCCCGGCGCCCCGAATGCGCCCGGTGGACGTTGGCCCAGAACGCCTTCTTTTCGACCGGGTAGGGAGCGCCGGACGGTCGGGGCTTCGGCCCCCCGACCATGTATGCGCGATCCTGCTTGACCAGACCGTCACTGAAGCCACCGGTCAGGTAGCGAGCGGCCGAGTACGAGCTATGATCGCTTCCGATGATGTTGAGGCAGCGCTTCACCGGGAAGGTGTCGCCCACGCTGTGGAGGTCGTAGACAGGCGTGCCGTTCTCCTCCCGCCCCAGTTCGAGGTACGAGCGCATCCGCCTCTCCTTGAACATCCCTGAGTCGAACGGGTTGAGCAGGCTGGTCACGGCGTCCTCGATCGCGTCCGGCAGGCGCCCCAGGTCGATGCCACCGTGCGGCGTCCCGAGGGTTACGAGCCGGTGCACCAGATCCTCCGCCCTGTGCTGCCCCTCGCCCGGTAGGACCTTCTGGATCAGCGTCCGGCAGACGAGCCCGCCCATCGAATGGGCAATCAGGATCACCTTGTAGTCGGAAAGGTCCTCCGCGACCTGCACGCCCGCCGAACGAAGCTGTGCAGGGATCTGGTCCACGATCAGGCTCCGAAGATCCCTCGCATGCTCTTCGATCGAGCGGATCTTGTCCTGGAAGTAGTCACGGTCGTAGAACCGACAGATCCAGATGCCCCGGCTCGGGTTCCCGTGGAAGCGCTCGATGCCGCGATTCGACGCATCGGCGTAATACTGATCCAGCTTCATGAACCGGATGAACTGCCCCTCGAACACGTCGGCCTCGAAGTACTCCGGAGGCGCGGCTTGACGCTTTTCGACAGACGTCGCAGCGAATCCGTAGTAGGTGTCATGGAAGGTGTCTTCCCTTTCCCCGTGCGTCATGGCATAGCCACGCACATACACGATGGGGTAGTAAGGGGGCTCGATCCGCACGGTAGCCTCGGGGGACATGGCAGATTTCTCCAGGGGAAGCGGAGTGGGCGGAGGGGCGTGCTCAAGCTACGCGCCGGATCTGGTGGGCGTCCAGAAGAGGCGGCAGATGGAACGCGCATTCCCCCGGCGGGGCCGGTCGGGCCGGCCATGAGCCTTTGGCGACGGCGGTGGGCTCTTTCGTTCGGGCCGACGAGCATGGACGTTACCGGACGGCGATCTCTCGCGCCGCACGCCCCTTCCAGGAAGACTCGACGGCCATGTCCAACGCCCGCACCGCTCTCATCACCGGCTGCTCCTCGGGCATCGGTGAAGCGACGGCCCTCCGCCTTAAACGCACGGGGTGGACCGTCGTCGCTACCGCGCGCCGACCCGAGTCCCTCCGCGCGCTCGGGGAAGCCGGATGCACGACGTTGGCTTTGGACGTGACGGACGAGGCGTCGATGACGGCGGCCGTGGAGGCGGTCCGACGCGAGCACGGGGTGCTCCACGCCCTCGTGAACAACGCGGGATACAGTCAGTCGGGTGCCCTCGAAACACTCACGATGGCGCAGCTGCGCCGTCAGTTCGAAACCAACGTCTTCGGACTGATGCGCCTGACGCAGTTGGTGCTCCCCGGAATGCGGGAGATCGGGCAGGGCAGGATCATAAATATCGGTTCGATGGGCGGCCGCCTGACCTTTCCGGGAGGCGGCGCTTACCACGCGACCAAGTACGCGTTGGAGGCCCTGTCCGACGCGCTGCGCTACGAGGTGGGGGGCTTCGGCATCGACGTGGTCCTGATTCAGCCGGGCCTGATCCGGACGAGGTTCGGAGACACGGCGAGCGACAGTGTTGACGACGTCATTGGAGACGGCCCCTACGACGCGTTCAATGCCGCCGTCGCACGCTCGACGAAGGAGGCGTACGAGGGGGGGATGCTCAACAAGCTCGGCGGAGACCCGGAGGACGTGGCCGTGGTCATCCAGAAGGCACTCGAGACGAAGAATCCGAAAGCGCGATACCGGGTCACGCCGTCGGCCGCTCTCCTCATGACGCAGCGGAGCCTCATGACGGACGGCATGTGGGACGCCTTCCTGAGGCGTCAGTTCCCTCGGCCGGGTAGCTGACGCGGGGAGCCTGGGGCCGATCGCGCTTGCCGCCGTCGCGTGAAGGGGTGGACCTGACGATCCTTGTCGCCAAGCATTCATCTATAGACATTATGTCCATAGTAAGCGCGTCACGGAGCGAGGGCACAGGCCCCACAGGCGAAGGAGAATGGCGTGCAGGATCGCGTGCAAGGGCACCTTCCGCTCAAGCCGCTCGTACTCGAGATCCTCCTGTCCCTGGCCGCGGGTGCGAACCACGGATACGCGGTGATGCAGGGTATCGAAGAGCGAACGGGTGGAACCGTTCCGGCACGACCCGGCGCATTCTACCGAGTGCTCGCCCGCGCGCTCGACGCCGACTTCGTAGCCGAACTGGCTGAGCCTCCAGCCGGTTTCGAAGGCTCCGATCCACGCCGACGCTACTACATCCTCACACCCCTCGGCCGCGAGGTCGCTCGGGCAGAGTTGGAGCGGCTGGAAGACGCGGCCGTCCTCGGGCGGGCGCGGGGGCTTCTGTGACGGCACCCGAACTACCGTGGCTGATTCGGGCACTTCTCCGCCTGTTCCCAACCGATTTTCGCCGTCGGTTCGCCCACGAAATCGTGGAGGCGATCTCGCTTCGGTCCCGCGAGTCGGCAGGGTTCGACGGTCGACCCGGCGTTGTCTTCTGGGCGGGTACCGCACTCGACATTCTCAGCGCGGGACTCTCCGAACGGTCCGCCTGGCTGGTCTGGCGGCTCGCCGGGGTGGGAGGAACTCTGCGATCGTCCGCCCGAGCGCTACGTCGGAGACCCCTCTACACGTCCGTCGCGATTCTGACCCTCTCGCTGGGCCTCGGCGGCGCTGCGGCCATGATCGCCGTCGTGCGCGGGGTGGTGCTGGCTCCTCTGCCCTACGAGAACGCCGACGACATCGCGGTCGTCTTCAACGATGGGCGCACCGCCCGGCCGGACTTCGACCCCTACTGGCCGGTCTCTCAGGAGCAGTACGAGCTCTTCGCGGCTTCTGGCCAGACGGTTTCCGAGACCACATGGATCGGCCGAGGATCGACCGCCACGCTCCTCACGGAGCGTACGGCGGAGCTGGTCGACGCTGCCGTGGTCGCACCGAACTTCCTCTTGTTTCTCGGTGCCACCGCGTACCTGGGGAGAGTTTTCACACAGGACGACGCACCGGAGGCGGGTGGCGTAGCCGTGATCAGTCACGCCACCTGGGAGGCGCGCTTCGCGTCGGACCCCCAGATCGTCGGTCGAATACTGCACGTGGATGGTCAGGACCACACGATCGTCGGCGTCCTGGACGAGGACTTCCGATGGTACGGCCGCGGATCGGGGTCGCAGCCCGAACTCTGGCGGCCGCCGTCACCGGGTGACCCGAGCCGGGGATACGACCGGTCGCTGATCGTACGTGTCCAGCCTGGACGTTCTCTCGAGGACGTGCGGCTGGAGTTCGGACCGAACGCGTACGAGTTCTTCACCAACGACGGGTTCAAGGATCGCTTCACTGCGGCGGATGCCGCTTCCATCCTGTCCCTCAGAGAGCACCACCTGGGTGACTCCATTCGGCGCATTCCGCTCCTCGCTGGTGGCGTGGGCCTGGTTGTCCTGCTCGCGGGCCTGAGCGTGGGGCTCCTCGTGGTCGGGCGGATGGCCGAGCTCGACAAGGAGTTCGACGTAAGGCAAGCGCTGGGTGCTTCCGGCCTCAGCCTGGCCGGGCAAGTTGCCGCAGAAAACGCGCTGCTCGTCTTTTTCGGGACGCTGGCCGGCCTCGGCGTCGGCGCGGTCGGTCTTCAGGCAGCGGTGGCGTCCGCCCCTCCCGGAATCCCCCGACTCGAGAACGCCGCGCTGAATCCCGGAACCGTCACCGCTCTCCTTCCGGTCGCGGGCATGCTCTTCGCGCTGTCCGGTCTCCTTCCCGGGTGGCGCACGTACCGGCGGCGCCTCGACGCGGCTGCTCTGCGACAAGGTCGGGGCCTCACTCGCTCCAAGGCGATGCCCAGACGAGTGATGGTCGGGACTCAGGTCGCCTCGGCGCTCGTTCTGTTGCTTGGATCCGGGATCCTCCTCCGAAGCTGGCACGCCTTGAGTCATCAGGACGTAGGGTTCCGCGCGGAAGGAGTGCTCGCGGCCCGGTTCCAGCTTCCCGACGACGGTTGGACGCCGGTGGCGGACGCCGCGAGGCCCCCTTCCGACGCGGCACAGTCGGAGCCTCTTGCCGTCACCGGGAGCCTCCTTGCGGAGTTGGACGAACTGGAAGCGCGACTGGCGGCTGTGCCCGGAGTTACGGAGGTGGCCTTGGCTCGCCATGTCCCGCTCAGCGGCCGATACGGCGGCTGGACCCCGTTGACGCCCGAGGGGTGGGAAGACCGGAGTTGGGAGGACCGTCCGCATGGAACGGCTGCCAACTGGGTGACTCCCGGCTACTTCGAAGCCCTCGGCATCGCCGCGACCCGTGGCCGCCTTCTGACCGCCGAAGACGAGTCGCCGGGGGCGACTCCCGCTGCGGTAGTGAGCCAGCCGTTCGCAGAGCTCTTCTGGCCCGGCGACGACCCGATCGGTAAGCGCTTCTACGCGTATGGTGCGCATACTCGACCGGATCGAAGCCCGGCAGTGGGACAGCACCTGGTCACGGTCGTGGGCGTGGTGCCTGCCCTCAGGGAGCAGGCACTGCAGGAGTCGAACGTGACGGTGTTCCTCCCGTACCGTGCCTCGATCGCGTACGGGCGGTCGCCACCGCGAGACATTGCGGTGATCCTGAAAACGAGTGTCCCACCCTCCTCCCTGGCCGGCGAAACCCGGCGCACGGTGAGCGACCTCTTCCCCACCCAGCCGCTCATGCGTATGGAGCCACTGGAAGACACGGTGCGCGGTTGGGTCCAGGATACCGCGTTCCTGGGATCACTCGCGGCAGCCATGGGAGCGTACGGGCTACTTCTCGCCCTGGTGGGTGTGACCGGAGTCATTGCCATTCAGGTGAACCGCCGCGCTCAGGAGGTCGGGATACGGATGGCCCTGGGCGCGGGGAAGGCGGACATCTACGCGCTGTTCGGACGAGAGACGGCGCTGATGGTCGGGACCGGCCTCGCGGTCGGCCTCGCGGCCGGTGTCGGTGGGGCTCGGCTCCTGCAGGCACACCTCTACGGCGTCGAGCCCCTGGACCCCTGGACGTTCGGAAGTGCACCGATCGTGTTCATGGTGGCCGCGCTTCTCGTCACCGCCGTGGTGGCGCGCCGGGCGGTCGAGGTCGATCCGACCCGCGCCCTCAGCAGAGAGTAGGATCCGGCGGATACGTCGGATGTGGAACGGCGGCTATCCTCGGACGGGCTCAGGGCGGGACAGCCGGCAGCAGCGGGCCCGAGACGCCGAACAGGTGCACGGCCATGAGGCCCAGCACACCGATGACGAGCAGGTAGTAGAGCGTCGGTAGGACCGTTTTCCTCAAGGTGGAGCCCTCCCGCCCGAGGAGGCCCACCGTTGCCGAGGCGGCCACCACGTTGTGGATCGCGATCATGTTCCCGGCCGCGGCCCCCACCGCCTGGAGGGCAACCACCGTGACGGTAGACATGGCGAGCCGCTCGGCCACTCCGTACTGGAACGCCGAGAACATGAGGTTGCTCACCGTGTTCGAGCCTGCGATGAACGCGCCCAACGCGCCCGTCGCGCCCGCGAAGAGCGGCCACACCTGCCCTACGTTTCCCGCCACCCAATCGGCCATGGCCAGGGGCATCGAAAGGAAGCCGGCGGCATTGACGTCGGAGTTGATGTAGACCCGCACCATGGGCACGGTGAAGATCAGAACGACCCCTGCGCCCACCAGGACCCGGGCGGACGAGCGCGCGGCCGCGCCGACCTGGCGAAGCTCCATCCGGTGGAGGACGGCCGTGATCCCCACGACGACCAAAAGGACGAAGCCCGGAAGGTAGAGGGGGGTGGTCGAGGCGGAGATCCCCGTGCCGAGGATATCGTCCCAGGAAACTCGCACGGCCTGTAGCCATCCGCCCACGGGGAGCGATCGGAGGCGGGTCAGCACCAGGAGGAGGCCTAGAATCGCATAGGGAGCCCACGCCTTTACGGCTGTGATGCCCCGTCCTTCCGGAACGTCGGCCATCTCCTCTTCCAGGCCACTGACCCACTCCGACGGCCAGGACGGTCGGGGCGGGAAGTCCCAACTGTCGGCCGGGAGCAGGAAGCCCCTGCGGGCGGCCCACACGACCACGGCCAGCCCGATCGGGGCGCCGAGCAGCGACGGAAACTCGGGTCCGAGAAACGTGCCCAGGAGAACGTACGGAACCGTGAAGGCCAGCCCACCGAAAAGGGTGAACGGCACCACCCGAAGGCCCTCGGTCCAGGACCGGTTGGCCCCGAAGAACCGCGTCATCATTACCACCATCCACGTGGGCATGAGGACGCCGGCGGCGGCGTGGAAAAGGACGGCCTGCGCGGTTACGGCCCGGAGATATTCCTGCATTCCGATGCCCGCAGCGGCGAGGTCGGCGGCAAAGGCCTGGCCGCCCAGTCCCCCCTGGACCCCCACCAACACCGGGGTCCCGACTGCACCGAACGTGACGGCGGTGCTCTGGATCATCATCCCCAGCATCACCGCCGCGGCCGCGGGGAATCCCAGGGCCACCATCAACGGAGCCGCCACCGCGGCGGGCGTCCCGAAGCCTGCCGCGCCCTCGATGAAGGAGCCGAAGAGCCAGGCCACGATGACGACCTGGACCCGCCGGTCGTCGCTGACACCGTGAAAGCTCCGGCGGATGGCCGCCACACCGCCCGAGCGCTCCAACGTGTGGAGAAGGACGAGCGCGCCGAAGATGATGAAGAGCAGGTCGAAGGTGAGGAACAGCCCCTGGATGGACGCGGCCGCCACCCGGGTCGGGGCCATCTGCCACACCGCCAGCACAACCACGACCGCCGCCAGATAGGCCGCGGGCATGGCCCGCTTCGCCGCCACGCGGAAGCCGACCAGGAGGACGCCGCCCAAGGCGATCGGTCCGAGGGCCAGAAGCGCCTGGGCGCCCGCCCCCATCAGATGGACTCCGCGGCCCCGCCCGGGAGCGGGAGGTCCCGTTGAAGTCCGGTCCCAGGGTTGTAAAGGGGTTTGCAGGCGGTGGAGTGGGAATGCGGGGGACAGGGACGGTTCGGCACGGCACGGTCTCCTGACGACGTTGGCCCGCACCAGGGGCAGGGATCCCAAGGCGGCGAGGATCCACCCAAAGGACGGGCCGCGGACGCACGGGACAAGGCGTCGGGTTGTGACCTTTTCGTCCGTCCAACCGTCTGCCTCCTGAACCGGACATCGACGCGCGTCACCGGTCACCCGTTCACGAACGATACTCGACTTCAGAGGAGGCCCTCAATGAGCCGCCAGACCTTCCGTAGCACCGTGACCGCCGCCATCGTCCTCACCGCCGCCCTGGCGGCCTGCGAGGACGGTGGACCCACCGCTTTCGACCCGGAGCCTGATTTCGCGGCGGCCACGGTCGCCGAGGCCGCTGTGGAGGCGGCCGGGATCACGTCCCTGCAGGCACAGGACTCGCTGGTGTCCTACGTCGCGTTGTCCGACACCGTTCGGGACGGACGCCCGGAGCGCCAGCGAGACGCGCGTCCCCGTCTCATGCTCACGATGGGAAACCAGGCGGTGGAGCTCGCCACCCGCCTGATCGGCGATGCTCCGGATCCGGAGCAGCTACGTTTCCTGGAACGGGCCATCGAGGCCCAGCGGGCCGCACAGGCCGCCTGGGAGGCAGGAGAGCTCGGTCGCGCCGCAGCGCTGGCAGAGCACGCACTGATCACTTCGCTCAAAGCGGTGGTCGTGCCGGGAGGCGTGACCGAAGAAGAGGCCAGGACGTTGTCGACGCTGTCCGCCGACCTGCTCGGCCAGGCCCGGGCGGCCCTCGGGGACGACCCCACGCCCCACGAATCCAAGCTGTTGGCGATCGCGCATCAGCTTCACGAGCGGGGCGTGCTTCTGCTCGAGGGCGGAAACGTCCGGGGCGTCGTCTTCCTGTGGCGCTCGGCGGTGATCTCGAGCCTGCTCCTGGCCTGAACACCGTGGAGCGGCCGATCGGGCGCCGGGGGCGTGAGCCCCTGGCGTCGGAGCGGAGCGGACGTGTCTCAGGGCCGTCATCACGATGATGGCGGTCCCTGAGCACCCGGGCCTACGTTGAGTCATGGACCCCAGCGAGCCTTCCGATGTCGACGTCGTCAGGGCGGTCCTGGCGGGGCACACGGACGCCTACGGCGTATTGGTACGGCGGTACCAGGACGTGTTGTACGCTCACGCAGTCCGGGTCGTGGGTGGCGGCGACGAAGCGGCAGACCTCGTGCAGCGCGCCTTGATCACAGGCTTCGAGCGGCTACGCACGCTGACCGAACCGCACCGGGTCGGGGGATGGCTCTTCCGGATCACGTCGAATCTGTGTCGTGACCACCTCAGGAGTCGGAAACGGACCGTGCCGCTCCGCGTTGCGGCCCCGGTGGCGGACGCCCGGGAGGGTCCTGATGGCGTGGCACACGGGAATGAGCTAAGGGGGCGGGTGGACGACGCGCTGGAACGTCTGCCGCCGGAGCAGCGGGAGGCGTTCGTGATGAAGCACGTCGAAGGCCGATCCTACGGGGAGATGGCGGATCTACTGGACATTTCGGTGCCGGCACTGAAGATGAGGGTTCATCGAGCGCGGGACGGCCTGCGCGAAGTTCTGGAGGCATACAGATGAGCGACGAACTGGATCGATTCCTGGATGGGGATGTCCCGATGGATGACCTGTCGCCGGCGGAGAGGTCCGAGGCACAAGCGTGGGAACGCCTGGCGCGCACCCTGCGGTCGGACGCGCCTGGGCCCGCCCCGGCGTTCGTCGAGGAGCAGGTCATGGCCCGTGTCCGCACGCTGCCCGCGTCCGGCCCAATCGAGCGGGGGTTCGCGTGGCTGACGGCACGCCGCAGCGTGCGGATCTCGCCCCTCGCGGGGGGCCTCGTGGCCGCGACCGTAGCGACCCTCATTGCCGTGCCCTGGATCCGTGGGAGCGGGGAGCCCTCGGCGGACGGTGCTGCCGAGCCCATCATCTACGTTCAGTTCGTCCTCGAGGCGCCCGGCGCCCTGGAGGTCGCGGTGGCGGGCGACTTCAACGAGTGGGACGGTCGGCACCTGCTGGAGGACACCGACGGTGACGGCGTGTGGACCGGACGGGTCCCGCTCCGCCCGGGCCTGCACGAGTATATGTTCCGGGTCGACGGGGGTGAGTGGGTCACCGACCCACGGGCCGAGCGGTACGTGGACGACGGCTTCGGCAGCCGCAACGCGGTGGTGGCCGTGGCCTTGCCGGCTCCGGCCGCCTGACGTGGTGCGTCTCGTGATCGCCGCTCTCCTCGTGGTCCCGACTCCCACGACCGGACAGGCCGCCCAGGGGGTGACCCTGGAGGCGGGGGTAGCCCGGACGTTCCCGCCCTCAGGGGTCGACGAAGCCACGGGCGTTTATGGCACCGCGGGGGTGCGCATCGAGGTGGGCGGCCCCACGAGGAGTGGTTGGGCGGTCCTCACGCGGGGCTTTGAAACGGCCGGCGGTGGCGCGGACTTCTTGACGGGCCTCACCGGAATCGAGGCTTGGTTCGCGGCGGCCGGGCCTGTCGAGGTCGGCCTCGCGGCACGTGGATACGGGTTCAGGGTCGCCGAACCCTTTCCGTATCAAGCCATCACTGGGGAGGTCTCCCCCATGGTCCGTATCAGCCACCGCCGGGTCACAGGGAGGCTGCGTGGCCGCCTCGGCGCCGGCCGGACCGAAGTGCGACTCCGCCGTGGTGATGAGGTGCGCACGCGGACCGTGGACCTGTGGCGTCGCGGCGTCGACGCGGAGGTGAGCGTGGTCGACGGTGCCGTCGAGGCAAGCGCGGGCGCGGGCGTCCACTCCTCCCGTGGAGGGACGTTCCGGCGAGCGGGCCTGAGGCTCACCGGCCTGCTGGCCCGGGTCATCGTCCAGGGCGAAGTCGAGGGGTGGGAGACGCCCGACGGCAACGCATGGGCCGGGGGGCTCGCCGTCCGGGTCCCCTTGGGGGATCGGTGGAGCGCGTTGCTGGGCGGCGGCACCACGGCTCCCGATCCCTTGACTCTGGTCGAACCGGGTCGACAGGGAGGAGTGGTCCTCGGCTGGCAGGGGCTGACGTGGGGAAACGCCCCCCGGCCGGTGGCGCGGGTGCAGCCGAGCGCGGACGGTCCGCGCGTCGTCTTCCGTCTCGACCGCGGCAATGCCGAAAGCGCAGCGGTGTTGGGCGATTTCACGAACTGGGAACCCGTGCCCATGCGCCGCACGTCGGGCGGGTGGACGACGGAACTCTCGGTTCCCCCGGGGACGTACCATTTCGGTTTTCTGATCGATGGGGAGTGGGTGGTGCCGGAGGGCTTGCCGGGGAACGTCCCCGACGAGTGGGGTCGAACGAACGCGACCCTCGTAGTGCCGTGAGCGGAGGAACGGGAGCGATGCGAGGCCTGATTCGAGTAGCCGTGGCCGTGCTGATGTCGGGCGCGTTGGCGGGAGGCGTGCGAGGGCAGGATACCGGCGGACGGGAGCGCGCCCGCGCGACCCTTCCGCCCGACCTGTTCGCCCAGGTGGAGGCGGTCGCGGGCGAAGCGGCAGGGAGGGGGCTGCCCGTCGAGCCCCTCTACGACAAGGCGCTGGAGGGGGCGGCCAAGCGGGTGCCCCCGGACCGTATCGCCGCGGCCGTCACCTTGTACGCGGGCCGTCTGGGGACAGCCCGACAGGCGCTCGGCCCCACCGCTTCGATCGCGTTGATGGTGGCCGGGGCAGACGCCCTCCGTCGGGGCGTATCCGAGGACGGGCTGAGCCGGCTCGGCTCCCCGGGGGACCGAACCCCGATGGCCGTCGTGGTCATGGCCGACCTGGTCGAGGCGGGGGTGCCCCTGGAACGGGTGCTGGAAGTCCTGCGTTATGCCATGGATCGGCGGGCGGGCGACGAAGCGCTCCTCGAGATTCCCGCGCGGCTGCGTGCCCTCATGCGTGACGGTCATACACCCGCCGCAGCCGCCGACCGCTTGCGGCGGCTGATTCGCGACGGTCGCATTCGCCCCGGAGGCATCCAGCGGTTCGACCGCCCAGGCCCCCCGGCCCACCCCGGCACCGAACCGCTCACCCAGGACAGGCCGCGGCCAAAGCCGGGCGGCTGACCGCTCCGAGTCGACGAGGTGGGCGGCCACGCGCGACCGTGCGTCAGCGTCCGGCTGTTACGTTTCTCCCCCCTCGGTGGCGCCTGAACGTCGCGTCGCCTCGTACGAGCTTCCTGCACCCTAACTCCCCGCGTTCCCGACCCACGCCATGACGTCCGCCAGCCTCGAACGCGAGATCGGTCGCCGCCGCACCTTCGCGATCATCAGCCACCCCGACGCGGGGAAGACGACGCTCACGGAGAAGCTCCTTCTCTACGGAGGCGCGATTCACCTGGCCGGCTCGGTCAAGTCCCGCCGGGCCGCTCGGCACGCAACGTCAGACTGGCTGGAGATGGAGCAGGAGCGCGGAATTTCGATCACGGCCAGCGTCCTGCACTTCGATTACCAGGGGTTTCGGATCAACCTGCTCGACACCCCCGGTCACCAGGACTTCTCGGAGGACACGTACCGCGCCCTGATGGCGGCGGACAGCGCCATCATGCTGCTCGACAACCGAAAGGGCGTGGAGACGCAGACCCGGAAGCTCTTTTCGGTCTGTCGGCGGCGGCGGCTCCCGATCTTCACGTTCGTCAACAAGTGCGACCGGGTGGGTACCGACCCGCTCGGCCTTCTCGACGACGTCCAGAACGAACTGGGCATCCGCTGCTTCGTGGCCACCTGGCCCATTCGGGAGAATGATCGGCTCATCGGCGTGTACGACCGCGCGGCCGAGCAGGTCCTCCTCTACGAGCGGACCGACGACCACGGCCAGAGCCGCCCGGCCGCCCGCTCGCTCACCCTCGACTCGGCCGAACTGGACGAGCAGCTGGGTGCCACGGCGGCCGCAACGCTTCGCGAGGAGATCGAGCTTCTCGACATCGCAGCCGAGCCGCCGGACTGGGGTGCCGTGGCCCGGGGCGAGGCCAGCCCCGTCTACTTCGGCTCCGCGCTCACCAACTTCGGCGTGGACGTGTTCCTCGAACGTTTCCTCGCGGCCGCCCCCCCGCCCGCGCCGCGGGAGAGCACCAATGGGCCGATCGACCCGGTCAGCGAGCCGTTCTCGGGCTTCGTGTTCAAGGTTCAGGCGAATATGGACCTCCGCCACCGGGATCGGATCGCGTTCTTGCGGGTCTGCTCCGGGCGCTTCGAGGCCGGGTCGGAGGCGACGGTATCCCGAACCGGCAAGAGCCTCCGCCTGGCCGAGCCGCAGGAGTTCATGGCGAGAGAACGCACGCACGGCACCGAGGCCGTGGCCGGAGACGTCGTGGGCTTGCACGACCGGGGTAACCTACGGGTCGGCGACACCGTCGCGGTCGACGGCACCTTGGAGTATCCGGGTGTTCCCCGCTTTTCTCCGGAGCACTTCGCACAGATCCGCATGGAAGATGCACTACGCCGGAAGCACCTCGACCGCGGCCTCCGTCACCTCGCGGAGGAAGGGACCATCCTCTTGCTGTTCGCGCCTTCGATCACCGGGCCCGTTCCCATCGTTGGAGCGGTGGGCCGGCTCCAGTTCGACGTGCTCGTGGACCGTCTCGAGCGCGAATACAGCGTGACCGTCCGCCTCGATCCGCTGCCCTTCCACTGCGCTCGTTGGGTCCAGGGACCCGACAAGGACATCGAGAAAACCGCCGGCGCCTACGGACGGCGGCGTGTGGAGGACACCGATGGGCACCCCATGATCCTGTTCGACAACGAGTGGGCTCTGCAGCGCAGCATGAGTCAGGACGACACGTTGACATTCTTCGACGTCCAACCGCGAAAACCAGTCGACTGAGAGGGTCGCGCTCCTGTCACGGTGGCCACCGGAAACGGAGGGGTACTCGGCGGACCGTCACCTCAGGTAGAGACCGTCACCTCAGGTAGTGGTAGAGCCCGATGAGGCCCGCCACGCCGCCCCCGACCATGATGATCTTGCCGGAGTCGCCACCGATGATGGAGCCGACGAGGAGGCCCGCCCCACCGACGATCATGAGCGCGACGCTCTGCCTCTGGCCCATCGCCGGGACGGGCGACGTGAAGGGTGCAGGTGTCGACTCGTCGGCCACGACCGGTACGGGTCCCGAGGCGAGGTCCAATCCCGGCGCGGATACGATCGACGCGGCGCTCCACAAAGACGCCGTTGGAGGCGTGGGGCTGGGCTCAGCCGCCACGATCTGCTGGGCGGACATCGGCGCCGCAAAGGCGAAAACTGCGGCCGCGAAGGCAAGCCATCGATAGTTGGATGACACGGTCACTCCTGGTGGATCGGGGATGAGCGCCTCGGTTGATCGTCACCTCTACGGTAACCCGGAACCCACCAGGCGATCCGAGCGAGGGGACATCGCCCAGGACCGGGGCGATCCGCGAGGTGCTCAGACGACGGCATCGTCGACGCACCCGGTTGAGTGGAGCAGCCTACGGTTCGGTTCCGACCTCTCGCACCAGGAGTCCGGTCGTGGACACGCGGATCTCGAATCGGGCAGGCCGCGTGACCTCCACATAGGTGGCCGAGCCGTACTCGGTATCCACCAAAAAGGCCAGGACCGTGTACCTCTGTGCCAACACAAAGAGATCCCGTGGTTTGTCGGCTTGGAGCGAATGGACCGTCCGTGGCAATGACCGCTCGTCTTCGACGTCCGTGTAGCGTCCCGACAGGCGGTCCAATTCGTACCAGGTATGAACGCCCAGCACGTTGGCCAAGGGCCGCCACTTCAGGATGTGGGCGTCCACGAGGAGCTGGTTACCGAGGACGTTCAGCGTGGTATCACGCCCGTTCGGAAACTCGACGACGGCCTGGAACGCGCCCAGCCCTGTGGGGACCGTGGTGATGGTGGCGGCCACTTCCTCCTGGGTCAGCGCCCGGTACCCCTGGGTGGAGACGCCCAGGACGCCCGACAGGGCCGCAAGGGACAGGAAGAGGGCGCCTGTTCCGGCACTCCCGAATGAGCCCAGCCAACGGCGACGCCGCACGGCTCGGACGGCCGCCACCACGAACAGCAGGCTCACGGCTGCCAGGCCGACGGCGACGTAGTAGAGGACGGAATGGGTCATAGTAGATGTTCACTACCCCAAAGGCGGGTCTGTGGGCGGTCCCGGGCGCGCCACCCCGTCCGGTTGAACCCCCGAGGGCACGGCGTTCTCCGCCTCTCGGGCAAGTTCTCGAGCCAAAGCGGTCACACTGCGTTCGCTGCGCGCACTCAGGACACTCCAGGCCAGCCGCCCGGCGCCCACCCCGACCGCGACGCCGCCAGCCAGAAGCCCGGCGAAGAGGGCCGGGCCCGGCTGGATCGACGCGAGCACCGGAGCCGCCAGCATGGCGCCCCAGGCGGCGGGTAGGAGTTGGACGACACGGCGCAGACGCGGGCGGTACTTCTCCACGACCCGGATCTGAGTGGCGCCGTCCTGCGGCGTCACCGAAACCTGTGTGCTGCTGAAGCGATCGAACGAGGTCCACCGGACCGCCCCCAGCGCCTCCGTCACGCTGCCGGTACCCGATGCCCGCTCATCGACCACGCCGATCAGCCGAGCGATCGCGGCCTGATCCAGCTCCCCGGCCACGGCGTAGACGGCCTTTTGGACGAGAGGCGCTCCGACCAGGAAGGCCGGTAGGCCGCGCCGCTCCAAATCTCCGACCGCCCGCTCGATGGCCGTAGGCGAGATCCCCACTTCACGTGCGATGTCCCGGAGATCGCTCAACGCCAGGCCGCCTCCCTCGCTCCGTCCGTCCTGGTCGTCGATCTCCGAGGCCCGACGCAGGATCATCGCGACTTCCCGATCGGTGAACCGGCGGCCCGCCTCCGACATCACGATCCGCGCTTCCAGCTGTCCCCGAGAACCCTCATCCAGTTGTCGAGCGCCATCCGTCGTATCTCCGACTCCGAGAAGCCTGCGTCGCTCAGGCCGCCCACGAGAGTGGGAAGCGCGGCGACATCGGGGAGGTCGTTCGGCATCGTGGCCCCATCGAAGTCCGAGCCCAGGGCCACGTGCTCGACCCCCATGTGGTCCACCATGTAACGCACGTGCCGCACGATCTCTTCATACGACGTCTCCGCGTTCTCCAGGCCATCGCCGCGCAGGAAGCCTCGATGGAAGTTCACTCCCACGAGGCCGCCGCTGCTCGCGATGGCGCCCAGTTGGCGGTCCGTGAGGTTCCGAGGGGACGGGCACAGAACGTGGGCGTTGGAGTGGGTCGCCACCATTGGAGCCAAGCTGAGGCCCGCCACGTCCCAGAAACCCCGTTCGTTCAGGTGAGACACGTCGACCAGAATGCCCAGCTCTCCGCACCGCCGCACGAGTTCCTTACCCGCTTTCGTCAAGCCATCGCCTTTGTCGGGCGACCCCGGGAAGTCGAACGGGACGCCGGTCCCGAACCGGTTGGGGCGACTCCAGACGGGTCCGAGCGAGCGGAGTCCACGGTCGTAGAGGACATCGAGGTTGGAGAGGTCCGGCTCGATACACTCAGCGCCCTCGATGTGGAGGATGATGGCCAGCGTCCCCGACGCGAGGGAGTCACGGAGATCCTCCGCACTGCGCACGACCGCCACCGCCCCGTTGGACTGCTCCACGATCGAGTCCAGATAGCGGATGATCGTCTGAACATGCTCCCACGCTTCAGACTGAACGAGCTCCGGAGGAAACGGGACCCTCCACGCCCCGGCAATGACCTGCCTGTCATTGCCCAGCACATCGAGGAAGGTCCGCTCGTATCCGGGGGAGCGCGTGAAAATGGCGAAGAAGCCGCCGACCAGGCCACCCGCACGCGCTCGCGGCAGATCGATATGACCGTCCGAGCTCCCCTGCAGGAAGGGTGAGGGGTCCGGGCCGTACTCGCCGTGCAGGCGGGTCAGCGTGTCGTTGTGACCGTCGAAGACAGGAATTCGCGCCACGTGGCTGTGGGCCTCGAGCGTTCGAGAGCGGGTGGGTGAGCCGTGCAAAGTAGCTACTATTCCCGCCATGGAAATCGGGATCTACAGCTTTGCGGAGACAGCGCTGGACGCGGACGGCCGTCAGGTCGACGCCGGTGAGCGCACACGCCGCCTGATCGAAGAGATCGAGTTGGCCGACCGGGTCGGCCTCGACGTCTACGGCGTCGGGGAGCATCATCGCGCGGACTACGCGGTTTCCGCGCCGGCCATCGTGCTCGCCGCGGCCGCCGCCCGGACCCGACGCATCCGGCTCACGAGCGCGGTTACCGTGCTCAGCTCGGATGATCCGGTGCGGGTCTTCCAGGACTTCGCCACGCTCGATCTGATCTCGGGAGGGCGGGCTGAGATCATGGCCGGTCGCGGGTCGTTCACGGAATCGTTCCCACTGTTCGGCCAGGATCTGAACGACTACGACGAGCTGTTCTCTGAAAAGCTGGAGCTCCTTCTTCAGCTTCGGGACAGCGAGCGGATCACGTGGCGGGGACGGCATCGCTCCGCCATCGAAGGCCGCCCTGTCCATCCGCGACCGGAGCAGAACCCACTCCCCGTCTGGGTGGCGGTCGGCGGGACCCCGACCTCGGTGGTGCGCGCCGCCCGCCTGGGTCTACCGATCGCCCTGGCCATCATCGGAGGAGCACCGGCGCGCTTCCGTCCCGTGGTGGAGCTCTACAGGGAAACTCTTCGTCGGGCGGGGCATGACCCAGCGGCCCTACCGGTGAGCATCAACAGTCACGGCTTCATTGCCGACGACCCGAAGGCGGCGGCCGATCTCGCGTTCCCTCCCTTTGCCGAGACCATGACGCGGATCGGAAGGGAGCGTGGCTGGCCACCGACCACACGAGGTCAGTTCGACGCCGAGACGGCACCTCACGGTGCGCTTTTCGTCGGCAGCCCGGAGCAGATCGTCGAGAAGATCCTCTATCAGCACGAGATCTTCGGGCACCAGCGCTTTCTCATCCAGCTCACGGTGGGGCCCATGCCGCACGAGCAGGTGCTCCGGGCCATCGAACTTCTGGGGACCGAGGTCGCCCCGGCGGTGCGCGGAGCGCTGGCGACCGAAAGCGAGACGACCGGCGGCTGACCGGCAGGTGGCCGGGCCGGCGCCCCCCAATGGACGGTGCGGACGCCACCGGATGGCACCCACCTCGGCTCACCCACTCCCCAGCGAGAGGAGGGCGAATGCCACACCGGCACCAACCACCTCAGCTCACCCGCTCCCCAGCGAGACGAGCGCGATCGCCACACCGGCACCAACGGCCGTGTTCAAGACGTTGAGCAGCTCGTTGTGAGACACGGCGGCCCGGGGTGCACGTGATGCGATCCAGGACTCCAACAAAGAGCCCACCAGGGCAGCGATCAGGATCGGGCCGATCGCGCTCAGCGCGTGCAGCCCGCTCAGCCAACCCGCGCCCGCCACAGCCAGCGCCGCGAGGAGTCCTGCCGCGGTTCCTGCGACGGAGATGGCGCCTTCAGTGCCCGGCTTGACTCGCCGAAAGCGGGGAACGGAGTAGGCGGTCCGACCGAACGCCTGGCCCACCTCCGTCGCGGCGGTATCGAAGCCCGCCGTTGCCAGAGCCGCCACGAACGCGACGGGGAACGGAGAGGCCGGTGCCAGAACCGCGAAGAGCGCACAGAGGGTGGCCACGCCCAGGTTGGCGGCAACCCGCGCGCCTCCCCGCCGCCCACCGTCCGCCTCGGCAAGACCCAACTCTTCCTTTCGGCGACGCCCGAGGCGGGTCACGGCTACGGTCAGGGCCACCACAACCGTGAGGGGGAGCAGCCCCGCCATCCCCAGCGACACTCCGACGGCCGTAGCCATGAGTGCGCCCATCCACGCACCTGTGGCACCCACACCGCCGACCAGGGCGGCCAAGAGGGCCAAACCCACGGCCACGGGCCCGGCCCACAGCAACCGCGGGAGAAGGTCTGGCAGCGAGGCCAGCCCAGGAATCGACACGGTGGCCGCCAGCGCCATCGCCACGCCGCCTACGACGCCCACCCGAACGTTGTCGTCGAGCCCGACCCGAAGCGACTCCGCCCAGGCCGTGGCCAGCGCCGCGAGGACGAAACCGCCGACGAGCGCCCCCACGGGCAACGTCGAGAAGCTCGAGCCGACGCTCGGATTGGACCCGCGCCCCTGGCTGACCCACCACCAAAGGGCGAGGGCACCCGCGGCGCCGAATAGCGTAAACGCCGCGAATCCACCCCACGTCTTCGCGCCATTCCACGGCAGCGGAATGCGGCCGGCGCGCACGCCGATGATCGAGGCCATCCCGTCCCCGAAGGCCAGGAGCCCCCACGCGGCCGCCGCCAACTCGAGGCGATCATGAAACGCGACCACCAAGCCCGTGACCACGAGCGGGTACAGGACGACACCACCGCCCATCCCCCGCCGGCTCTCCCCAGGCCGGAGGAGGAACGGGGTCACGACGGGCATGATCCAGCGGTTCAGGGCCACCGCGGCAAGCGTCAGGCCCAGCGCCTGGGGAAAGGTGAGCCAGCGAAACGAAAACCCCACCAACCCCATGCTGGTGTGTACCACCTTCCGCGGCAGATCGGATCGGGTTCTCAAGAGGGGTCGAGATTCGGAGGAAAAACAGGCACAGGGTCGGGAGTATGGCGGAGCGGGGTCCATCGCGGCGAGTTTTCGCGTTCGACCATCCGTCCCAGCAGCCAATTGACCGTGCCCGCCTTGCTTCCACGACTCCTCCGTACGCGCTTTGGTCGGACCAAGCGGACCAGACTGAGCGTACTCCTGATATGCGCGGCGGCAGCCCCTGGTGGGGCCGCCGCCCAGTCATCGGCGCTCGTGAGCCCCGACGACCACATGGTGCGCGCCGACCTTTCGCTACTCGCATCGTCGGGTCTCACGGATCGCATTACGTCTGGACTGGGCGCTCTGTCCCGGCTGGAAGCGGCCCGGGTCCTTCGCGACGCCCTGAGTAGTCCTCTGGCCACGAGCGCCGCCGCCTCGACCGTCTCCGCGATCCGCCGCCTGGAAGAGCACTTCGCCCCCGAGCTGGCGGTCCTCGCAGACCAGGCCGACTCGGGCGCAGTGACCCCCAGCCGACCGCTCGCGTACATCGAAGCACGCGCCGCGTACCTCGACGCTCCCTCACACGGCTACCCGAACAACTTTCTCGGCGACATCGATGCGCGGGCCAATCCGCTCGGCTCCTTGCGCCAGGGTCGCACGTGGTTCGACGGAGCCAACGGAACCCTCGAGACCGCGCACACGATCCAACTCGGACCACGCGCCACGGTTCACGCTCGGCCTCGCCTGCGAAGCTGGGTCGCTCCAGGCACCGAGGAGGTGGAGGAGAGCGTATCGCTTCAGGAGGCGTACGTCCGCATTCCCGTGAGGTCCTTGGCCGTGACCGTGGGCCGAGCCGACGTGGTGTGGGGCCAGAGCCGGCGCGGGAGCCTCATCATGTCCGGAAACGCCCGTAGCCCCTGGCTGGCTCGGCTGACGACGGACCGCCCGGTGGTGCTCCCCGGCTTCTTGGATGCGCTTGGTCCAGTGACCGGCGACCTCTTCGCGGCCGACCTCGGAGGCGGCCAGAATTTCCCCAACGCAAAGCTGACCGGCTACCACGTGAGCATACGGCCGCACCCACGGTTCGAGGCGGGCCTGGGCATCATCTCTCACTTCGGGGGCGAGGGGGCACCCGAGTACTCGTTCGGCGGTGTGGTGAAGGATCTGCTGTTCGTGCTGAAGGGCGTGCGCCAGTTCTCGAACAAGTTGGCCGGTGTCGACTTCCGCTGGTGGTTCCCGGACACCGGCGGTTTGTCCATCTACGGCGAGTTCGTCGCCGACGACATCGACCTCAACCCCGGACGGCTTCCCGAGTGGATTCTCGAGGATGTCGGCCATGTGTACGGCATCGAGGTCGCGCGGCTCACGCGGGACGGGCGACTCGGCGGATGGGCCGAGGTCCATCACACCGGCCATCGGTTCTATCGGCACTCCCAGTTCACGTCAGGCACGACGTACCAGGGCGACATCCTGGGGAACCCTTTGGGGCCCGACGGCGATGGACTCTACGGAGGCCTCGACCTGCGATCGACGGGTGGTGACCTCTTGCGCATGGAAGCCGCATGGGAGCGGCAGTCGCGAGACCGCTACTACGTCCTGGGCGATCCCCTGTTCAATACGTTCCCCGGAGACGACGGCTGGTCGGTCTACGAGGACTTCCCCGAAGAGACGCGAGTCCGGATTCTAGCGTCCTGGCACCGGGAGGCACCGAGCCACGGTGCGGGCTTCTCCGTGCGCACCGGCCTCCAGCGCACCGCCAACTTCGACTACACGGCCGGCGCCGATCGAACGGACTTCTTGACAGAGCTACGCGTCCGATTCCGGCTCCGTTGACGATTCGGGCTCCGTTGACGATTCCGGCTCCGTTGAGGTGTTTCGTCACTCGAGGCGCGTGCGTTCGCCCAGGTCGACTCTCCGCGTGAACGAGGCGGCGTGATTCCCCGGATCGTGCATCAGATGTGGATCTCCACGGGAGACGGTGCTCCCGCGCCGCCGCCCCACCTGGCCGAGGCCACGCTGACCTGGCAGGACGTCGGCGCCGAATGGGAGTACCGGCTGTGGGACGACGACAGCCTCAGCGCGCTCTTCACCGGGCATCGGCCCGACCTGTTGGAGCTCTATCACTGGTATCCGTACGCCGTACAGAAGTCGGACGCGGGTCGCTACCTGGTGCTGCACGTGTTCGGGGGGATCTACGCCGATGTCGATGTGGCGCGTGTGGGCCCGCCTGAGGCGTTCGACCGGGTGCTCGACCGAAACGACATCGTCCTCGCCCCGACCGATCCGCTCGGCGTGGCGGCCGACCTGGTCATGGCCGTGCCGGGCCACCCGATCATCCGACACGCGCTCGACACCCTCCCGCGCTCCCGCCGCCGGTGGCACCAACCCTGGGTGCCGAGGCACTTTCGCTGCATGGCCGGAACCGGACCCCTCCACCTCACCGGCGCCCTGAGGCGGGTGGGCGGTGACGTGCGTCTCCTGACACGACCGGAGTACGGGCACGGAAGCCCCGACGAGGCGCTCGTGGCACACCTGGAGGGCAACACCTGGGCGGGGTGGGACACCCATGTGTTCCTGTTCATCTCACGGCACCCGGTCCTCCTGTCGGCACTCGCGACGGCTCTGGTCGCCGCACTCCTGTGGGCTCTCCGTTGACCGGGCCGACCCCTCGTACCGTGTGCATCACGGTGGACGCGGAGCCCGACTGCCCGCCCTACCTGTGGGGGTGGAGGGGGATGGACGAAGCGGCCCCCCTGCTCCTCGACCTCTTCGAGCGGACCGGTGTCACTGCCACGTTCTTCACCACGGGAGACGCAGCCCGCCACGCTCCCCGCTTCGTGGAGCACCTCGTCTCCGCCGGCCACGAATTGGGCTGCCACGGTATGACGCACAAGGCGTTTCCCGACATGGACGTGGGCGAGGCGGAGGCCGAAATCGAGGAGTCGACCCGCCTCCTTCGTGACTTTGCCACGGTCACCTCGTTTCGCGCGCCTTTCTTGCGTTTCCCGGACCGCTTCCTACCGATGCTGGCGGCTCGCGGGTACCGTGTCGACAGTTCGCGGGGAAAGTACAAGCCGAGCCACTGGACACCGTCCGCACCATCGGAGCTCACGAGAGTGCCCGCCTCGATCTCGTCGTCCTGGATTCGGCTACCCCGACCGATTCGTGACCCGCTCGTGCGGAGCCTTCGGTCCCCCGTGGTGCTGTTCGTACACCCCTGGGAGTTCGTCGACCTACGGGCCACCGACCTCCGCTGGGACTGTCGGGCCGGAACCGGCCCGGGTGCTCTGACCGCGCTGGCGGAGGTGATTCGCCTTCTCGCCGACGAAGGGGCCGACTTTGTGCCCATCGGGTCACTCGCGGAGGGACGCTCGGGCTCACCATCGCACGATCCACCAGTCGGCTCCTAGCGCGGTCACTTCGCCCCCGATAAAGGCTCGGCGTAGGGGGGCTGTCCATCGGTCCCTCGCCGCCGCCGACTCGGCTGCAGGATCGTTCGCCAACACGGCTACGCCGAAGTCACCGCGAGCGACCGCCGTCTCGACCTCCGATGAATCCCACAGCCCCCTGCGGGCCAGCGACGTCATGATGAACGGGTGGAGCGCCGCCCTTCGACCACACGCGGCTGCCACCCCCGCCTCTTCGACGAGTACGGGCCCAGTCGCCGGAAGAGCGGCACATACGCGTGGTAGAAGGGTCCGGCGCGCTTCGAGTCGACCCAGATTCGCACCCACGGCGACCGCCACGAGGAGCGTCGCCCCGATCACCTGGGTCGTACGCAGCCACCTCGGCGCCCAGGGCACGGCGGGGGCCGCCCCATCGACGGCCCCGCCGAACAAGGACGGGCCCACCCAGACGGCGGTCGCCACGTGCAGATCGAGGAAGTACCCGAACGACGCGCCGTCACGACCGGCCGACAGCGTCCACACGAGCGCCCCGCACCAGTACCACCAGAACACGTCTCTCCGTAGAGTGGGTCCGCCGGCCCAGCCCTTCCGCCAAGCCATCGCCAGAAGTAGGGCCCACGGGAGCACGAAGCTGCCGAATTGCCGGAGCAGGTTCTCCACGGAGTAGGTGCCCACCGTGTACGTGACCAGGTGCCGCCAGGCCTCCACGCCCCATCCCCAGGTGATGGCGGCGCAGCCCACCACTCCCGCGACCCCGAATCCGATCACCGTGGCTCGCCAACGCGGGAAATACGCCACGCTCCATGCAAGAACGACCACGGCTGGAACCACCTGCGTCTGCTTGACCAGGCAGGCGGCTCCCAGCAACAAGCCGGCGCATACAGCCGTGACGGCAGAGTGCGGCGCACCGGTCGCGCGGCGACCGTCCGATGGGCCGCTTCGATCGAGGAGCGCGACGCCCGACACCGTGCCGAGAACCGCCCAGCCCTCGATGTGGAACTGACCGGCCGAGTAAACGAAGGGAAGGCTGGCACCGAGAAGCCCCACGCCGCCCGCCACCGCCGGAAGCGTGTGTCCGCGGGCGCGCAGACACGCCCCGAGAACGAGCAGGAGTAGCACGACGGCGACGCCGTTGAGCAGGCGCCCGGCTGCGAGAGGATCGGAGGTGATCGAGGCCAGCCCCCGAACCGCTGCGAACAGGAAGGGCGGGTAGTTGAGCACCCGCAGCGATTCGCCCGGCGCCGTCCCGACGATCGGATAGAGGGCTTCTCCACTCTGCCACGCGTTCACGTGGTCGAGCAGTTCGCCGGACGTGTAGTCGGGGTCGAGCGGGTACCGCAGCAGGCCGATCGACCAGATACAGAGGACGGTCAACAGCCACACGGCCATGGCCCACCCGGCCCTTCGACCGCTCACCCGGAGCCCGCCAGCGAGATCGCGCGCCGGTACGCATCCTCATGACACGCTGCGACGTCCGGCCAATCGAAGGGCGGGGCGAGACCGCGACTCTCCCGTGAGAGCCGCTGGAGAAGTCCGCGCTCCGTCGCCATACGGATCAGAGCCGTTCCCATCTCGCCGTCACCGCGCACGAGAATGCCCGCCCGTCCATCGGGTACGAGATCGAACAGCGCACCGGTTCGGTAGGCCACAACGGGCAACCCCACCGCGCGGGCCTCCGCAGCCGCGATGCCGAACGCCTCCTCGCGGCACGGCAACACGAAGACATGGGCCGCCGCCAGAGTCGCTCTCACGCCTGCCCGGCTCACCGCGCCTGCGAACGTCACGTCGATGTCCAGCTCCCTGGCCCGCTTCTCGAGAGCCCGGCGGCGCGGCCCGTCCCCCACCATCGTCAGCGCAACCCGCCGACCGGGCGGGAGGCGGTCCTGAACGGCGCGTACCACGGACAAAAGCGCGGCCCCCCGCTTCCGCCCCTTGAGGCGTTGTACCGCGACGAGCCGTAGCGTGTCCGGCGGGCTCTCTCCCACCTCGAGACAGGGCGGCCCGTCCCGCCACCAGGAGACGTCCACGCCGTTCGGGAGCACCGAAACCGGCCTCCCCACGGTGCGCGCGACATCGCCCGCGACGTAGTTGCTGGGCCCGGCCAGGACGTGGGGCCACTTCGCCCATCCGGTCAGGCCGTGCGCCAGGCGGTGAACCCAGGCATGGGCACCCAGTCGGGAGTGGATGGTCACCACGACCGGGAGTCCGAGCCGGTGGGCGGCCCA
Source organism: Gemmatimonadota bacterium (assembly GCA_029262115.1). Lineage (GTDB taxonomy): Bacteria > Gemmatimonadota > Gemmatimonadetes > Longimicrobiales > Gaopeijiaceae > JAJCZZ01. The sequence continues at coordinate 91,302 of JAJCZZ010000082.1, read as the reverse complement.
GCCCCCCGACAGTGCACCCGCCGAGCCAATGGACGCGTGGACGTGCACCACGTCGGGAGCGATGGAGGCGAGGGCCCGCCCGAAGCGACCGGGCAGATACGGAGAGAACGGCACACCGACCGCCGGCAGTCGCCAGGACGGAACGCGTGTCACCGACTCCCCTCCCGGCGCTTCCTCGTCGACCGTGGGCACTCGCTCGCCCTGCTCGACCGCCGAGGCCGGGGTGGTCGTCAGGACATGAACGTCATTTCCCCGGTCGCTCAGTTGCCGAGCCAGGTCGGACAGGAATACCTCGACCCCGCCCAGTCGAGGTCGGTAGTACTCAGCGAGGAGGGCGATCCGAAGGGGAACGGAACGATCCGGGTCGGGTCCGCCCGCCACGCTCGGAGAGCTGACAAGGCGGAGAGTGATCGATGGGAGGGCCCCCGAACATGGCGGAGGAGAACCGAACCCGTCCACCCACGAACGACCCCCTGCAACGCTTTCGTGTATGACCGAGTCCGACTTCGAACCGAACCGGTGCCTCTTTGCGGTTCGACCATCGCCAGCAGCGAAGGAGACCCCGTTGGACAGGTTCGCCCCGCGTCAACCGGACCCGCCGGCCCACCGCCGGCTGATGGCCGAAGCCTGGCGCGGCGCGCGATTCGGGGGGTCGTGGGCGCTGGTCGCTCTCGGCGCCGTGGCCGCCGCGGCGCTGCCGAATCCTCTTGTGGACGCACGGGTGTCGGCGGACCACGTGATGCTACCGACAACGAAGTGTGGCGGATATTTCGTGGCCGACGTGCTCCTCAACGGGGTCGGCCCGTTCAAGATGCTCCTGGATACGGGGGCCCCCCGGACCCTTCTGTCGCCCCGGTTGGCGCGACAGCTCCGCGTTCGTGAGCCACTGAGCCTCGGTTTGGGCTCCATGCGGATGGCGTATGTCGGAAATCGCGGCCTGCACGCAGTCGCCGTCGGTGATTTCCGCGCGACCGGCCGGATTCCGATCCAGGTGCGCGACGTCGGGGGCATCTCGAAGGCGATCGGGACGCCCCTGGACGGCGTGCTGGGCTACTCGGTCTTCGAGGGACTGGTTCTGACCTACAACTTCTCCGCGGACCGGGTGATCGTGACTGACACGCCGCTCAACCCCGAGGACCCCGGCGTCGTCCCGATGAGCCGTGGCAGCCGACCCACTCTGATTGCCAGCGCAGAGGGACGGACGTTCGATTTGCTCCTGGACACAGGGTTCTCTGGTGAACTCGCGCTGCCGGACTTCGATACGTTCTCGTTCCACGGGACGCCTCGCCGGGTGGGCACGCGGGTACGGCTGGACGGACCGTATCCCATCAGGGCGGGTCGCTTGGCGAGTGATCTCGACCTGGGGGCGCTGACGTTCCGTCAGCCGCTGGTCCGAGACGCGGTCGGCCCAGGTCTCCTGGGCCACGGCGCCATGGATGGAATGGTCGTGACCTTGGATCGATCTCGCGGGTTGGCACGCCTTCTGCACGTGAAAAATCAGGACCTGGACGTCAGGCCCTCGGCCGAACGGAGCGGCGGGGCGCGAACCGCCTATTCCAGAGGGTCCGCGCGGGACCGGACCGGTGCACCGAGGGTGAGCCTGTGCGGCCCTTGGGCCGGTTCGGAGCCTGTTCGGTCGGACCGAATGGTTCGGGCACGGCAGTCGCATCCGGGGGCCTCGCTCGGGCATGCTGGTATCGAGGATGTTCTCTCGCCCTGAGGGAATTCGCACACTCGAAAACATTGGCGGCGCAGGCGATGCGTAGAAGCGAATCATACCACGTCGGCCAAATCTAGATGCAACCCGGACTCCAGAGTTCCCGCCGCCGCCAGCCCAAAAAATCCCCCCAGCTGGCGACAGGCTCGCCATGCGGGGGAGCGTTGGTTGACCGATGGCCCACTGGTGGCGCCGTTCGGCGTGGAGGGATAGCATCGGAAATGCTGCCCCGACTGCGCTCTGAAGATCACTCTGGCCGAGTATCGGACCTGGACAGCTGGTCGGGAGTGCATTGATGCCGGAGGGTTCAGACGATGACGTGGGGTGGACGCCCCGAGCCCTCCAGCAACTCGAGTTGTCGGAGGCCCGCTACCGGTTCTTCCTGGCCAATGTACCTGTTGCCGTCCTCGAGTTGGACGCGGACGGCGTCATCCTGTATGCCAACTCGGCGGCCGAGCGGATTCTGGGCATGTCGGCCGACCAGCTCGAAGGCACCACATGGGGTCGGCTACCCCTCGCGTGGGCATCCCCCTCGGATGCGGTTACCTCGTTCGAGGAGCTCGGTCAGGCCCTCGGAACACCGATCGATATCGCCGTCGACGGCCGCGGCGGTGAGACCCGGTATGTGCGTTGGGAGAGCGCCCGCCCTCAGAAGGCCGAACTGCTGACTGGGAACCTCGTGGTCATGGGCCTCGACGAGACCGACCGGCACCACGCGATCGTGACCGCGGTTCGCCTCGCGGAAGCGAGGGAGGCCCGATCCCGCGCCGAAGCGGCGGCTCGAGCTCGCAAAGACGTCCTGGCCATGTTGTCCCACGATCTGCGCACACCGCTGGGGGCGAGCATGGGCTACGCGGAGCTGCTCGAGATGGGGGTTCACGGCCCCATGAGCGACGAGCAACTGGACGTCATCCACCGGATGCAGGGCACGCACAACCGACTCCTGCGCCTGATCGAGGACCTGATGGAGTTCGCCCAGTCCGAATCGGGTGAGATCGAGCTCCGACCCACTCAAGGGACGTTGGGTGAGCTCGTGGCACTCGTCCGGAGTGTGCTCGACCCCGAGGCTCGGCAGCTCGGCGTCGACCTCATCATCGACGTGGATGACCCCGACGCCCCGGTCTCCGTCGACTTCGACAGGCTGTCGCAGGCTCTCAACAACGTGTGCAGCAACGGGCTGCGCTTCAGTCCGCAAGGCTCCCAGGTCTCCCTCTCGCTTCGGAAGGAGGGGGACGAACTGGTGGTGGACATTCACGACGACGGTCCCGTCGTGACCGCGGAACACATCGACGACATGTTCTCGACGTTCTGGACGAGGGGCCAGACCGGTGGTCTCGGCCTCGGACTCTCGATCGCCTCTCGCTTCATCCGGGCGCACGGAGGGGACCTGACCGTCCACAACGAGGACGACCGCCCAGGCGCCAACTTCCGTTTGCGCGTGCCGGACCTGCCCCTGGTGGACGCGAGCTGAGCCGAATTCGGCGGACAACCCGATGGGTGTGCGCCGCATCCAAGATGTCCAACTGTTCTCCATCCGGAGGTTGGACGATGAGGCACCCCTACCCGCGCGCCGCTTCCCTCCTTTCAATGCTGTGGGCCGGGGCCTGCGGCGGGGCCGACTCGGCTCCGGGCCCCCCAACCGCCGGACTGGACGCACCCGACCGCCCGCTTCAGTGGGCCCCGCAGGAGCTGTACTCGGTCGGAGGCTTCGACGCGCCGGAATGGGCGACGTTCGGCAGCGTCGCGGACATCGTCTTCGACTCGGAAGGGACTCTCTACATCCTCGACAGCCAGGCGAAGACCATCACCCGTGTCTCGCCAACCGGAGAATTCGCGGGGACGGTTGCGGGCCCCGGAGAGGGTCCGGGCGAACTCAACAACCCGATGGCGATGGCGATGTCGAGTTCTGGCCACCTCGTCGTCCCCGACGCCGGGCACCGCGGCTTCGTTCGCTTCGGCCCCGACGGCGAATGGCTGGACAACGTGGCGGTCGATCTGGCCGAGGAGGGCCTCCCGGTCAACGGGATTCACGCCCACCCGAGCGGCGGGTTGGTCTCCACCGCCGGCCTCCGCATCAACCTGGCTCGGGGTCCCAGCGGGGGCCGGACGTCCATCTCGGCTCCCGAGGGGCGGCCCGTCCACATGTACAGCTTGAACGCCGAGACGCCGGGGAGGGACTTCTTCTCCGCATGGGATCCGCCGGAGCCACCCGAGGGAGGGGAATCCGAGGTGACGGGGTCGGGCTCGAGCGGTGGTCGGATGACCATGCGGATGTCGCGGATCCAGGCGTTCGAGCCATCCCTCTCGCTCGGGGTGCTACCCGACGGCCGGATACTGGTGGCGGACACGTCGTCGTACGCGATCAAGATCGTCGATCCCGAAGACGGGAGCGTCCTGGGCCGCCTGGAACGGCCGGTCCCGCCGACGGTGGTCGATGAACGGCTCCAACGGATCGAACGTGATCGGCGACTCGCGCAGGCTGCGGAGTCACGCGGGGCTCGGCTGATCACGATCGGCGGCAGCGGTGGCGGCGGGATCGATCCGGACGCGATGCAGCGCATGATGGAGGATCAGATCGAAAACATGGTCTTCTACCCGGAGATCCCCGTGATCGAAGCCCTGGGGGTGGATTCGGAGGGCCGCATCTGGGTTCAGCGCAGCTCGGGAGTACCCGGTGAAGACGGTCCGACCGACGTGATCACGGCGGACCGCCGGTACCTCGGCACGCTCCCAGCGGACGGGCTCCGCATTCCCGACGCCTTCGGCCCGAATGGGCTGATTGCCGTAACGGAATTGGACGAGTTCGACGTCCCGACGATCCGAGTCCTGCGCCTGCCGACCGACTGAACTCCATGAGGCGACACCCGAACGGCGCTCATCCGCTGTCACCCGGCGATGAGCCTCGCAGCGCCTCCTCCCTCCGATCGCCTCACCCTCCAGGCGGTGCGTCGATCTCGTTGAAGTCGAGCCGCTCGAACGAGCGCCAGGAGATCACCACCGGTCCGGATGGATCCTCGACACGAATGCCCCGGTTGGCCCAGTTCACGTCGTTCGTGCCCGCCAAGTACAGCCGGCGACCATCGCGCAGGGTGACTCGCGCCCCCTGACGGTGCGACTCGATGGATCGGATGAGGCCGAACTCGACCGAGTAGCGGATTCTGCCGTCCATTCCGTCCAGCGAGGAGGTCGTACGGCGCTCGTCGGCGTCCCACGCGACCCGGCCCCGGAACGTACGGCCGTCCTTCGTCCGTACCGTGCCGACCAGGTCGCGTCCGCCATCGAATGCGTGGTAGTCGGTCGGGACGTCTGCGGGGCCCAGTCGGAGGCTTCTGAACTCCGACCACGGGACGGCCACCGAGCCGAGTGCGGGGTCCGCGACCGTGATCTCGCCGAGTCCGACCCGGAGAGCCTCGACAGTCCGCTCCAACCGCGCCCCATCTCGACCCTCGATGGCCACCCGGTCGGGAGCCGACCGCCGGATCTCCACCACGTCCGCGAAGGGAACCGAGCCGCCGTCGCCTGGGATCTCGTCGCCCGCGCGATCGGACAGAACGCCTTCCTGGCCATTCCAGAGGACGTAGCCGGAAAACGTCCGTCCATTCGCGACCGTCACCGTGCCGTGGATTCGCTCGGCGACGGGTGCCACCTCTCGTGAGTCCTGGGAGAAGTGTATGCGGTCGATCTCGCGCCACTCGTAGGTCGAAGTCTCGCCGAGTCCGTTCTCGACGGTCACCGTGGGGGCGCCGCCCCCGGGGAGGGCGCGCGCGACACGACCACCCGGTGTGAGAAGGCGCGACCTCCCGTCCTTGAAGACGGCCATCGCGCCATCGGCACCCCGCCGCTCCAGCCGCGTCAGATGGCCGAACCGTACCCCGGCGAGTGCGCGCCCGCCAGGCGCCGTCGCTGGAAGCAGATCCGCCCAACTCGCCTCCCGGTCGTTCCAGCGGAGGTACCCGCTCGCCACCCGGCCGTCCGTCAGGATCACCCCGCCCCAGATGCGATCGGCGCCGGCCTCGGGTGGCGGAGATGGGAAGATTCGCAGCTCCGCCAGTCCATCGCCGTGGGACCCGAACTCGCCGATCGGTACTGTGACCACCGGTTCCGGCGGGCGCGCGAACACGACGATCGCCGCGGCAGTGGCCAGGAGAGAGAGCGTGCCGCCGACGACGATGGCGGAGAGACTCCCCGCGTCATCGGTCGGGGTGGGGTCGTGGCGTCGGTTCACGGAAGGCTCCAGTCGGGGTCTACCTCCACGATAGGCACGCGTTGCCCCGCGGATCAACAATCTCCATCAGGCCGCCTGCGGGGCGTGACTTTCACCGGAGCGCCGGTCCACTCCTTGCATGCTCAGGAGGATGTAGCCAGCGCCGGGAGAGGCCCTTTCCCACGCCAATCCAGCCTGGACCAGAGTTGGACACAACCAACAGATCGGAGTGATTGATGATGTCTTTTTCCCGCACCTTCTCGCTTCTCGCCGCAACGGCGACCCTGGCTGCTTGCTCATCCGGTGGGTCCGAGATGGAGACCATGAGCCCGGGCGGAATGGACAATGACGCGCCCCGCTGGACGGCAAACATCGAGTCGCTCGTGTTCGACGGACACGGCGGTTCCGCCACCGCATGGATCGAGGGCTCGCAAACCGTCATCAGAACCACCCTCAACCGGGGTGCGGCTGGCGGAGTCCATCCTTGGCACATCCACGAGGGTCGCTGCGGATCCGGTGGCGGCGTCGTCGGGTCAGGAAGCGCGTACGCGGCCCTTCGCCCCGGGACCGACAACGACGCGACGGAGACCGCTCGCCTCGACGCCGTGCTGTCCGAATCGGGCCAGTACTACGTGAACATCCACCAGTCCAGTTCGGCCATGGGTACGATCGTCGGATGCGGAAACCTGCTGCTGCAGCGGTAAGGACATGATGGGAGGCCCGTTTCGCTGAAAAGCGGACGAGCCTCGACCCTAATCGGGCACGCCCCTGTCGCCTTTCGGCGGCGGGGGCGTTGTGCGTGGAGCCCTCATGAAGCATTTTCTTGTCGAAATACGAGAGGAGAGATGACCGACCCCACTGATGTACTCCATGGCACGCTGAACCTCCTGATCCTCCAGACCCTCCGGCAGGGCCGGATGCACGGATGGGGCATCAGCGAGCGCATCCAGGCCGTGTCCCAGAACACACTCAAGGTGAACCAGGGCTCGCTCTATCCGGCGCTTCACCGCATGGAGCAGTCGGGCCTCCTGAATTCCTCCTGGGGACGGTCAGACAATGGGCGGCGAGCCAAGTTCTACGAACTGACTGAGTTGGGTCGCGACCATCTCGCCGTCGAACGGACCACCTGGAGGCGATTCCAGGGCGCGGTCGAGTTGGTCCTCGCCAATGGCTAGCTGTGCCCGGGAGAGGGCCCCTTGAGGAGGTGGCTCACCCGGTGCCGCACGCTGATCCAGCGGTCCCGGCATCGGGAGGATCTGGACAATGAGATCCGATTCCACCTGGAGATGGAGACGGAGAAGCTGATACGGACCGGGGTCGACGTAGCGGAGGCGAAGCGGAGGGCGAGGCTGGTTTTCGGGGGAGTGGATCGCTTCAAGGAGGAGGTTCGCGAAGTGGACGGCATCAGCAGAGTAGAAGCTTTAGTCACGGACGTACGGTACGCGCTCCGTCGGCTTGTGGGGCAGCCCTTTCACACCGCCCTCTTGATCGGCGCCCTCGGGGCGACGGTAGGCTCCTCTATCGGGATCGGCCTGGCCACGCTGCCGATCGTCTCGCTCGATTTACCGTTCCACGACCCGGCCGGGCTTGTCGCACTGCGTCAGCGCACTCCGGACGGACGGTACCTACCCGTCTCGCTTCCCGACCTCCACGTGTGGGGCGAGAGCGATCCGGGGTTGGCGGGGGTGGCCGGGTACGACCCCGCCCTGGTTTCCGTTCGGGACGACAGCGGGACCCGGTTCCGGGTCGGAGGGGCGGAAGTGACGGCCAACCTGTTCGATGTACTCGGAGTCTCCCCTCTCCTCGGCCGGGCGTTCACACCCGAGGACGATATCCCCGGAGCGATCGCGCAGGCAGTTGTCTCAAATCGGTTCTGGGTCGAGCGCCTCGGTGCCGACGCCTCTCGTCTTGGCCAGGACATCGAGATCGGCGGTGAACCTCACGCGGTCATCGGCGTCATGAAGCCGGGCTTCAACTTCCCCTCCGGCGCCGATATCTGGGTAAGCGCGGGGCGTCTCGAGTCCTACCAGGACCCCCTCAACTTCGACCTCATCGGAGTAGCCCGCTACGCTCCACAAAGTTCGTTCGAGGCCATCGTCGCCGCTGCTCCCGCCATCGGAGAGCGTCTCCGCACAGCCTACCCTGGACGGGACCCGGGTCTGTCGCCCGCGCCTACTCCGTTCGTGCAGTTGGTCCTTCCGCCGGCAACCGCGACCGTGTCCTGGTTATTGGTCGGGGGCGTCGTGATCCTCTTGTTGATCGGGCTGTCGACCTGTTTGCACCTGGCCGTCCTCCGACACCGCGCTCGTTCCTACGAGCTGGCAACCAGACTGCGCCTGGGTGCGACGCCGGACCGGGTGCTCCGGCAGTTGGTAACGGAAGGCACAGTGACCGCTGCGTTGGCGCTGACGATCATGTTTCCGATCGCATGGGCCCTGTACGTACCACTACTCGAGCTCGCCAGATCGGAGATGCCTGAACTCACCCACGCCGCGCCTGGCATCGGCATGTACGTAATCATGTTGCCACTGTCCTACGCCCTCCTCCTCGCCACGCTCACCACTCCAACGGTGATGTGGTGGATGGGCGCGAGCGGCCGGCGTGCCGTCGGAACGGCTCGGGGGGATGGACCGACACGGTCTCTCTTCGTCGGATCTCAGGTGGCGGTGGCCGTTGCTCTCCTCTCCACGGCACTGGGCGCCACCTCAATATTCCTGCGCCTGACAGCCACCGACCCAGGATTCCGGAACGAGGGCGTGGTCACGGCATTGCTATCGTTCCCGTCGGACGTGTTCTCTGAACGCGACGCACGCCGGGCGGTGGTCTCCTCGGTACTGGAGCGCATTCAGGCCCTCCCGAACGTCGAGTATGCCGCGGTAACGCTACGGACACCGGTGTCGGGTGCTCGCATTGAATACGCTGTTGCTGGCGAATCCCAGTTGGATGTCTCGGCCCCGATCGTTGCCGTATTCAATGCGGCTTCGTCGGACCTCTACAAAGCTCTGGGAATTCCACTGCTGGCGGGGCGTACCTTCAACGGAGCAGACGACGGCTCCGGGGAGCCCGTTGCGATCGTCTCCCAGCGGCTCGCGGACGAACTCTGGGGGTCAGACCCGATCGGTCGAACCCTCCGTCTGGGGAACGACAGGAATTCCGTGGAGCCGGGCGCCCCTGATCACCGGGTCGTCGGGGTCGTCGGGGACATCACGCACGAAGGCTACCTCGGCCGGCCGACCCCCGCGGTCTGGGTGCCCTATGCGCAGTTTCCTGCGTACTACGCCACCGTGGTCCTGCGGAGTGCCTCGGCCGATGTGCCAGGAGTAATCCAAGCCCTTCCCGACGCCCTCCGAGGCGCCTCCCCCGAGATCGTGGTCGACCGGGTCACTCCGCTGACCGCGCTCCTCCGCGACTCTGTGGCCCGCCCCCGCTTGCTCGCCCGGATCATGGGAACGCTCGCCTTCACCGCATTGCTGATGACGCTGATGGGGACGTACGCAGTGCTGGCGTGGTGGGTGAGCCGCCGTCAGCGCGAGGTCGGGATACGAAGAGCATTGGGATCGACCGCAGGCCGCACGGTCGCCTGGGTGCTCGGGAGCGTCGCGCGGCCGGCACTGCTCGGGGGAGCGTTCGGCGCTGCGGTTGGATGGGGGGCCCAAAGATGGTTGGCGGGGACAATCACGGGAGCGGGTGTCGACCCCGTGTGGCCCGTCGTAGCGCTCCTTCTCGTGCTGTGCGGAACCGGAGCGGCGGCCCTCGGCCCTGCCCTACGGTTGATTCGTGAACCGATCCGACGAGCTCTGGGCGCGGGGTAGGGCGGACGCGTAGCACGCCCGTCGTGTGGCGTGCCACTCCCACAGATCAGACCACTCAGCGCCCGACCAACTCGCTCGGCTCCAGCATCCGGCCCCTGAGCACGACGTGCTCGATCGACCGCGTGTTCGAGATATCCGCCAACGGATCGGCCGTGAGCACGACGAAATCGGCGTCCCGGCCGACGGCGACCGTGCCCGTCACGCCCCCGAGTCCCAGCGCCTCGGCGCCCTGCCGTGTTGCGATCTCCAGGACATCCATCGGTGAGATGCCGGCCTGGACGAGAAGCTGCAACTCCCGGTGAAAAGACACGCCCGGTGTCATCCACGGATTCTCGAGGTCGCTTCCGGCGGCAAGGAGCACACCGCCATCGTGTAGTCTGCGCACCGCTTCGAGAAAGTGCGGAAAAGACGCCTTCGCCTGAGCATACTCGCTGGCCGTCCATGTGGCCGAGTACGGGTGCGGAACACCCCATGCCGCGCGCTGGCCCGCCCGGGCGTACCGCGGTTCGAGACGAGTGAGCACGGCGGGCTCGTCACCGAAGAGGACCGCCTCCGCCAGAACGAGGTTGGGGTCGACCGACACGCCGCGAGACTCCAGCGTCGAGATCAACGTGCCTGTGGTCTCACCCGAGAGGTCAACAACGTCCCGCCAGCGACCGAACAAAGCCGGATCGAAGGCGCTATTCGGAGAAAAGAAGTTCCGGAACTCCTCTCGCTCGCCCGGCGGAACCAAGCTGTGTGCCAGACCGAAGATCGCGCTGTGCGTCAGGTGGTCGATGCCGAGACCTGCCGCTTCCGCCCATGTCGTGCGGCCCAGGTGTCCAATCACTTCGACCCCGCCCGCGTGCGCCTCGTCGACGGCGGCTTCGACCAGCTCGGGCCGGAGCCCCACGTACAGCTTCACGTAATCGACACCGTCCCGGATCTGCGCCCGAACGACGGCTCGAACCTCCGCGACGCTCCCGACCTCGGTGCCGAAGCCGCTTCCGACGCTGTTGATCAGCCAGCCGGCCGACAGGACGCGCGGCCCGACGACCTCGCCGGACGCCAGCCGCTCGCGGAGCCGGACACCTGCCTCCGGCGTTCCAGCGGCAGGCGTACGCGCGGTGGTCACTCCAAAGGCGAGCAGCGTTCCGAGCGCGTCGGCCTGGTCGTCCCGCGTGAGCGGCATGTGAGCGTGGACGTCGATGAAGCCGGGCAGGAGCCAGCGCCCCCTCAGATCGACAACGGAGGCGCCCTCAGGCACCTCCGCGTCGCTCGGCGGACCCACCCAGGTAATGCGCCCCTCCTCGACGACGACCGAAGCGGTCCGGGGTGGGTCTCCCGTGCCGTCGATGAGCGTGGCGCCTGCCAGGACAAGGATGCCCGCGGCCACCCGATCGTCGGGGCCCGTCAGGCACGCGGCCTGGAACATGAGCGGCAGCAGGACCACCGAGAATCGTCGGAAGGGCGGGCGAGCCAGTCTGTGTCGGATCGTCATACTGTAAGGACGTGTCAGCGCGAGGAACCTACCGCTGCAGGTGATACTCGATCGTGCTCACCACGCGAACGGTCTTGAAGCGCTGCGCCGCCTCGTCGACGCCGGGCGCCCGGTCACGCGCCATGATCACGAAGACGCCCTGGTTCGCCCGGCGGATCCCGCCAATCCCGCTCCCCGAGTCGTCGGCGAACTGCTGCGCTGCCAGTCGAGCGCTGGCCGTCGCCTCGGCGATCATGGTCGGCTTGATCTCGTTCAGGCCGGTAAAGGAGTATGTGGGCCTGGAGTAGCCGTAGCCGTTGGCGGACGACAGCGGCACGCCCACCTGGAGGAGACGACCGACCTGCTGGGACGCCGCATGCACGGTCTCGACATCGCTCGACCGAACGAGGAGCGTGTGCGATACGACGAAACGATCCTGATCGCCGATCTGGCGACCCGTGTACTGCGTGGCCCTGTCGGTAACCTGTGTGCCTTGGCCGGACACCGAGGTCGAGTCGAGTCCGAAGTCGTCGAGAAAGGCCATGACCCGTCCAACGGACTCATCGATCCGGCTCTGAGCGGCGCCGATGGCCTCCGAAGGGATGGACACGGTAATGGACCAGTAAGCCAGATCCGCGTCGACATCGCGCTCGGCCACGCCCTTCACCGTAACGAAGCTGTCCGCACGGCGGGACTGGATGATCCCCTGACCGACCGACAGGCCCGCACCGAGGAGGCCGAGCGCAACAATGGCTGCGGCACCGAGAAGCGATCGTCGTGCAGAGGTTGTCATCCGGCAGCTCCAGGTTCAGCCGCGACGGCGGCGCCGAAACATGCGAGCCCCCGGGACCGCGCCGCCAAGAATATCAGTGGGGTGATGGGTCCCGGTGACCACACAGGCCACCCCGATGGCGGCCATGAGGACCCCGTACCCGGTCCAGGCCACCACCCCTTCTACGGTGCGACCACTCGAGAGGATCCCATCCGCCACGTCGGTCGGACGCGCACGATCCCACACCAGCCCGGCCCTCCATAGCCAGACGGGAGACTTAACCACTCGGCGGTCCAGCGACTCTGGATCTTGAAGACCCGTAATGCCGGTCGAGGAGACGACGACAATGACGAGATCATCCGCTGCCCTGACGGCCCTCAACCGATTCGGGCTGGGCGCACGTCCCCGAGAGGCTCAGGCTGTCGAAGATCCACGGGGATGGCTGTCCGCGCAGCTCACGCGGCGGAGGGCGGCGGAGCCGACGGGAACGACGCCCCCCTCCTCGGCGGAAATCGGCGAGGCCTTCCGTGCGCTGCGAGCCGCACAGCGGGCGCGTGACACCGACGCACAGGCGGAAGCACGCCGATCCGTGCGTCGGATCACACAGAATGAGCAGCGGATCGCGCTGAGCCATCGGGTCGCCACCGAAGCGCCCTTCGTGGAACGTCTGGTGACGTTCTGGTCGAACCACCTGTGCGTGTCGATTGCCGGGAAGGGAATCATCGCCCCTCTGGTCGGCCTCTATGAACGCGAGGTGATCCGGCCGCACGCCCTCGGGCGCTTCGAGGAGATGGTCCTGGCCTCGGCTCGCCACCCCGCCATGCTCATCTATCTGGACAACGTGCAGTCGTTCGGGCCCTCCTCGGTCGCCGGTCGCCGGGGCGAGCGCGGGCTGAACGAGAACTACGCGCGGGAGCTCCTGGAACTCCACACATTGGGGGTCGAGGGCGGCTACACCCAGAACGACGTGACGGAGGTCGCACGGGCACTGACCGGGTGGACGCTGGATCGAGGGGACGAGAGCGGCCGGATGGGCGGGCGCGCCCGGCGGGCGGTGGAGCGGGCCGGGAGGCGACGGCCGGCGGCGGGCCGAGTGGGACAACGGAATCGCACACCGGCGGCCGCGACCGAGCCGGGAGCGCTGGGCTTCCAATTCGTGGGGTTGGTGCACGAGCCAGGTGATCGCACCGTTCTCGGTCGCCGGTATCCGGAAGGCGGAGAGGATCAGGGCGCCGCGATCATCCGTGACCTCTGTCGCCACCCCGCGACCGCACGGTTCCTCGCGACGAAGCTGGCCCGGCACTTCGTGTCGGACGACCCGCCCGCCGATGCCGTCCAGAAGCTGGCGGACGCCTACCTCGAGTCCGAGGGAGATCTCGCACACGTCTCTGCGAGGCTGATCACGCTCGATGCCGCTTGGAGCCCGGAAGCACGGAAGTTCCGGACACCCCAGGACTGGCTGGTGGCGGCCGCTCGTGGACTGGGCGGGCAGGACGCTCCCGCCGCCTTCGCGAACATCCTGCGGCAACTTCGGCAGCCCTTGTGGGCGCCCCCAGCGCCCGACGGGTGGTCGGACCTACGAAGGGTTTGGGCGGATCCCGACGCTCTGATGAACCGAGCGGAGCTGGCGCGCACGATCGCCGGCCAACCCGCGCTGAGCCGTATGCCCGCGCGGGTCCTCCTGGGTGTGGCGGACGTGCGGGAGGGCTCGCCTCTACCCGATCTGCTCGCGGACGACGGCATCGAAGCGGCCGAGCGACTCGCGCTCGCGCTGAGTGGACCCGACTTCCAATGGCGGTAACGACCATGGACCGCAGGAACTTCCTCAACACCATGTGCCTCGGCGGTATCGCGACCTTCGCGCTTCCGTCGGTGAGCTTTGCCCGCGTCCCGGGTGACGGCCGCTTCATGTTCGTTCTTCTCCGGGGTGGATTCGACGGACTCGCCGCGCTTGTTCCGACCGACGACCCTGGGTACGTACGTTTGAGGGGTTCGATGGCCTTCGAGCCATCCTCGCTCATTTTGCTCGACCATGGCTTCGGACTGGCTCCCGGCCTGGCCCCACTGGCGGACTTCTGGGAGCGCGGAGAACTGTTGGCCATCCACGCCATGGCCATTCCCTATCGGACCCGGAGCCACTTCGACGGCCAGGCCATCCTCGAGACCGGGCTCGGCAATCCGAACGGCAAAGCGGATGGATGGCTCAACCGCCTGCTCCAGGTCATGGACGGGCGGAAGAGCGGGATCGCCGTGGCGGCCGGCCTGCCGCGCTCCCTCTCCGGCGAGCACCCGGTAACCACCTGGTCTCCGGCACAACTCGGGGTCGTCGACGATGCCTACCTCGACCGCCTTCATCGGCTGTATCAGCACGACCCTGTGCTCCTCAACCCATTCGAAGCGGGCCTCCAGCTCGGTGAGATGGTCGGCGACGAGATGAGCGAGATGGGCGGGCCCGGAGGCAGGGGAAGGAACGCCGCGGGAGGGCGGGCGACGCCCGTCCTGCGGGCGGCGGCGGGCTTCCTCGCCCGTCCGGACGGTCCGAACGTGGCCGCGGTCGAGTTCAGCGGCTGGGATACCCACGCGAACCAAGGGCTGGTCGGCGGACCCCTGGATCGCCAGCTCGCCCAACTGGCCGAAGGGCTCGTGGCGTTCCGTGAGGCCATGGGAGACTTCTGGACGCACACGACGGTCGTGGTCATGACCGAGTTCGGTCGGACGGCCCGCCCGAACGGAACGGGTGGAACGGATCACGGCACGGCGGGCGCCGGCTTCGTGCTGGGACCTCGTGTGTCATCCAGTCGTGTGCTGGCGGACTGGCCCGGACTGGCCGACGGGGAACTGTATGAGGGGCGCGACCTCAGGCCGACGCTCGACACGCGCGCGGTCCTCAAAGGAGTCGTTGCGGGCACCTTCGATCTGACGTCTGCACAGGCCGACCGGATCTTCCCGGGATCGGAGGGCGTTCGGGGGGCGTGGGAGTTGATGCGATAGCTCGTCCTTGACCCCCGCCCCGGATCCGTTAAAGTCACAACGTTGCTTTAATTGTGACCGGGAGGGTTCGATGGGTCGGGAGGTTCTGGGGGAATTCGAGCTCACGGTGCTTCTCGCGGCCACCCGACTCGGTCATGAGGAGGCCCACGCGCTCTCGATCGTGGACGACATTACGGCCCGAACCGGGCGCACGGTCAGGCGCTCGGCGGTCTACGTGACGCTCCGCAGGCTCGAAGAGAAGGGTCACATCACGACGTGGCTCGGCGAACCGCGGGCCGAGCGAGGCGGGAAGGCCCGCCGACACGTCCGGGTCGAGCCCCAGGGAGCCTTGGCCGTCCATGAATCGCGCTCGGCGCTCGAGCGGATGTGGGGGGGCCTCGACACGGAGGTCGAGGCCTCGTGAGCGCGCCGCGCTGGCTGACCGGGCTCCTGTCTCGGGTCGTGCCCGAAGACCGGCAGGACGACGTGATCGGTGACCTCGAGGAACTGCACCGGCGCCGACTCCGCCGCCACGGCACTGCCGTCGCGTGGGCGGCGACCGTGGCCGAGGGCTCATGGCTCGTGTTCCGCTTCGCGGTACGCTCGAGCGCGAAAGCAGCCGTCGGTGCGGGTGGGTGGGTCTCGGGCGTCGAGCTACGGTTGGCGCTGCGGTTGGTTCGCAACCAACCGGTCATGACCATCACGTCGGTGGTGGCCCTGGGCGTCGGGATCGGCATCGTGGCGGGCGCCTTCAGCGTCTTCCACCAGGGGCTCTACGGCGACCTCCCGTTTCCCAATGGGGAGCGCTGGGTCAACATCGAATCGTACTCGGAGGAAACGGGTCGGCGGACCCCCGTCGATCTCGAGCGCCTCAAGCTGTTCCGGGAGTCCGCGCCTGCGCTGGAGTATATCGCCGGCTCCGAAAGCGGGGACTTCAATCTGAGGCACCGCGGCGGAGAGATCGAGCGGGTTTCAGGTGCCTACGTGACCCCGGGCATCTTTCGATATCTCCCATACCAGCCCCTCGCGGGACGTCTTCTGGGTGTGGCCGACGGCAAACCCGCGACCGAGCCGGTCGTCTTGATCCGTGAGAGCCTCTGGGAACGTCGGTTCGGGCGGGACCCCGGGGTGATGGGGGGGACACTCGTCGTGGCCGGCTCCTCTCACGTCGTGGTCGGCGTGCTCCCGAACGAAGCCAAGTACCCCTCCGAGGGCGAAATCTGGATGCCCCTCGCGGAGGAGACGCTCGGGGCGGTCGACGGACGACGTCCGGTCGGAAGCCGCTTCGTCGGTATCCTCGCAGAAGGAGCCGCTCCGGAGCAGGCCGAGCGCCAACTCTCCCAGCTCTCGAGCCGCGTATCCGACGCCGGGCGTGGCGCGACTCGCCTGAGGTTTCGGGTTCAGGGCCTTACGCGCGTATTCGTGGGCCCGCAGATGTACGTCATGATCAGCGCCTTCATGGTGGTGCTGACGTCCATCCTTCTCATCATCGCGGCCAACGTTGGAAACCTCGTCGTGGCACGCACCTCCCGACGGTCGTCGGAGTTGGCCGTCCGTACGGCGCTCGGCGCGTCCCGGTCACGCATCGTCGGTCAACTCTTCCTGGAGATGCTCGTGATCGGGGGACTGGCCGGAGTCCTTGGACTGGCGGCCGCCGCCGGCATCCTGCGCCTCTACGACCGGGTCCTGGACGAGCTCCCGTTCTGGGTGGACCTGCACCTCGCACCGAGCACCGGCGTCCTGGTGGTGCTGCTCGCGCTTCTGGCCACGTGCGTGACCGGTGTTCTGCCGGCCCTGCGGGCGACCCGCAAAGGTCCAGCCGCGTCGCTGCGATCGTCCGGGCGCGGGGCGTCCCTGGCGGTCGGGCGTGTCGGTGGAGCGATGATTGCCGCGGAGGTGGCGCTTTCCGTCGCCCTCCTGGGTAGCGCCCTCCTCTTCACGCAGGGCCTTCGGAGTTACGTGGGTCCCGCGTTCGACCTTCCCGATGAACGCGTTCTGACCGCCCGAATCGCCATGGATCTGGACGAGACGGATCTCCGGACGGGGGGCGCGTCGACCGTCGCTGACTCGATGGCACGTGTTCTTTCCGCGTTGGAGCGGTCCATCGCGTCCACGCCCGGCGCGACGGCTGTCGGGTTGGTTTCCAACCTGCCGCGCACCAGCCCCTATCCCGAGCTCGTCGAGGTGGAAGAGCGTCCAGACCGCAGGGCCGTACCACTCGTGGGCGCGACCCCCGGTCTGTTCGCCGCGCTCAATATCCGCCCACGACTCGGTCGCCCTCTCGAGGAGCGCGACTTCGGCCCCGAGGCGCCGCCGGTCGTCGTGGCCAACGAGGCCTTCGCGACGGAGCGGTTCGGGACGACGCAGATCGTGGGTCGTCGGGTTCGATTCATCCGCACGTTGAACGACGCCGACCCCGCGCCGTGGAGGGAAATCGTCGGCGTGGTGCCGGACTTCATCGAGGTAACGGGTGCGGACGGGGGGGCGGGACTCTACTACCCCTTGAGGCCCGGCCGCTTCACGAGCGTGGCCGTGCAGGTCGCAGGTGAACCGGCCGCCTTCGCGGGGGCGCTCCGCCGAGCGGCCTACGACGTGGACCCGAACCTCAACATCTCCGAGGTCGTGAGACTCGATGAGGTGGGCGCGGAGAATCGCCGGGCGCTGGTCGTGCTCTCGTCCGGCCTGACCGGCATCGGTCTGATTACCCTACTGCTGTCGCTTGCCGGCGTGTACTCCATCGTCTCGCTTGCGGTGTCGCAGCGTACCCGGGAGATCGGTGTGCGGGTTGCGCTTGGAGCGGCGCCTCGACGGGTGCTGTTATCCGTGCTGGGTCGATCGACGCTTCTCGTATCGGGCGGCTCGATAGCCGGGGCGATAGCCGGGTCCTGGATCTCCAGCCTCGATCTGTTCGTATTCGCCGTCCCGGAGGCGCGGTGGTGGCTCTTCCCCGGCCTGGTGGGTACGATGGCGCTTGCAGGCGCGCTCGCGTGTTGGGTGCCGGCGCGGCGCGCTCTGTCGGTTCAGCCGGTCGAAGCGCTCCGATACGATTCCTGAGCCGCGCAGTCCACGGAATCAGCCCTACGGGATCAGGTAGAAGTCCGTCCGCCGTCGGGTCCAGGTGACGGAGCCATCGTCCTCGCGGTATCGAGCGAGCTCGGCACCGATCCGGTCGTTCCGTGGATATCGGACTCTCAGGACGACCTGTCCCGAGCGCCGCCTCCGAATCAGGCGAAAATCGAGGTTCTTGTACTCGCACGAGACGTCGTCGAGGTACTCGGACAGACGTAGCCGTCACCCACCACCCGGTACTCGTCCTCGTCCGGAACGAGTAGATCCTGCGCCAACAACTCCTCGGAAGTCGGCGGTCGGCCCAGCCCCGCCCGGAGGGCTTCGATCTCCCGGACCACGGAGGCGGTCGACATTCGTAAATCCGACTCGATGACCCTTTCCGGAGGCGTTTCCGGCGGTCGGACGAGTTCTCGGTAGTTGAAGACACCCACGGCCACGAGCGCGGCAAGCGCGGCCACGAAGAGGGGCCACGTCCACACCGGACGGGTCGGTGCCGTTGCCGTCGCATAGGCCGACTCGACGGCATAGGCGTGGCCCTCCGCTTCGGCGATCGCCTCGTCGAGACCGTCCGGCTCCTTCGGATCTCGGCCCATTCGTCTACCCCTCCGCCCGACGCAGCACGGCCTTCACCCGCATGAGGAACCGGTCCGGCTCGATGGGCTTGTTCAGATAGTCGTCCGCTCCCCTCTCCAGCAATTCGATCTCAGCCCCGAGATCGTCGGTGCCTGTCGGATCTCACCGACGAAGATGACGTCCGGATCCTGACGGAGGGTGGCGCGAAGGGCGGAAGCGAAGGTCATGCCTTGCTCGCGCCGGACCTGGATCTGAGTAAGCCCCGGCAGTTCGTATTCCACCGGGCCCTCCACTGAAAGGAGCTCATTCCGAGCACAGAAGTCGCGAATCGTCGACAGGATACGGCAGCGCGTGAGTCTGAGGAGAACCGAAGAGGCGGGGCCGGGTCAAACTTGACGCTCACCTGCCCGAACCATACATCCCGTTCCCTCCGGAAAGGCGTTGCCGGCACCGCCGTTCCACCCTGTCCGGGCCGATGTGATACTGGGGCACGAATGTCAACGTTGAATGTGAGTTTACGCACTGCCGTCATCGCCGTTTTCGCCGCATGCGGCAGCGGCGCCGAAGGGGGCGGGGAGTTGCCGCCCGACTCATCCGCTCAGAGGTCCTCTTCGGCCCCTACCCGTGACCTGCCGGCTGGCGACCTTCTGATCTCGGCGGCCTCCTCCCTCGCGGACGCGTTCGCCGAGATCGGGTCGGCGTTCGAGACCGCCCACCCGAATGTGACAGTTCGATTGAACCTGGCGGGCAGTTCGCGGCTCGCCGTTCAGATCCTCGAGGGTGCGCCCGCTGATGTGTTCGCCGCCGCCGCCGCCGCCAGCATGGAGCGTGTCGCCGCCGGCGGTGAACTCTCCGGCGAGGCGAGGGTCTTCGCCCGAAACCGTCTACAGATCATCGTTCCGCGGGGGAACCCGGCCGGTGTGACCGGGCTGACCGACTTCGGCCGCGAGGCGCTCCTGATCGGACTGTGCGCCGAGCCGGTCCCGTGTGGCAGCCTCGCCCGCACCGTGCTCGCCCGTGCGGGGGTGGTGCCGTCCCTGGACAGCAACGAGCCCGATGCGCGTGCTCTCCTCACCAAGGTGGAACTCGGGGAGCTCGACGCCGCCATCTCGTACGTAACCGACGTTGCCGCGGCACACGGGGCGGTCGACGGCGTCGACATCCCGCAGATCGACGATGTCCTCTCGGCCTATCCGATCGCGGCGCTAAGGGGGGCGCCGAACGCCCGCGCAGCCCGCGCGTTCATCGACTTCGTGCTCTCACCCGGCGGCCAGACGATTCTGGCTCGCCACGGATTCGCCGCCCCGTGAGCGCGCCCACGCGAAGACGTGTGCCGGTGCAGCCCCCGGTCCTCTGGATCGGTCTCGGAGCCGTGGGTGCCATTCTCTTCCTGCTGCCCCTCATGGGCCTCCTCGCGCGCACCCCCTGGGCGGAACTGCCCGCGCTGCTCGCACGCGACGTCGTGACCGACGCCCTCCGGATCTCGCTGGTCGCCTCGGTCTCCTCCACGCTCATCTCTGCCCTTCTCGGCATCCCCCTGGCATGGACGCTGGCCCGGGTTCGCTTCCCCGGACGGGGTCTTCTCCGCGGGCTCGTAACCCTGCCGCTGGTGCTGCCCCCGGTCGTGGGGGGTGCGGCGCTTCTGTTCGCGCTCGGCCGGCGCGGTTTGGTGGGCGGGCCGCTGGCCGATGTGACCGGACTGGTTCTTCCGTTCTCGATGTGGGGCGTGATACTCGCCACCACGTTCGTGTCGATGCCGTTCCTCGTCATCGCGGTCGAAGGAGCGCTTCGGGGAATGGACCGCCGCTATGAGGAGGCGGCCCGCACGCTCGGCGCTCGCCCGTGGACAGTCATCCGGCGGGTGACTCTCCCGATCATCCGTCCCGCCGTGGTTTCCGGACTCGTCCTGACATGGGCGCGGGCGTTCGGCGAGTTCGGAGCGACCATCACGTTTGCTGGTAACCTGCAGGGCCGAACGCAGACCCTCCCGCTCGCCGTCTTCGTGGCCATGGAGAGCGATCGGGACGCCGCGGTGGCGATCAGCCTTCTCATGGTCGGTGTATCCCTCCTCGTCCTGTTGCTCTTGCGCCACCGGTGGTGGAGGTCGTCGTGACCGACGGCCTGGAGGCCCGAATCGGCGTGCGCAGGCCGGATGGCTTCGCGTTGGACATCGAGCTGTCGATTCCCGCCGGTCAGACGGTGGGGCTGCTCGGCCCGAACGGAGCGGGAAAGTCGACCACCGTCTCCGCGCTGGCAGGCCTGTTGCCCATTGACTCAGGCCGGATCGAATTGGCCGGCGCGGTACTGGACGACCCGGATCGAGGAGTCCTCCTCCCACCGGAAAATCGTCGGATCGGTGTCGTATTCCAGGATGCCCTGCTGTTTCCGCACCTGAGTATTCTCGAGAACGTCGCGTTCGGCGCGCGCAGCCGGGGAAGTTCGGCGGAGCAGGCACGAGACGGCGCGCGGGAGTGGCTTCAACGACTCGGGATGGCCGGCTTTAAGGAGCGGAAGCCCCAGGAGATCTCGGGAGGACAGGCTCAACGGGTAGCGCTCGCTCGCGCCCTCGCGACGGAGCCGCGACTCCTGCTGATGGACGAGCCGCTCTCGGCGCTCGACGTCCGGAGCCGCTCCGAGCTGCGGGAGTTCCTCGCAGAGCATCTGGCGGCTTTCCCCGGGCCCCGCCTTTTGATCACCCACGACCCCGCGGAGGCCTTCGAGCTCGCGGACGTGATCCATATCATCGAGAACGGCCGCGTGACCCAGAAGGGGTCGGCCGAGGACATTCGGATGCGGCCTGGCAGCCAGTACGCCGCGGAAGTTGGGGGCACCAATCTCTTCCACGGTGTGGCGAGCGGCGGCTCGGTCGATGTGGGTAGTATACGCTTGGCGACCGCGTATCCGGAGTTCGACGGACCGGTCCGGGTCTCCATCCGGCCCAGCGCAGTCTCGGTGCACCGGGAACGCCCTGGTGGCAGCCCGCGCAACCGCTGGCGGACCATTCTCGAGCGCGTGGAGGACGATGGGTCGCGGGTGCGTCTCCTCACCGGTGCACCGCTCCCCATGAGAGTCGAGGTCACGCCGGGAGCCTGCCGGGAGTTGGAACTCGAGCCGGGCGTCGAGGTTTGGATCGCGGTGAAGGCAACGGAGATCGGAGTGGAGGCGCGGGAGTGAAACTGGCGGCCGACGCCGAGGCGTGGTGTCACATTCGGCGCACCCCCTTCGTTCCCAGTATTCCTCGCGAGACCTACGAACAAGGAGCGAGAGGTGGGCACTACTCTTCGAACCGTGGCCATACTGATCCTGTGCACCGTAGGCGCCTGGGGCGCCGTACAGGCGTCCGATCCAGAGGTGCGACGGATTCAGGATCACCTGGGAATCGTGCTGAGCGAGCTCACCGCTTCGAATCCACCCGGCCTGACCAAAGCCCAACGGCATGCCCGTGAAGAGACGATCGGGTGGCTGGCCGAGTACCGAGAAGCCGGGATCTTCCCGCACAACCACGTCACGGAGGGAACACGGATATCGGTGTTCGTGGACCCCCATGGAACCCCGTGCGCCGTAGGCTACCTGATGGTGCGTTCGGGGGAGGACGCCCTCGTCGAGGAGATCGTGCGAACGGACAATCTCGTCCGTGTCCCGGCCCTGGCCGCCGACTCGAGGCTCCAGGATTGGCTGAGGGCGCGCGGGATAACGCTGGCAGAGGCCGCTCGGATTCAGCCAGCGTACAATGGGCAACCGGGGGGCTTCGGGCGGGCCCGGTCGCCCTACGCGGAGGAGACCGTAGGGCTGGCCATAGCCTCCGTCGCCCTCGCGGCATTTACCGAATTCACCGACCCGCGTGACGGATTCGAGTGGCCAGGACTCCTGAACCTCGTGACCCTCGTTGGACACGGTGGGCTCCTCCTCACAGCAGCGGCTGACGACGCGGACTCCGCCGCCTGGGAGACGGTGACCAACGTCGTGGGCGCCGCACTTTCGGCGGCCGTGGCGACCCGTCGGTTCAACGCCCGGAGCGACGGGGACCCCGCAACGCGTTCGCGAGCGAACGTGCTGCCTCTGCTGCGGAGCGAAGGGAGAGGTGTGGCCCTGGGCGTCAGCATCGTTCACTGAAGTTGAAGACGGCGACATCACACCGACCGGAGAGGAGCCTCCGTGTCGGAGCCGTTCGTCGAACTCCAGGATCCCCCCCGCGAGCTTCTCCAGCATGAGCGCGTCGCGGTAGTAGCGCTCCTCTACGATCTTGCCGCCCTCCCAACGCTGCCAGTGGATACCGTTGATCGCCATTCGCGGTGACGCGGGTCATGAGGGAGCGCACCCCTCACTTCCCGGGACCGGGTGCGTAGAGGGCCTCGAGAAGAGCCACGAACTGGTTGAGTTGCTCGACCATGAGGCGTGCGTCGCCGCGCACCCGCGACAGGATGAGCGCTCCTTGAAGGAGGCCGTAGGCCATGTCCGCGAGCGCGCCCGGGTCGGCGGGCGCCCGCGGCGGATAACGCTCGGCCGCCGCCGCGAGCTTCTCGCCCAAGGCGGTCCGCCAATGGCCGATTGACTCACTGATCGTACGATGCGTGTCGTCGTCGAAGAGACCGGCCTCATACGAGTAGGAGGCGAAGAGGCAGCCCGGATCCTCCTCCCGCTCGTAGCCGCGGAGCAGATCTTCATGCAGGCGGAGGAAGATCAGGGCTTGCTGCAGCGGGTCGGTGCTGAGGCGCTCTGCTCGCTCCATCAGCTCGTCCGTGATCCGGCGATCGGACTCCGCGTAGCGATTCAGCAGGGCGCGAGCCAGCTCGTCCTTCGTAGAGAAGTGGTAGAACAGCGTCCCCCGACTCACTCCGGCCGCCTCGTGGATCGCGTCCACCGAGGTCCCAGCGAAGCCGCGCTTCAATACCTCGCGCTGGGCGGCGTCCATGATCTTCTCACGAGTAGCGGTGGCGTCACGTGGCACGTGTCGAGCTCCTTGCGGTCGAGCGAAGGCCCCCAGCGAGAAGGGCCTCGTTTATATACTTATCCGTACAGAAACCTAACGGGTCCTGTGGGCTACGGAACTTGATAAATCAGGCATCCTCCCCACCACCTTGTAGTCGTCGAGTATTTATTCTATACTGATCGGTCAGTTTAAGAACTAACGAACTCTTGGAGAGCATCATGGGTGTGGGAATTGATCGATACAGGCGGGTGGGGTGGCACGGCTTCTTGGCGCAGCTCGGGGCGCTCGTGCTTCTGGCCGGTTCGGTGGCGGGACAGGGGCCGAGCGACGCAGGGGCGTCCCGGCCTCCGCTCTACGACGACCTGGGCGACCACGCCTACCCCGTCACGTCGGCAACGCCCGAGGCGCAGGCGTATTTCGACCAGGGACTGCGCCTCTACTACGCATTCAACCACGCGGAGGCGATCCGCTCGTTTCGCGAGGCTCAGCGCCTCGACCCGGACTGCGCGATGTGCTTCTGGGGCGAGGCACTGGCGTGGGGACCGAACATCAACCTGCCCATGGACTCCGCGGCGGGGGAGGCGGCCTGGCGAGCCATCGAGAAGGCGGGCACCCGTGCGGGCCAGAGCACGCTGAAGGAGCGAGCGCTGATCCAGGCCCTTTCCAGCCGATACTCTCCGACGTGGTCCGACGATCGCGCCCCGCTGGACTCGGCCTGGGCGAGTGCGACCGCCGACCTGTCCAGCCGCTGGCCCGCCGACCTCGAGATCGCGGTCCTTGCCAGCGAGGCGCAGATGGACCTGCGCCCCTGGGACTACTGGACGGTGACGGGAGACCCGCAACCGGGCATCGCGCGCGCGCTGGCCTCGCTCGAGAAGGTCCAGGCCGCCGATCCGGATCACCCCGGTGCTTGCCACTTCTTCATCCACGCGGTCGAGAAGCTCTACCCGGAACGCGCCGTGCCCTGCGCCGAGCGCCTGGCCGGGTTGATGCCCGGGGCCGGACACATCGTCCACATGCCCGGGCACATCTACATCCGGGTCGGGCGCTATGAAGACGCCATCCGGGCGAACCAGCATGCCGTCCATGCGGATGAGACGTACATCAAGGACCAGCGTCCGGCCGCCGGGATGTACACGGCTGGCTACTATCCCCACAACTACGATTTCATGGCCTTTGCCGCGGCCATGGCGGGTAAGCAAGGCCAGGCCGTCGAGGCCGCTGACAAACTCGCGTCGCTGATCCCGTCCGACCTCCTCGGAGCGCCGGGAATGACGTTCTTGCAGCACTACTCGACGCGTCACCTCCAACTGCGGGTGCGCTTCGGCCTGTGGGACCAGATCCTGGCAACGCCGTCACCTGCGCCCGGTCTCACGTACGCCCAGGCCATGTGGCACTACGCGCAAGGCCGCGCCCTCACGGCCACGGGCGAGACCGCGCAGGCGGACGTTGAACTCGAGCGGCTGCGAGCACTCACCGACTCGCTTGGCGGGGTCCGACTGGAGTTCAACGGTGCAGACCACATTCTCCGGATCGCCGCGGGCGTACTCGCCGGCCGACTGGCGGCCGCCCGCGGAGATCACGAACAGGCCATCGCGGCGCTCCGTGCTGCCGTCCGTCTGGAGGACGAACTCCTGTACGGAGAGCCGCCCGAGTGGACCGTCCCAGCGCGTCACGATCTGGGCGCGGTCTTGCTGGACGCCGGGTGGGCTGGCGAAGCGGAGGCGGTGTTCCGAAAGGACCTCGAACACTTTCCGCAGAACGTATGGTCCTTGAAGGGATTGGCGTTGGTGAAGGAGGCGGAAGACGAGGGCAGGTGACGTCGAGACAGTTTGAAGGGCGACCGGGCCTGTTCCTTTCCGCTGGAGCAGCCTCACATCCATGCTCTTGACATATATGCCATTGGCATATAGTTACAGCTCCGGAAGCCCTTCACTGCCTCGTTTCTTCCACGCCTCGGCTGATGAACCAGACGCCCGACCCGGTCACATCCGCGCTCCCCTTGAGTTGGGTGGAGTTCCACATCCTTGTCGCGCTCGCGCCTGAACCGCTGCATGGCTACGGCATCATGCAGGACACGGAGGCACGGACCGGGGGGTCGGTCACGCTCGAGCCCGGAAACCTCTATCGGGCGCTTCAGCGGATGCGTAAGCGCGGACTCGTGGAGCGGACCGAGCGAGGTCCGGGTAGCGAGCGGGAGGACGAGCGGCGGCGGTACTACCGGGTAACCGCGCTGGGTCGGCGTGTCGCAGCCGCCGAGACGCGCCGGATGGCCTCGCTCGTCCAGATGGCCACCGACCGCTCGCTCGCTGATCCGGAGGGAGCGTGAACCCGCGGCGGGACAGGTGGGGCGTCCGGCTATCGGTGGCGCTGTACCGCGTGATTCTGCTCCTGGCGTTCCCGCCGGGGTTCCGCGGAGATGTTCAGGAGGAGATGCTGCAGACCTTCCGTGCCCGCGCCGGCGACACCACCGGCGGCGGGGCGGGCCTTCCCACGCTCTGGGCGCGCACACTCGCCGACCTGGCCTGGCACGGCGCGGCGGAGTGGTTCGCCGCCGCTCGCAGGGCAGGTGCGCCAGCGGTCCGGGGATGGACGGGAGACTTCCGGCAGGCCGTCCGTTCCCTGCGCGCGGACCCGAGCTTCACATTGGTCGCTCTCACGACGCTCGCCCTCGGTGTAGGCGCGAACAGTGCGGTCTTCAGCGTAGCCGACGCAGTCCTGTTCCGCCCTCTCCCCTACTCACAAGCCGAACGAATCGTGCAGGTGTGGCGACTGAGCGGTACCGAGGGCGGGCGACAGAACTTCTCCTATCCGGACCTCGCGGACGTGGCCGCGGCACAGACGACCTTCGACCACCTCGCTCCCTACGCCCATAGGGGCGCTACCGTCGAGGTCGGGGAGGTCGGCGTCCGGGTCGAGGCGGCGCTCACGCCACCCGCTTTCTTCGATGTGATGGGCGTCGAGCCGCGAGAAGGGCGTGTCTATCATGAGGCCACGCCCGATCGGACCCTTCGAATGGCCGTCCTCGGTAGCCGCCTGGCGAACAGCTTCCCGGGCGGCGTGGAACCGGGCAGCACCATCCGAGTGGACGGCCTGGCGTACACGGTCACCGGGGTGATGCCCCGGGACTTCGACTTCCCCGTTGGTGTGCAGCTCTGGTTGCCCGTCGAGGCCGACGACGAACGCGGATCCTCGTGGCTGTTGGCCGTCGGTCGGATGGCCTTCGGGGTAACAGCGCTGGAAGCCGAGGCCGACGTCGCCAGTCTCGTCCAGACACTGGAGGTACGCTTTCCGGGCCGCTACCAACGCAGCGGCGCCCGGATCGAACCGCTCCGCGAAGCCTTCGCTGGACGGGTCCGGCCCACGCTGCTTCTGCTACTCGGGACCGCCGCCATCGTCCTCCTCATCGCCTGCACCAACCTGGCGGGGCTCTCGATGGTTCGGGCGGCGAGCCGGGCTGACGACATCCGTGTCCGGGTGGCTCTCGGCGCCACCCGCGGCGCGGTCGCCAGGCTCGCCGTCACCGAGGGCCTTATCCTTTCCCTCGCTGGTGCTGGAGTGGGTCTGCCCGTCGCCGTATGGGGCGCCCAGGCCCTCGTGCGGCTCGCTCCGTCCGGTATGGGGGGACTGAATACCGTGGGCATCGACCCCCGGGTGCTGGTATTCACGGGCCTCGTCGCGATCGCCACGGGCGTTCTCTTCACACTCGCGCCGGCCCTGCGCGCCGCGGAGTTGGCCGCATCCGGCTCCGTGGGCGCGGGGCGGCGAGCGTCAGCGGATCGTCGCGGGGGGAGGGTTCGCGCGGGGATGGTGAGCGGGGAAGTAGCGCTGGCCGTGGTACTCCTGATGGGTGCGGGCCTCCTGGTGCGATCCCTGGTCAACCTGCACCAGGTTCCGATCGGCTTTGATCCGGGCACGGTCCGAAGCCTCCCCGTAACCCTCGCTGCCGGCGGTGGGACCGGCGACTCGCTTTCTGTCGCGGGGTTCGTCGCGGAAGCGCGCCGTCGGCTACACCGGGTACCGGGCGTCTCCGCTGTCGCGGCCATCGCCTACCCGCCCCTGGGTGGAAGCCAGTGGGGGACGCGGGTCCATGCCGAGGGGACCCCGATTCAACCCCGCCCGCAGCGGTATCTCGCCCGCTACAACGCCGTGTCCCCCGGCTACTTCGAGGCGCTTCAGATTCCCCTCGTGGCGGGGCGAACCTTCATGGAATCGGACGGTGCGGACGGCGCCGTCGCGGTCGTGAGTGAGAGCCTGGCCCACACGCTCTGGCCGGGACGCGATCCCCTTGGGCGGCGCCTGACCAACCTCGAGCCTGACGCCCGCCCCGAGTGGCTGACAGTCGTCGGTGTGGTAGGTGATGTGCGCAACGAAGGACTCACGGTCGAGTCGCGGGGGGAGGCATACCAACCGTACACCCAGTTGCCTCTCCGGAGGGTCACTTTTCTGATCGATGGGCGCTGGGATGACGCGCTGCGGCCCACGGCCGTCCGCGAGGCCCTGAAGGACACACGCCCTTCCGTGGCCGTGCCGCCCCCGCAGCCCCTCGTCGGAGCCGTCGCCGCAGCTCGCTCACGCACCCGCTTCGGCGCCACGCTCCTCGCTGGTTTCGCCGCGCTTGCCGTCGGCCTGGCGTCGTTGGGGGTTTACGGAATGATCGCCTACTCCGTCGGTCGGCGGCGCAGGGAACTCGGAATCCGGGTGGCGCTGGGCGCTCGGCCGTCCGAGCTGGCCCGGGTCGGCGCTCGCTCCGGTCTCGCCCCGGCCGCGGCAGGTACCCTCGTAGGCGTGGGGCTGGCGCTGGCAACGACACGTTGGATCGAAAGCCTCCTGTTCGAAGTCGACGCCGCCGACCCCCTCACTCTGGCCGCTGTGACCGCCCTCATGCTCCTGATCGCCGCGGGAGCGTCGGCCGTGCCGGCCTTGCGGGCGGCCCGCGTTGACCCCCGCACGGCGCTCCAATCCGACTGAACGCAAATGCGGCTAAGGAAGCACACCATCCCTTCCGCGAGCTCGGCCGCAACGTTTCGTCCTCCCCCCTTGGAAGGGGGGGAGGCTCGTCCAGATCTGTCGAAGAAAAAGCGACCGCGACCTCAGAAGTTGATCCGGTACACCAAGCGGATCTCACGGCCCGGTAAGGGTGCGAGGTCCTTGAGGAACGACGTGTGCAGTCGCGCCTCCGAGTTCGACAGATTGTTCGCGACCAGCGTGATGTCGTGGAAGAGCGATCCGGTGAAGAACCGGTAGCTCGCGGACGCGTCGATCATCGTGAAACCCGGTGTGGGGCTTTCGAGGGGCCCCACGTCGTCCTGCTGGGTCGTGCGCCGAACGGTGCCCTGCATAACGAGCGGCCCCTGGCGGTAGTTCGTACCCACGCTGAAGCGCATGGGCGGGATCCGCGGGAGTGACTCATCGAGGTCCGTGAGTCTGGCCGACACGTAGTCGCCCATCACCTCGAGGCTCAGATGCGGACCGTTGGCTCCTGCGTCGCTTTCCACGACATCCACGGACGCTTCGACCTCGAAGCCGGAAAAGCGGGCATCGCCCTGAACGAACTCGAACACGTCCAGGCCGTCCCGGACCTCCCCGGTGCCCACCTCATAGATGTAGTCGCGGAAGCCCGTCGTGAAGACCGACGCACTGCCCCGAAAGCGGTCGCCGTGCACGTGGCCGGTGATGTCCACTCCCAGGGCGACTTCCTTGTTCAACGATGGATCACCGATTTCGAACGCCCGAGTCGCGGCGTGAGGGCCATTCGAGAACAGTTCTTCCGCGTTCGGGAACTTGATCGAGCGCGACGCCGAGCCAGAGACGCTGAAGTGCTCCGTCGCGTCCCAGCTCATACCGCCCGAGAAGGAAACGGCGTTGTCCGTCCGATCCAGGGATCGCGCGGCCGGCTGCTGGGCGCTCTGACGTTCGAAGCGCAACCCGCCTTCCAGCCGGAACGGCTCCGAGACCTCGAACTCCTCGTAGGCAAAGACCGCGACGGTGCCGGTCTCGGACGGTGGCACGAAGGCCTCGTCGCCGTCCGCACGGAAGTCGCGGGTCGCATACTGGGCGCCGAGCGCCCCGCGAAGCCGGCTCGACAGCTCGTGTTCGCTCTCGACCCGCCCCTCGACGAAGTCGTTCGTGAAGACCGTCCCGATCTCATCGCCTTCCAACTCGACGTGGCGATAGTCGGAGACGCCCACCCGCGCCTTCACGTTCCTGATCACGCCGCGAAACCGGAGTGCGCCTTCCAGGTCGAAGCGGCTCTGATTCAGGTCGATCGTGACCGCACCCTCCTCCTCGCCTTCCGCCTCCTCGGGCTCCTCTCCTTCGTGTCCGTGGCCGGGAATCCCGTAGTCGGATCGCTGCTCCGTCCATGCCACGCCGAGGAAGCCACCCTCGGAGACATAGGTCAGACCCAGGCTGCCTCGGCGGGACTCCAACGCCGAGTTCTCGAGCGTGCCAGGCTCTTCACCGGGCTCGTCGGGGCCACCGGCTTCGGCAAAGCCGGGAATCGAGTAATCGGACGCATCACGCCAGAGACCCGATCCGTGAAACACGACAGGTCCAGCCGTGGCCGTGATTGCGGCCGCGCCCGTCCGCTCGTCCGCGACGCTGCCTCCCAGGCCCTCGACGAAGCCGCTGACCGTCTGGGTGGGAGGCTCCCGAGCGATCTTGCCGTCCAGCACGTTGACGACCCCACCCACCGCCGAGCTTCCGTACAGCAACGTGGCCGGGCCCCGGATGACCTCGATCCGCTCCGCGGTACGGGTCTCCAGTCCCACCGCGTGGTCCGGACTCGTGCTCGACGCGTCTCCGACACCGACGCCCCCCTCCAGAACGCGGACCCGATCGCCGCCAATGCCACGGATGATGGGCCGACTCGCGCCCGGGCCGAAGTAGGTGGACGAGACGCCCGGTTCGCGGGACAGCGTCTCCCCGAGGGTGGCCTCGCCCAGCGCAACCAACTCGCGGCTCGTGACCACGCTTGCCGGCTGGTAGGCCTCGGTGCGCCGCGACGCGCCGGCTCCGGCGGACACGACCATCTCATCGAGGTGGAAGACGGCTTCGAGACTCAACACTACCCGGGTGGTCTGGCCGGCAATCACCCGGACGCTTTCCACGGCGCGGCCCCAGCGAGGGCTCTCCGCCTCGATCGCATAGATCCCCGGGGGCACGTCTTCGAGCGCGAAGCGGCCCGACCCGTCGACACGCACGCGACGGCCCTGCCCGGTGAGCGTGACGTCCGCGTCGTCCACAGGGACCTGGCCAACGACGACGGTGCCTTCGATCCTTCCGTCCTGCGCGGACAGCGGTGCGCCTGGCGCAAACGCCACGGCGGCACTGACTCCAATGATCTTCCACACGTTCTTCATGTCGGTACTCCTCCATAAAGGCTCCACGGGCGCATCCGCCACATGGGACGGTTGGGTCACCCGATTTTCATTGTGTGCCGCGCGGCGATGCCGGCGGCTCGGTCGTCAGATCGCGACCGGAGCGGGAGGAGCCCGGGAGGGCGGGCCTGTCAGGAGAGTCGGTACGGCGGAGGCCGCATCCGCCGCCGGTGCGGCGGCTCGGAAGAGCACCGGGAGGGAGCGTGCGCGCGGCGGTGACGCCGCCATCCCCTGGTTGGCCCCGACCTGCACGCAGATCGTGTGATCGTGGGCCGAGGGGCACGACCCGGGCGGATGCGGGTTCTCCAGAACCGTCCGCGCCGCGGCCGACGCAACCTCCAACAGCGGAACCGCGACGCTCAGACTGAGCATCACGGCGGCGAGCGGGCCGGCAACGACCCGCACGACTGCGCGGTGGAAGGTGTTCGTCAGGGTCACCGCGGCCATCCCTCCTGCGGCATCCCCGGCATGAGACGCACGGCGTTTCCGAAGTACACCTTCTTCAGGACGTCGTCCGGCAGATCGATACCGTACAGCTTCCAGTACGCATGGTAGTCGCGGTAGTAGTCGAAGTACTCGTCCGCCGTCTCCAGAACCCGCCAGTAGTATGGATACTCTCCAGGCTGGAAGGAGTCCTTCCCGAACAGAATGCGATCCTGGTAGCGGACGAAGAAGTCATGCGCGGACCGGGGCTGACGGCCGATGTCGTAAAGAACGGCGCCGATCTCCGTGTACACATTGGGCATTTCGTCGAGGAGTCGGCCGAGCTGACCGAGGTCGTTGGCCTGCCAGCCCAGGTGAGCCGTAACGAAGGTCGTGTTGGGGTGCCGGCGGAAGAGGTTGTCGCGCTCCTCGATAAGCTGTTCGAAGGACGGGTACTCGGCCGCGGGGTAGCTCCGGTTCGGGAAGAGGGCCTGCTCGAGCCACCGCTCGTTCGTGTAGTCGAGCGGGGCGAAGAACTCCGCTGGGTCGCCGGTATGGATGAAAACCGGAAGGCCGAGTCGCGCGGCCGTTTCCCAAACCGGATCCAGAGCCGGGTCGTCGATCCGGAGGCGAGTGCCGTCAGCTTTTGTATAGGATAGCCCAAGGCCTTTGCTGATCTCGCCGATGGCCACCGCGCCCGCGGCCGCATCCGCCTCGAGTTGGGCCACCGTCCGCTCCGCCCATCCGAGGCCGACGTCACGGAAGTCGACGCCCGTCATCACGCGCACACGGTCGCGCATTGTGGGAGACTCGGAGATGGCGGCCAGAGCCTCCCGGAGAGACTCCCCCGAGACGTTGTTGGCTGCGATCATGACACCGATGTTCAACTCGTCCATCGCGGCACCAAGCTCCGCCAACCCTTCCGGCGTTGTGAAGCCCCGCGGGTGACCATGAAAGTCCACGGCGGGATAACGGGCACGCGGGACCAGATGCTCGGCCGTCACCAGCGTGGACTCGGGCCGGTAGTCCAGGATGCTCGGAGCAGGGAAAGAGGGCGCCATGCACCGCCCCGGTCGGATCTCGGTCGTACCCGCTGGGCAGGATTCGCCCGGCTGAATAAGCGTGGCCTGGGCGGCGCCGCGCTGGGCGGCGGCCGGTGAGGCCGACGCGAGCGCGGTCAGGAGCGCGGCAGTGGCTATGAAGGTCCGTTCCATGAAGGTCGTCACGTGTTCGGTGTCAGAAAGCAACTGCGGTGTCCGAGGAGCTACACCGCGGATGCCTGATGGTACCCGGGCACCGGGTCAGAAGGCCACCATATAGGTCCCCTTCACCGTGAAGCCGCGTCCCGGCGGCAGGCCGGTTTCCCTTGCGAAGCGCCGCTCGTTGAACACCACGAAGCTGTCGGAGAGCGGCCGGTGGATCAGGTTGAAGCGGACATTGGTGTTGAGTTGGTCGGTGCCCGGATCGAACTGCACCAAGGCGTCCACGAACATGTTCGTGTTAAACGAGTAGTTCGTCCGGAACGTCCAGAACGTCCGCACGAAGTCGGCGTCCGGAAGGTCGAGACTGGCCGAGGTTCGCTGCAGGCGCGTCTCCAGGAAGAAGCGGTACGAAGGCCGCACGGTCAGGTTCGCGTTGACGGTGCGCTGGGTGCCGCTCCACAGTCCGCCGGCGATGGCCGTGAATCCACCGGACAGGGCTCGGCTCGGGTCGGAGTTGCCCCGAAGTTGGGACTCGACCCACCCATAGCCGCCGGCCGGGATCGGGTCGACCGTCCGAGCGATCCGGAACGGCTGCTCGATCCTCTCGAACGCGGGGTTGACGCTCAGCTCCCAGAACGCCCCGTCGTTCATGAAGAACGTGTACCCTGAGTGCAGCCGTTTCGCCGTGATCCGACCGCCGAGATCCTCGTAGAAGTTCCAGACGATGTGGGGGTGCATCTCCCGGACACCCCGGCGCTGGAACGACGCGGGCCTCGGGCGAATCCCGAAGTCGACGAAGTACTTCCGAACGCCCGTCCTGCGGAAGAAGCCAAGGTCGTCCCGGAAGTTCTCGCCCAGCTCCATCGCGCCCACCTTGATGTGCGCGAAATTCCCCTCGCGGTTGATCGATGTCCGCCAGGCATACTGCCCGTCCTCCACCCGCGGCGACTCCGTGCCCACCAGGTAGGTGCTCCAGTCCACGTTGCCGGGCAAGCGGAGATTCGCATCCGCGCCATACACGTGGTTGTACTCTTCACCGAGTGGCCCCTCCCCACGCACGTTCCGAGTCATGGCGATGGCACCCACGTCGGATCCGGTGAAGACGTTTTGTCGCACCCGAACGACGCCGTAGTCGCTGCCGCTGGCTCCCGGCAGGCCTTCGGTGCGCATGATGATGGCACCCACATTGGTTCCTGTAGGGAGTCGGCCGGTCAGGCGGGTACCACCCACGATGGGAATCGCTTGGCCGTCGTCGGAAACGCCGATCCTCCGGGAGAAGAAGAGCAGCAGATCCTCGTCCGGTGTCGGCACCGCAACCACCCGGTTGTTACGCGCCGCGTCGCCCACGTAGAAAAGGCCCGAGTTCTCCAGGAAGAACTCGCGCTTCTCGGGAAAGAACTGGCTGAACTGGGTCAGGTTCACCTGCTGCACGTCGGCCTCGACCTGAGCGAAGTCCGGGTTGACCGTGACGTCCAGGGTGAACGCATTGAACACGCGGGCCTTCACATCGACGCCCGCCTCCTGGCGGGTCTCGTAGTCGTCGAGCCCCGTCTCCCGGATGGCCGCACCCAGCACATATGGCTTCACCCGGAGATCGCGCCCCGCTGCAGCGTCTGGAAGTCCATCCAGGTCGCCGGCCAGCGACAGGCGAGTCAACGCATACGCACGGGGTACGGGTGACCAGTAGGCGAGCTCGTTCTTGCGCCGGATCCGGCGGCTGAAGTTGATGCCCCACGACTCCACACTCTCGTCGAACCGGAGTGCACGGAACGGGATCTCCATTTCCACGGACCAGCCCTCGGCCGTACGGGAGGTGCGGACCCGCCATACCGCGTCCCAACTCGCGTTGATCTCGCGCCCTTCGTTGGCCACCTGCTGGTCGGCGCGCGCGCCTTCCGGGTTGGTGGCGAACACGTATCCGTTCCGCCGGTCACGGAAGGTGTCGAGGATGACCGAAAAGGCGTCCTGTGCCGTCTCCTGGAAGTCCTTCGTGATGTCGGTGACCACCAGGCCGTCCGGGGCCGAGTCGTACAGCACGGCTCCGACGTACAGATTATCCGCATCGTAGACCACGCGAACCTCAGTCCGCTCGGAAGCCGGCCGGCCTTCGCGGGGCTCGGCTTGCACGAAGTCGGTGGCCTCGGGCGCGGAACGCCAGATAGCCTCGTCGAGCACGCCGTCGAGGCGCATGGCTTCGCCCGCGGAGACCGCCCGAAGGTGGAGCCGCTCGGCATCCGACCGGGTGTCGGAGACCTGGGCGGAGAGCCCGAGGGGAAAGCATGCCAGGCAGACGGCAAGGCGCAGGAATCCGCGGGTCACTCACAACTCCCGGTGAAGGGGGGACCATCGGAATGCGGGGATCGCCCGACACGACATGCACGGAGGCAGATGTGTTGGAGGAAAATGTCCGCACTCGGATCTGGCCGGTCGTGCGACCTCACCGCGGGGGCTCGGCCGCGCCGCGGCCGGCGTCGGCCGGCGCGGACCGCCCTGAGCCCCCGGGCGCCACCCCCGGGAGATAGACGGACACAGCGGTCCCCTCTCCCTCGGTGCTCTCGATGACCACATCGCCCCCGGATTGGCGCACGATCCCGTGAACCATGGCCAGGCCCAGCCCGGTGCCCTTTCCCGGCTCCTTTGTCGTGTAGAACGGCTCCAGGACACGAGCCAGGACGGCCTCCGACATTCCCACGCCGTTGTCGACCATGCGGAGCCGCACGTAGCGCCCGGGCGGCAGGTCGGCCGTTCCTTCGAAGTCGACGCAGCAGGCCGTGATCTCGATCTGCCCGCCACCCGGCATGGCGTCCCGTGCGTTCACGGCGAGGTTCATGAGCACCTGCTGGAGTTGGCCCGCGTCCGTGTGAACGGGCGAGAGATCGTCTTCCACGTCGACAGCGACCTCGATGCCGTCCCCGATGAGGCTCGACAGGAACGGGAGGAAGCCGGATAGGACGTGATCCAGGTCGAGCGTTTCGGGAGCGAGAACCTGTCTCCGGGAGAACGCCAGGAGCTGGCCCGTCAACTCGGCTGCCCTCCGGGCCGCGGAATGGATCTCCTCCACGTCCTCCCAACCAGGGTGGGATTCCTCCAACACCGACCGAAGGAGCTCGGTCCGGGCGCTGATGACCGTGAGTAGGTTGTTGAAGTCGTGGGCAATACCGCCGGCCAGCCGTCCCACCGCTTCCATCTTCAGGCTCTGGCGAAGTTGCTCCTCTTTCTCGAGAAGCTCCCGCTCCAAACGTTTCTGAGACGTGATATCCTGAACCACACCCATGACGTTGAGCGGGTCGCCGCCTTCGGAGCGCACGAGGGTGAGCGTCAGTCGCCCGGTGAGTTCCCCCCCGTCGGCGTGGAGGAACCGCCTCTCCACCTCCACGCTCACCTCGTCCTCCGCCATGAGCTGCCGAACCGCTTCGTGGGTGCGAGGGGCTTCCTCCGCGGGTGAAAGCGCGTCGGTGGGGCGGCCGAGGAGGTCCTTCTCCGGGATGCCCATGAACTCGCAGAAGGCGGGGTTCGCCTGCACGATGCGTCCGCCCATGTCGCTCACGCAGAGGCCCACTCCGGCGCGTTCGACGATCGCGGTCAACTCGCGGTTTGCCGCCAGCGTTCGAGTACGCGCCTCTTCGGCCAGCAGCTTGCTGTACCGCTCCTGCAACTCCTGTGACATGATGTCGAGCGAATGCTCCAGCATGGCCCGATCATCATCGGCATGCTGATACGCCGCGTCGATAGCGTCCAGCAGCGGCTGAAGTTCGGACCGACCGTGCTCCATGACGGGGAGATGGCGCCGAATCTGACGCCGGAGGAGTTTGTGGCGTGTCACGACGACTCCGAAAAGGTCGTGATCGTCATCGTCTGGTTGTGCAGCTCGCAGCGCGCTTCGGGGGTCACCGGAGATATCTCACCGTAGGAATAGAAGCCGGCGAGCACCGCCTGAGGCCCGAGAGCCTCCTGGACGGCTTCCACTTCTTCTTCGGTCCGTTGCTTCAGTATCAGCCGCCTGCCCACGCAACTCACCAGTAAGGCGAATTCCGCGGCGTCGAGCCCATCGACGGACGAACACCGGTGGGCCGCGTCAGCCGCCCCGTCGACGAGACGGTCGACGTTGGCCTTCATGAGTCGGGCGTGGCTCCCCGTGGTCACGTCACCGGCCAGGATGACGCTTCCAGCCTCGGCATCGATTCCCAGGATCGTGCGGATTACCCGCTGGCCCGTCTCCGTGACCTCGACGCTCAGCGGGAAGAGGAGCCCGCTGGCCGGGAGCCGTTCCGCGTGGGGACCAAGGTACCGCCGGTATAGATCGAGCGCGGGCTCTCCGTCGAGTTCGTAGAGCACGTTGCCGTCCGAACGCGTGATGAGGCGGTCGGGCCCGAAGTCGTCCCAACCCGCCATCGATCCGAATCCCACCTTGAGGCCGGACCCGCTCAAAGCCACCGCAACCACCGTCCTCTCCGTCACCTCTCCGTGGGCGAGGAGGCGGGTGCTGAGGAAGCGGTCGCCGTCTCCGGCCAGGCCGCCCGTCACGAGTATCCCCGGCGGAAGTGCCGCCGTGAAGCCCCGTACCAGGTCGGAGCCGTTGACGTCGACACCTGGAGACAGGAGCAACACGTGGTCCGGAGGAGCGTCGGTAAAGCGGGCCCCGAGGCGGGCCCCGACCGTATGGCTCGAGGCCGCGTCAGGTAGCACCTCCGTCTCGATCTTGACATCGACGTCACGGAAGCTGACAGCCGTCGCGACAGCGGAGTCGACGGTGACCACCGTTTCCCGAATCTCGCCAGCCGTGGAGCAGCCGACGAGCGGCGCACCCGGGTAGCTTGCCTGGAGAGCCTCGAGGGCGACCGACTGATCGAAGAAGGACGTGGCCCCGAACACCAGAACCAGATCCGGATCAACGAGGGAGTCCATCGCCCTCGTTACGAACCAACCATCGTCCGTCCAGGCCCGCTGCTCGATCTGCATACCACCATCCTCCCGTGTCTATCGTGGGAACTCTGACCGCCCATCCGTCGTCACCTCACGGACATCAAGGTCCTCGATCCAGAGGGCTCCCCACCAGAATCTCCCCGCTCTCACGGAGGAGGTACAGATGGCCCTCCACCACCCAAACATGCGTGATGTCCCCATCCCCTGGGGTCCACAGCGGCCGGAGGAAGCGCCCGTCCCAGTGCAGAAGCGCGTCGCCTCGGCCGACAATGTAGACGTCGTCGTTCGAGGTCCCGTGCACGTCGAGGAGGGTCACCGGAGGCGCACCCCCCAACGCCTCGACGGCGGAGCCGTCCCAACGGCAAATCGAACCCTCGGAGCCCACCCACCACACCCGTTCCGGCCCCGCCCATACGCCGTGCTCGAGCCCACCAGGACGGGAAGCGCCGATCTCTTCGGCGGTCTCCCCACTCCAACGATACAGCCGGTTCCCGCACAAAAAGAACAGATCCGTGGCCGACCGACCCCAGAGGTCCGCGCATGAGACCGGCAGCCCCCCGTGGAGGCGGTCGAGCTCGCCACCGCGTGCCTCGTCCGCCCCCACTGCTCCAGCTCCACCCGCGGCACCCCACCAGTCTCGGCGAGCATCCAAGAATCCACGGGCTTCCGACGCCACCCCGGCACCAGCGTTGTCGACCAGATTGCACTGGTGGATGCTCGCGTGCGCCCCCCGGACCACCACGCCATCGCCACTGGAGTTCGATACCGAGCAGCCTTGGACCCGCGCCCCCAGCCCGTCGAGTCGCAAAGTAGTGGACGTGGCGCCCTCGAACACCACGCCGGCAACGGTGGGAAAGTCGCCGGACAGCACCAGTGGACCGGCGCCAAGGAACGTCGACGAGGCGACATGCGCCTGGTCAGCGTCGATCCGCACGGTTGCGCCCGCTACGTGCACGTGGGAGAGGCCCTCGTTCCCCCAAATTTCTGAGACCTTGAACGTGTGACCACTTCCGCTCAACCGCACTGGATCGGCCTCCGTCCCCTTCGCCCGAAGGACCCGAATGGCAGTGGAGTCTCCGGTCGGACCCTCGACTTCCGCTCCGGGCCGAAGTACGAGCGTGTCCACGCCAGTGACGTCGAGGAGCCGCCACAGGGGACCCGGGCCGAGCTCGAGCGGCTTCCCCTGCACGGCGCCTACCAGCGATACGGTAGCCGGCTCGCCGACCGGTCCCTCGAAGCCCGGAGTTGCCAGGAGTGCGGCGGCACGCGCGGGACCTCGGATCAGGTCGCCTCCGACGTTTCGGAAACGGATGGACCCGGCACGTGTGAGACGGAGCAGGCGGTCGGGCGCGTAGTGCTCGAACGTCACGCCGTGGCCGGACACATCCTCAAGCACGAGCCCGTCGACCGAGAGGGGAGGTGCATCCGTAGGTAAGGCGCCGACCGACAGGCCATCGCCTTGCGCATCGCGGATCGTAACGTCCTCGAGGGTCAGACCCGACTGCCCCGAGAACCGGCTGTATCGCAGCGCACCACGTGCTCCCTCCGAGGCGCACGCTTCGTCACACGTGGATGAGAGCACCGTTCGGACGAGGCGTCCGCGGTCCGTGGCGATGCCGCCCCCGGGTGCCTCCTCGATCGTAACGTCCTCGGTACTGAGCGAACCCCCGCGCGCGAAGATGCCGCCGCCCAGGATGCGGACATGTCGCAGACGGACCTCGGCCACGAAGCCTGATCCGACCGGTCGGATCAGGTAGGACGGGTCAGGGCGTTCGCGCTCTATGGTGATGGGCGCCTCCGCCGTGCCGAACGCCTCCAATCTTCCGTCCAGCATGATAGACGCAGGCGGATGCAGGCAGATTGTTACGCCTTCCTGCACACGCAGCCACGCGCCCCCTCGAACCATGGCCGAATCTCGGATGACGTACGGGCCGCCTGCGGCCGTCAGGGTGTCGCCGGCCAGGTCACCCTGGAGAGGAGTGCCGTTTGCCAGGCAGGTCGTCGTGGGATCGTCATCATCCTTCGGACCGACGACCTCGTCGCACGAGGCCGAGATCGCGCATGCCGCGACGACCGCGGCGCGGATGGCTCGACGGGACGAGAAGGCCACGGACGGATGACGGCCGGAGGAACGAGGGGGCAAGGGGGGCCCCCGCGATGGGATGCACCAGTATAAGGAGTACCCGACATCACGCTGTGGGCTCCCGGCCGGGGCCGGGCCGGCGGGGGTTCGCCGTCCCACCGGCGGGTCAGAGTAGACTAGTCTGACTGGAGCATCTATTTTTTCTTTATGGCCCCTGACGACACATTCTCGACCTACCAAGCGAAAGCCCGTTTTTCCGAGCTCCTCCGCCGCGTTCGTGAGGGACGGACCGTGACTGTGACATACCAGGGCGAGCCCGTGGCCGAAATCCGCCCGCTGGACCGCTCCGGCGGCATGCGGGCTCGCGTGGAGTGGCTGCGCTCTCGCGGCGTCCTTGTGGCTCCGGAGGCCCCCGCTTCGCCGATGGTGCAAGTGGAGCGGCGCCCCGGAGCACTCACCCGCTTCCTCGACGACCGTAACGGGTGAAGGTCGCATACGTCGATACGTCGTGCCTCGTCGCCGTGGCGTTCGGTGAGCCCAGGGCGAAGCGGCTGGCCGACAGACTCGACGGATACGACCTGCTCGCCTCCTCGAACCTCCTGGAAGCCGAGTTCGCGTCGGCGCTGAAGCGGGAGGGTGTAAGGGGCGGCAGGACCCCCGTCGACGGTATGAGCTGGGTCCTCCCGGACCGTCGGCTCTCAGCCGAGATCGACCGGGTGCTTGCGGCCGGATACGTCCGCGGTGCCGACCTGTGGCACCTCGCGACCGCCCTCTACCTCGCCGAGTCGCCCGCGGACCTGGATTTCGTCACGCTCGATGCAGCACAGCAGGAGATCGCGTCGGCGTTGGGATTTCCGGCTCCGGACTGGACGTAGGCAGTCCGCGGTGGTCGGGAAACGCCTATACTATGAATGAGCCGCCAATCTCCCCCACTCGCACCACAACGTGCAAGCGGAGCCTCATGATCTGGGCAAGAGTCCCTCCTCCCGCCGACGGCAGCTCCGGAGCCCACGGCTCTCAGACCCACCTCGGACCGAGGATATAATGCGCCTTGCTCAATTCATCCTGACGCACTCCGAGGCGATCCTCATCGACTTCGAGGACTTCGCGCGCACGCACACCGACCCGGGCGACGACATGTCGGTCGATGGGTTGCGAGACCACGCGGCGTCCATGCTCACAACCATCGCGGAGGACCTGAACGAGCCCCAATCCAAGGAGGAGGAGGTCCGTAAATCTCAAGGCGACGACGACGGTTCCACCGGGCACGTTGAGACGCCAGCCGAAAAGCACGGCGCGGATCGTGCGAGCCACGGCTTCTCCATCGAGGAGATGTTCTCAGAGTACCGAGCCTTGCGCGCATCCGTCCTGCGGCTCTGGACCGCAACCCGACCGGAGCGGGACGAGGTCGACGCCCGGGACCTGATCCGATTCAACGAGGCCATCGATCAAGCTCTGGCCGAGTCGATCACACGGTTCGCCACCGGTATCGGGGACTCCCGGGAGATGTTTCTCGCGATCCTGGGTCACGATCTCCGTAATCCGCTGGGCGCTGTCATCTCGGGATCCGCATTTCTCGCGACGGAGTCCGACCTGCAGGGTCGGAATCTGGTGATGGTCCAAGCGATGAACAGGAGCGCCCGACGGATGGAGCGCCTCGTTAGTGACCTGCTGGACTTCACTCGCACGCGTCTGGGTGCAGGAATTCCGATCACACGGGCGACCGTGGACATAGCTGAGGTCGTACGAGAGACGGTTGAAGAGTTCAAGGGCCGGGATACGGACAGCCGCCTTCGCTTCGAACATCAGGGAGATGTCTGCGGCGAGTGGGACGGAGGGCGCATCGGCCAGGCGGTCTCCAATCTCATTGGGAACGCCTTTCAGCACGGTGACGAAGAGCATCCTATCCGTGTAAGCGTCACCGGAGCCACGCTCGAGGTCGTCGTGGCCGTCCGGAACTGGGGACCCCCAATTCACCCGAAGCACCAACTCCATATTTTCGATCCGTACAGGCGCGCGACGTCCACACAGAGCAACACCGAGGTGCAGGGTAGCATGGGGTTGGGACTTTATATCACCCAGCAGATCGCCCACGCCCATGCGGGTTGGATCACGCTGGAATCCTCGGCGAAGGAAGGCACCGTGTTCGAGCTGCACCTGCCACGCGACGGGATGTCAGGGCCAACGGCGGCAGCTTAGTCGGCCCACCCGCGGTGCGGGGGAGCCACCTCCGGGCTGCCCGCCTGCCTTCCCCCGGAGTGAAACCCACTCCCTCGCTCCCGCGTAGGGCCGCATGTTCAATTCCTCGTACTCATGGAAGAAAACATGCCGAGAGGGGAATATCTCGGAGAATTCGAGCAGATGGTGCTCCTGACCGTCGCCCGGCTCGGGTCGGACGCATACGGGATGGCCATTCTCGACGAGTTGGCCGAGGCGACCGGTACCGAGGCAGCAGTTGCCTCCGTGTATGCCGCGCTGGACCGGCTCGAACGGCGACATCTCGTCAAGTCGAAGATCGGTGATCCCACGCCGGAGC
Source organism: Gemmatimonadota bacterium (assembly GCA_029262115.1). Classification (GTDB taxonomy): domain Bacteria; phylum Gemmatimonadota; class Gemmatimonadetes; order Longimicrobiales; family Gaopeijiaceae; genus JAJCZZ01. The sequence goes on along the minus strand of JAJCZZ010000082.1, from coordinate 49,247 downwards.
GCGGCGGCAGGGCCAAGCGCTTCTTCTCGCTCCTCCCGAACGGGGTCACGGCTCTGCACCGATCCCGGAACGCCCTCGCTGCCCTCTGGGACGGGCTCGAGCTCGACCCGGACGGGGGAGCATGAGCGCCCACTCGACCCCACCACGGTGGGCTGAACGACTCATCACGGGCGTCCTCCCCGCTCGGTTCCGGGACGAGCACCTCGGCGACCTCGAGGAGGGCTTCCTCCGGCGCGCCCGGCGCGATCCGGTGGGCGCGAGGCGCTGGTACCTGCGACAGGTGATAGGGTCGATCCCCGGAGCGATCCGGCTCCGCTACCAGACACGAAACGACACTCAGACCACCGCCCGATCCATGGAAACAATCATTCAGGACCTCAAGTACGGCCTCCGCTCCCTCCGGAAGAGCCCGGGCTTTGCCGTAGTTTCGATCGTCACGCTGGCTCTCGCGATCGGGGTGAACACGTCGATCTTCAGTCTGGTCAGCGCGATCGTTTTCGCGGACCTCCCCATGCAAGAGTCGGAGACAGTAGCGCTGGTGAGGGGAACCAACGCCGAACTCGGAATCGATCAGGGGAGCGTGTCACCCGCCGACTATCTCGATCTGGTCGAGCGCTCGCGGAGCTACGAGTCGCTCTCGGCTTTGACCGAGGGTCAGTGGATACTTACGGACGGCGACGCCCCCGAGCGGGTGGCCGGCCTCCGATTCACCGCGGGCCTGACGGAGACGTGGCGCCTCCGGCCCGTCCTGGGCCGAAGCTTCGCGGAAAGCGAAGACCGCTTCGGTGCCACTCCGGTCGCGATGCTCACCCATGGATTCTGGCAGGACCGGTTCGGGGGACGCCCGGACGTCCTTGGGCAAATTCTCCGTCTCGACGACCACGAGTACACGATCATCGGCGTCACCCATCCCAAACTGGAATTCGGGTCGTTCGCCGACGCGCAGATCATCACGCCGCTGATCCTGAACCGCACCGAATCGAATCGATCGATTCGCTACCTGTTCGTGGTTGGCCGACTCGCCCCCGGAGTGTCCCAGGACGCCGCAACCGCGGAGGTGGCGCGGATCGGGCGCGACCTGGCCGCTGAATACCCCACGGAGAACCTCGGGTGGGGCCTCTGGTCTGCACCCGCCCGCGAGTCCCTGATCGACGACCAGGCCAATACGATTCTCCTCTTCCTACAACTTACCGTGGGAATGGTGATCCTGATCGCATGCGCCAATGTCGCGAACATGCTGCTGGCCCGAGCGACCGTGCGTTCGCGGGAGATCGCGGTACGGTCCGCGCTCGGCGCGGGGCGGCAACGCTTGATTCGCCAGCTCCTCACAGAGAGCCTGATGATCTCTCTGGCTGCGGCTACCCTTGGAATTGCGATCGCCTACGCGCTGAACGAGTCGCTGATCTGGATCTCAGCCGGTACCGAGGAAGCCTTCAAGATGGCGAAGCTGGACGGACGCGTATTCACATTCACCCTACTCGTGTCGCTGGCGGCTCCGCTGGTCTTCGGGCTCCTTCCATCGCTCCGGGCGTCCTCGGCCGGCCCGGAGGCCGCGCTTCGGAACGGCCGCTCAGGCGACGGCGGTCGATCGGGCAAACGGACCCGCGGCGCCCTGGTCACGGCCCAGGTATCGATGGTGCTTACACTGATGATCGTCGCGGGCCTGCTTGTTCGTACCCAGATCAATGTCCAGAGCAGACCCCTGGGCTTCGATTCGTCGGGGCTGCTCACCGTGAGCGTGGCGCTCCCCGAAACCAGGTACGAAGAGGACGAATCGCGACTGGTGTTCTTCGCCCAGGCGCGGGAGGCGCTGAGGAACGCGATCGGTGTGGACCAGGTCGAACTCACCAACGTCATTCCCGCGGCGGACTTCGGACCCCGCCGCTCTCTTGAGATCGAAGGAAGGGACGTCATCGAAGGAAGGGCCGCACCGACCGCGCACATCGTTACGGTTTCGCAAGGATACCTGGAGATGATCGGTTTGCCTGTCCAAGCGGGTCGAGCGTTCGAGGTCTCGGACGACACCGAGTCTTTTCCGGTGGCGATTCTGAGTGGAAGCATCGCCGACCGGTATTGGCCGGGCGAGGACCCGGTTGGGAGCCGCTTCAGGATCTCTGGAAACGCACGTTGGGTGCCGGTCATCGGCGTTGCGGCCGACGTGCGCGGCACCACCGACTCGGATCAGGGCGCCCTCAACGTGTATCGTCTTCATGAACAGCGGCCCCTCACGGACATGTACTTCGTCGCCCGGACGACCGCGAACCCGGCGTCGGTGGCTCACTCCGTTCGCGAAGCGATCGCCGGCGTCGACCCGGGCCTGCCCATCGACCGGATTCGCATGATGGAGCGCGCCCAGTACGAGGCCCGCGCCAGCAGCGTGGCGGTCATCACGCTCTTCGTAACCTTCGCGGTGTTCGCGTTGATCATGGCTGCCGTCGGGATCTACGGCGTCATGGCCTACTCCGTCTCCCGGAGAAGCACGGAAATCGGGGTTCGCTTGGCTCTCGGCGCGGAACGGAGCACCGTCCGCTGGCTCATCGTCGGGCAAGGAACAAGGCTCTTGGGGTTGGGCATCGTCATCGGACTCGCAGCCTCTTTCGGGCTGAGTCGACTGCTGGACAGCATCGTATTCGGGATCAGCGCGCATGACCCCGTGACCTTCATCGGCGTGCCGTTGATCCTGTCCGCCGTGGCCCTCTTCGCCATGGTTATACCCGCCCGTCGGGCGACCCACATGGACCCCGCGAGAACGCTGCGGTCGGAGTAGCACGTTTACCGTGCCGTCGCGTCAGAGCCCGGGAAAAATCCGAGGTGGCCCACCAGGGCGCCCTCGACCTGAGACCACTGGCCTGGCGACAGGAGGCCGAGTCTGTCAGCATGTCGAGCCTCGATCGTCGCGATCTTAGCAGTGCGCACGACCGACGGAACGGGAAGGCCGGCCGCCTCGTGGTCCTCCACGAGAGGGACGTCGCCGGGCCACGGTCGGTTCTCTGCACTCGTGATCATGACCACCCACAGGAACGCTGCCGCCTGTCCAATCCCACCATGGGTCACAACCAGTGCAGGTCGGTGCTGGCGGGTGTTCCGATCCGTGTAGGGAAAAGGTACGCGTACTACGTCCCCCTGTTCAAAGGCCCGCATACGCGTTCCTATCGGCCTCGCCGTGCCACTCCACGAAAGTCGCGAAAGGGTCATCCGCAGCCCTTGAGCCGGCCTTGCGTAAGACAACCCGGTCGCCCTCGATCTCGTAGACCACCTCGTCACCGGGTGTAAGACCGAGGGCCACGCGCACCGGCTGGGGAATGGTGGTCTGGGACTTCGTGGTGAGCTTGCTCGTGATCATCGGGTTGACCTCCAAGTGTGTGATTCAATGTAAGGAGGTTCCTTACCCCCACAATCCCTCCACAATCCCCCGCAGTCCTACGACGTCGATTTCGCCCGAAACACCCTCTGCCCTCAGTCCACCAACCCGAGCCGCTCACGCATTCTCTGGATTACGGCCACGTCGAGTGGTGGAACCATGCGTCGGCCGTCGCGTTCGATCTGCGCGATGAGTGCTTCGACCTTCTCACGTCCACCCATCTCCTCGATCGCCTCCATCGGCGAGAGGCCACCGAGGGCGGGAATTTCCTGGTGGACCCACCCCTCGTAGTGGGCCGCCGACATCGCACGCACGCGATCCAACACCTCCGGATGCGAGGCGAGGGCGGCGGCATCTGGATCTTCAGGAGGCTGGTCGCCAGCACTGTGCCTGCTCCTGGCCCTCGCCTCCTCGACCGTTTCCACGTCCGTGCTCACGTGCCGGGCGTCCGGGTAACTGGACTCCACGATCTCCTTCAACCGCGCGGCGCGTCCCGCGGAGTTGACGTTCGCCTCCAGGCGGTGGCCGTCGATCTCGATGTGGCCGAGGGCCGTACTGTCCCAACTCGCGTGTATTGCGTTGCCCGCCGCAATCCAGGGGAACGACACGCGTTGCAACCGTCCCTGGGCGTCGCGCTCCGCGGACTCCAGCAGGTCGATCTCAGAGTCGTCGTATGTCAGGTGATACAGCACGTCGAACGCTCCCTGCGCCGAAGGGACCTCAAAGCGGAGACGGTGGAAGGCGATGGGCTCTCCGTCGGTGTTGTGGAGGCGCGGAGGCGGCGGGTTCGTTAGCGCCTTCACCCATTCCAGGTATTCCTCCCGCAATTCGGCGTCCCAGTCCAGGAGCATCTCGGCAGAAGGCGGAGGTCCGCCCCGAGCAATGGACTCCCGAAGGTCGATGAGTGCGACCTTCTCGCGGGGCAGCATCGCGTGTGGTGAGCACGCCTCCATCAAGGTGATCCCGCCCGAGGAGACGACTTGGCCGAAGAAGATATCTCCGGGTTGCAACGTGCGGGATGCGCTGCGGTCCAGGACCTCGTGGCCGTCAAGGGTGAACACGTCTCGGGCAAGAAACCCGTGTCCGGTGTCGGCGCGTACGATCTCGTGGAAGCTGAAGGGCGTCGTGAGACACGCCTCGAAATAGGCCCTCAACACCGGCTGCAGCCGACTCCCCTTGCGTTCGAGCAGCACGCTCGTGGGACATCGCCCATGCAAAAAGGCGTCCTCGATGTTGGTCTCGTGGGGGTCGGGTGACCATCGATGGAAGAACCAGGGCATGAAGACCTGGAGATGATCGGAGTCGGGATCGAACCCGGCCTCTTCATCCTCCCACAAGGTGAACTCGGCCCACGCCTCGTGGACGACCCACGGCCCGTAAACATCTCGTACGAAGCGAAGCATCATCGTCGGGTAGCCGTCCAGGGCGTCCCGCAGCCGGCGCCACGCGGACTCCTCCGATGAGAGCTGCGTCCGGGTGGGCTTTCCGTGGCACTGCTTGTACTTCTTCCCACTTCCGCAGGGACACGGATCGTTTCGTCGGGTGCTCATCGGCGAAAACTACGCGGACCGGGTGGCCTGTCCACTGGCGTTCCCAAGCAGGCGCATCAGGTCGAGGACCGAACCTCGAAGTGCCGCCCGACATGCCCGATAACGAAGCGGGGCTCGTTCGGCACGCGCGAGGAGAAGTAGAGCCTGAGACACCTGCGAGGATCGTAGGTGTTTCCCAGCACGATGTGCTCCTCTGCCTCCACGTAGTCGCCGTTCGGGGCGGCAAAGCGATACTGCTCACGAAGCCTCGCCGGCGTCGAGCGGGCGATCCCAGATCGGTAGTCGATCCCGAGGTCCCCAAACGCTTCTCGAAGCGACGTCCCAAGCACGCCGTCGCGGCGACGGCGTGCGACCCGCGCCATCGCGTCCAGAATCGCCCGCACCCGTTCAGGGTCCTCATAGGGGCTCTCCGCGGCGGAATGGTGCGCGGAGTCCAGGAAGACGAGCGTGTCGGCGTGAGATTCGGCCGAATCATTCACGACCTGCGGGAGCGTTGTACGCCCATCATCCGACGATTCGTCGGGCGGCGACGTACCGGCCTCGGCCTCCTCTTCGGGGCCGGAGGACGGACTGCCATCAGGAAAGACGTGCCCGAGAATGTCCTCGAGCCGACCCAAACGGCGCTCGATCGCGTTCGTGCTTGATGAACGCACGGAAGATATTGTCCGCAGGCGCTCCACCTCATCGGTCAGCCCTCCTACCGAGGATCGGAGCGCGCGCACTTCCCGGAGCAACTCGTCCAGAGACAGCGACAGCGCCGCTCGAGCGGGGTCGGTCCGGTCGACCGCGCTATCCTCTCGATCGACCGTGGGAGCCACGTCGCCCTCCGGCTCCGCCAAGGAGATCGGGGCGGCGTCACCTGACCGGTCGCGGACGCCCAGCCCGTTCGGAACGTCGGGGCCGCCCGAACCGTCGCGGTCGTTCGGGAGATCGGCGGCAGCTCCAGTCGACTCGCTCGTCCGGACTTCGATGTCAGGCGGAGGGCGACGTTCCCGCACCGACGAGGGGAACTCGATCCGACGGCCCATCGGGAGGCCCACCTCCCCCAACCACGTCGCTCGCAGGATCGGGTCGGCCAGCCGCTCACCGACAAGCAGAGGATGCTCGTACGGGTCGTCGTGGCGACTCCAGCCCGGGAAGTAACAACGGACAGCGCCCCAGTAGCACGACATACGACGGTCCCCGACCACGTCGCTGAGATCGAACGTCTGGCGATGCTCCGTCAGGACGTAGAGGCGCGCCCGACCCAGCAGGTCCCAGGCGAGATCCTCCGGATCCACGACGAATCCCCCGGCTTCCAACGGGGCGAGCACGGCCACCGGGACATCCCGGTTGCTGGCGGCGAGGATCGAGTGAACGAGGTCCAGAACGCCGTGCCTCTGGATGACGTGGGCTTTGAGCGGGCCGCCCAACCAGATGGGGGTGAGGTCCGGTCGAAGAGCACGGAGAAAAGCCGGCTGCGCCTGGCCCGCACCGACATATCCCCTGACGCTCGACAGCCCGTGGTCCGCCGTCACACGAACCGTCAGACGGGTAAACGTCGAGGTCTCCTCAATGACCAGATGGCTGGTGATCGGAGCGCCGGCAACCACAGGATGAACAGCGCGCCAAATCAGCTCTCCGATCCACTCACGACCCGCGTCGGAAAATTGCTCGAACCTGAGGCCGCTGAATCTGGAGGACGGCCGCTCTACCGGTTGATCTCGAACGAGGCGCGGACAGTCCGAATCGACCGCGCGGATCTGTTCAGTAACGGCGTCCAGCACCCGCTCCACGGTCGGCCGCCCGCGGGTAACCGGGTCGAAAGTGCACTGCACCCCGTACAGCGCCTGCTCGGCCTCACCGGGCACGAGTCCATCTGCTCCACCGGACGCCAGACGCTCGGCGAGCCGTTCAGCCCCCTGTCCGACGATGCGCCAGCCGGTGGGTAGGTAGGTGCCGGGAGGGGATTCGGAGGAGTGGACCATACCGGAAATTTGCTTTCGCCGGCATGTGGCGGCAAACGGATACTCCTGGGGGACGGCCGCGCGGTCCCGGCATGGCGGGCGCTCGGGGTCGAGGCGACCGAGGCGTTGAAGGGATGGGGTAGGGGGGCCTCGACGGCCCGCGCGTACGACGGAAGAAGGGGTGGCCGGTTCAGCGTGTAGAGTATAGACTATGCACTATGGACAACCCCTTACCACCTGAGGAACGGCTTCGGATGGCTGAACTCGAAGAGCGCACAGGAGTGCCCCGCACGACGATCCACTTCTGGTCCCGTGAGCGCCTCCTTCCCGATGCGGAGAAGCCGGCGCCGAACGCGGCCTACTATGACCAGCGCCACATTCGTCGGATCCGGCTCCTGGATCGGCTGCGGAGACCTCCCCTCGGGCCCCTTCCTCTTCCTTTGGTTCGCCGAGTCGTGCAGCTCGTGGAGCTGGGCATCGAGCTCGAGTCAGCAGTCTCGCTCGAGCGCTCCGTTCTCGGATCGCTCCCCAACGACCTGCCCGCCAGCTCCCTCACCAGCCGAGAGCTCGCCGAGGAGGCCGGTGTCACCCCAGCGTTCGTGGAGGAAATGCAGGAGGTCCTCCTGCTGGTCCCGCCGCCGGGGTCCCCGGCCACCTGGGACGCCTTGGATCTTCTGCTCGTGCGGACGTGCGCCGCCCTGGTCCGGGGTACGGGCCTGCCGCTGGAGGCGGCCCGCCGCATCTCCGAGACCATCCGGGCGCTGAGCCGCTACGAGATGGAGCTGCGGAATCGGGCGGTGCAGGGCGCCGACGACGGCGCGGCCGCCGAACTCACCGGCCGAATCCAGGCCGGTGTGAACCTCATCCACGGCTATCTCTTCTACCGATGGCGTCTACACGACATCGCCGAGCTGGGTGCGGGGCTTCTGCCAAACGAAGAGGAACGATGAAGGGGGAGGAACGGGCCGCCTCCGCCGAGTTGTCCACCTGGCGACGACTTCTCCTGGGCGTCGGGATCACCTGCCTGGTCTGCTACTTCGTCTCGGTGTTCGACGCTGTACCCTGGGCGGTGGGTCGCTTCCTCTTCTATCTGTTCGGGATCACTCTTTGCCTATCTGCGGTGGCGGGGTACCGGACCCTGTGCGGAGGGGGCCGCCGGCCCTGGTTCGAGCTCGGCTTTCTCATGACGGCAGTCGCAGGAGTCGCGGTCAACCTCATGGCCGTCGTCCAGGACGTCATCTACACCTTCGCCGACCGCCGGGCCGCGGTGGCCAACGATGAGGCGGCCCGGGAGATGGTTCGGGCGGTGCTTCAAGGAACCAACGATGTCCAGCTTGCCCTGGACATCGTCTTCGACCTCTGGATCTCTTTCGGCGTCGCCGCCCTCGCGGTCGGGCTGGTCCGGTACTTCGGGTACCGGGCCTACGGTTGGCTCGGCGTAACAGTGGCCGTCGTGGCCTTGGGGACCAACCTCCGTACCCTCCCCACGCCACCGGCCGACGCGGGGCTGTTCGACCCGGGTCCCCTCGTAGCCACCTGGCTGGGCTTCTTCATGGTGCTGGCGTGGCGCCGATCGGGTGGCGTCCTGGATCAACACTCCCCGGGGTCAGCGGACCCACTCCCATGAGGGGTCGTCCTTCATGGAAATACACCCTCACCGCCCATAGAGGGCGGCTCGCACCCTCTTACTTCGGAGTACATCTGGTCATGTTCACACCATCTTTGTCTCGCCCGGTTCTCTATGTGGGCCTGGTCCTTCTGGTAGCGGCGTCCCCCGCCGTGGGGCAGCTCTGCGTCGGCTATCCCACCGCACCGGGGCAGAAGGCAGTGGCCATGAATGTGGGCACCCTCACCGGCGGCGACCGCTACGGCCTGGATGCGAATGTCAACCTCGCCGATGGATTCAGCGCCTTCGGGGGCTTTACCGCTACTCAGCTCGAGGGGCGGAGCGTCGGCACATCTGTCTCCGTGGGCGTCGGTGTAGCCCTTTTCGCCACTCGCTTCGGAGGCACCTCCGGTGAGGCATTCCAGGGGTGCCCCACCGCCTCCCTGGTCATGCCTCGTACCGACGATCCAGACACCTGGCGGATGCCAGTGGGGCTGGGATTCGGTACTTCGTACCCCCTGGGTGCCGAGGGGACCACCACCCTGCAGCCCTGGATCCTTCCCGCAGTCGTCTTCAGCCGGCTGGACCACGCGGATACCGAGCTGGAGCTCTCCCTGGGCGCAAACGTCGGCGTCGGCCAGCGATTCTTCTTTGGAGGGTCGGTGAACCGGGTTCTCCTGGAACGCGCCGATTCCCGGTTTGCCCTCCGGGCGGGCCTCATCTTTTAGAAGATATGGAAGGGCCGGCCCAACCCGCTCGTGGGTCCAGGCCGTGCTGATAAACAGCCACGAGGAGCGGGGGGCGGGCCTCGTCGCGGCCAAGCGGGAGCTCTTCCGCAACGTGGTGACCGACGAAGCCACCGAGGACGTCGTGGGGATGTCGAAGAAGATGGTGGAGGCGGTCATCACCATTTGATCAGGCTGGTTTTGCTGCAGGCGGCTGCCTCGAGCGAGGTGGCCTGGCTTCAGCCCTCTGCGCGCAGGGCTTTCCTTGGCTCCACGTCCAGCGCGCGCCGCGTCGGGACGATGTAGGCGAGCGTGACGCGCGGGGTGTCGATAGTGATCCAGCGACGACATTGAGCTGGTCCGCGGCCGCCAAGTCGCAAGTTCCTGCGGGCTCCAGGGCGACCTCCCGGACTCACAACCTACTTGCGGCCGTAACCGAATTTGGTCGTAACCTCATAGGCACCAGCAGCGATGGTCTCCACCTCGGCCAACCCCGCCAATATGGCGTCCCGCTCAGTGCTCGTCGCGCTCGTCGTGTTCCTCACCAGCGGGGGTTCGCGCCGGGCCGGCGGGAGCGTCGGCATACGCCGAGCCGGCGCCGTGGACGTAGACCAACTCACCTCCTTTGGACCCGACCTGGACACCGGCCACAAGGACGCCCACCGTCCCAACCGTGGCCAGGATCCGGGCGGCGGAGCCCAATGTGCCGCCGGCGAAGCCCACCCCGGCCACCAGCGTCAGCACGCCGGCGAAAAGGAGGAAGCGCTCAGCAGCCTCCTCGTGCTCGTGGATCGCGGATTCAGCCACCACGGCTTCGACGCGCTCCTCGTCATTCTCCCCCGTCTCGATCGCCAGCCAGGCGCTCCCGGTGAGGCTCGCGGCGAGGGCCACGGGTACAGCCCATGCGTGGCGGGATCGGGCTCCGCGATGGATTGCCCAGAGGGCGACGAGGGCGGACAATGGGAGGAGCGCCGACAGAGCCATGGGGAAGTGGACAACAGCCGGGTGCAGTGGGTCAGGTAACATGGTTCCCCCTCGGGTTGCGAGTGTACTGAAACAGTGACCCGAGGAGTCGGTAGCGGGTATCGCACAGACGTTGCGGGTGGGCCAAAAAGGCTTCTCCCATCCTGATATCCTACAGATGTTGGATGCGCCATGGACCTGGAGACCGATGAGCGGCTGCGACTGATCCTGGCCGCAGCGCTGTCCGCCATCATCGTGGGCGGGGTCGTCGATCTGATCCTCGACCAGCCCGAGACCTGGCTCAGCTTCCACGTCATCTTCGAGACACTGATGATCGCCGGGGCTCTCCTCGTAACCACGACCCTCTGGATGGGCTGGTGGCGGAGTTCCCGGTCGGTGAGCGAACTGCGTCGCTCGCTGGAGGAGCGGGAGGAGGAGCGCGACGTATGGCGGAGCAGCGCCAGGCTGGCGCTGGAGGGGCTCGGCGAGGCCATCGACGCGCAGTTCGACGCCTGGGAACTCACCCCCTCGGAGCGGCAGGTGGCCCTCCTGCTGCTCAAAGGCCACAGCCACAAGGCCATCGCGAAGCATACCGGCCGAAGCGCCCAGACTGTCCGTCAGCACGCGGCAGCTGTCTACAGGAAGGGCAACCTCACCGGAAGGGCCGAGCTCTCCGCCTTCTTCCTGGGGGACCTCATACTCCCGGCGAACAGCCGGGAGGCGGTGTAGGCGGGCTGCTACGCGTCGCCGCCCTCGGCCTCGAGCAGGTAATCCACCACGTCCCCGGCCGAGTAGCGATCCCGCCCGTTGAGAAACGTTCGCAGGACGCGCAGGTCGTCTCCGCTGGTGAGGAGCGACGGCTCCTTTCGTCCGTCGCCGCGCGTCTGCCCGAGGCCGATACTGGCCATGAGCGCGTTGCACAGGCACTTGCGTCCAATCGCGTCGTCCCGGGAGCCTCCCTTCTTCATGAAAGTCCCCACCGGCTCGGCGGCGCATCGGTAGCCGATCCGGCCGTCATCGCACCGGTAGGCGACGCGGAGGTATCCGAGGTCGCAGATCCGTTCCCGGGTCTCATAGACAGCCGCCTCCGACAGCGTGTCCTCGACAAGTGCCACCTTGAAGGGGAAGCCGGTGGGTGACGCGCGGTCGTCCGTAAAGATGTCCACGCACCCGTCCGCCGACCGAGCCACGACCTCCCGCTTGAGGCCTTCCTCGATACCGGATTCGTCGCAGTAGGCGAAGAGAGTCCCGACCTGGATGCCAGTGGCGCCCACGGCCTGCACCTCCCGGAGGCGTTCCGGGCGGCCGGCGCCCCCGGCAACCCAGAATGGCAGGCTGAGATCGGCGATCCTGCCCAGGTCCACCACATCCCGATCGCCGTAGACAGGCTCCCCCCGCGGGTTGTATTGCCGGGGACCACGGGGCGGGGCGTTGTGCCCGCCGGCAGTGGGGCCCTCGACCACGAAGCCGTCCACCCTTCCCGTCGCCTTCCGAACCATCATTGTGGCGAGGGAGTTGGAGGCCACGATGGGAAGGAAGTCAGGGCGGCGAAGCGGCGTCGCGGGGGCCTCACGCAGTCCACCGGGGTCGAAATCCAGCACCTCGTCGTCCTCACCCGAGCCACCCTGGACATGGAGGCTGATGCGCGCCGGCTCGTGCCGAGCCAGGCGATCCAGAGCCCCGGGGATCTCCCGAGGGATGCCCGCACCCATGAGCACGTAGTCCACGCCGGCCAACATCGCGCCATAGAGCGAAGCCAGTGTGGGGATCTGGATCTTCTCCAGAAGGTTGATGCCGACCACGCCGTCGTGACCTTCCTTTGCCAGGAACACCTCGACGAAGTTGGCCGCCACGACGAGCGACGAGCGGAATTCGCCCAGCACGCGCGCCGGGAAGCTCAGGTTGGGATACGCCGCCCCGGGCGGCCGGCCCCCGGGGTTGAAGAACCTTGCCACGATGTCCGTGGCCGTCTCGGGCATCGGGAAGGCATCCAGGGCCCGCCGACAGTGACCCCCGGGGTCGCCGTCAGCCAGGCGCCGGACGAGCATCTGATCCAGGGCGGTGCCTGAAACCACCCCCAGTTGACCCTGGCCGGCCACGGCCCGGGCCAGCCGCCAGTCGGAGACTCCTACGCCCATACCGCCCTGTATGATCTGCGGACCCATCCGGCCTGTTTCTCCTTGACAGTCGTCACCGATATGGAGTCACGACAGTTACCCGTGGGGAGAGCCTCGCGACAGGCGTCGGAGGGCGCGATTTCGCGGGGGGATGACGGGTGAGCCGGCCGGGCCCGTCACGGCCGCAGGAACGTCTCGCGGAGCCACTGGCCCTCCCGAGTGTGGAGCCCCTGAAGGAGGAGTCCCCAGACGGCGCCGTAGCGCGCGGCAAGCGACCGCAGCGAACCAAGCGGACGACAGATTCCGGAGTCGTTGAAAGTCGGTCGATGAGAGAAGTATTGACATTCGATATATTGAGTGTCAATACATAAAGAACCTCTGAGCTACACCAACCATGACCACTGTTTTCGACAGCCAGACCTTTGGCCGAAAAATCAACGAGCTGCTGCTTCTCCAGGAGCTCAACCGAGCCCCGCTCCACGGCTACCAGGTGGTGCTGGAGATCGAGGAGCGAAGCCGGGGCTACTTCCAATTCAGTCATGGGACGCTGTACCCGATCCTGCACCGGCTGGAGAAGGAGGGGCGGGTTTCGGGGAGATGGTCCGATCCGGAAAAGGGGCGCCCTCGAAAGGAGTACGCGGTGACCGAAGCGGGGCGAACGTACTTGGCCGAATTGCTTGGCGAATGGCGGGAAATGACCAGGAGATTGAGCTCGCTCCTGGACGGGGAAGGGGGGACGGATACGGTTCGGACCGGCGCTGCGTAGGGTCGCTACCGGGCTCGACCTCCCGCGGACCAGTCCCGTCGCGGTCGCTGATTCGACCGATTCGGCCACGTCGGATGCCGTGAGGTCGGCACGGGCCCTCGTTCCGATCCTGTTTTGGGGCGCAATGGCTCTGCTGGCCGGCGCTCTGGGTACTATCACCGGGCTTCTCATAATGGCACGGCAGATCACGCTCGCCGGGGACGCCAGCGGCGGGCTGGTCTGGAGCGGCACGGCCGTGGCCTTGGTCAGCCTTGCTTTCGGGATCCTGATCTTCCTCCTGTCGGGCTTCCTCTGGCTCGCCCTGGATATGTGGGCACGGCGGCTCGTAAGCCGCTCCGCCGGAGTCGCGCCGGCCTTGCTTATCCTGGTCGTGTGCGGCCTCACCGCGGGTTGCGATGACGCCGACGGAGCCCACTTCGTGGTGTCCGACTCTGCCGGGATCCGGGTGGCGGAGAACTTCGGCCAGGACCGACCGTTTCCGGCTACGCCCGTGCGACTCCGATCGCTGCAGCCACCGGACAGCGCCCTCACGGCGATGCCGTGGGGCGCCGTCGCCGACTCAAACCGGGAACATCTTCGTAGCGGATGCGAACGGCGAGTTCGCGCGGACATCGGCCGGCCGGGCGAGGGTCCAGGTGAGTTCCGCAGTCCCACCGCCCTCGCCATGGATGAGAACGGCGCCCTCGCGCTGTGGGATGCGCAACGCGGGGTCATCAGCCGCTGGTCAGCAAATGGCGATCTGCTGGACGAGCAACTGGCACCCCTGGACTACTGGGGCCCGGGCCTCGCAGTGCCCCGGGACGGCTTAGTAGCGGTGACCCAAACGACGACAGGCAAATCAGCAGCGCCAGTCACTGGTGCGCTCGACCGGCGCGGGTGCGCCCAGCGAGCTGTTTGCCGTTACCCGGGAGTTGGTCCAGATGGACCTGCCGGGCATGAGCATGCCGGCGCCCCGCATCTTCGCGCCCGACCTCATCTGGACGACCGCTGGCGACACGGTCCTGGTCTTGAACGGACCCGACTACCGGATCGAGGCTTACGCCGAAGGACGCCCAATTGGCAGCATACGGCGCGATGTGACGCCTATCGCCGTGACCGACGAAATGGCGGCCGCGCGGGTCGGTTCGGGCACCTACCGCGGCTTCATACGGAGGGCCGGGGTCACCGCAGAACAGATGGTCGCCGCAGTGGGTTACGAGGAGTTGGCCTCTCCGATCGAGTGGATCGCCGCGCACCCCTCGGGCGATCTCTGGGTCAGCCGTGGCTCCGGACGGCCTGTTCCGGATCGCGTCGACGTGTTCGCTTCCGAGGGCCGGTACCTGGGCACCTTCGCCACGCCCGGATTCCCGGTAGCGTTCCTCTCCGACTCCCTGTTCGTCGCTCTCGAGATCACCGAAATGGGCGAACCGGTCCTCGGCCTCTACCGGCATGATGGGCAACGCGTACGAGTGGGTGTCCGACTGCTACTATCGAGGCAACGACGTCGGCCCGACCGACGGCGCGCCGCGCCTGGATGTCTCACCATACTGGGAGGACGGCACCTGCACGGTCCATGTTTGGCGCGGCGGGTCCTCGGCGTCGTCCGCGTGGGAGATACGGTCGGCGGGGCGGAAGCCGATTAACACCAAGGGCCCTTGGGGGCTCGCCGGCGACCGCTACGTAGGGTTTCAGGGTGGTCCGAGAGTTGAAGCCGTAGACGTTCGTAGGGTGGGCGCCACCACGCGCCGGGGGGACCACACCGCCGGCGCCGTTGTTCCCCGGCCTCCCGCTTTCCATCTTCCGTCCTCGACTCGCGGCTCCCACCCCGGCAGGCCCTTTCATGCCCGATCTCGCCACTCCGCGAACGGACCCCTTCCTCTACGACGCCGAACGGCTCACCACCCTTGCCTCCGAGCCCATCGTTCGCCGAGGCATCGCCTATTTCAAGGAGAACCGCGTCACCGACCTGGGCTGGGACGGCGCCCGGGTGTGGTCGGCGGTGGATGGCTCCCGGCCCGGCCGCTATCAGGTAGAACTGTCCATGGACGAGGACAGCGAGCTGATCGTCGACTGCGACTGCCCCTTCGACTGGGAGCCGGCCTGCAAGCACGCCGTGGCCACGCTCCTGGCTTACGGCGCCCGACAGGACATCTCGGAGGTGCAGGCGGACGACGCCGCGAGCGCCGCCGTCGAGGCGCGGGTGAAGCGCGGACGTTCCGAAGTGGAGGTGAAGCATGTCTCGGGCGACCGGTGGCTGGGCACCTGGGAAGCCCGCTCCATGGCCTCAGCCGCCGAGGGCCGCCCCCCATATCGGGTGCAGATACGCTCCGTCTCTGATCCGATCAACCACTGCACGTGCCCCGACTTCGCGGTGAACCGCCTTGGCACGTGCAAGCATATCGAGGCCGTGCGCCACCGCCTACGGAAGCAGGCGCCGAAGACCTTCGAGCGCTACGCCCGCCAAGGGCCGCCCACGAGCGTCGTCCATCTGGAATGGGGCGTGCCCGACGCACCGCGAATCCGGGTCCGGAGGGCCGCCGGCGGCGCGCCGGCCTGGCTCGACGGCCACTTCGACGGCGATGGCTTCCTCCGCGGGCCCCTCTTGGAGGCATTTCCGGGCCTGGAGCGTGCGGCGCGGGGTCGCGACGACGTCATCCTGGCTGACGAGGTAGAGGCGCATGCCCGCCGGCTGGTCGAGGAAGGAGCGCGCCGCGTACGGGCCGAGGCCCTCGCCGACACGATCCGCCGCTCGGGCGGCCTCCTGCCGGGTGTCGACGCGCGCCTCTACCCCTATCAGGTGGAGGGCGTGGCCTTCCTCGCGGCTGCGGGGCGGGCGCTCCTGGCAGACGACAGGGGGCTCGGCAAGACGCTCCAGGCCATCGCGGCCGCGTCAGTGCTGCGGGAGCACGAGGGGGTGCGGCGGGCGCTGATCGTCTGTCCCGCGTCGCTGAAGCACCAGTGGTCCCGTGAGGTCCGCCGCTTCACGGGAGTCGACGCCGTCGTTGTGGAGGGGCCGCCCGCGGCCCGGGGCGCGCTGTACCGCCAGCGCGCCCCGTTCACGATCGTGAACTACGAGTTGGTGCTGCGGGACGCCGATCCTATCCGCGCCGAGCTGGTCCCGGACCTCCTGATCCTGGACGAGGCCCAACGCATCCGGAACTGGCGTACGAAGACGGCGGCCGCGGTGAAGTCCATCGAGACGCCCTTCGCCTTCGTGCTCACGGGCACCCCTCTGGAGAACCGCCTGGAGGACCTGTACAGCGTCATGCAGGTCGTGGACCCCCGGGTGCTCGGACCGCTCTGGCGCTACCTCCTGGACTTCCACGTGACCGACGACGCCGGGCGCGTCCTCGGCTATCGCAACCTTGCTGAACTGCGCCGGCGCCTGGCGCCGGTGATGCTGCGGCGCGACCGCGCGCTGGTGCGCGAGCAGCTCCCGGAGCGCACCGACGTGCGGCTCGACGTAAAGCTCGACCGGCGGCAACGCGCGCTTCACGACGACGCCATGGCCACAGCCGGCCGCATCGCCCAGATGGCGAAGAAGCGCCCCCTCACGCCCACTGAAGAGCACCGGCTGATGGCGGCCCTGCAAAACGCCCGTATGGCGTGCGATGCAGCGGGCCTCGTGGATAAGGAGAGCGAGGGCTCGCCCAAGCTGGACGAGTTGGCGGACCTCCTCGAGGAACTGTGCGTCGACGGCGGCCACAAGGTCGTGGTCTTTTCCCAGTGGGAGCGGATGACGCGCATGGCGGAGGGGGTCGCGCGCAAGCTGGGACTGGGCGTGCTGCGGCTCCATGGGGGCGTCCCGACCCACCGCCGGGGGGCTCTCCTCGACCGCTTCCGCGACGACCCGGAGATCCAGCTGTTCATCTCCACGGACGCCGGCGGGGTGGGTCTCAACCTGCAGGCCGCCAGCGCGGTGGTGAACCTCGACGTGCCGTGGAGCCCCGCCGTGCTGGAGCAGCGGATTGCCCGCGTGCACCGGCTCGGTCAGGGGCAGCGGGTCCAGGCGGTGCTGATGGTGGCCCGGAACAGCTATGAGGAGCGGGTGGCGGGCCTGGTCGCGGCCAAGCGGGAGCTCTTCCGCAACGTGGTCACCGACGAAGCCACCGAGGACGTCGTGGGGGTGTCGAAGAAGATGGTGGAAGCAGTCATCACCAGCCTTGACGGCGAGGCGGAGGAGCAGCGGCAGGACGCGGCCGGAGAGACGACGTCGCCCGCCGGCGGGGCGGGGACGGGGATGGAGCCAGTGGCCGGCCCGGTGGCCGAGGCGCTATCCGCGGAAGACCGGGCGGAGCCGCGCGTACTGGACGACCACGAGTCCCTCGCTCCCATCCTGTCGGCGCTCCAGTCGGCGGTGGGCGACGGCATCGAGCGCGTGGTCGCCATGGGCGGGGGTCTGGTGGTGGTAGCGGAGCGCGTGGACGCGGCCATGGAACAGCGCGTTGCGGCGCTCGAAGCCGGCGTTCCCCTGGCGGTAGTGGAGGCTCGCAGCTGGGCCGCGTTGTCCCGCCTCGGATCGGCGTCTCCCGTGGCCGGCGCGCGCGTTCTCCTGGACCGGCAGCGCGCGGCCGAGCCGGCCCCCGCGGCCCAGACGGCAGAGCGCAAGCTCCGTGCGGCCGAGCTCCTGGCGGATGGAGGAGAGCGGGGCGAGGCCCTGGAGCTGGCTACGTCGGCCATGCTCCACGCGGCGGCCGCCGCAGCGGGCGCCGAAGAACCGCCGCAGCCCGGTTCGGCCGCCGTGTGGCTCTACTCGGAACTCGTGCCGAGGGGCGTGATGGAGCCGGAGCAAGCGGCCTCGATCGGCCGCTGTCTGGCCCTGGCCGGCGCGCCCGAGGTTCCACCGGAGTTGCTGGCGTCCGTGATCGCCGATGCGCGCGGGCTGGTGCACGCGCTGGGCTGAGAGCCGATGAGCCCGGGGCGAGACTTCTCAACTCGAGAACGTCGTCGGGCCAAGTCGGCCGCCATGGTTTTCCACGGCGTCTGTGGGAGACGCTCTCCGCACTCAGCAACGCCCGGGCGGGGCGTCCGGCAGAGATGACCCGGTGACGGAAAGGCGGCGGGACGGCGGCGGTCAGGGGCGGCGGGAGGGCTGGGGTCAGGGCGGCCCACGGGGCGACGAGGTGTGGCCTCCGACGATCCGCCATGAGCCATCGATCCGCTCCGTGAGAAAGGAGATGGCTCCTCCGAACGAGTAGGCGCCGGATCCCTCGCCCACGGAAGTGGTGAAGCCGGCCCACGCGTGGGCCGCACTCCTCCCGAGCGGGACCACGGTGAGGCCGGTGAGTTCGGTCCGGATGGCGGTTCCCCGCGGGAAGGAGGCCAGGCCGACCAACACCCCGTCCGGGGAGCGGTAACGGACCTCCCCCTCCTCGATCCAGACAAAACGCCCGTCGTCTGCGTACACGGCCCGAATCTCCGCAGTGTCCCGGGCTTCGATCGCGGAAAGGTACCGGTCCAGGAGCGCCGCGACCTCGGCGGTGGGATCGGCCCTGCTCCGGGCATCGGGATCGGCGGGGGCCGGTCCACAGCCGGTGACGGCCACCGCCGCCACTGCGACCGCTGCGGCCCGCATCCTCACTCGGCCTCCCGATCATAGCGCACCGCCGCCGCCTCGTTCCCCTCCGGGTCCCGGAACTTGACCAGCCAGCCCACGCCCGGGATGACCGACTTCTCCAGGGTGATGGTTCCTCCGTGCTCCTCGATCCGGTGCGCCGTCTCGTCGACGGAGTCCACGGCGATGCTGCACTCGTAGCCGCGCATCCCCCTTCCTTCGAGGGGCTCCAGTCGACCCTGAAGCGCCCCTTGAACCTGACTGTCCTCCCCCGAGCCGGTGGTGATGAGGTAGAAATCCGGTGGCCCCCACGCCTCGAATCGCCAGTCGAACACCCGCTCGTAGAATCGGCGGGCCCTCTGGACGTCATCGGCGTGGATGGCGAAGAAGGCGATGTTGTTGGCCATGGTCTCGGCACCTGGGCAGATGGGGCGGAACGGGTCTCCGGGGCGAAGATAGCTCTTGAGACCTTCGCCGTGCTTGCGCAATATTGTCAGATTATGCCGTCAATCCGACACATCGAGGCAGAAGCACACCGACCAGAGGCGGATCTCCTCGCACGCTGCTTCGGATTCACCTATCCGCCCGGGTACGCGGTGGGCGTGCACACCCACGACTGGGACCAGCTCATCTTCGCCGCATCCGGCGTGATGCGCGTCTTCGCGGACGGAGGCGCCTGGCTGATCCCTCCCCAGCGCGCCCTGTGGGTCCCCTCCGGCACGGAGCACGACCTCGCCACAACCGGACGGGTCGAGCTGCGCACCCTCTACTTCCACCCCGGAGAAGTGACACCCCTGGGACCCGGCTGTCATGCCATCGAGGTGTCCCCCCTCCTGAGGGAGCTGATCCTCCACGCCGTGCGCCTGGGGCGGCTCCGTCGTGCCGACGACCATGAGTCGCTGTGTCTCGCGATGATGCGCGACCTCCTCAGTCGGGAGCGCCGGGCGGTGGTCGGGCTGTCGCTGCCGAAAGATCCGAGGGGGCTTCAGGTTGCGCGACGGCTCCTGGACCGCCCGGGAGACGACGCCGGGGTGGATGCGCTGGCCCGGGATGCGGGGGCGAGCCGTCGGACGCTGGAACGGATCTTCATGGCCGAGACGGGGCTGACGGTCGGGCGCTGGCGGCGACGCCTCCGACTCCTACGAGCCGTGGAACTGTTGGCGGAGGGCGGGTCCGTCACCACCGTGGGGCTTCGCGTGGGCTACGGAAGCACGAGCGCCTTCATCGCGCGCTTCAAGGAGATGTTCGGCGTGACGCCGGGACGCTACCACGGTGGCTTCCCATCGCCTCACAGCCACCGCCGTACCGAACGCTTGTAGGCGGCGTACTCGTCGTCGAATTCCCGCTCGGGTATGCTTCCTCCTTCGTTCGCCTTCGGCGATGTACACCCTCCGGATCGGCTGATACCGGTACCGCATCGCCGAATTTCAGCCTCTCATCCTTGAACTCCCCTCAGACCGGCATGGCCTGGTCGCAACTTTCAGCTGAAACGTCCTTTCCAGTCGGATGTTTCCGCCGGAGGGGGCTGGGGGAGCTCGAAGAGGCGGTGGGGCGGTGGGGCGACGGGGCCCCACCGAAGCTCGCTCCCGTCGGCACGAGCGGACGTCCGCCCGGGTGCGCGGGGTTGCGGTGGGTACCGGGCGTCTGCAAGCTACCGCCGCCGCGGACCTTGGCGGCGTCCCCCCCGAGACATCCCTCTCGCTGGAGTCATGGCCGATGGCCGACATCAACGCGGTGCGACATGAGACGACGTGGAAGCTGCTCACGGAGTTACGGACGGGGCTGAAGGAGGACGCGCTGCAGCATCTCCGTCAGATTCCGGAGCTGACCGTTGTAGCCTTCCTGGAGAAGCGTCCCCACACACCGTGGGAGGGCGTGCTGAGGGAGGTGTGTTACGTGGCCATCGTGGAGCTCGCCGAGGAACTGGAGAGCGCGCACGGAGCGGGCCCGGTCGACGCGCATCAACTCGAAGCCGTGACACGAAGGGTCTTCGAGGAGCTCCGAGCGCTCTGTACGGCCATCTTCTCCGGCGGCGGCGTGCACCGGCTTAGTGCGGACGAGAGAGAGAGAATCGAGAGAGACATCCCATCCTTCGACGAGGACACCGCGCGTCTCACCGAGCCCCTTTGCACGCTGTATCTGGAACACCACTGAGGCTCGATGATCCGAGGGTCTCCGCCTCGCGGGTACTCGTCGGCGGCCTCTCTGCCCTGGCCCTGGTCCGGGTGTGCCTGGCAGCCACCCGGATCGGGGCGGGCGCCGTCACGGGGAGCCAGTTCACTCCCGTCCCGATCCTGCTGGCGTATCTGATCATCCCCACGGCCGCGGGGGGGTGGCTGCTCGTGGCCGGCCGCGGAGATCCGAGGGCACGCCCCCTGGGCGTCGTCTTCCTTCTGGCCGCCAGCGCGTATGCGAACCTGGGGCTGGTCGGGTCGGAGGTCGCAGCGGTTCAGGTCGCCCGGCGTCTCTGGCCCGTCACCTTCCTCCCGTATTTTCTCTGGACATTCGTCCACCGGTTCCCGGTCCGGACTCGATTCGGGCCGGCGTTGCGGGTGGATCGCGCCTTCCGTGTGGCCAGCCTCTTCCTCGGCGGCAGTTGGTTCCTGGTCGAGGCTGTGCCCGTTCCGTCCGGGGACGCCGGGGGGCTCGGAGGCGTGGCGGCGTCGCTCAAGGGTGTGGGGGCCGGTGCTGCGGGAAGTCTGTTCTGGCTGACGCTCTGGACCCTGGTGCTTCCGGCTCTCGCGTACGGCGCGTGGAAGACCCGCTTTGGTGGCACGCAGGATCGGCGGCGATCGGCCCTTCTGCTCTGGGGCGTGGCGCTGGGCTTCACACCGGCCGTTCTCTCCATGATCGCGTGGGGGGTATCGCCGACGGCGCGGGAGGTGCTCTCTCGATCGCACGTCGTTCCGGTCTGGACCGGCGTCGCCCACGCCAGCGCCCTCTCCGTGCCCCTGGTGGTGGCGTGGGCGGTGGTGAGTCGGCGGGCGCTGTCCGTCGGCCTTGTGATCCGGCAGGCGGTCTGGTACCTGCTCGCCCGCAACGGTGCCTATGTCCTCCTGCTCGCTCCGGTCGGTGCCCTGGTGGTCATGGTGGCCGTGAACCGGGACCGCACCGTGGCCTCCCTGTTCTCGGGGTGGATGGGCCTGTGTGTCGCGGCTCTCGTACTCAGCGGGATCGGCGCGTTCGCCTGGCGGCACACGCTTCTCCGTGCCATCGACCGGCGCTTCTTCCGGGAGCGCTATCGCGCGAGGGAGGTCCTGGGTTCCCTGGCGGATCGCATCGCTTCGGAACGCCCCGCTCCCCGCCTCTTCGACATCGTCGAGTCGGAGATCGAGCGGGCCCTCCAGCCAACCGCGGTCCGCGTCTTCCTCCCCGACGGCGACGGCGGCCTGAGCCCCGTCGGGGGAGGCTTCGAGTCCGTCCACCTGGACGGGCCACTGGGGTCGGCTCTGGCGAAGGGGGGTGACGTGGTCCTCCTGGACAGGACGCGCGATGGGACCCTCGGTCCCGTCACCGGGCCGGCGCCGTTCGCCTTGATGGTTCCGGTCCGCCGGGAGGACGGGGAGCTCGACGCGGTGCTGGCGCTGGGCGAGCGACGCAGTGAAGAGCCCTACACAGGCGAAGACGTCGATCTGCTTCAACGCGTCGCGCAGCTCCTCGCGCTGCGGATGCCACGCGGGGACGGTGGGCGAGGGGAGGCGGATGTGCCAGAGGGGGGGGAGCGCAACGGGCACGAGTGCACCGAGTGTGGCGGTCTCGGGCCCCCCGACCGCAGACGATGCGGGCGTTGCGGCGGCTCAATGGTTCCGGCTTCCGTACCCCTGCTCCTGTTCGGGAAGATCAGGGTCGAAGAGCGGATCGGGGAGGGTGGTATGGGGGTCGTGTATCGCGGAGTGGACCAATGGCTGGACCGTGCCGTGGCCATTAAGACGCTCCGCGGTCAGATCGCGGGAAGGGAGGGACGTCTTCGGCGGGAGGCTCGAAGCATGGCGCTGGTCGCCCACCCCCACCTGGCCACGATCTACGGGGTGGAGAGCTGGCGTGGGTCCCCGGTTCTGCTGGTGGAGTATCTGGAGGGGGGAACGCTGCGTGACCGGATCTCGCGGACCGGACCGATCCCCCCTGCGGAGGCAGTGGAGATGGCTCGCAAGCTGGCGGCGGCGGTCCACGCGCTGCACACGGCCGGCATCCTCCACCGGGACATCAAGCCGTCGAACGTGGGGTTCACGCGGGAGGATACGCCGAAGCTGTTGGACTTCGGGCTCGCCAGGTTCGGCGCGAGCGGCGTACGGGAGTTCACGCCCCGACCCGGGGTCCGCGACGGGTTCCTCGACGGCGCGCTCACCCGGACCGGGGGCCTCGTCGGGACGCTAGCCTACCTCTCACCCGAAGCGTTGGACGGCGCCCATCCAGAGCCGGCGATGGACGTATGGGCCCTGCTGGTCGTTCTCTTCGAATGCCTGTCGGGGCAACACCCCTTCCGCGCCAACACGTCCGCTTTGACCGCCCTCCGCATACGACGGGGAGAGGGACCGGACACGGCGTTGCTCCCGCCGGCGACCCCCCCGGACGTCGCCTTTCTCCTCGCCACGGCTCTGAGCGGGTCCGGACGAGGGCGCCCCCGGACGGCGCCTCAGCTCCTCGCCCGGCTCGGGGAAGGCGGGCGTTAGGCGTCAGCGATCGATGGAGTCAGCGAGCTCCTGGGCCGCGGGGCGCCGCCGCGGGTCCTTGTCGAGGCACGCCATGACCATCTCACCGAGGAGCCCGATCCGGGTGGGAAGAGGCGGGGGGTCGGAGTTCAGGTGGGCCTCGAGGACCGCGAGGTCGGGGCCGTCGAACGGAGGGGCCCCCGTGAGAAGCTCGTATGCTGTGATCCCCAGGGAATACACGTCTGCTCGATCCGTCACCGGCTCCCCCATGATCTGCTCCGGGGACGCGTAGCGGGGCCGTCCCAACAGCTCACCGGTGCGAGTGAGCCGCCGGGGTCCCTCGTCCGCCCCCTCGCGGACGGCGGCAATTCCGAAGTCGCACAGCATGGCGTGGGCTCCACCCCCGTCGAGCAGGACGTTCGCCGGGCGCACGTCGCGGTGGACGACGCCGGCCCTGTGGGCCGCCGCGAGCCCGGAAGCGATCTGACGAACCAGCCGAGGGGCGTCGGGAGACCAGGAGGGATCGCGACGAAGCCGATCCGCGACCGTGCCGTCCCGTGCGTACGGGACGAGGAGGAAAGGCGCCCCCTCCGGCGTCCGACCGGTGCGGTAGATTGGTGCCACGTTCGGGTGATGGATGCGAGCGGCACTCCGGGCCTCCCGCTCGAAACGGGCACAGGCCGTGGGGTCGGTCAGGTATTCCGGAAGAAGCACCTTCATGGCAACGAGGCGATCCAGGGACGGCTCCCGAACCAGGTACACGACCGCAGTGCTTCCGTGGCCCAGAGTACGGATCCGCTGGAGACCGGGAGCCTCGTCGGAGAAGGGGTCCGGCGCCGGCGCTCGACGGGGAAGCGCACCGGCCCGGATCCGTCGGACGAGGCCGTCCACCTCGTCCGACGGACCGATGTCCAGCTCCTCTCGGAGGAGCCGGGAGTACTCCTCATACCTACGGAGCGCCTCGGCTCTCTGCCCCGACCGGGCGAGCGCCCCGATCAGGGCCGAGTTGGCTCGGTCGTCGAAGGGATCGTGGCGCGCCCACGCCCGTGCCGCCTCGATTTCCGCGCCGTCCCGGCTCGCGGCGCCGGCTGCTGACACGAGACCGACGTACATCCCGCGGGCGTGCTGGCCCGTCCGGGCGCGCCAGCTGTCGACCCAGCCTTCGAAGGCGCGGGTGTCCACGAGGTACGAGCCCTCCATGAAGGGACCCCGATACAGCTCCCGCGCCGCCTGGAACTCCCCCCGCGCCAACCTGGCCTCGAACTCATGGACGTCGACGGACGGATCCCCAGCGATTCGAACCTTCTCCCCGTCGATCTCGAGGATCTCCTGGTCGAACTCCTTGCGCGCCTGGTAAAACGCCTGGCTGAGCGCGTGGCGAGCTCGGTCTTCGTCGGCGTCCGGCCAGAACATGCCCATCAAAGCAGGCCGCGTCGTTTCGCGCTCCAGCGCCACGACGAAGAGGAGGGCGCATCGGCTCGGGGATCGGAAGATCCGAAAGACCTCGTCCCCGTCCGCGAGCACGCGAGGGGTTCCAAGGGCGCTGAAGGTGAGGGCCATGGAATCAACCTCTGCGGCTTCGGTCGGAGAAGCCAGCCCGGCCCGTGTGAGAGCGGCGTGATGGTGGGTTGAGCTTCGCGTGAAGTGGGCGGATCACCTTCATCGTAGCACCCCGGGGAACGCCCCCGGGGTCGATCCGGGGATCCAGCTCTCCGGACCGATCCGACGTCCGTCCGCCCCGGCGGCGGGCGCCGCCAACAGGGCCGAACGACCGGCCCGAAACGAACGGAGGCATTCCCATGCACGTGAGAACCTGGCTCCTCATCCTCCTTCTGGCCGGAGGCGCTCATCCGCTTGCGGCACAGGAGCGGATCGTCGTGACCGCCACCAACGCCAACCTCCATACCGCCCCCGACTTCAGCGCCACGGCGCTGGGAGAACTCGCGCGCGGCACCGTTCTCCACGTTCTGGATCGCCCCGGAGAGTGGGTGCGGGTATTCGCGAACGACCAGGTCGGGTTCGTCCACGGCGCGCTGACCGGCCCGCTCGCTTCTTCCGCGCCGGCCACGCCCGCACAGCAGCAGCCGGCTCAGCCGCCCTACCGGGGGGGGACCGCGGGTCAGCAAGTCCCGCTCCAGGTGGCGACGGGAGTGCCCGACAAGAGCCCGGGCACCCCAAGGCTGTTCGCGGTCCTCATCACCGGTGGCGGCCACCTCTACGCGGGAGAGACTACCAAGGGGCTGACGCTCATGGGGATCTCTCTCGGGGCTTGGCTGGCGGGAACCGCCCTGAGCAGCCCGTCCTGCAGCTTCTCGGGCTTCGACGCGAGCTGCGACGATGGGCTCGGCCCACTCTATCTGGGGGCCGCCGTCGCAGGGGCGACGTGGATCTACGGGATCCTGGACGCCGACGACGCCGCCCGACGCCAGAACACGCGCCTCGCGTCCATGGCAAACGCGGATCTGCGGCCCCACCTGTCCTCTCGGTCCGACGGGGCCACCCGCGTGGGCCTCTCCGTCTCGCTGCCCTGAGTCCGATCCTCACCTGATGCCACGAAGAGAAGAGGAGAACCGAAATGCCGAAGCAAGCTCAGCCAGCAGACATCGCCGATCGCGCGGCCCAGGTCGAGGCCGCTTTCGACTCCCTCGCCCGCGCCGACATCCCGGGGTGGCCGACCAAGGTATGCGCGGTCTGGCCTGCCCTCCGGGCCGCGTTGCGGATCGCGAAGCTCTTCGTCGACGACCAAACCGATGGCGTGATCGACGAACTCATCTCCACCGGCGACGGCTACTGCGCCGACGACTCCTGAACTCCATTCCCTGAGGAACCAATAATGATCCGCAGACTTCTGACCCTGCTCGCCGGCGCCTTCCTCATGCCGACCTTGACCGGGTGCGACATCCTGGAACCCCAGCGCAACGACGAACCCATCGTGCCCCCGTCGCTGAACGGTCGGCCCGTCGAGACGCTTGGGACCATCACCGTATCGTCCAAGACCGTCACCTTCCTCACGTGGGACTCGGGAAGGATCGACGGGGACGTCATCTCCCTGTTCGTCAACGGTCGCGAGATCCTCAGCCGTTACGAGCTCACCGCGACCCCCCGGTCCATCCCCGTGACCCTGGATCACAACGGGTACAACTACGTAGCTCTGTTCGCCCACAACGAGGGTGACATCCCGCCGAACACCGCAGCGCTCGCCGTGAATGACGGGGTGACCGAGCAGCAACTCGTTCTCTCGGCCAACCTGTTAACGAACGGAGCCTACAACATCATCGTGAACTGACGGACCGAGGTGGGGGTCGGCCCGCCGGGCCGGCCCCCACGCCTCAGCTACGCCCACACTCGAAGGCGTCGAGGATGATCTCGAGCGAGATCATGTACTCGTACTTCTCTCTCCGCGGCGCGTAGAGCCACGCGTCACCAGATACATCCGGTTCTGCTGGGGGCAGAGCACGCCCCGCATGATGAAGGGGCCCGCCGCGGGCCAGTTCAGCTCCAGAGGTTCGTCCAGACGGCCTGGATCTCGTAGGCGTCCCACCCCTTGAAGTCGATGGGCCCGGCGGCGGCGTTCTTCAGGTCCACGACCTGGGGCTCCTCGTACGCTTCGGTGACCGCCCGGCGCCACTCCGGCAATCCCTCCGGGGTCATGTCCGGGGGATGGGGCTCGTCCAGCTCACGGCGATCTGGCGGGTGAGCTCGCTGGGGTCCGGATGGTCGTTGCGGAAGACGTAGGGCGAGTCCCGCTCGACCCGCCGATAGACCCGCGGCACCAGGAGCTCGAAGCCCGCCTCACGGCGGAGCGTGTCGGCCAGCGCCGTGTCGGGGCCGGTCAAGAACATCCGGTTCCGTGCCCACCCCCGGTACTGCTCGTCCAGGTTGGCGTTGATCTCGTCGAGGTGCTCGACGACGGCGGCGCGCTCCTGCCCCTCCTCGGCGAGGACGACCGTGAGCTGCCGGCCCCGGGACCCGACATCGTACGCCCGGTAGAGTCCCGGCCCGTCCACCGGGTCCCGAACCTCGTCCAACGCCTCCTGCATCCACGGCTCGTCCCCGTTGCCCACCATGAACATCTGGCGGAAGCGGCGCAGGTTCTCCCAGTACTCGCCCTGAGGCTCCTGGTAGTCGCAAGGGGGAGCGGTCGAGCCGGCTGGAGGTCACCTGTGAAGGCTGAACCGACGGCCCGCCCTCCGCGGGAACGTTCTCCGGCGGGGACGCCCCTCCCCCGCGATCACGGGAACTCATCGAGCGCAGGGATCGCCGCGAGCGAGAGCCTGCGCGATCGAGACAAGCGTGGCTTCCGGTTGCGACGTGATCCCGACCCAGTAGGTCGGCCTCGGACATACCGAGTCGCTCCCTCGCATGGCCGACCGCTCGCTCGGGGACCCTCGACGCAACGAACGGGCCAGATCCAAGAGCGTTCGCTGCACCGCCGTCGTGGCAAGGCCTCGCACGACCGCCCGGTCGCGCCCCCGGATCGGCCCGACCCGGTGGACTCGCAGACCGTCGGAGCCTCGACGCGATCCGTTGCGGGGGACGCTCACGTGGACCACGTCGGATGGACGCCCGTCCCGGAGCGGTCCGGGCGCGTCCAGCATGCCCCACTGGATCGCTGCGCTCGTGTGACTGAGCACGGCTTCCTTTCCGCATGCGAACAGGGCGGCGGCATACCGCCCCTTATGGGGGAGCGGCGCCACCACCGCATACACGCCCCAGTAGAGAGGACGGAGGGCGGCCGTTCTCACTCGATAGTCAACCTGGTGCGCCCGGATTCCACGCGACAGCATCTGGCGCCGGGTGACGACCCCGTGCGTGTCTGCCGCGAGATCCCGGATCCGCTGATCCACGCCGGAGGGCTCAGCCACCTCCACGGACCTCCGTGCGAGTCGGGTCCGCGCATCGGGCACGACCGGCGGCGGGGCTGGACCGGAGTCCTTCAGGATATCGCGCCCCGAACCCCCCGTTAGGCTCCACGTGGCGCGCTGTACGCATATTGTCTGGCCAACCCGCCACTTCGAATCGCCGCTGCCGATCGGGGTGGCGCGCTTTCAGGAAGGGATCGCCGGGAGCCCGTCACTCGGCGTAGGCGGGCGTTGGCGGGGCGTGTTTTCAGCATCGAGGAGTCGCGTCCTTTCTCCAGGTGTCGGGATCCCGACGGGCGGTCGTCCGCGGTCCGGGACCCTACGTTGCGGCCGCTCCCGGAGCGTGCCCATGGCCCGTTGAGACGGGGAAGGTATATGCACCGGTACGTCTTCGTCTGTCTGGGCTGCCCGACGTCAGGCGTAGGCGCCTGCGGAGTAGCTCAACTCCCAGTGGTGCCCGCAATGGCCACGCCGCGTCGCTCCGTCACCCACGCCTTCGGCGGTGCCCGCTCGCGGTGCCAGCGGCCGCTCGGTGGACCAGGAACTTCGGCTACGGCACACTGGCTTCGCCTTGGACGGTCAGCGCTCCAGGGCCGCTGCCAGTTCCTCGGCTACCGATTCATCCGACTCGATCGACGCCCTCGACGACACCGCCGCCCTGGCCTCGACCGAGCCCACCCGACCGAGCGCCCAGGCCGCGTGCGCCCGCACCAGCGGCTCCGGATCCGACAGCGCCGCGGACAGCACCGGCACGGCCTCCGGCGACCCCCAGTTGCCGAGCCCCACGCAGACGTTACACGCGAAGCCCGCGCGGCCGGCCCGGCGAATGGCCGAGCCCTTGGAGAACGAGTCCCACGCAGCCTCGTCCAGCGCCGTTTCGAGCAACTCGATCAGCGACGGCGCTTCCGTGCCAGGATGCGCCGGATACGCGACACCACGCGTTTCACCTGAAGCGTCGGCGCGCGTTTCCGCGGAAACGTCCTTTCCCGTCGACGCCCCTCCTCCGCGCGCAGACTCCACCTCCACCCCCGCCTCCACCTCCGCCTCCACCCCGGTCGGCCGCTCCCCCGGCCTCCGCGCCGCATACCCCGGCTCGCTCGACTCTTCCGCGAACCGCTCATTCCAAGGGCACACCTCCTGGCAGATATCGCACCCGAACACCCGGTTGCCCATGAGCGGGCGTAGCTCCAGGGGGATGGCGCCCCGGTGCTCGATGGTCAGGTAGGAAATGCAACGCCTGGCGTCCATGATCGGCGCGCCTGATTCGTCACGACCCAGCAAGGCGCCAGTGGGACAGGCGTCCAGGCACGCCCGGCAGCTTCCACAGTAGTCCGCCTCGAACGGCGGGTCCGCCGGGAGCGCCACATCCACGAGGATCACGCCGAGGAAGCAGTAGGAACCACGCCGTGGGTGGATGAGCATGGTGTTTTTGCCATGCCACCCCAGGCCCGCGCGGCGGGCGAGATCCCGCTCCAGGATCGGGCCGGTGTCCACGTACGCCCGGGCTACCACCTCGTCCGGGAGCACCCCCGCGATCGCGCGTAGCTTCCTCGCCAGCACCTTGTGGTAGTCCCGCCCCCGCGCGTACCGAGCGATCACTCCCATGGACGGGTCGTCGGGTACGCCGGGCGAGTCATCAGGATCGTACGGCTCCGCCACGACGATGACCGAGCGGACGCCCGGAACCGTCCGTGACAGGTCTCCGCGTCGCTCGACGGCATCGGGGCGGGCGAGGTACGCCATTGATCCGTGATGGTCCGCGCCGATCCACCGTCGGTATGCGTCCAGATGGGGTGACGCGTCCGCGGACACGATGCCCACTCGGTCGATCCCGACGGATCGCGCTCGCTCGCGGACCCGATGGGCCAACTCCGGAGCCCACCCCTCGCCGGCGCTCACGCCCCCTCCTCGAGATCCTCCAACAAATACTTCCGCCCCTTCCACTCCACCCTGCGCCCACCGGCCCATGAGCGCGCGAAGATGTACGCCATCATGGCCGCTCCCAAAGGATAAAGCAGCGCGTAGGCGGCGGGCGCACCCATCCGCACGGTCACGAACGTCCACAGACCCAGTGACAGCGCGACCACGACGGCCGACCACACCAACCACGGCATCCCCAGGACACCCATCAACGACATGGCCAGGACCACTGGAGGCATGACCCATAGTGCCACGCCCGACAGGAGAGAGGCAGGAGCCATGAACGGTCGGAGACCCGGGGGAAGCGTCTTCAGGCCACCCATCAGGAGATTCTTCGACCACCCCTCGATCAGGTCGCCGAGAGAGCGATACATGCGGGTCGCGAAGTCGTCTTCGGCCAGGCGGATCGACAGGACTCGGCCTTCGCGCGCGACGAGCTGCGCCAGGGCGAGATCCTCGGCGACCTCGCCGCGTACGGCCTCATGGCCTCCCAACGCCGTATACGCCCGCCTCGTGAACAGCATGAACTGGCCGTTGGCGATGGCGTTTCGCCACTTCCCGCGCCGCAGCGCTCCGTCCACATCTGAGAACCTGAGGATCATGGTCAAGAACACCTGCGGCTGAACCAGGCGCTCCCAGAACGAACCCATGATCTGGCGGCCGGCCACGGTCAGGAGGTCGGCCTCGTCCTCCTCCATCCCGGCCACCGCCCGAGCGAGGAGCCGAGGCTGATGCATCGTATCCGCATCCGTGAACAACAGCAGATCGCTCCGAGCGGCCTTCGCGCCCTGCCAGCACGCCCACGGCTTGCCCAGCCAGCCATCAGGGAGGGGCGATCCGTCCAGCACTCGGATCGATCGCGCTCGACCACGGTCCGCCGCGCGGGCACGCTCGGCCGTGTCGTCCTCCGACCGGTCGTCGACGACCACGATGTCGTACTCGGGGTAGTCGTAGGCGGCCAGCGACTCGACACACCGTTCGATGTTGTGCCCCTCGTTGCGCGCCGGAACGATGACGGTGACCGACGGGGCCCTCGCCGGGTGGAGTGGCGCTGGTAAGGCGCGCGCCAGCCGCACCCGAAACGCGAGGAACGCGAGCAGGCCGATCCAGGGGAAGGCGAAGAGAACGGGCAGCACGGGCCCTTCAGAGCCTGGAGGAAGGCGCGTCGGCCTACGCCGACGCGCTTACGACGGGCGAGGTATCGCTTGAATCCACTCCGCGAAGCCCGACAGATATCGCTTCGTGAACTTCTCGGTACGCTCGTCGGTGATCCGCCCGTCCGCCAGCTTGTCCTTCGCCCCACCTACGGCCACCGTCGGGGCCGGGTACACCTGAGCGCCCATGGCCATGACCGCCAACTTCAGTTGCTCCTGGGCTCGGGCCGTCCCGGTCACGCCCGGCGACGCGCCCATCAGGGCCACCGGCCGCCGCGACATGGGCTGAGTCTCCCGCGGCCGGGACGCCCAGTCGAGCGCGTTTTTCAACAACCCCGGAACGCCATGGCTATACTCCGGCGTGACGATGAGCACCCCGTCCGCGCTGGCAATAGCGGATTTGAATCGCTCGACCGAAGCCGGGCGGTCTTCGTCGTTGTCAATGTCTTCGTTGTACGGGGGGATGCCGTCCAACACCAACTGGGTGAGGTTGGCGCCCTCCGGCATAAGATCCGCGGCGGCTGCCAGCAACGTTCGGTTGTAGGAACCGGACCGCAAACTCCCGGCGAAGCCGACGATTTCGAGTATAGTTTCAGGCATGGAGAAAGGTCGCCGATGCCCGAGGCCGCTTCAAGGCGCCTCAGCAGCCTCGCCGCGTAACCCTCTCGTAACTCCGGACAGAGCCGGCCGTACCCACCGTCATGAGCCACCCCCGGAGCTATCGCAACGACGGCCACCGCCGTGACCTCCCTGATTCGGCCAATCGTTCCCGCCGTGACTTCCTCCGGCTCGGTGCCGCAGCCGTCTGTTTCCCGGGTGTGGTCGGCTGCCAATCGGAGACCGCCGCACTCGTACCCGGCACCAACCGACTGAGCGCACGCCCGGGAATGCCGACTCTGACTCCCCAGGTCGGTGCGTCCGAGCTCGACTTCGGCGGGGCACGGGACGGCCTGCTGTTCGTGCCCGAAGCATACGATCCGTCGCGGGCCTGGCCGCTCTTCGTCGCGCTCCACGGGGCCACCGGGGACGCCGATAACTGGCGGGGGTTTTTCCCCGCGGGGGATGACAGGGGGATGGTCATCCTGGCCCCTGACGCGCGCGGCGGTACCTGGGACCGGATCCGCGGTGCCTTCGGGCCGGACGTCGCCTTCATGGACCGAGCGCTTGGCCACACGTTCGAACGGGTGCGCGTCGACCCCGCCCGCGTGTGCCTGGGAGGCTTCTCCGACGGCGCGTCCTACGCGCTGTCGCTGGGCCTGTCGAACGGCGATCTCTTCAACAATCTGATCGCGTTCTCCCCCGGGTTCGTGGACGCTCAGGAGCCCATCACCGGAAAGCCACGTGTGTGGATCTCGCACGGCACCGCCGATGGGATTCTGCCGGTCCGGTTGAGCCGTGACATCATCGTCCCGGGCCTGAAGGACGACGGGTACGACATCACGTACAAGGAGTTCGCCGGCGGGCACGAGGTGCCGAGCGCGGTGTCGCAGGAGGCGCTGGACTGGTTCCTGGGGTGAGCGGCTGCGTTATGGGCCGGTCGATGACCGCTCCTACCCCTTCGGCCCCGTTCTCCATGTCGGCCCTCTGAAGAAGACCAACTCTGGGGGCTCGACCCCAGCGAGCCGCAGGTACGTGACCAACCGCCCCGTCTCCCGGATGGTGTGCCCTATCATCGTCAGGGTCGTGTCGGCCGCCTTGGCCCGGTCCTCGACCAGGTCCGGATCCGCGACTCTGTCGATCACCTCGTCGCACGTCCGGACAGCCGTCAAGAGGTTCTGGTATACGGCCTCCTTTCCTCGGGTGGGACCGTCGCCCCGGGTCGGATTCCCCAACAGTTGGTCACAGAAGATGAATTGGATATTGGCGATATGAGTGACGACGTCGCCGAACGTCCCGAGCGGCTCGACGAGGGTCTCGTCGAAACGGTCCGCCGGCATGGCCCGGGTGATCTCCAGCAAACTATTGATCGCGTCGGGCCACTGATGCTCGCGGATGACGTCGGAGACGGAGTCCCACGTTTCGGGGCGAGGGGTCTGGGCAAGTGCGGGAATGGCCGAGAGCACGGCCGAAACGGCCCATATGAGGAGAGTGCGGTGGTTCACGGTCCGCCTCTCTGTCGTTGGTGGAAGATCGACGCGGTATCTGGGGCTCACAGTTCGGCCAACCCGGACTTGAGCTGATCGATGTAGCTGCGGTACTGACGGTTGCGGACCTCGAACACGGACCGGCTACCGTCTACTCCCTGCCACAACCAGAACCAACGCGCCAGCGACGCTGGCATGGGGGGGCCGACTTCCTCCGCGACCGTCGGTCCCATGCGCTCGCGCCGCTCAAGCGCCACTTCGAGGCCGGCGATGCTGAACTCGATCAGCGTGCGCAGATCGGCCTTCCGTCCCGTCTCCTTGAAGAGATCTACGGCTCGTAGCGGGATGATGTGCGAGAAGTACGGTGCGTCGAAACCGATGCGGCGTACCTCCGTCTCAATGAGGTCGACGGCTTGAGCGGGTTCGCCGGACTCCCGGTAAAGCCGCACGAAGTTCCCGACCTGCTGGGCGAGTCCGAAGATGTCGTGCGGCGACGATGCGCCGAACCGCCGCACGAAGACAGGAAGGTCGTTTCGAACCTGGTCGGGGTTGTCGTACGCGGCGAAGTCGATCTGCATGATGCGCTGCCACGCCAACCGCGCCGTCCAGTCGTCGCCGTCGGCGAACTCCCGAAAGAGAGCCTTCGCGGGATCCGGTTCGAAGTGGAGGAAGTGAAGCTCTCCGAGGGAGAGGCGCTCGTCGCCCGTCACACCTTCCCGCACGACGAGCGGCTGGAACGATTCGACGATCTCGACCTGGTCGCGCTCCGGCTGGTCGCGTTGCGTCAGGTAGATGGCCTGGATTGCCACGCTCGGTAGCAGGACGGGGCGGTACCGCCCGCATCCGGATCCGGAACGGACGTCTCTTGGCTAGGGCCGGTCGATGTACATCCACTTAAGGCGACCAGGGCCGCCGCAACGGGGAGACTCCTCCATCCTCCCCTCATCATCATCCCCTCCGGAATAGCCCAACGGTGAAGTGCTGATCCGACCCCAACGGGGTTCGGTGTACTACGTGCTGGCACTCGATTGCTTTCATCCCCGGACTGAGGGCGGCCGCGAGGCTCTCGCTTCCGTAGCGAACCACATCTCGCCCGCTGCATCGCGCCGGTCCATTCTCGGCGAACGTCGCGATGATCGCGTGTCCTCCCGGTCTCAGCGCTCGACTCAAGGACGCTCGATACGCCTCTCGCTCCGGGGCCTCCGTGAGGAAGTGGAAAAGCGCTCGGTCGTGCCAGAGGTCCCAGGTGCGTCGGGGCCGGAACCTTGTGATGTCCGCCTCCACCCACTCCACGGTCGTGGCGGTCG
This sequence comes from Gemmatimonadota bacterium, assembly GCA_029262115.1. GTDB lineage: Bacteria > Gemmatimonadota > Gemmatimonadetes > Longimicrobiales > Gaopeijiaceae > JAJCZZ01. The sequence continues at coordinate 14,704 of JAJCZZ010000082.1, read as the reverse complement.
CGCCCAGCCTCCGACGGGCGTGAGCGAGAGCGCTCGGCGAGATGTCGAGCACCGTCACATGGTCACGGCCAGCCGCTACGAGACGGTCGACCAGCGTGGAGGCGCCGGCTCCGACATCCAGCACGGTCAGCCCAGCGCCGTCCGTCCTCCCTGCCCGGACACGATCGATCAGGGTGAGGGACACTGTGGGTTCGGCCTCGAACCAACTCTGGACCTCCGGCGGTCGGCCGGAATGAACCAGGTCCCACGGCGTGTGCGAGTCGTCGCCACCGGCAGGAGCGACCTCCGGTACGTCCAATCCAGTTGCATGCATTGCCCCCCCGTCCCCTCCCGCAGATCTTGTGATGACCGCACCATACCATCTCTTTATCAATTAATCAAGCGAATCCTTGAGTAACGACGTAGGCCCAGCGACCAAGCGCGGTTTCAAGGACGCCGTGTACGCCGCAACCGCCCGTGTGGGCGGGGCCCTCTCCAACGGAAGCAGGCTCGAGCTGCTCGAGTTGCTTCTCCAGGCGGAGCGCGGCGTGGACGAGCTGAGCACGCTCACGGGCATGAGCGTGGCGAACACGTCTCGCCACCTACAGATCTTGCGAGCCAGCAACCTGGTCAGCGTCCGCAAAGAGGGCGTGCGGAGCTTCTATCGAGCCCGACCCGCGAGCGTCCCTCTCTGGGTGGCCATTCAGTCGTTCGGCGCACGCCACGTGGCGGAGGTGAAGGTGTTGCTCGACCAGTACTTCGACGATCGGGGCGCCCTGGCTCAGATGCCGCCGGAAGTCCTGGCCGCCGAAGTGGCGTCGGGGCGAATCGTCCTGATCGACGTACGGCCCGCGGTGGAGTTTGCCGCCGGGCACATCCCCGGGGCCCTCTCGGTCCCGATCGAGCGCCTCCCGTTCGAGTTGGATCGACTCCGGGAAGATCGTCAGGTCGTCGCGTACTGTCGGGGGCCGTATTGCGTGTTAGCTGAGCAAGCGGTCGCCGTGCTCTCCGAGGCGGGACTGCACGCCAGTCGGCTCGCTTCGGGTTACGTGGAGTGGGCCGCGAGTCGATCCTCACACCCCGGCCCCGACGACCTTGCCTGACCCCACCCCTTCCCGCGCGACGCTCGACGCGATCCGCTCCGAGTTTCCGATCCTCGGAACGCATACCTACCTGAACTCCTGCTCACTCGGCGCGCTGTCTCACCGGGCCGAATCGTACCTGGCCGACTTCACCGGCCGCTGGCACTCCATGGGAGCCTCTGCCTGGTACGAGCACTGGCTCGGCCGTGTCGAGGAGTTGAGAACGCGGGTGGCGACGTTCTGGGGATCACAGCCGGCCGAGGTCGCTCTGCTCCCCTCGACCTCGGCGGCGCTGTCCGTCATCACGGAGAGCGTACGGGCTACGAAGCGGAACCGGGTGGTCTGCACCGAGCTGGACTTCCCGACCCTCGCGTATCAGTGGGCCGTGAAGCCCGATATCGAGCTGGTCGTTCTCGAGAGCCACGACGGCATCGGCATCGACCCGCTGCAGTTCGCCGACGCGGTGGACGACCGGACCCTGTTTCTCGCCACCAGCCACGTCTTCTTCACGACCGGCTTCGTCCAGGACATCGGTGCGTTGGCGGACATCGCCCGCTCGGCGGGCGCCTTCTCTCTGATCGATGGTTACCAGGGGGCGGGTCAGCTTCCGCTCGATCTGTCCACCACCGGAGTGGACATCTATACGGCAGGGCCCCTGAAGTGGCTGTGTGGCGGACCCGGGCTGGCGTACCTGTACGTCCGCGAGGAGTTGATCGGCTCTATGGAGCCTCGTATCACCTCCTGGTTCGCCACGAAGGACCAGTTCCACTTCGATCTTGGTGGCTTCGAATACCGGGACGACGCCCGCCGCTTCGAACTCGGCACGCCCGCGCTCCCCACGGTCCACACAGCCCTCGGCGGGCAGGAGCTGATCGACGAGGTGGGCATCGACACTATCGTGCGGCGCAACGCCACGTTGACGGAGCGGCTCGTGCGGGGGTGCCGTTCGTCCGGATTCACCCTGCGGCTGGCCGACCAGGACCACCGATCGGCCATTGTGATGGTCCAGCACGCCGATCCGCAGGGGGCCGTGGCTCGCTTGGCCGAGCAAAGGATCATCGTCGACCACAGGCCGGGCTACGTACGCGTCAGCCCCCACTTCTACAACAGCGATGACGACATCGATCGGTTGGTGGACGCGCTGGGCGTGGTAGCTGGCTAAAGAGGGTTGGTCATGCCCGTGGGCGTGGACCGTCGCGGGTCGCGAGCATCCATCCCTGACGGCGCCCCGGCGCCGTCAGGTGGGCGCGGCGGCCCGGTCCTCGGTTCTCCCCGCCGACCGAATTTCCTCGGGTGGCTCTACCAACGGGAAGTACATCCGGATCAGCGTGCCTGACTCCAGCTGTACGATCTCGATGCGGCCGTTCATTTCGTCGACCACCTGCTTCACAAAGGTCAGCCCGAGCCCCATGTGGCCTTTCTTGCTGGTGTACCCCGGCTGAAAGAGGTGCTCGGCCACATCCTCCGGGATCCCGCCACCGTCGTCACGAAAGTCGAGCGTGGCGTAGTTTCCCGGGTCGACGTCTGGTCCGACACCCTCCCGGGCTTCCAGCACCGAACCCACGTCGACCTCTACGGTCACGCCGTCGGTGTCCCGCTCCTCAGATAGCGCGTCAGCGGCGTTCTTCAGGAGATTCCCAGCCAGACGCCGCAGACGGACCTCGTTGGCCAGCACCCACGGCTCGTAGTGCGAGATGAACGTGACCCGTTCGGCCGGGAGCAGTCGGAGGTCTCGATGATAGTATGCCACCTCATCCCGAACGACCTCGGCCAGGTTGAGCGCTACCATGGCATCGGAGTCCTGAGAACTCAGCAGGATGCCAATGATCCGGTCGTATGCGGCCTCCATCAACTGGTCGTGACCGGTAAAGTCCTGGAAGGTGGCGTGTAACCGTTCAACCGCCTCGTCGACCTCGCCTTTTGGAGCCTGACCCTGCACCATCTCGACGACGCGAAGGAACGCTGCCTCGAGGCGCTCCCGTGTCATCGCCTTCACCTGCCGTCGGCCGGCATAGTGGTGCATGTGATCGCGAATGTCGTGCAGCTTCATCCGCGATTCGAGCGTCAACTCTTCCATGATTCTGACCGAGTCAAAGGGAGGGTCCCAAACATCACCGTACGCCAAGCGTCACACTCGGGGCAAGCGGCGGGGCGGCCCGCCGCAGAGCCGGTAAGCACTCGCACCGGGGAAGAAAACTCGGATCGTCAATCCGATCCGACCTTCCGGGTCCAACGTTCGCTGTCACGAAGGCGATACTTCTCGAGGGTCCTTTCGAGAGCCTCGCTGAGGTCGATCTTTTGCTCGTTGGCCATCACCAGGAGGACAAATAGAATATCCGCCATCTCCAGGGCAAGGTCCTGTGCAGGCTCGCCCCCTTTCTTGGGCTTGTGCCCGAACTCATGGTTCATGAGCCGCGCCAACTCACCGACCTCCTCGGTCAGCCGCGCCAGATTCGACAGGGGCGGCCAGTAGCCTTCCTCGAACTGTGAGATCCAGTCATCGACCCGCCGTTGGGCCTCTTTCAGATCCAAGGGGCTGCCCGATGGTCCGGGAGATACACGGAACCCCGTCGACCGGAAACGCCGACGGTAGAGGTCACGGCGCCAGTACCAGCTTGCCGAAGACGTCGCCCTTCTCGAGCAGTTCGTGGGCGCGGCGAGCTTCGTCGAGGGGAAGAACCTCGTGAATCACGGGCTTCAGCCGTCCCGAGAACACGAGACGCATGACCTCACGGAACTCGGTCGGCGTTCCCATCGTGCTGCCCATGATCGTGAGCTGTTTCCAGAAGACGACACGCAACTCCGTTGTCCCCCGTGATCCGCTGGTCGCTCCATAACTGACGAGGCGTCCGCATGTGCCGAGCGCCTTCAAGCACTGCGGCCAGACTGCCTCCCCGACGGCATCGAGGATGAGGTGAACGCCGAGCTTACCCGTATCGCGCCAGGCCTCCCGCGAGAAGTCGACCCGAGTCCGGTCATACGCCACGTGAGCGCCCAGATTAAGAACACGCTCCATGTTCTCAGGGCCGCTCGTGACGACGTATACCCGGGCCCCGGCCATCCGAGCGATCTGTATGGCCGCCGTGGACACCCCGCCCGATCCGCCCGTAATGAGCACCCGCTCGCCCGCGCGGAGATGTCCCCGGCTCATCAGACCGCGCCATGCGGTAACGAAGACGAGGCCGGCAGCCGCCGCCACCGGGAAGGTGACGTCGTCGGGAATCTGAAGGAGGTTCTCCGCCGGCACGACGGCGTATTCGGCAAACCCGCCCTGCGTGTGCTCGCCGAGAATGCTGAAGCGCGGCTCGTCGAACGCCTCACCCCGTCCCTGACCCTGGCCGTGGTACCACCCGTAGTTGACCGACGGGTCGACCACAACGCGAATACCCGTCTCCACCTGAGCCACCCCGGGACCAACCGCGTCGACGATTCCCGCAATGTCGGAGCCACCGATGTGGGGCATGGGAGTCTCGATCGGAAGGCCCCTGCGCACCCATAGGTCGAGATGGTTGAGTGACGCCGCCTTCACGGCGATTCGTACTTCTCCGGGGCCCGGCGTTGGGATCGGCATGTCCCGAATGGCTACGACCTCCGGCCCTCCGTACTCGGAGAAGACCGCGGCGCGCATCGACTTCGGCATTCTGGCTCCTGGGCGGGTGGAGCCAAAGGTACGGGTCGAGACACGGCGACCACAACCGCGTCTTGGCCCCCCTCAGCGGTCGGCTCTAGCTTCCCTTCATGTCAGACACTGAAGCAACTCGAGCAGTCCCGGGGGAAGGCGAAGGCGAGGACACGACCCTGGGCGGGTACTTCGACGTGCACAATCGCCCGCCCGCCTTCGAGGGCCCGGACGGACATCCCTATACCGTATCTCCTGAAGTGGAGAAGACGGGCGACCTCGTGAACCCCTACGTCGGCTACCTCGTCTTCCCCAAGTGGGCGGCGACGGGGGTGGGCATCGTCGGTCACGTCGAAAGCCCCACGCTGGCGCGGGCGCGAGACTCTGCCACTGTCGAGGGAGCCCTCCGGGCCCACACGCTCGTCGAGGTCCAGGCGATTCTCGATCGGGCTGTGGCTGCCCTTGCCGAGGAAGCGCCGGCGGGGGAGGAGGCCGAGTGACGTCGCAGGCTCCGGCTCGCTTTCTGCGGATTACCGAGATCTTCCACTCCGTGCAGGGAGAATCCACCTGGGCGGGGCTTCCGTGCACGTTCGTGCGCCTGACCGGGTGCCCGCTTCGGTGCACCTGGTGCGACACGGAGTACGCCTTCCACGGCGGGTCGAGGATGTCGTTCGACGAAATCCTGAACCGCGTCGGTTCCTTCCCGACTCGGCTCGTGGAGGTCACCGGAGGTGAGCCGCTCGCGCACAAGGGAGCGTTCGCTCTGACCGACCGATTCCTCCAGGAGGACTACACGGTCCTGGTCGAGACCTCCGGCGCGCTTCCGGTCGACGAGCTCGACCCACGCGTGCACAAGATCATGGACCTGAAGTGCCCCGGCTCGGGCGAGTGCGCACGTAACCTGTGGTCGAATCTGGATCACCTGACCGGTCGTGACGAGATCAAGTTCGTTCTGAAGGATCGGGAGGACTACGAATGGATGCGCTCGGCCATCCGGGATCGCGGGCTCGACACCCGCGTCGCGGACGGCTCGCTCCGGGCGCTCCTGGCATCGCCCGTGTGGGGGGAGATCGATCTCGAGGCGATGGCCGGGTGGATCCTGTCCGACGGGCTCCCGGTGCGCTTCCAGGTCCAGCTCCACAAGCTGATCTGGGGCGCGGAGCGGATCGGGGTATGAGGTGGGGTCTCGTGGGCGTGAACCGCGTCGTCCGATACCGGCTGGTCACGCGGTCGAGTGGACCCGACAAGGGCGCATGAAGGTGACGGAGTGACCCCCCGTGACGCGGACCCCCGCTTCTTCGTACTGAGCGAGGCACTCGCGTCCTACGCATCCGACCCTGACGACCCGCCGGTTCAGGACGACGAGCGGGTTCAAGCCGCCGTGGCATTGGTGCTCCGCGGCGCCCATCCCCTGGAACTCCTGCTGATCAAACGGGCGCGGTCTCCGCGCGACCCCTGGTCGGGCCACATGGCCCTTCCCGGCGGGAGGCGGGACCCAGTGGATGGTACGCTCGTCCGGACCGCGCTTCGAGAAACGCACGAAGAGACCGGGCTGGCCCTGGAGGAGGCTCGATCGCTACTCGGCCCTCTCGACCCGGTTTCGCCGTCCAGCGCTCGCCTCCCCCGCCTTACCGTGTTCCCCTTCGTGTTCGGGGCGTTGCCGGACGCGCAGGCGAGGGTTGCCAGCACGGAGGTAGCCGACGTCTTCTGGGTGTCGCTCGACCAGCTTCGTGATCCGGCTACGCACGACACCGTCCCGATCGAACTTCCCGGCGGGTCACGGAGCTTCCCCTGCTATCGTGTGGGACGTGAGATCGTGTGGGGACTCACGTATCGAATCCTTCGCCAGTTCCTCGAGCGATACCCCACCCACCGCCTCCCCTCCGAGCGCTGACGCTCCGTCCGCGCTGACGAAGAACCGACGCGGGGGCGTTCCCTCTTACATCTCCGGGTCGTCCACCCACTCGGCAATGAACACGTTCGTGTCGCTCGTGTCGCCGTTGTTCCGGTTCGAGCCGAACACGAGGTAGCGGCCGTCCGGGCTGAACACCGGAAAGCCGTCAAAGCCCTCGCTGAACGTCACCCGCTCCATGTTCTCGCCGTCCAGGTCGGCCATGTAGAGCTCGAAATCGCGGCCGGACGGGTCGTGCTGGTTCGAACTCCAGATGATCTTCTCGCCCGAGGGATGCCAATAGGGTGCGAAGTTCGCGCCGCCCGCGCTGGTCACCTGACGCTGATTCGAGCCGTCGGCGTCCATGGCGTAGATCTCGAGTTCGCCCGGGCGGATCAGCCCTTCTTGCAGGAGAGAGACATATTCGTCGCGGGCCTCACCCGCCTCGGGGTAGTGCGCCCGCCAGATGATCTTGGAGCCGTCCGGACTGTAGAACGCACCCCCGTCGTACCCGATCCTGTCGGTCAACCGGCGCACGTCCGAACCGTCAGGAGCCATCGAGTACAGGTCGAGATCGCCGTCGCGGACGGACGTGAAGACAATCCGATCGCCGGTCGGCGAAAAGGTGGCCTCGGCGTCGTATCCGTCTTCCGTGGTCAATTGGCGGAGGTTGCTCCCATCCACTCCCGACACGAACACGTCGTACGTTTCGTAGATCGGCCAGACGTATCCCATGGAGAAGTCGGGGTTGGCCGGGCACGATGCGTCGTGGTGATGGGTAGACGAATAGAGAATCTGATCACCCGACGGATAGAAGTACGAACACGTCGTGCGCCCCTCGCCGGTACTGACTTGCTCGGACTCACCCGTCGCCAGATCCAGGACGTAGATTTGGTCGCACTCCATGCCTGGCTTACGGGCCTGGTAGATCAGCTTGGTGCCATCGAACGAGAAGTAGGCCTCCGCGTTCTCCCCGCCGAAGGTGAGTTGGCGAAGGTTGCGCAGGTGTCGCTCGGTCGGCTGGGCCAGCGCCTCGGAGGCGATCGGAGCCTCCGACGTTTCGGCGGGCTCGCCAGGGCCGCACGCCGTGGGCAACGACACGAGGATCACGGTTCCAACAAACGCTCGACGATTCACAGCTACCATCCCCCGGAAAAAATCATGATGTATTCCCGCTTCTACTCCGCGATTGCCCTGGCTGCCACCGCCTTCGGCACCACTGCTTCCGTGCTCTCCGCCGTCCAGATCTGTCCGGATCCGGCGTCGTTCCAGCCACGGATGTCCGGCCCACTGGCCGATGTCCGCTACCTCGCGGACGACCGCCTCGGTGGCCGCGAAGTCGGAAGCGCCGGAGAGCGGTGCGCCGCCGACTACATCGCGGCCCGCTTTGCAGCGCTCGGACTTGAGCCCGCAGGCCAGGACGGGACGTGGTTCCACACCTTTCCCGTTCCCGGTGGTGCGGATCTCGGACCGGACAACCGACTGGCAATCTCCGGAAACGAGTACGTCATGGGAAGGGACTGGATCCCTCTCGGCTTTTCGGCCCGTGCCTCGGCCGAGGGTGAACTCGTGTATGCCGGGTACATGTTGAGCAGCCCCGGAACGCCCGCGGACCGGTCGGCCCACATCGAGATCGCCGGGAAGATTGCGGTCATCGAATGGGGCGACCCCACCGTGTCGGGGAGAGGCGGACTCCGGGCCGACGCGCACTTCAAGGCGACGGTCGCGGCCGGACGTGACGCGTTGGCCGTGCTCGTGATTCTGCCGGAGGGGATGGTGTTGCCGCAGATCTCCGCGGAGCGCCGATCCGTTCTGTCGGTCCCCATCGGGGTCGTCACGGCCGACGCCGCGGGGGCGCTGAGAGAGCAGGCCGAGGCCGGCGGCCGCGCCCATATCTTCACGGATGTGGCCCCGACGGAGGTGGCCGCCAGAAACGTCGTGGCCGTCCTGCCCGGCTCCGATCCGGATCTGGCCGAAGAGTACGTCGTAATCGGCGCACACTACGATCACCTGGGGATGGGTGGTGAGGGATCTCTCGCCCCTGAGGGAAGAGCCGTTCACAACGGGGCCGACGACAACGCGAGTGGCACCGCCGGCATGCTGGACATCGCCCGTCGCCTGGCGAGCGGACCACGTCCGGCGCGCAGTGTGGTGTTCATGGCCTTCACGGGCGAGGAAAAGGGCCTGTGGGGCTCGGCGCGGTGGGTCGAGAGTCCGACCCGGCCGCTGGAGCGACTGATCGCCATGCTCAACCTGGACATGGTCGGTCGCATGTCGAACGACGCGGTCAGCGTCTTCGGCGTGGGTACCGCGTCCGAGTGGGACCAGATCCTGGGGGATGGCAACTCCAGGATGTCCCGCCCTCTCAGCATCGCAACGTCACCGGACGGGTACGGCCCCTCGGACCATGCCTCGTTCTTCGCCGTCGGCATTCCCGTCCTCCACTTCTTCACCAACACGCATGCCGAGTATCACCGACCCGAAGACGACTGGGAGTTGATCAACGAGGAAGGAATCGAACTCGTGTCCGAACTCGCGACGGCCGTCACCCGACGGCTCACCGCTGGGGACGCGGCGTCGGTGGCGCTTACGCGGATCACCCAGGAGCCGCCCGCCGCTCCAGACGCCACCACGTCGGAGGCCCCGTCGCGGGGATACGGCCCGTACCTCGGGACCATCCCGGACATGACGCCGAGGGAGTTCGGACTTCGCCTCACCGGCGTGCGCGAGGGAAGTCCGGCCGACGAGGCGGGGCTTCGCGCCGGGGATGTCGTGGTGATGTTCGACGGAAAGGAGGTCGCCGACATCTACGCCTACACGTACGCGCTCCGGGAGCGCGCACCCGGCGACGCGGTCGAGATCGTGGTCGAGCGAGACGGCGAGCGCGTGACCGTTCGGGCCGTGCTCGGAGAGTCCCGGTAGGACGCTTCGGGGGGAGGCCGCCTTCGGGAAGGCAGGGAGGGCACTGGGCCTCCTTTAGGGAAGTCCAATGCCCTCCTCGTGCAACGTTACACCGTCCGCCAGGGCGCCGACATGACGCGATCGGACCGTGTGGCGTAGGTCGTCTGCCTACATACCGCTCATCGCATGCAGCCCGCTCACGGACACACCCGGAATCCGATGGTTCACGCGGACGCCGTACACTCCGTCGGTCCGGGAGGCCATGCCTTCACGGGCCTCTGTGTGAACGATCGTACCGTTCACGATGAAGTCGATCGACGTCGAGCCGACGCGAACCGCCAACTCGTTGGAGGACGTGTCGCCCTCGGGCTGGTTGATCGCCTCGTGCTCGGTCGCGCCGACGATCGTGTGCACGGCCTCGTCGTTCGCCCGGTGCTTCACCAGAAACATGCCGTTCTGAGAGATCAGGAAGTAGAGGTAATTCTGGGACGACGTCCCGAGGTCCGCGCCTCCGAACACCAGGCCGTAGTAGTTGTTGTGGTCGCTCGGGCGCTCGAGCACGAACGTCCCTGACAGCATGTACTCCCCCATGGCCTTGCTGTCGTCGTCCCAGACGACGGCGGCTGGTCCCGTAGCGACTCGAAGCTTCCCATCCATCTCGCTGACGTCCACCTCTGGTACGTCGTCCGGATCGGCAGCGTTGGTGCTCCGGTCGACCCGGAGTTGCCATCCGTCCATCGACTGAGCCGCCACCGGCGCGGCCACGAGCATGGCCAGGACGGCCGGAGCGAAGAAGCGTCGAATCATGTCCCATCTCCTGAAGTCAGAGTCGCCGCGGACCCTACCGAGTCACGCGGTCCTTTTCCGAACAGATACGCCCACCGTTTGGTTCCGTGACCGCCCGAACGAACCTTGGCTACGACTCGCTTCGCTCGATCTTCACACCCCGCCCGCCGAGTTCCTCGATGAACCGGTCGACGGGGATGCATTCAGCCGGTGTGTGTACGCCCGGCTCGACCACGCCAGCGGCCTGCATGAAGGCGGTGGCAGCCAGTGAGTAGCCGGTGGTCCGCTCCATCGCGGTGACCCCGTTCTCGGCGTCGTAGTAGTCGATCAAGTCGAAGCGAACGGACTTCGGCTCGCCCCACTTCGCTCCCTCGACCTCCACGCGCATCGCCACGAGGTCGTTGCCGTCGGGGTTCCGAAGACGGGGCGACACGATGTCGATGAAGACGTCTCTCGGAACGACGGAGGTACCGCCCGTCTTCACCGGATCCAGGTCGAAAAGACCCAGATCGCGCATCGCCTTGACCAGCTGTGCGTGGCCCGGATACCGGAGCGTCTTATAAGCCATCGAGGGGATCGTGCCCTCGTACCGGTACGGCATCCGGGAGATCCCACCTGCGGTGTAGAACGCCTCGAGCCGCCCGACAGGCTCGGGGAAATCGATGTCTTCGACGCCCGTGAGGGCCTCCTTTTCCACCACGGCCCCGTCTTCCAGAACGAGAACCGGGGTCGTGTAGTAGTCGAGCACGCCCTCCATGGAGTACACGATCTGGTAATTGAGCGGCGGCTTCGGATCTTGCGGAAGGCCGCCGACGAAGATCTTGACCGAGTCCACTCGATCCAGCGCGTCGATCCCCCCCTGGGCAAGGATGTTCACCATGCCCGGAGCCAAGCCGCAGTCGGGCACGGCACTCACGCCGGCATCCACGGCCCGATCCGAGAGTCCCTTCTGGTCATCCACGATCTCCGTGTTGCCTCCGAGATCGCAGAAATGGGCGCCGGCCCTGATCGCCAGTCGGGTCATGTCGAGGTTGAAGTAGTAGGGGAGGGCACAGGCAACCGCGTCGACACCCTTCATCACGGCCCGCACCTCGTCCTCGTTCGTTGCGTCGACCGAGCGCAGCTCGAGCCCCTTGCCGATGTACGGGCGCAGGAACTCCCTGGGCTCGTCGACGTGGACATCGGCCAGAATCACCTTCTTCACCCCGTCACGGCGGACGAGATCGAAGGCGCAGGCCGACCCCTGCGAGCCACCCCCGAGAACCAGAAACTTCATCGAGTACGCCTACCCTGTTGAGAACATGATGGCCGCCCCGGCCGATCGTCGGTCGGGGTCGTGGACTCCCTGAGCGATTCGTCAGCCCAGGAGGTCCAGTTGCCCTTCGTCGTCTTCCGGACCCGTGCCGTCGACCTCTTCCAAAGCGGCGCCCGACGTACCGCCCGTTGCCGGGCCGTCGCTGTCGGAGGCGGCATCGGAGTCGCCCCCGGCGCCCTGGGACCGCGTGACCTCCACCACCCGGTCGCCGGCGACGAGCGTCACCATCTGCTTGCCCTGTGTCCGCCGTCCCTGAACGGCAATCGCATTGGCCGGGACCCTGTTGACGGCGCCCCCGGCGCTGATGACCATCACTTCGTCGCCATCCAGAACCTCCAGAGCTCCCACGACAGGCCCCCCGGTCGCGCCCGACGGGACGGCCAACGTGCCCATCCCCCCTCGCTTCTGAAGAGGGAATTCGCTCACCGGCGTCCGCTTCCCCATGCCTTCGGAGGTTACCGTCAGTACGGTGGCTTCCCGCCGGATGACGACCATGCCCACGACCTCCTCGTCGCCTTTGAGCTCCATGCCCTTCACGCCCTGGGCAGTGCGGCCCACGACGCTGATCTGATCTTCGGGAAAGCGGATGGCCCGGCCGCCGCTCGACAGCAACATGATCTCCCCGGATCCGTCGGTCGCGACCACGTCCTGGATCCCGTCGCCGTCTCTCACTCCAGCCGCGATGATCCCGCCCGACCGGGGGTTCGAGAATTCCGAAACGGGCGTTCGCTTCACGAGACCGCTGCGCGCCCGGAACAGAAGGAACCGCTCATCGGAGTCGAGATCGTCGACCGCCACGATGGAAATGATACGGTCGCCTCGATCCGCCCCGGGAATGAGTGCGTAGATGGACTGGCCACGAGACGCTCGTCCGCTTTCCGGCACGTCGAGCACCGGCAGGAAGTGACAGTGACCACCCTCCGTGAATGCGAGGAGCCACCCCTGCGTCCGGGCCACGAACACCCGCTCCAGGTAATCGTCATCGTATCGCTCCATACCCGCGAGCGCTTTGCCCGACGACACCCGTCTCCTGTAGAGGTGGAGGGGCATGCGCTTCACGTACCCCTCGTGGCTCAGTGTCACCACCGCACCTTCGTCGGCCACCGCGGTCTCCACCGCAGCGATCTCGCCGTCGCCGGCGTCGTCCGGATCCTCCAGGATGGCGGTGCGGCGCTCGTCTCCATGCCGGGCTACCACCTCCGAGAGCTCCTCGAGCATCAGTTCGAGCTGTCGCTCCTCCGAGTCGAGAATCCCCCGAAGCTCGACGATCCAGGCTTCGAGTTCGGCGAGCCTCGCTTCGAGGTGCGACCGCTCGAGGGCGGTGAGGCGAGCGAGCCGCATGTTGAGGATGGCGTCGGCCTGCGCCTCGCTGAGGCCGAACGTGTCCTGCAGCCGCTCCGAAGCCTCCGCTCGATCGTCGGACCTGCGGATGATCTTGATGACGTGATCGATGTTGTCGAGCGCGACGAGTAGCCCGTGAACGATGTGCCGCTCGGCTTCCGCCTTCTCCAACTCGAACAGCGAGCGCTTGCGGATCACATCGAGACGGTGATCGCGGAAACGCTCGAGAAGCTCCTTGAGATCGAACTCGCGCGGCTGTCCCTTGTCGAGCGCCAGCAGGATGCCACCAAACGTCTGCTGGAGTCCGGTCTTGCGGTACAACAGCTTCAGCACCTTGCCAGCCGTCGCCCCTCGCTTCATTTCGATCACGAGACGAATTCCGTCCCGGTCGGTCTCATCCCGGATATCGGAGATGTCCTCCGCTTTGCCCTTTCGTGCCAGTCCAGCGATCTGATCGATGATCTTCGACTTCGAGACCGTGTAGGGCAGCTCGGTCACCACGAGTTGCTCCCGCCCCCCGCGCATGGCCTCCCTGATGATGCGCGCCCGCATCACCACCCGTCCTCGTCCCGTCCGGTACATCGAGTCGATCCCGTCGCGGCCGAGGATGTAGCCACCCGTCGGGAAGTCCGGACCGGGGATATGGCGCATGAGGTCGTCGACCGTGCAGTCCGGGTCGATCACGAGTTGCTTCACGCCCGCCGCGACTTCGCGCATATTATGCGGAGGTACGTTCGTACTCATGCCTACCGCGATGCCGGAAGACCCGTTGACGAGCAGGTTCGGAAAGCGCGCCGGAAGCACCAGCGGCTCCTCCAGCCGGTTGTCGAAGTTCGGTCCCCAGTCGACCGTTTCCTTCTCGACGTCGTCCAGCAGTTCGACCGCGGTCCGGTCGAGACGCGCCTCCGTGTAGCGATAGGCCGCCGCTGAGTCCCCGTCGATCGAACCGAAGTTTCCTTGGCCGTCGATCAACGGGTATCGCAGCGAGAAGTCCTGGACCATGCGGACCAGTGCGTCGTACACGGCCGAGTCTCCGTGCGGGTGGTACTTACCCAACACGTCACCCACCACGGTCGCGCACTTCTTGTAGGCCCGTTCCGGCACGAGCCCGGCCTCGTGCATCGCGTACAGAATCCGGCGATGCACCGGCTTCAGTCCATCTCGTACGTCGGGCAAAGCCCGTTGTACGATGACGCTCATCGAGTAGTCGAGGAACGACTCCTTCAGTTCCTCTTCGATGAGGCGAGGGAGAATCCGTTCCCGCTTCCTGGCCGTGGCCATTCCTTCTCCGGGCTGGGTTCCGGGGGATCGCAGACCGGAGGCGGACCCACCATCGGACGCCCGAAGGTGCCGCGGACATCCGTCCGGCACACACCGGATCGGAAAGAAAAAACAGCTAGGGGCCGCCTCGCGGCCCGAAGGTTCTCACCTTGGCGGGGCGGAAGCAACCCGGGTAGCTTCGCGGTTCGACACCCCTGTTCCGACCCACCGTAGGACCACCGGCCATGGCTGGAGAACGCGGTCCGATCGCTGCACTCCCTCCCTGCATGGAGGAGGTCACCGGGCGATGGTGGGCGCCCTGGTCTGCGCTATGGCTCTAGAAGTGTGGTGTTACGAAAGTGTCTCGGCCATTCGAGGGCCGAGGCATCCGGCCCTGGGTCGTTGCTCCTCGACCCACGCCTTCGGCGCGGGTACCCCAGAGCGCTGCTATTCCTCGGGGGTACCCGAGTCCGCAGGACTTGGGTCGCGCCTACCAGGGGGGTACCCGGGTCCGCAGGACCTGGGTCGCG
>JAJCZZ010000081.1 GCA_029262115.1 Gemmatimonadota bacterium | reverse complement strand
CCAGGCTGATGAAATCCGTCACTCGCGTCCCGCTCGGTAGCCCCGCAACCGTTCGCGCCATCACTGGCCTCCTGGAAGGAAGAACACCTTCCAGAAATCTCGCTATTGTATATAGCTTAAAGCAAGAGTATTGCGGCTAGCACACGGCTAGCACAGCACGAAGCACTAGCTGCGCGCCGCCCGGTCGCCCGCACCCACGAGCAGCAATTCCCGGGCATGCTCCCGCGACGTCGCCGACCCTGGATCTCCGCCGAGCATCCGGGCGATCTCCTCGACGCGTTCGTCTCCGTCAAGCGATCGGACCGACGTGGTGGTCCGGCCCTTCGCCATCCCCTTCTCGACAATCAGGTGGCCCCGCGCCCTCGACGCGATCTGGGGCAGATGGGTGACCACGAAGACCTGATGGGCCGTCCCGACAGCGGCGAGCTTCGCCGCGACCTGGCTGGCCACCACTCCGCCAATGCCCGCGTCGATCTCGTCGAAGACCAGCACCGGCACGGCGTCGACCCCGGCCAGGATCGACTTCAGGGCCAGCATGACACGGGACAGCTCCCCTCCGCTGGCGATGCGTGACAGCGCCATCGGCTCGAACCCGACGTTGGGTGCCACGAGGAAGTCGACCGCTTCGGCGCCGTCCGCACCCACCTCTGACAGGGGACGGAGTCTCACGTCGAAGCCCGCTCGCGGCATCCCGACCGCCGGAAGCGACGCACGCATGGCCTCCGCGAGTCGTTCGGCTCCGGCCTTCCGCAACGCGGTGAGCGACCCGGCGACCGACTGGAGCTCGCTCCAGACCCGTTCGAGATCAGCCCGTAGCCGTTCGAGGTCGTGATCCGCGTCGTCCAACTCCGACAACTCCGACCGGACCTTCTGGCCGGTTTCCAGGACATCGGCCAGTTCGGGCCCGTACTTCCGCTTGAGCCGAAAGAGGGCGTCGAGGCGCTGCCGGA
Source organism: Gemmatimonadota bacterium (assembly GCA_029262115.1). Lineage (GTDB taxonomy): Bacteria > Gemmatimonadota > Gemmatimonadetes > Longimicrobiales > Gaopeijiaceae > JAJCZZ01. Next base: position 35,519 of record JAJCZZ010000081.1, on the reverse strand, counting down.
TCGCCTCCAGCCGTCGGGGATCGTGCTCCACGCTCTGCCCGTACTCCTCCAGCCGACGGCCCTCGTCCACGATCGCATGGTACGCCTCGTCCAACGCCTCGGCTCGGGGCGCCAACGTCTCGTCCAATCGGGCCAGCTTCTGGATCAGCGCGCGAATCTCCGCGAGGCGATCCGCGATCGCGTCGTCGCCTCCGTAGAGCGCCTCGTGCGCCCCGGCCGCTCCGGCCAGAAGCTCCTCGGCGTGGGACGCCCGACCGACCTCCGCCTCGAGCTCAATGTCCTCGCCGGCCCGGAGCTCGGCGCCTTCGATCTCCGTGAGTTGGAAGCGCAGGAAGTCGGCCCTCGTCTCGATCTCACGGAGCCGTTCCTCGCGTTGGTCGATGTCCGCGCGCAGCGTGCGGACCGTCCGGTGGAGCTCGCGAACGGCGCCCGCCTCGGCCGTCGCGCCGGAGAACGCGTCGAGGATCGCACGTTGGTCGGTCGAGCGCAGGAGCGTCTGATGCTCATGCTGACCGTGAAGGTCGACCAGGGCCGAGCCGAGTTCGCCCACCACCCCGGCGGTGGTCGGCGATCCGTTGACCCACGCGCGGTTGCGACCTTCCGCGGCCACCTCCCGCCGCAGGATCAGCAGCCCGTCTTCCGCGCGGATCCCCAGGTCATCGAGGCGGGCGGGGAGGTCGTCCAGCGCGGAGACGTCGAAGACGGCCTCCACGGTCGCCCGGTCGGCACCGGTTCGCACGACCGTCGACGACGCGCGCTCGCCGAGAAGCAGCGAGAGAGCGCCCACGATGATCGACTTCCCGGCCCCCGTTTCCCCGGTGAGCGCGTTCAGACCCGGACCCAACGTGACCGTCAGGTCCTCGACGACGGCGTAGTCACGGATGCGCAGCTCGACCAACATGAATGAAGCTACGCTGCCGGCTCGGGGCGATCCAATGGAGTACCGGGCCGCCCGGGAGTACGGGGCCGCCCGGGAGTACCGAGCCGCCCGCTCACGTGCGCTCCGGCGACCGGGCCGCCCAGTTCAACTTCCGCCGCATCGTCCCGAAGAACGTCTGCTCGGGAAAGCGCACGAGGGACACGGAGTGAGGCGATCGCTCCACGACGACCCGGTCGCCGGGTTCGAGGTCCTGCGCCACCTGACCGTCCACGGTCAGGCTCAACCGTTGCTCCGAGTCCATGGGACGGACGGTGACCCGCTCATCCGCCGGCACGACCAGAGGGCGGACCGCCAGCGTATGCGGGCAGATCGCAGTAACGACGATACAGGGCACCTCCGGCACCACGATCGGCCCACCCGCCGACAGCGAGTACGCCGTGGATCCCGTGGGCGTCGACAGGATCACTCCGTCCGCCGTGAACGAGCCGACCTCGTCCTGCCCACTCCCCCGCCCGACGGAGAGGGTCAGAGGTGTCACCCGGGCGGCCCCCGGCTTGTGCACAACCGCGTCGTTCAAGGCGAACTGCACCGGCCCGCGCGACGCACCGGTCGAGGACACGACGTCCGCCTGGAGGGTGAAGCGCTCGTCCAGCAGGGCTCCACCCCGCAAGACCACGGTCAGGCTCTCCTCCATCTGGTCGACCCCCGTGCTGGTCAGAAATCCCAGGTGGCCGAGGTTGATGCCGAGCACCGGGACGCCCCGCTCCAACACGGTCCGCGCGGCACGGAGAAGGGTGCCGTCGCCGCCGAGCGCGACGATGAGGTCGACCGGCTCGACGGCCAGATCGACTCGATCCATCGACGGAGGTGCGAAGCTCCCATCCGGTGCGTGGACTCCGAGCGTGACACCCCGTGACCCGCAGAAGTCCTGGAGGCGGGCGAGGATGTCGCCCAGGTCCGGCGCGTGGCCCCTGAGGACGACGCCAATTCGTGAAACCGACCCCTCGGTCACCGCACGCTGGCGGAGCGGCTCGCGCCAACGAGCGTGCGTACCCGCTGGACGATGCCCTCGACATCGAGTCCCAGATCGGCGAGCAGTTCACCCCTGCCCCCGTGCTCCACGAAGCCATCCCGGATCCCGGCCGACGCCATGCGCGGTCGGTTCTCGAGCCCCATCGCATCGACCTCTCTCGCCATGTAGGCGCCGAAGCCGTTGATGACGGCCCCTTCCTCCACCGTCAGGACGGCGGGGTGGCTCCGGACCATCTCTTCAAGCACGCCCCCGTCGAACGGTTTCAGGAAGCGGCAGTTGACCACGGTACACCCGACACCCTCTACCGCGAGCACCTCTGCCGCCTCGAGGGCCTGGTTGACCATGGTGCCGACCCCGAGGATGGCGACGTCGCCCCCGTTTCGCAGGATCTCCCAGGTGAACGGCTCGATTTCGGGGATGTGCGCCAGGGTAGGCACCGCCTTCGGGACGGTGTCGCGCGGCCAGCGAACGCTCCACGGGCCCGGACCCTCGTGCGCAACGGCCAGACGAAGGAGCGCCAACATCTCCGCGCCGTCCTTCGGCGCCGTGACCTGGATCCCCGGAATGGACAGCATGTAGGGGATGTCGAACGCCCCGTGGTGGGTGGGTCCGTCCTCGCCCGCCACGCCCGCGCGGTCCATACCGAACACGACCTTCAAGTCCTGGAGCGCGACGTCGTGGACGATGTTGTCGTAGGCGCGCTGCAGAAACGTCGAATAGATGGCGACGATCGGGACGACGCCCTGGGTCGCGAGCCCGGCGGAGAACGTCACCGCATGGCCTTCGGCGATACCGACATCGAAGTACCGGTCGGGGTGTGCCTCGGCGAACATGTCGGTGCTGGTCCCGTCCGGCATGGCGGCCGTGATGGCCACCACGCGCGGATCCGCGTCCGCCAACTCGATCAGGCCCTGGCCGAACACCTTCTGGTAGCGCGGAAGACCTGCGGACGTCTTCATGCCCTTCCCGGTGACCTTGTCGAACGGTCCCGACGCGTGCCACGTCCACGGGTCCTCCTCGGCACGCGCGAATCCCTTCCCTTTCTGGGTCAGAACGTGGACGAGGATGGGTCCCTTCAGCGTGCGCACACGCTCCAGGGTCTCCACGAGCGCCTCGACGTCGTGGCCGTCGATCGGTCCGACGTAACGGAAGCCGAGCTCCTCGAAGATCAGGCCGGGCGTGAGCAGGTGCTTCACACTCTCCTCGAGACGGCCCGCCACTTCCTCCATGACACCACCGATGCTCGACGGTGCCCGGTGCAGGATCTCCTTGACCAGATTCCGGGCCTTGTTGTAGGCCGGGTTCGTGATCATGCCCGTCAGGTACTTGTTCATCGCACCGACCGCGGGCCCGATCGACATGTCGTTGTCGTTGAGCACAACCACGAAGTCACGCTTGGTATGGCCCGCGTTGTTGAGGGCCTCGTACGCCAGCCCGCACCCCATCGCGCCGTCCCCGATGACCGCGACGACGTCGAAGTCGTCGGCGTTGTGGTCCCGGCCCACGGCCATGCCCCACGCGGCCGAGATGGACGTGGCCGCGTGGCCCGCGCCGAACGCGTCGTACTCCGACTCGTCCCGGCGGAGGAAGGGCGACAGGCCGCCCCGCGTGCGAATGCTGGGGAGATCGGCGTTGCGACCGGTCAGGATCTTGTGGATGTATGCCTGGTGACCGGTGTCCCATACGATCTGGTCACGGGGCGTATCGAAGGCGTAGTGCAATGCGACCGTGAGTTCGGCCACGCCGAGGCTCGCTCCGAAGTGTCCACCCTTCTTGGACACCACATCGATATGCCGCTCGCGGACTTCGTCGACCACCGCCGGGAGATCCCCCCGAGACAGAGCCCTAAGTTCCTTGGGTGAGTCGATCTTGTCGAGAAATGCCACGCTGGTTCCTTCCTGGGACTGAGGCCGAGCCCGGTCGAACGACATGAGGGCCCGTCCCGAAAGATACCCTCGGACAGGACCAGGCAAAGGCCGTCAGTGGCTCCGGGACACCACGAAGTCGGCCAGGGCGGCGAGCGCGGGAACGTCCGTGCCGGCGCCCTCCAGCGCCCCCACCGCCCGGTCGACGAGCGCCTGGGCCCTCACGCGGGCCTCCTCGAGACCGTGGAGGGTGACGTACGTCGACTTGTCGAGCTCCGCGTCGCTCGGGTTCTTGCCCAGCGAGGCTGCGTCGGACGTGGCGTCGAGGATGTCGTCCGCCACCTGGAAGGCGAGACCCACCGCGCGGCCGTACTCGATCAGCGCGGCCGTGGTCGGCTCCGGCGCGGCCGCCGCCATCGCGCCCATCTGCAAGGACGCGGTGAGCAGCGCGCCCGTCTTGAGCCGGTGGAGCCGGTCCAGCTCAAGCGCACGCAGCGCCCGCCCCTCGCCCTCGAGGTCGAGCCACTGCCCGCCCACCATTCCTGAGCCGCCCGATGCCTCCATGAGGACGTGCGCGATTCCGGCCGCCTCCCGTGCCGTACGGCCCAGCGCCCGGCTTGCACGGAACGCCTGCAACGCCGCCGCCGGAATCAGGGCCGCACCGGCCCGCATGGTGACCCCCCCGCCATGGACGCGGTGCGTGGTCGGCCGGCCCCGCCGGAGTTCGGCGTCGTCCATGCATGGCAAGTCGTCGTGCATGAGCGAATAGGCGTGGATGAGCTCCAGCGACGCGGCCAGATCGTAGGCGGCTTCACTCTCCGCTCCGCCGCACGCTGTGTACGCGGTCACGCACAGCACCGGTCGAAGGCGCTTTCCTCCGGACATGACCCCGTGGCGAACCGCCTCCGCTTCGGCGTCCGGAAGTTCGGCCGCGGTCCATCGGGCGGCCCGCTCCAGGGCGCGCTCGACGCCGAGTCGGCGGGACTCCAGGTACGCGGCCAGGTCAAACGTCACGAACGTCACGGGCGTCACGGCGTCAGGAACGTCACGGACGTCAGGCTTCGTCGTCCGCGTCGAGCGGGCGGGTGGTCCCGTCGGACAACAGCTCCTCGACCCTGAGTTCGGTCTCGGCCAGGATCTTCTCGGCCGCGCGCACATGGCCCACGCCCTCCTCGAACAGCCCGAGCGCCTTTTCCAGGGGAACCTCGTCGGCTTCGAGCTGTGTCATGATCTCTTCGAGCCGTCGGATCCGATCCTCGAGGGAGGCATCGTCCGCGGGGACGTCACCGACGGAGGCGTCATCGGGGGGGGTCTGATCAACGTCGCTCACTCCGGGGCCTGCTCCTTCGAGACGGGACGGGCCCGGACCTCTCCGTCCGTGACCGTGAGCCTGAAGATAGCGACCGGATCGAAGTCCTCCACCCGTTTCAGCACACGCCCGTCCTCCGTGCGCGCCACCGAGTAGCCGCGTTCGAGAACGGCCAACGGAGAGAGCGCGTTCAGCCGCCCCGCGAGCCCGCTCACTTGACCCCGCCGGCGTTCCGCTGCACGGCGGATCGCGCCGTCCAGATCGCCGAAGGCCCGGTCCACCTGCTGCCGGAGCGGCGCCATCCGCCGTTCAAGTGCCCGCTCCAGGGCGCTACGATGGTCGCGGAGCCCGCGCCGTCGGCGGGCCACCGTCCCGACGAGGCCACGGGCCAGGCGCGGGGGCAGGGATTGGAGCTGGGCCCGGAGCGCCGCCCCGTCCGGTGCCACCGCCTCGGCCGCGGCAGAGGGCGTGGGCGCCCGGAGGTCGGCCACCAGATCGGAGATCGTCACGTCCACCTCGTGGCCGACGGCCGACACCACCGGCACCGGGCACCTCGCGACGGCCCGGGCGACCGGCTCCTCATTGAACGCCCACAGATCCTCGATCGAGCCCCCACCGCGGCCGAGAATGATCACGTCGCAGCCGCCTCGCTGGGCGAGGAAGTCGAGCGCCCGCGCGATCTCGAGCGACGCCCCTTCCCCCTGGACCCGGCTTCCCCGAATGGTCACCTCCAGCCAGGGGGCACGCCGCGCCAGCACCGACAGAATGTCCCGTACCGCGGCGCCCGTGGCCGACGTCACGATCCCAACGCGCCGAGGGAACCGGGGGATCGGACGCTTCCTGGCCGGGTCGAGAAGCCCGTCCGCTTCCAGCGTTCGCCGGAGCCGCTCGAACGCCAGCCGCCACAGGCCTTCCGCACCATCGGCCTCCACCCTCTCGGCGGACAGTTGGTACTCGCCACGCGCCTCGTACAGGGTCAGCGAGCCGTACACCCGCACCTTCATCCCGTCTTCCGGGTCCGCCGGAAGGGCGCGCGCGTTGCGCTCCCACATGACGCAGCGCATCTGGGCGCGGTCGTCCTTGAGCGTGAAGTAGCAGTGACCGGATCGCGCCCGCGTCCAGTTCGCGACCTCCCCGCCGACCCAGAGCGGATCGACGGTGGTCTCGAGCAGGGAGCGGACTGCCCGGTTGACCTGACCGACCGACCACACCTTGGGCTCGGGCAGCGCATCTGGCACAGGACCGGACGCGGCAGCGGGACCGGACGCGGCAGCGGGACCGGACGCGGCGGCAGGACCGGACGCGGCGGCAGGACCGGACGCGGCGACCTCTCCGGACGCTTCGGAGGCTACGGGCGGGTCGGCCTCGATCCGCTCGACCGGCTGGCCCTCCGACGGCGCTACATCGTCGAACAGGTCCAGGCTGCCGTCATCGTCCATGCCGAGCCTCCGCCGTCGTACGCGGATCCCGACCAGCCGGCGCCGCTGCACGTCCCGCCGTCCGTCGCGCCACCCGCTCTACCCGGCCGAGCGTGCGGATTCGACGGTGTTGGCCAGCAGCATGGTGATGGTCATCGGTCCAACTCCGCCCGGAGATGGCGAGATGGCCGACGCGACCTCACTCACCTCGTCGAACAGGACGTCGCCGCAGACGCGGTAGCCGCGCTCGCTGTCGGGATCATCCACGCGGTGCGTGCCGACGTCGATCACAACTGTGCCGGGTGCGACGTGGTCGGCGGTGATCATCTCCGGCCGTCCGATGGCCACCACCAGGATGTCGGCGGTGCGGGTCACGGCGGCCAGATCCCTTGTGCGCGAATGGCACACCGTCACGGTCGCGTTCCCACCGGGCGCCTTGCGCAGCAACAGGTTGGCGAGCGGTTGACCGACGATGTTCGAACGGCCGACCACCACGACGTGCTGGCCCGACGGATCGTGGCCGCTGCGCAGGAGCATCTCGACGACCCCGGCCGGCGTGCACGGAGAAAAGAACGCGCCCGACCCGGTCATGAGGCGCCCGGCGCTGATCGGGTGGAATCCGTCCACGTCTTTGGCCGGGTCGATGGCCTCGATGATGCGCGCCTCATCAATGTGGTCGGGAAGCGGCAACTGAACCAGGATTCCGTGAATCTCCGGATCGGCGTTCAGGCCCTCGACCACGCCGAGGAGCTCCGCTTCGGGCGTGTCGGCCGGAAGCGTGATCTGACGCGAGTTCAGCCCCATCGTCGAGGCCGCCTTGTTCTTCATCCCCACGTACATCTCGGAAGCAGCGTCGGCCCCGACGAGCACGGTCGCGAGTCCCGGCACCACGCCCGTATCCGCCTTCATGGCCGCCACCTCCTCGGCCAGTTCCGCGCGCATCGTGGTCGAGATGTCCCGCCCTGATATGATCTTTGCTGGCATGCCTATCGCCGTCCTGAGTCGTCGTGTGTCGTGCTGCGAAAAGAGTTTCGGTCGCCACGCCGACCGTCAGCGCGCGAAGTCCACGGCCCGGGTCTCCCGGACCACCACGATCTTGATCTGCCCCGGGTACTGAAGTTCGCTCTCGATCCTGCGCGCGACCGCCTCGGAGATCTGCGCCATCGCGCCGTCTCCCACCTGCCCCGGTTCCACCATCACGCGCAGTTCGCGTCCGGCCTGGATCGCGAAGCAGCGCTCCACACCTTCGTGCTCCATGGCGATCTCTTCGAGCCTCTCCAACCGCTTCACGTAGCCGTCGAACATCTCGCGCCGCGCCCCCGGTCGCGAGCCGCTGATGGCGTCGGCCGCCGTCACCAGGAACGTCTCCGCGAAGAAGTGCGGCTCCTCGTCGTGGTGCGCACGGATGGCGTTCAGAACAAGGGCCGACTCGTTGTGTTTCTTGCACAGACGGTAGCCCAACTCGACGTGCGTACCCTCGTGCTCATGCGTCATGCCCTTCCCGACATCGTGGAGGATTCCGGCCCGCTTGGTACCCTGGATGTCGAGCCCCATCTCGGCGGCCATGTTCCCCGCCAGAAGGGCGACCTCATGTGAGTGCTGCAGCTGGTTCTGACCGTACGACGTGCGGAACCGGAGGCGCCCGAGCGTCCGCACGATCTCGGGCGAGACGCCGTGGATGCCGAGCTCGTACAGGATCTCCTCGGCGGCCTGCACCATGCCCTCGTCGACCTCTTTGCGGGCCTTTTCCACCATCTCCTCGATGCGGCCCGGGTGGATCCTCCCGTCCTCGATGAGCCGATCGAGCGAGATGCGCGCCACTTCGCGACGAACCGGGTCGAAGCAGGAGAGCACCACGGCCTCCGGCGTGTCGTCGATGATCACGTCGACACCCGTCGTCTGCTCGAACGACCGGATGTTGCGGCCCTCGCGCCCGATGATGCGCCCTTTCATCTCGTCGGACGGGAGTTGGACCACCGACACGGTCGTCTCCGCGGTCTGCTCCGCCGCCATCCGCTGAATGGCCAGGGCAATGATCTTCTTGCCCTCACGCTCGGCGTCGCGCTGTGCCTGCTCCTTGATCTCGCGGAGCGCGTTCGCGGCCTCCGCGTGGGCCTCGTCTTCCAGGCTGGTGACCAGGGCCTTCTTGGCCTCGTCCCCGCTCATGCCCGCCAACTCCTCTAGGCGAGCCCTCGCGCGCTCGACGTCGGCACGGAGCGCGGCTTCACGCACGTCCAACTCGCGGCTTCGGCGGCTGATCTCGGCGTTCGAGGCCTCCAGCTCCGCGTCGCGCTCATTGAGGCGGTCGAAACGGGCGTCCTGCGCGTCGGAGCGCTCCTCCACCCTTCGCTCGGCCCGCTCCAACTCCTCGCGCCGACGTCCCTCTTCCTTTTCCCACGTTTCGCGGAGGCGGAATCCCTCTTCCCGCCCGGCCAACTCCCCCGCCTTTCGGAGGTTCTCGGATTCTTCCTTGGCCCGTGTGAGGATACGGGTCGCTTCGTCTTTGCCCTGCGCTCGCTCCAGCTCGCGGCGGGCGCGTTCCCGGGCTCGCGCAGTCGCGAACCCGATGATCACGCCAAATATGAGACCGACCGCCGCCGCCAGCGCCATTACCAGCGGGGTGTCCATGTATTGCTCCAAAAACGGCCCAGCCCGGGCCGACGTGGGCAGAGTCGGAGCCGACCCCGTCCTCCTTCGATCGACCCCTCACGATGACACGAGAATACGGATCGGGCGCGCCGGAACGCAACTTGCGTTCCGGGCCGGATCTATCCTCCGGCCAGCTCGGACTCGAGACGCCGGGTCAGGTTGGCCGCGCGCGAGGCGACTTCTCGGCGGACGGTTTCCACGGCTTCTTCCGACTGGAAGAGCTCGTCTGCGATGGACAGGGCGGCCAGAATGGCCGCCTTGTGCCCCTCGATGAGACCACTCTTTGCGCGGATCTCCTGGATGCGTTCATCGACCAGACTTGCGCACCGACGCGTGTACTCCGGCTCCGCGTTCGAGCGGATGGTGTGTTCCTCACCGGCAATCCGGACGGTCACTGAGGCTCGGTCGGCACTCATCGCTGCTCCTCCAGGAAGCGAATACGGGCAAGAACCCGGTCCACGCCGTCCCGCCCGCGCGTCAGGCGGTCGCGGAGGTCCGCGTTCTCGCGTTCGAGAGCCTCCAACCGACTCAAGAGCCGACCGGGTGCTGCTTCGTCTCCCGTGAAGCGCCGGACCAGCTCCTCCATCTCGGCGTTCTTCGCCTCGGCCGATACCGCTCGCGTCCGAAGGGAGTCGAGTCGCTCGACCGCCGCTCCGACCTGCACCTCCAGATCATGGAGTGCAGCCCGATCCGGACGTTCATTATCCTCGCTGTCGGACACCCAACTCCTCCTCCAACTGCTTCAGCACGGAAGCGACCCCTCGGTCGACCTCCTTGTCCTTCAGGGTCCGGTCCGGCGCCTGGAAACGCAAGCGCAGTGCCACCGAACGTGCGCCCGACTCCAGCCCTTCACCCTGGTAGACGTCGAAGACCGTAACCTGACGGAGCAACGTCCCTCCCGCGTCCTCGACGGCTCGAACGACGTCGCCCACCGCCACCCCCCGACCCACGACCAGCGCGAGGTCACGATCCGAACCGGGGTGCTGGGGAAGCGGTACGTCCACGACCTCCCGAGGAGTCGGAACCGGGTCCGGGAGCGCCACCTCCAGGCCCCACACATCGCCTGCCCACACGGGAATATCCAACCGTGCGTCGGGAATCCTCCCGGCGGAGCCGACCACCCCGCCATCTCCATCGAGAATCTCGAACGAAAAACCCTGGACGAACGTCGCTCCCGCTTCGTGGGCCGGGCGCACTGCCGCCGCGCCCCGATAGGCCACCTCGGCGACCGCCGTCGCAAGAGCCTTCAGGTCCCAAACGTCCAGGGGCTGCTCCGGCTCCGACCAGTGCGGCGGGGACCGGCGACCGGTCAGGACCGCAGCCAGGTGTGCACGCTCCCGGGGAGCCTCGCCAGGTCCCTGGCGGGCGAACGAGGTGCCCAACTCGAACAGGCGCACGTCCCGGTTGCCGTGGGCCAGATTCCGCTGGAGCCGCCGGAGCAGCGATGGCAGCAGCCGACGCCGCAGCCAGGGCTCCCGCGAGTTGAGGGGGTTCGCCACCTCCACGTCCCCCTCCCCCGGGGGGACGAAAGCCGGCGTCTGGGTCTCGAACAGGCCGCGGGCCGACAGGTGGTCGCGCAGCTCGTCTTCGAGCTGGAACAGGGGATTATCGGGCACGGACCCCGGCCGGTACGGGCCGAGCTCGTCCGGGAAGGCGTCGTATCCGTGGCTCCGGGCGACTTCCTCGATCAGGTCGATTTCACGCGTCACGTCGTGGTCGCGAAAGCCCGGCACGCGCACGTCGAGGGCGCCGTCGTCTTCGTCGCCGACCTCGAATCCGAGCGGAGACAAGAGTTCCCGAACCCGGGTCGCCCTGAACGGGACACCGAGCACCGCCTCGATGCGCGCCAGGCGCAGGCGCAGGTGGGTCGCCTCCCAGGGATTCGTGTCCACGTCGAGCACGGGGCCGTCCAGAGCCCCGCCTGCCGTGGCGAGGATCACGGAGATGGCACGCTCGAGGGCCCGCCGCTGCTGCTCACGGTCCACGCCCCTCTCGAACCGGTACGACGCATCCGTCGAGATACCCAGCGCGTTCCGCGTCTTCCGGATCGAGCGCGGATCGAACCACGCACACTCCAGCAAGATGTCCCGGGTGGTATCGTCCACCTGAGAGTTCTCGCCGCCCATGACCCCTCCGACCGCCACGGGCCGATCCGCGTCACAGATCATGAGCATGTCGGCCGAGAGGGTCCGCTCTTCGCCGTCGAGTGTCATGAACGGTTCGATCAGCTCCGAGCCCCGCGGCTGCCGGACCACGATCGACTGGTCGGCGAGTCGGCTCAGGTTGAAGGCGTGGAGCGGTTGGCCCAACTCCAGCATCACGTAGTTGGTGGCGTCCACCACGTTGTTGATGGGTCGCGCGCCCGCGCCACGGAGCCGCTCCTGCAGCCACGCCGGAGAGGAGCCGATCTGAACGCCTCGGAGGACGGCGCCCATGTACCGCGCGCACAGCTCCGGTGCTTCGATCCGGATGGTGATCCCGTTCCGGCTCACCTCCGCGGCGTCGCTCACGTATTCGGGCGCGATCGTCGGCGCGTCGGGCACGTCGGGAAGGACCGGCTCGGAGCCGGCGGTCGCCAGTTCGCGGGCCACGCCGACGTGGCTGAGCAGATCTCCACGGTTGGCCGTGACCTCCACATCGAGCGTCACGTCGTCCAGGCCCATCGCCTCGATGAACGACGATCCGGGCGCGTACTCGCCGGGAAGCGTCATGATGCCTTCGTGGTCGACGCCAAGACCCAACTCCTTGGCTGAACACAACATACCCTCTGACACTTCACCTCGGATCTTGGCCTTCTTGATCGTGAAGTCACCGGGCAGCACGGAGCCGATCGGAGCGAACGGATAGAAGGCGCCTGCCGTCACGTTGGGGGCCCCACACACCACCTGCTTCAGACCGTCGCCCCCGTCGACCGTACAGAGGCGGAGCCGGTCGGCGTTCGGATGCGGCTCGGCCGTGACCACCCGGCCGACGACGATGTCGGCGAGCCCCTCGCCCGGGGCTTCGATGCCGTCAACCGGTGCGCCCCGGAGGGCCAGCCGCGCGGCGATCGCCTCGGCGTCGCCCTCGAGCCCCGCCACCATGTCCCGGATCCAACGCAATGAGATGTTCATGACGCGAACTGGGACAGGAAGCGGACGTCGTTGTCGAAGAACGCTCGGAGGTCAGTGACCCCGTACTTCAGCATGGCGATACGGCCCGGTCCCATCCCGAAGGCGAATCCCCTATAGCGCTCGCTGTCGTAACCGGCGTTCTCGATCACGTTGGGATCCACCATGCCGGAGCCCATGATCTCGATCCAGTCGGTTTCGAAGCTCGTGCCGTCGGGACGCGCGATCACCCGCTTCACATCCACCTCGGCGCTCGGTTCCGTGAACGGGAAGAACGAGGGCCGGAACCGGATGCGCGTGCCCGGGCCCCAGAACCGGCGGGCGAATTCGGCCAGCGTGGCTTTGAAGTCGACGAAGGTGATGCCCTCGTCCACCACCAACCCCTCGATCTGCTGGAAGGCCGGCGTATGGGTGGCGTCGTAGGTATCCCTGCGATAGACCCACCCCGGGGCGATGATGCGGATGGGCGGCTCGTACGCCTCCATGGTCCTCATCTGAACCGGCGACGTGTGGCTACGTAGCAGCACCGAGTCGACCAGGTAGAGCGTGTCCTGCTCATCGGCGGCCGGGTGATCGAGGGGCGTGTTGAGCGCCTCGAAGTTGTACCACTCGGTGTCGGCCTCGGGGCCGCGAGCCCGCGTGAAGCCAAGCTCCCGAAAGATCGACCAGATCTCGTCGACGACCCGGGTGATCGGGTGCCACCCGCCCCGCCATCTCTCCCGGCCCGGCAGGGTCAGGTCGACGGCGCTCCCCGAGTCCGCTGTGGTCAGGTCGTCGAGACGCCCCTGCAGCCGCGTCGACACGACGTCCTTGACCCGGTTGGCCTCCTGGCCGACCGCCGGGCGCTCGGTAGGATCCATCGCCCCGAGACCGCGCAAGATGGCCGAAATCCGCCCGTCTTTGCGACCGAGGTACTCCACTCGAACGTCTTCCAGGCGGTCTGAGTCGGACGCCGAGTCGATGGCGTCGACAGCGTCGCGTTCGAGTGCCTTCAGCGCCTCGATGGGGTGCATCTCGCTCATAGATCCAGATCAAACGGAGGGAGGGTGTACGCGAAGGGCTCCGCAGCCTACGCCGCGGAGCCCTTGCAACTCGGGAGGGAGTGACCGTCAGCCCGCCTTGGCGGCCAACCCCTCTTTGGCTTGCTCCACGAGCGCACCAAATGCCTCAGGAGAGTGCACCGCGAGATCGGCCAGCGCTTTGCGGTCGAGCCCGATCCCCGCCTCCTTGAGGCCGTTCATAAATCGCGAGTAGGACAGGTCGTGCTCACGGCTCGCCGCGTTGATGCGGGCGATCCAGAGCTGCCGGAAGTTCCGCTTCTTCTTCTTGCGGTCCCGGTAGGCGTGCTCCCAGCCCTTCTCGACCGCATCTTTCGCGGTCCGATACAGATTCTTCCGACCGCCGAAGTATCCTTTGGCGGCCTTGAAAATCTTCTTCTTTTTCTTGTTTCTCGCCGGAGCGGAAGTTGCACGAGGCATATCAGGTCTCCTTCAGCTCAGCAGCCGTACGGGAGGATCTTCTTCAGTCGCTTCTCATCGCTCTTCGCAACGAGAGTGGACTGACGAAGATGCCGCTTACGCTTGGTGGACTTCTTGGTGAGGATGTGGCTCGTGTTGGCCTTGTGGCGCTTGATTCGGCCCGAAGCCGTCATCTTGAGGCGCTTCGCGGCGCCCCGGTGCGTCTTCATCTTCGGCATGATTGTCCCTACCTGACCTTGAGAGGTGCCAGGACCATCGACATGATCCTGCCCTCGAAATTGGGGTGCGACTCCACCTTCCCGACGTCCTTCAACTCCTCCGTCGCGCGGGACAGGACTTCCACCCCGATCTCCGGGTGAGTGACCTGCCGGCCACGAAACATCATGGTCAACTTGACCTTGTTGCCCTCGTCCAGAAATCGGCGGGCGTGTCGCAGTTTGAACTCGTAGTCGTGATCTTCGATTCCCGGCCGGAACTTCACTTCCTTGACCTGGATGTTGTGCTGCTTCTTCTTGGCCTCCCGCGCCGCGCGGGCGGCCTCGTACTTGAACTTCCCGTAGTCCATCATCTTGACGACGGGCGGTCGTGCTTCGGGTGCTACCTCAACCAGATCCATCCCCCGCTCGGTCGCGCGCTCGCGCGCCTCGTCGATGGATACGATCCCGATCTGTTCTCCGTCGTCCTGAATCAAGCGGATCGGACTGATCCGGATCTGTTCGTTGACGCGGACTCGTTTGTCGCTTATCGCCCTACCTCCGAATCGGAGACCCCATCGAGGCACCCCCCTCGACCCCAACGAAAAAAAGCCCGAGCAAGCTCGGGCCGCGAACGACCGGTGCGCCGGAATTCATCGGCCCACCGACACGTGCGACCCTCGTAGGACTCTCTTCGAGCCCGGAAGGTGGGGTGGCTGGTCGAAGCCGCCCACTTCTGGGTTGTACCCGCTCCCTTGACTGAGGAACGGCCTTGCAAAATGGGGAAACGGGGGGGTAGAGTCAACTTGGGGGGGAGGGGTGCTGCCTTACCGCCCCCAGGGCGTCCAGGCCTTGCTGTAGATCTCGATCCGTCCGGCCGACGACCGACGGCCCCGTCCTGGGAAGAGGCTGCTGGCGTCGGACGAGCGGAGAAAGACGATCGCCCCTATGTCTTCCAGGGGTAGAGCCACAACGTCGGCAGGATCGAGGTGCATGCCATTGAATCGGATGGGGGCGCAGGACACGCCCCGTGCGATCACGCAGAGGCCCCCGTTTCCCGCATGGCGAGAAACGAAGGCGCCGGGCAGGTTCGCCCACCTCAGCAGATCGACGATGTCGCGCCCTGGAGTCTTCAAGGCTTCGAGTTCCGCCCCGGCAATGACCTTGCCGCCCAACGAGGCGGGGTGAACCCCCAACTCCAACCGTAGCCATTTCGTGATGGCCTCACGAGACACGCCCTCGGCGGAGACGATGAGAGGCTCGAGGCCCAACGGGCTCGGGCGGAGGGTGAGATCGAGCTCAAAGTGGTTCTGGTCCTCGATCACGAGACGCGGCGTGACCAATCGCTCGTATCCCAGCGCATCCACTCGAATCTGGAACGGGACCGAGACCTCGAGATCCACCTCGTATCGCCCCGCAGCATCGGCCTCAACTGCGCGGACCAACTCGCCCACCGTGTCGATGACCAGAACGCGCGAATGAGGGACGCTCGCACCGTTGACCTCATCCAGCACTCTGCCGGCGATGCTCTGAGCGGAAAGAGCGCCCGGCCCTCCCGACCCTGCCAGGAGGGTGAGGATGACGAGCGCCATGCGCCGGGATCGGTGGCCAAGATCAGTCATTACCCTGCCCTTCGTTGACAGCTGCACACTCCGCCGATAAAGTCACATTACAACTAAACGGAGATGGCATGGGACGTGACGCTCTGGCCGATTTCGAACTTCTGGTGGTGCTTGCGGCCATCCGACTGGGGCGGGACGAGGCGTACACGGTATCGATCGCGGAGGAGATCCGCGAGCGAACGGGGCGACGGGTGCGGCGCGCCAACGTCTTCACGGCGCTCCGACGGCTTGAGGAGAAGGGCCTGGTTTCGACCCGGCTTGGAGACCCGCACCCGGAGCGGGGTGGCCGTCCGCCCAGGCTGGTAGAGGTCGAGCCAGAGGGAATCGCGGCGGCGCGCGCGGCGAGCAACGCGATTCTCTCCATGCTGGGCTCCCTCGCTCTGGGGGAAGGTTGAGCGCCCCCCGTTGGGCGTGCCGCGTTCTCGCCCGGCTCGCCGAGCCGCATCGCTCCGAGGAGGTGGTGGGAGATCTGGAGCAGGCCCACGTGCGCCGACTCCGTCGCCACTCTCGAATCGTCGCGACCCTCCTCACAACGGTCGACGCGCTCGACATGGCGGTGGCGCTGGTGCGCGCCCGCCGGCGAGATGGATCCAGGGTCCTGCCCTCGGCCGCGCCGAGCATGTGGCTCTCCAACTTCTCCTGGCTCGACGTGAAGCTGAGCGTACGGATGCTCCGCAAACATCCAGGGCTCTCAACGGTCTCCTGGATCGGGATGACGTTCGGCGTGACCGTGGGAGCGTGCGCGTTCGGCGTCATCCACGGCGTGACCTCCGCGACGCTCCCACTGGAGCAGGGAGACCGAATCGTCGCGGTCCAGAACGCCTTTCAACTCGGCCTTGACCCCGCGCGCTCGACGCACCTCCACGCGCTCGAGCTCTGGCGCCCCCGTGTGTCGGCATTCAACGAGCTCGGCGCGTACCGCGTCTCCACCCGCAACCTCATCACCGCCGAGGGCGCGGTGGCTCCCGAGCGGGTGGTGGAGATGACGGCGTCGGGTTTTCGCATCGCTCGGGTCCCGCCGCTGCTCGGGCGAACTCTGGACGACGCGGACGAAGCCCAGGGCGCTCCACGCGTCGTGGTCATCGGCCACGGGGTCTGGCGCGACCGCTTCGGCGGCGCGTCCGACGTCATCGGGCGGACGTTGCAGATCGGTGCGACGCCCCACGTTGTCGTGGGGGTCATGCCTCAGGGCTTCGCCTTCCCAATCGCCGATCGCGTGTGGACTCCGCTGCGCCTCAACCCGGTCGACTACGACATCGCCCAGGCGCCGCCCATTGATGTCTTCGCACGCCTCGCGCCCGGCGCATCGATCGAGCTGGCGACGATCCAGGTGCGGGCTGTCGCGCAGCCGTATGCCGAGATCCAGGGGGATGGGCGAGGGGAGATCCAGACGTACGTCTTTCCCTATACACAGACCACGCTCGGTGCGTCGTGGGCGTGGGCGCTCTACGTGGTCCAGACGGTCGTGAGCCTGATCCTGGTGTTGATTGCGATGAACGTCTCTGTGCTGGTCTACGCCCGCACGGTCGCGCGCTTCCGGGAGCTCTCGGTGCGCGCCGCGCTCGGGGCGAGCCGCCAGCGCATCATCACCCAGCTCTTCCTGGAGGCCTTCCTCCTCTCGGGCCTCGCGGCCGTCTCCGGGCTGGCCGCGGCGACACTCGTGCTCGATCGCGTCGAGCTCTCGATCCTCAGTCGGGAGGGCGCCCCGTTCTGGTGGAACTTCAACCTCACCCCCGAAGCCCTCGCCTACGGCTTCCTGCTCGCCATCGTGGCCGCGGTCGTCGTCGGTGTCGTGCCGGCGCTCGGCGCGACCGGCCGCAGCCTCAACGCCCATCTCCAGCGTGCAGGATCCAGCGTTTCCAGTCCGCAGCTCGGGCGCACCTGGACCGCGCTGATCGTACTCCAGATCGCGGTCGCCGTGGCGATCCTGCCCGTGTCGTTGAGCTCGGTGGCTCGCTACGCCCTCCAGAGTATGCCCGAGGTGAGCTATCCGCTGAACGGACTGCTCAGCGCGCGAATCCAGTTGGACGAAGATCCCTCCGTCGCGCCGTCGATGAAGGGTCCTGATGCGTGGCAGCGCCGCTACGACGAACGCCTCAGCGAATTGACTCGCCGCCTGGAGGCGCGTGCTGAGATCGAGGCCGTCGCACTTATGGGCACGCCGCCCTGGCTCGACCCTGACCTGCCGTTCGAGATGGATGGGTCCCCCGCAGATCCCCTCATCGGTGCCGCCATGGGCTCCGCGTCCACAGGGCATGCCGTCGGGCGATCGACGGTCAGCCCGAATCTGTTCAACGTCGTCGACCTCCCCGTCCTGGCCGGCCGACGGCTGAACGGAGGCGATGCCGTGGAGGGCTCGACATCCATCGTCGTGAACCAGCGGTTCGAGGAGCTCGTGCTCGGCGGGGCGAGCGCCGTCGGCCGGAACATTCGCTTTCCAACGTACACGAATCCCGAACTCGGCACTCGATCCGAGCTGGAGGGCGCTGGTCAGCCCTGGTACACTATCGTCGGCGTCATCCCGAGCTTTCCGCCACACTACGGGATGTCGAACCCGGAAGCCAAGGCATACCTACCGCTGCTACCCGGGCACGAGGGTCCGCAGACGATTCTGCTCCGGATCCGCGCGACCGTTGCGGGCCCGTTCACCAGCCAACTCCGCCGTCTCGTGGCTGACGTCGATCCCCTGCTCCGGCTCGAGCGCGCCGAGACGATCGAGGCGATGGCCCAGCGCGACGTTGAGACCCCCCTGTTCCTTGGCGTCGTGGTTGGCCTGTCCACCTCGGTCCTACTCCTCGCCATCGCCGGCATGTATGCCATGATGTCCTTCATCGTTGTCCGCCAACGTCGGGAGATCGGCATCCGGGTGGCGCTCGGCGCGCGGCCCGCGCGTGTGCTCGGCAGCATCCTGTCCCGGGCGGCGTGGCGACTCGCGGTCGGGGTGGGCGTGGGGCTGTTGTTCGCAGGCGTGTTCGACCGACTACTGGGTGGGGAGACGCTGGGCGGGCAGCACGCCTACCTGCTCCCCGCCGTGGCGATACTGATGATGGTGATAGGCGTATTAGCTGCGTGGGCCCCGGCCCGGGAGGGGATGCGCATTCAGCCCACGGAGGCTTTGCGGGCGGATTGAAGGGCTGGATTGGTCCGGGAATCTTCTGTCCCCCGGGTCAGGATACAGAAGGTGGTCTCCACCGACATCCCCGAGCGACCGGCACCATGCATGCAACAGGCACTGAGCCGCCCGGCCGCCCATCGGCGTCCTGAACGCGCCCGCTGCCCGGTGCCGTGACGACCCACCGGATGAGGCCAGAGGGACTACCCTCCAGCCCACGTCAGCAGCAGGAAATGATGAGGCAGGCGCGATTCCTCTGGGTTGATGCCGTTCTCTGACCAAGAGCGTACGATATCCCTCGCGGGTTGACCGACCCGGTCGACCGCGTCCTCGATTAGACTCTGCACACCTATGTCCAACCTACGGTTTACGCTGAAGTCGGCGGAGGGGGGAGACGAGGCGGTCAATGCCGCCGACTTCGCCAGCTTCCTGTCGTCCCTCTTGGCCTGTTTGAGCGCACTCGAGGACGAGACACGCGTTCAGGCTCCCGTCGAATACAAGGTGGTAGGCCTTGAGGTGGGGAGCGCCGTTATTGAGATCCGGCCGGTATCGAGCGGGGACCTCGACAGGTCTGCGGAGCGTGTGGCGCGGACATTCGAGGAGGGATTTGCCGCCCTCGAGAATGATGAAATTCGGTCCACCCCGTTCTCTCGCCGGACAAAGGCGCGGTTTCTGCAGCTCGCGAAGCCGCTCCGGCGGTCGACTCGCGCGATCGAGTTCCGCGGGACTTCCCAGACGGTGACATTGTCACGACGCGAGCCGCTCCGCGACCTGCCTCGGCCGAAGACGATCGCCCTATCTCGCGGAAGCATGAAAGGTGACGTCGACGCGATGAATGTCCACAGCAAGCCAGTGTTCTACCTGTACCCGAGGTCTGGTCCGACTCGCGTGCGGTGTACGTTTGGTCCGGAGCTACTTGACCAGTTACGCGAAGCGATCAAACGCAGCACCACCGTCTTCGGCCTGATGGAGTACGAAGCCGAGAACGCTTTCCCGGTACGGGTCCTAGTGGAGCGCGTCGAGGTGAATCCTCCCGACGACCAACTGCCTGCGCTCATTTCCCTCTGGGGAGCCGCGCCGCACTTGACTGGATCCCAATCAACACGGGAGTATCTGGACGGCCTGAGGGATGAGTAGCGTCCCCAAGGTGTGCTGGGACGCGGACGTTCTGATCACCATCTTGAAGGGGGATGACCCTGATCGGATCGTCGAGGAACTCGTGGCGCTTCGAGAAGCGGTATTGGCCTTCGATGCTGGACGGCTGGTCGTGGTCGTTCCGACGACGATCTTCGGCGAGGTTTTGGAGCCGATCGATGACGAGGAGTTGACCGCCCGCTTCGACGGCGTACTGAAGCGCAGCAACGTCGTTGTTCAGCCGATAACGGCTGAGGTAAGCCTCTTGGCCGGTCGGGTGCGGAAAGCCGTCACAGCGCCGGCCGGAAGTTGAAGACACCCGATTCGCAGTATGTGGCTACCGCGCTTACGCATGAATGCGATGAACTCCAAACGTTTGACGGAGGGATGCTTCGGCTCTCGGGTACCGACGCAGTACGGGGCCTCAGGATCACGAAGCCGCACGTTGAACAGGCGGAACTCGACTTGACATAGCAGGTCGCCGTGACGCGGAACGCCATCGTCAGCCGGGGGGCTGGCTGATGTCCCGGAGGTCTGCTGCCGTACTTGCCTGGTAGGCAAGCCACAGACGCTTCCCGATGGACCATAGTCTACGGCCTAGCCAACGCAAATAGCCCGAACAGGAGAGAATGCCTTTTCGGACAGCGGACACGACCATGGACGTTGCCTTTGTGGAGGGATCTCAGGGCGGCCGATTCGGCCACCCTTCGAGAGATCCCCCGACCGGGAGGACCTCGCGACAGACACGTCACGGGAAACGACCCACCGTCGTCACGAGGTCCGTTACACTGCCCGTGACTCCTTTTCCTCGACCACTTTCGCAATGAAGTCCACCCGGTCCATGACCTCCTGCTTCTTCCCGGCCCCGCGCGTCCGCACCGCCACGGTCCCGCCCTCGGCCTCCCGCTCGCCCACCACCCCCATGTACGGGATCTTCATCGTCTCGGCCTCACGGATACGGTACCCGAGCGTTTCGCGGGCTTCCATCCGTGCGCGTATGCCGGCCTTGCCCAGGTCGGCCACGAGTTCGGCCGCGCTGTCCACCCAGTGCTCCGAAATCGGGAGGATCCGCACCTGTTCGGGCGCCATCCACAGCGGGAACGCGCCAGCGTAGTGCTCGATCAGCCCACCGACGAAGCGCTCCATCGAGCCGACGAGCACACGGTGCAGCATGACCGGTCGGTGCGGCGCGTTGTCCTCGCCGACGTACTCCAACTCGAAGCGCTCCGGAAGGTTGAAGTCGAGCTGGACCGTCGGCCCCTGCCACTTCCGCCCGATCGCGTCGATCAGCTTGAAGTCGAGTTTCGGACCGTAGAACGCTCCGCCGCCCTCATCCACTTCGTATTCCTGGCCGCGCGCTTCGAGCACGTCCGCGAGCACCTTCTCCGCCCGGGACCACTCCTCGGCATCTCCCAGAGCCTTCTCGGGGCGCGTCGCGAGTTCGATGGTATAGGGATACCCGAAGGTCCCGAGCATCTCGTGGACGAGGTCCAGAAGCCGGGCGATTTCGTCGGCCACCTGCTCCGGCGTGCAGAAGACATGCGCGTCGTCCTGCGTAAAGCCGCGCACCCGCAGCATACCGTGGAGCACGCCACTCCGCTCGTAGCGGTAGACCGTTCCGAACTCCGCCATGCGGATGGGCAGATCGCGGTACGACCGCTGGTGACTCTGGTACACGGCAATGTGGCCCGGGCAGTTCATGGGCTTGGCCCGGTAGCGCGCGCCCTCGATCTCCATGGCGCCGAACATCCCCTCGGCGAAGTTCTGGAGATGGCCGCTGATCTCGAACAGCCGTTCGCTCATGATGTGCGGCGTATAGACCAGATCGTACCCGTGCCGCAGGATCAGTTCGCGCTCGTAGTTCTCGATTTCCATGCGCAGCAGCCCACCGCGCGGGTGCCACAGGATCAGCCCCGGCCCGACCCGCTCATCCGTGCTGAACAGGTCCAGCTCGCGGCCCAGTCGGCGGTGATCGCGCTTCTTGGCCTCTTCCAGCCGTTCGAGGTGCGCGTCGAGGTCGGCCTTCTTGTGGAACGCCGTCCCGTAGATGCGCTGGAGCATCTGCCGCTTCTCGTCGCCTCTCCAGTAGGCGCCCGCCGCCGAGAGAAGCTTGATATGCTTCACCCGACCCGTACTCGGGACGTGCGGCCCACGGCACAGATCGAGGAAGGGACCATCGCGATAGACGGTGATGACCTCGTCGTCCCCGAACTCCTCCAACCGTTCGAGCTTCAGTGGGTCGTCGGAGAACAGCTGCCGCGCCTCCGCCTTGTCGACACGGCGCCGCTCGAAGGGGTGGTCGGCCTCGAGGACGTCCTTGATCCGCTCCTCGAACGCCTCCAGATCCTCCGGCGTGAAGGGTTCGTCGACCTCGAAGTCGTAGTAGAAGCCGTCCTCGATGGCCGGTCCGAAGCCGATCGCGGCCTCCGGGCGCAGCTCCCGCACCGCCGTGGCCAGAATGTGGGCGGCGGAATGTCGCAGCACGTCCAGCGACTCCGGGTCGCGGTCCGTGAAGATGCGGATCGACACATCCTGCTCGATCGGCGTCATAAGGTCCGCGATCTGTCCGTCCAATTCGACCGCCACCGCCGCCTTCGCCAACCCCGGACCAATGGCGGCCGCGACGTCCGATCCCGTGGCGCCGCACGGAAGCTCGAGGACCTTGCCGTCGGGGAGTGTGACCTTGATCTGCTCGCTGGACATAGTCGGAGAGGTTGTTGGAAGAGGCGGACGACCGCCGGTGTGCAACGAAAAAGCGCGGACCCTACTCGTCAGGGCCCGCGCTTCGATGTTGGGAGTCGACCTCGATCAACCGAAACGCGCAGCCCCACGGCCGGTAGTCCGGCCGGTGCGGGTGGTCGTGTCGGTCGTCGAAGAAGCGTTCATGAGCTTAGGATGCCCCGGCGCGCCGCAGAGGTCAATCCCCCTGAGCGGGCGTCGGCGCACCTCGAGCCCGCGCGTCGGCGCCTACCGGACGGCCTTACGAGCCTCGCGCGTGGTCGTCAAGAGTTCCTGGATACGTTCCTCCAGCGCGCCTTCGATGGCTTCCATGGAGATCTCGGTGTCGTCGGTTTTGAGGACGTACGGTCCGCGGTCCTCGCCACGCGAGTCGGCCAGTTTGCCGTGGGCCACATCGGCTTTCTGAAGGGCGAACAGGGCTTTCTGCAGCCAGGTCGACTGGTCCTGGATGAGACGGATGTCGGCGCTGCGGGTCGCGGTGGAACTCAAGCGATCTCCTTCCGTGAGGCTTCGAGGGGTCGATTTAGGCCCTTCTTTGTAACCACTTGCCACGCAAAGGGTTCCAACTGAGTACCGAGGGGACGTGCTATTCGCGACATCACGCTAACCTCCGCCCCACCGCAACCGGCTCGGACACGGCCCTGGATTCGAAGCGGGGCGCCGCCCGCAAACGAGACGACGGGTCCCACGCGCGAGAGGTACGCCGGACGGCCACCCCCCGCATCGAACCCCACGAAGCCCCCGCCTCAGCGCCCTACCCGCCGCGGTAGGGGGACCGGCGGCCCCGGGTCACGACGGACGCCGGCTTCGTCGAGTCGCCGGTTCAGGTCCACCATGTCCTGGGTGATCATCCCGTTGATCGACTCGATCAGGGGCGGCACCGTCCGCCATGACCGTTCGATGGACCGGCGCTGATCCGCCGTGGCGGGTCCGGACACCCCTTGAATCCGACCCCACACCCCCGCCCCATCCGATACGTCGTCCAAAGCCTCCTCGAGCGAATCGGCCCGCGCCATCAGCTCGTCGGTCCGCTCCCGAAGCGCTGCGTCCGACTCCGTGTCGTTCAGGAGGTCCCGGACCTCCTCCAGTCGTTCCTGGATGCGGTCGAGGGCGTTCCCTGCCGCATTGACCGAACGCCCGAGCCGGTAGGAGTCCATGATCTGAGCCTGTCGCTCGGCCAGGACGGCCGAGTCGATCCCAACCCTCGGATCGAGGCGGACCTCGATGTCCGTCTGATCCGTGCGCTCCCCGGCCTCCATCTGCACGCTGTAGCGGCCAGGCAGGACCCGCGGCCCCGGAGTCGGCTCGTCCTCGGGATCCTCGCTGTCTCCATTCTCCTCGACCAGCCGAAGGTCCCACACCACTTCGTGGAGGCCCACGGCCCCCGAACCGCCCAACGCGCGCACGGTCGTGCCCGACGGATCCGTGACCGTCAGCGTCACCGTGTCGACCGCTGACCCGAGCCAGTAGCGGATACGCGCGCCATACCCGGGGTTCTCGGCCTCCCAGATGCCCGGAGTCCATCCCTGGGGAGTGTAGAGGTTGTACGATGTGGCGCGGCGGACATCGAACAGGTGCGCATCCGCCGTCAACGTCGAGGGGGTCAGCGCCTCCAGCGGCCCGATGTCGTCCATGATCCAGATGCCGCGGCCATGCGTTCCGAGCACCAGATCATTCTCCCGGGGATGGATCACGATATCGTCGACCGGCACGGTAGGTAGCCCCCCGTCCATACGCACCCACTGGGCTCCGCCGTCGATGCTCACGTAGACGCCGATCTCGTTGCCGACGAAGAGGAGGTCAGCCCGACGAGGATGCTGTTCCAGGGCGTTGATCGACGACTCCGGAAGCCCCGCCACAATCGGGCGCCAACTCCGCCCGTAGTCCCGGCTCTCGTAGACGTACGCCGAGAAGTCGTCGCTGCGGTGTCCGTCGAAGGCGGCGTATACGTGACCCTGTGTGCCGTTGGACGCCACGATGCGCGTTACATACGTGTTGTCGGGGAGGCCGGGCACGTTCCCCGTGATATCGGTCCAACTGGCACCGCCGTCCCTCGTGACATGCAACCGTCCATCGTCGGCGCCGGCGTAGAGCACACCGGGGTCGAGCGGGGACTCGGCAATGGCGGTCAGGTTGCCATAGCTCGATTGGCCGTCGTTCAACGACATCTGCGCTTCCGAGCCCGCTACTCCCATCAACTCGAGCTCTTCACGGTCGACGGCGTAGGTGAGGTCGCCGGAAACGGCCTCCCAACTCTGCCCGAGGTCACGGGAGCGGAAGAGCATGTTGCTCCCGATGTACACGGTGTTGGGGTCGTGGGAGGACACCAGGCTCGGCGAATCCCAGTTCCACCGGAGCTCGGGCGGATTGCCCTCGTCGTCCAGCACTCCCTCGGGTCGGATGCGGGAGCGCTCGTTGGTTCTCAGATCCACCCGTGTGAGGTTGCCCCCCTGCGATTGGGCGAACATGACCATGGTGTCGGCCGTCATGACGGTGAAGAAGCCGTCGCCCGATCCGACGTTGTACCAGTCCCGGGTGCGAATTCCCTGGTTCGAGCGGGTGTCCGAGGGCGCACACCACGAACCGTTGTCCTGAAGTCCACCGCAGACGTGGTAGGGGTCGCGCATATCCACGCCGATCTCGTAGAACTGCGCCAGCGGAAGGTTGCGGAACTGGTACCAGCTGTCCGAGCGATCCCACGACACGGAGACCCCACCGTCACTGCCGAGGAGCAGGTGGTCGGAGTCATTGGGGTCGATCCAGAGCGCGTGATGGTCGAGATGCACACCCTCCGCCGCATCGTCCGTGAACGTCCGTCCGCCATCGGACGATCGGAACAGGTTCGAGCCACCGAGATAGATCCGCTCCGCGTCGTTCGGATCGATCCGAATCTGGCTGTAGTACATCGGCCGGTTGTTCGTATCGCTGCGCATTTCCCACGTGTTGCCGCGATCCGTCGAGCAGTAGACGCCGTTCTCGCGTCCGCCGTCTCCGAACCCAGCACCTGGTGCGCGCGCGTCCGCCTCGACGATGGCGCATACGAAGCGGCCATCGCCTCGGAAGACGTCCAGCCCGATCCGGCCCTTGTTTCCCTCCGGAAGTCCGTCGGTCAGCTCCGTCCAGCTGTCGCCGCCGTCGAGCGTCCGATGGATTCCGCTGCCGGGTCCGCCTCCGTTGAAGCCCCACGCCCGTCTACGGCGTTGGTATGTCGCCGCATAGAGCGCCATCGGATCGTTGGGGTCCATGACGAGGTCGATCACCCCGGTATCGTCGTCGATGAACAACACCTGGTCCCAGCTGCGCCCCCCGTCTCGGGTCCGATAGACGCCGCGCTCGGGGTTCGGGCCCCAGAGGTGGCCCACGGCCGCAACGTAGGCGACGTCCGGATCCCGGGGATGCACCTGAATTCGGGAGATGTGGTGGGTCTCCGACAGGCCGAGATGCCGCCAGGTCGTGCCCCCGTCCACGCTGCGGTACACGCCGTTGCCCCATGGCGAGCTCTGGCGGTTTTGAGGCTCCCCCGTCCCGACCCAGATCACGTTCGGGTTCGACGGCGCCACCGTGACATCCCCGATCGATGAGGTCTCCTCGTCCGTGAAGAGCGCGGTGAACGTAATGCCGGCGTTCTCGGTCTTCCAGATGCCTCCGGTTGCCGTGCCCACGTAGAAGATGCGCGGGTCGGACTCCACGACTGCGAGGTCGGACACACGCCCGCCCATGATGGTGGGCCCGACCTCTCGGAAGCGCAGGCCCTCGGTCGCCATGCGAACACGATCGGCCGTGGACTGCGCGTGGATCGTGGTCGCGGGGACCGCGCTCAGCCCCACCATCAGGGTCACGGGTATCGACCAGCGGAAGCTTCTCATTCCTCACCTCGGTTGCGACGGCGCTCGGGACGAATACGGACAGACTGTAGCCCGACGCGCGGGACCGTGTCGAGGGGCCGAGGGAAGCGTGTGGAGGGTGGAGCGCCCTACTATAGGGCGCGTCCCGCCGCTTCGTGTACCCGTTCCCATGCCATTGACGATGCCCTCACCCATCTCGCGGGTTCCCCGACCGTGTCGCTCTGGTCACGTCCGACCGCTCCCGCCGGTGATCCTGGCGGCGCTCCTTCTCGGAGCTCCGGCTGCGGGCCAAGCACAGTCCGATCAGGACGCCGCGGCCGCCATCCACGCGCAGGCCGATCGGGACGCCGATACAGCATCATATACGCAGATCGATCAGGTCGCTGTGGTCGCCCTCGCCTCTTGGGCCGTGATCGATGCGGCGACCGGCTACGAACAGCGGACTTCCCCTGCCCTCGCCCGCCAACTCGGCAACGGCTGGAGCGCGGATCGGTGGGGAAACGTGGTGCGCGCCGTCGGCCAGGGTTCGCCCCACCGGATCGTCGCATGCGCGCTGGACGCCCCCTCGTACGCCGTCTCACAGATCACGACTGACGGCTACCTGAGGCTGCACCGCATCGGGCGAGGGTCCGATCACCCGCTCTGGGATCAGGCCCACGAGGCGCAGCAGGTGCGCGTCCTCACAGACCGCAGGCCGGTGGCCGCAGTGGTGGCCCGCTCCAACGGCCACTTCGCCCAGCAGCACCGGGACGAGACGGACGTGGTGACCACCGATGACCTGTGGGTCGACGTAGGCGCCGAGTCGGCCGCGGAAGTCGCGGCCCTGGGCATCGAGTTGCTCCACCCCGTGCAGCGTCACCTCCCTGTCTGGCCGATGGAGGGGCACGCTGCAGGCTCGAACATGGGCCGGCGGGCGGGGTGCGCGGCAGTCGTGGCAGTCGCGGAAGCGGCGGCTCGAGCGGGCGTCCCCGGCCGCACTCGTTTCGTTCTCAGCGCGCAGGAAGGCATGGGGTGGGTCGGCCTCGGCGCGCTGGTCACGCGCGGGGGGCCGGTCGACCAGTTGACGATCGTGGCGCCCGGCCAGCGCGAACGGGAGGACCGGGTCCGCCCGGCCCCCGACCTCGGACGCGTGGGCGAGGTGATCGCGGCGGCCGGAGTCGAGACCGTCCGATGGATTGCTCCGAACGTCCGCCGGCCCGGCGCCATGATCGAAGTGATCGCGCTCGACGAGGCCGCCTGGCTCCGGGGGGCGGTCGCTGCGGGGGCGGGACTGCGTCCAGATGCGCCTCTCCGGTGGCCGACCGCCCCAACCCCCAGGCCGTTCGCCGAGCGATCCGACCCCGACCCGCTCACCCGCCATCTCCTTGAACTCCTGGATACCCACGGCATTCCCGACCACGAGTGGGCAGTGCGTCGCTACGTGCTCGAACACATGCCGGCGTGGGCCCTCGACCGAGCCGTGGTGGACGACATGGGCAACGTCATGGTTGAGGCGGGACCCGAGCGAGACACCACGGTCTTCATCGCTCACATGGACGAGGTGGGTTTCCGGGTCGCGGCGGTCGCGCCGGACGGTACCGTGACGCTCGATCGGCGGGGTGGCGCCGTGTCCTCCGCGTGGGAAGGACAGACGGCGCTCGTGCGGCCCGCACCGGCGGAGGCACCATCCGCGGCCACCGGAGACGGTCGAAACACCGACCCACGATGGAAGGCCGGTTCCCTGCGTGCGACCACACCGCCAGCTCTTCGAGGCGTCTTCCTGACGCGTGCGGCGGCCGAGGGCAAGGAGCCCGGTCCCCTGCGGGCCTGGTTCGGAATGGACGGCTCGGCCCTGGCGGCCCGGGGGATCCAACCGGGCGCGTCGGTCACCAGCTTCAAGCAAGCTCAGTACCTCGGCCCGCATCGCGTGACCGCCCGCTCGACGGACGATCGGGTGGGCACGACCGCACTTCTCATGGCGCTGCACGACGTCGATCCGGAGGCATTGGCCGCGAAGGTCGTCTTCACCTGGTCCGTTCACGAGGAGGGCGGGCTGCTCGGCGCTGGCGCCCTGGCTCGGCGCTATGGACGCTCGGCCGCGCGCGTCTACAGCATCGACACGTTCGTCTCGTCCGACACACCCTTGGAATCCCCGCACTTCGCGCACGTTCTCCTGGGGGCTGGGCCGGTCCTGCGCGCCATCGAGAACTCCTCGGTATCGCCGCCGGCAGAGAGGGAGCGAGTCCGGGCCGCCGCCGCCCGGGCCGGCATTGCGCTCCAGACCGGACTGACGCAGGGCGGGACCGACGGAACGCGTTTCACCTTCTGGGGCGCGCCCAACCAGGGCATCTCCTGGCCGGGGAGGTACAGCCATTCGCCCGGCGAGGTTCTCGACCTCCGCGACGTGAGGAGGCTCCGCGCGCTCATCGTCGCGTTGGCGGAAGCCGGCGGAAACTGATGGAGTCACGGTGATCGACAGGACGATTCCGACCGCTGCGTCGCGATGGCCCGGTCGCCACGGCATCGCTCCCCGATCGGCCCGGACACGACTTCGACCCCACGATGGGAAGGCCGATTGCCACGGGCTCGCTCCCCGATCGTAGGGCCCAACACCCATTCCCAGCGACAACGCCCGTGGGTGGCGGCGGGCTGATCCCCTATCATTGTGGGTCCTGCCCGCTTTTCTGACTCCGATTCATGTCGAAACCGAAGACCGCCGTGTCCGGCGCTAGCCTGCGCCACGCATTCCAGGAGATCATCTGGCCCCGCAAGAATCTGATCGGGTTGGGCCTGGTTCTCATCCTGCTCAACCGGCTCAGCGGGCTCGTGCTCCCCGCGTCGACCAAGTACCTCGTCGACAACGTGATCGCCAACGGCGACATCCCCCTGCTCTACAAGTTGCTGAGCGCCGTGGGGCTGGCCGTGGTAATCCAATCAGCGACCTCGTACTCCCTGACCATGTTGCTCAGCGTCGAGGCGCAGAACCTGATCGCCCAGTTACGGGCACAGGCACAGCGGCACGTGCTGGGTCTGCCGGTGCGCGTGTTCGACAACGCGAAGAGCGGCGAACTCGTGTCGCGCATCATGGACGACGTGGAGGGCGTACGGAACCTCATCGGCACGGGACTCGTGCAGTTGGTCGGGGGCACCGTGACGGCGCTGGTCGCCTTCGTCTTCCTGGTCCGCATCGACGTCGTCATGACGCTGCTCGCGATCGTCCCCTTGGCGGCGTTCAGCTTCGTTTCGACGCGGGCGTTCAAGAAGCTCCGCCCCGCGTTTCGTGAGCGGGGCCGGATCCGGGCTGAAGTCACCGGCCGACTGACCGAGACGCTCGGCGGCATCCGCATCATCAAAGGCTTTCACGCACTCGAGAAGGAGGGAGAGATCTTCGAGGCGGGGGTGATGCGCATCTTCGACAACGTGAAGACCACGCTCACGACATCGAGCGGCGTTACCAGCCTCGGTGCGCTGTTCATGGGCTCCGCCAGTGTCCTGATCATGGGGTACGGCGGGCGCCTCATCGTCGAGGGCCAGATGACGCTGGGCGAGCTGTTCAGCTTCACGCTCTTTCTCGGATTCCTGATCGCGCCGATCGTGCAGATGGCCAACATCGGGACTCAGATGACCGAAGCGTTCGCGGGCCTCGACCGGACGAGCGAACTGCTCTCGTGGCCTCGGGAGGACGATGACCCGCTGCGCACGGTCGAGATGCCGCCGGTCGACGGCCATGTGATCTTCGATGACGTCCATTTCCGCTACGAGGAGGACAAGCCGGTCCTCCAGGGCGTCTCGTTCGAGGCCGCGCCGGGAACGGTCATCGCCCTCGTCGGGAGTTCGGGCTCCGGGAAGAGCACGCTCGCCGGGCTCGCCGCGACCTTCCTGACGCCGGATGCCGGAACGGTCACCGTAGACGGGGTGGACCTCCGGACGGTTCGACTGTCGAGCTACCGCGATCAACTCGGCCTGGTTCTCCAGAACGACTTCCTGTTCGACGGAACGATCCGGGAGAACCTGTTGTTCGCACGGGGCGACGCCACCGACGACGACATACACGCCGCGGCCAAGAGCGCCCACGTCCTGGAGTTCACCGACCGGTTTCCGGAGGGGCTCGACACCATCATCGGGGAGCGCGGGGTGAAGCTGTCGGGTGGACAGCGCCAACGCGTGACCATCGCCCGGGCCATTCTGGCGAACCCGCGGATCCTGCTTCTGGACGAGGCGACATCGAGCCTGGACACCGAAAGCGAAGCTCTGATCCAGGACAGTCTTCAGGACCTGTTCAAAGGACGGACTACCTTCGTCATCGCGCACCGTCTGTCCACGATCCAGCGTGCGGATCTGATTCTCGTGGTGGAGGCCGGCGCCATTGTGGAGCGCGGTCAACACGAGCAGTTGATGGCGATGAAAGGTCGGTACCACCAGCTGTACACGGTGCAGGCGCGGATCTAGTGTGGTGTTGCGAAAGTTCGCGAGCCACCGAGAGGGTCGAGGCGCGACCCAGGTCCTGCGGACCCGGGTACCCCCCTGGTAGGCGCGACCCAAGTCCTGCGGACTCGGGTACCCCCGAGGAATAGCACCGCTATGGGGTACCCACGCCGAAGGCGTGGGTCGAGGAGCAACGCCCCAGGGCCGGATGCGGGCACCGCGCGAAGCGTGGTCCTCTCGAATGGCCGAGACACTTTCGCCGCACCACACTAGGGGAGTCGGGCGGGAACGTTCGCGAGCTGCCGACCGCGTGGAGGAGCCGTCGACATCCTACCGCGGGCGGTTGGGGTTGCTGACGCGCGCAACCCCGGTCCTTGCGACCGAGCCCCTCGGGAAGGCGCGACGGCGAGCAGTGCGGGGGTCCGAGGGAACGATCGGGTCCGGGCTCCGCGCGACGGGACGGTTGGGGCCGCCCCGGTTTGGCGCGCTGGAAGACGCGGCGCGGCAGGGCCGTCAGCGGGTGCGGGACCGGTCGGCCCTCCCGCAAGCACATAACTCACCAACCGAGCGACCAAAATCGTCGAGTGGTGAGTTGTGCGGAATAATTCCCTACAACTCACCATCGGGTGACCCGCCTGAGCAACGAGTGGTGAGTTGTGCGGAATAATTCGCGAAAAGTGCACACTCGCCGTTCTGACCGCGCCCGTTGGTGAGAAATGTGTGTTGGGGCGACTCCCTTTCGGGGGACCGCTCGGTCAGGCGCGTGAGGTTGGACGGATTCCCGGCCGCACCGCGGCGGGGTCCCCCCGTATCAAGGATCCGCTACGGCGCGGGCCTGAGACATGCCGCGACCGGCCTCCCGCCGCCGCCCCCGCCCCCTCACAGCAGCGCGTTCGCCACCCAGGCCCCCACGTACGCCAGTGTCAGCATGTACCCGAACTGGAGGGCCGGCCACTTCCACCCCCCGGTCTCACGGCGCGCCACCGCAACCGTGGACATGCATTGCAGCGCAAAGACGAAAAACACGAGAAGGCCGACGGCGCTCCCCAGATCCAGATGTCGCTTCAGGGCGTCCTGAAGCTCGAGCGACCCCTCGTCCGCGTTTTCGACGCCGTAGATCGTGCCGAGCGTGCCCACGATGACTTCGCGAGCCGCCAACGACGAGACGAGGCCGATGCCGATACGCCAATCGAATCCCAGCGGCTCGATGGCCGGTTCGATCAATTGGCCCACCGTGCCCAACACCGAGTCTTCGATGACGGGCGCGGCACCATCCACCCGAGGCACCTGCGCCAGCGCCCACAGGACGATGGCGACCACCAGGATGATCCGCCCTGCTCGCTTGAGGAAGACCTTCGTGCGGTCGTACAGCCTCAGTCCGAGCGAACGGAGGGACGGGACCCGATACGGGGGGAGCTCCATCATGAAGGTGGACGGCTGACCCCTGAGCAACGTCCGCTTCAGCAGAAACGCCGTTCCGATGGCTGCGAGCGCTCCCAGCGCGTAGAGACCGAGCAACGTAGCAGCTCGGGTCCCCAGGAACGGACCGAGGAGCGGACGCTCGGGGATGAACGCCGCAATCAGCAGCGCGTACACCGGCAGCCGCGCAGAGCAGGTCATGAAGGGCGCTACGAAGATCGTGGCGAGACGGTCGCGCTCGTCCTCGATGGTGCGGGCCGAGAGTATCGCAGGAACCGCGCAGGCGTACGCGGACAGGAGCGGGAGGAAAGCCCGACCCTGAAGCCCGACCCGATACATCATCCGATCAGCGATGACGGCGGCTCGCGCCAGGTACCCGGAGTCTTCGAGCACGCCCAGGAAGGCGAACAGGATGAGGATCTGTGGGAGGAAGACGAGCACGGACCCGACGCCCGCCCAGACGCCATCGATCAGGAGCGCTCGGAACCAGGTATCCGGCAGGGTGGCCGCCACCCATTCGCCGGACGTGGCGATGCCCCACTCCACCCCATCCATGAGGGGCACGGCCCACGCGAACATCGCCTCGAACACCATCACAACGACGGTGAGGAAGACGGCCGGCCCGGCAATCGGGTGCAGGAACACGGAGTCCAAGCGCCGGGAGAAGGCCGACGGGCCCGCGGGTACGTATGCCGCGCCTCGAGTCCATCCCCGCACCCGGCGACGACGACGGGCGAAGGCGTCCGCCATGGGCAGAGGGACACCCCCCGGATGGTTCTGCACAGCCGGGCAGGGCCGTTCAGGCATCGGGCCCCGTTCGTACACGCCTTCGAGGAAGTCGTCGAGGGCGTCGAGGCCCTCCCCCGTGCGTGCATTGGCCGGCACGACGTCGATCCCCAGCTCTTCGCCGAGGACGTGGGTATCGACCGATCCGCCGCGTGCCTCGAGTTCGTCCCACATGTTGAGGACCAGGATCATCGGGACACCCGTCTCCATGACGGGCTCCACCAGCATCAGGTGGGGCTCCAGCCGGGTGGCGTCGACCACGAGGATGACGGCATCGGGGTGACGGATGCCTTCGGCGCGTCCCTCCAGGACGTCCCTCGTGACCCGTTCGTCCATTGTGCGGGCGGAAAACCCGTTCACGCCGGGTAAATCGACCACCTCGAGCTGGGCGCCGGAGGGTAGCCGTAAAGCGCCCGTCTTCCTCTCGACGGTCACCCCGGGATAGTTGGCCACCTTCTGCCGAAGGCCGGTCAACCGGTTGAACAGGGTGGTCTTGCCGGCGTTCGGGGGGCCGACCAGCGCAATAAGGGGCGGATTCCCGGCGGTCCGTGAGCCTGAAGGCGGCGGAGCCGGCGCAGCGGTGGGAAGCACTGTCAGGAGAAGGGCTCGCCGGGGGCGATCAGCCCTGGGAGCCCACCTGTTTGACGCACAGACAGCCCGCCATCTCGCGGCGGAGCGCGATGAGGGTTCCGTCGACCATCACGATGGGGTCGCCGGACCGCGACTTCCGAATCGGGCAGAGGCTGCAGCCCGGCATGAAGCCCCGCTCCAGCAGGGGCTCGGCCTCGTGGTCGGGCAGATCGATCCGAACCAACTCCACGACATCCCGGAGCGCGATCTCGGTGAGCCGAAGATCCGGCTCGCCGTCGTCGATGACCTCGAGGATGTCAGGGCTCATGAAAACTCCGCGCCGGGCGGTGCCAGGGTCGGTTCGTGGGTCCGAATTGGACGCTGTTGATAATCAATCTCAACCAGAAGTTACGCAAGCAGGCACGGCATGTCGAGATACGGTCGCGCATCCGTTGCCTACGGCGACTCTGGATATCAGGTTCTTCCCATGGCCGAGTCACCGACATTCACGAAATTCGACGCCGACAAGATCCTTCGTCGCGCCGCGGAGTTGGACGGGAGCGACGACGGGCGGTTCCTCACGGTGGACGAGTTACGGTCCATCGCAGGTGAAGCCGGCCTGGGGAGCAGCGCCGTGAACCGCGCCATCGCGGAAGTACGCTCGGCGAGCCCGACCGGGGTGAGCCGGCCGCCCGTGCAGCAGTGGGGTATCGTCAAGACGAACCTCTCCGTCATCCGCGAGATCCCCCTCCCTCTCTCGTCCGATCAGCTCCTGCGCCTCGTACGGTTGGTGCAGCCCTACCGGGACGGACCCGCCCAGGTCGAGCTCCAGGCCGATGAGATTACCTGGCGTGATCGCCGCGGACTGCGCTTCGCCGTGACGTCGGCGGGCGGGGCCACGGAGGTGCGGGTCTACACGTCGAGGTATGCGCTCCGCCGCGGCCGCTGGCGGAAGTGGGTCGAGGCGGCGGTCGACCGCCTCGAGACGCTGGTGTTCCTCGTCGCCGACCCGGGCGCACCCGACACGGTGGGACCGGGGCACATCGAACTCGAGCCACCACGCGGCTGAACCAAGGGCGGGCGCCGTTCAGAGGACGGGGTAGACCTCGGCCGCCGGTGGTCTCAGCGGCAGACCACGTTCGGGTCGTGATAAAGTCGGAGGACGGTGGCCGCGTACGCCGCCATGATGTGAGGGCGATCGAGATCCCACTGGTCGAGCTGTTCCAGGAGCGCGGCGGTCCCTTCGACCCGTCCCGCCATCAGATCCGCCCGGAGCGTAGCGTAGCGCACGAGGAACGCTACATCCTCATCCGAGAGCGCCGCAATACGGTCGGTCGACGGACCCGCGCGAAGCAGGAGCGGAGACGCGCCGAGCGTCGTCGACTCCTGAGACGCATGGCTGGCCTGGGCGGAGTACCTCGTGGCCAAGGCATCGTCTCCGCGCTCATGCGCCCAGACCGCCGCGTCCGACAGCTGCATGATCTGTGTGCCTGCCGCCGTGGCGGCGTCCGCATCGGCCATGCTCTCCTGTACCGAACGGGCCTGGGCACGGAGGCTGGCCGAGATCACGGCCGCGCGCTCCTTTCGAAGCTCAGGCAGCTGGGGCACGAGGACGAACAGAGCGCCGGGCACGCCGTCGATCACGCAGGCGACTCGCTCGGCGCGGAGCTCACCGGCCGCCATCCCGGCGGCGAGTTGATGCGCGGGCGACCCGCCGCCGAACGCTCCGCCGCCACACCCGACCGCGGCCAAGCCGGTCACGCCGACCACAAGACGTCTCACCCTCTTCGTCGGTTCCATCCGGCCTCCTCGTGTGGTGCTACGAAAGTGTCTCGGCCATTCGAGAGGACCACGCTTCGCGCGGTGCCCGCATCCGGCCCTGGGTCGTTGCTCCTCGACCCACGCCTTCGGCGCGGGTACCCCAGAGCGCTGCTATTCCTCGGGGGTACCCG